>UQGU01000006.1 GCA_900540635.1 uncultured Eubacteriales bacterium | reverse complement strand
ATGCTATCGGAGAAGAGTCCTATGCAGATTTTAAGAAATCTGATATCGGTGATATCTATGGCGTGGAAGGATATGCATTCCGTACCAAGACCGGTGAGGTCTCTGTTCATGCAGAGAAGATGACTCTGTTAAGTAAGAGCTTACAGATCCTTCCGGAGAAATATCACGGAATTACGGATACAGATATGCGTTATCGTCAGAGATATATTGACCTGATCATGAACCAAGAGAGCAAGGAAGTATTCGTAAAGCGTTCTAAGATTCTCAAAGAGATCCGTAACTTCCTGGCTGACCGTGATTTCATGGAAGTTGAGACACCGATGCTTGTTGCAAATGCAGGTGGTGCAGCAGCAAGACCATTCGAGACACACTATAATGCATTGAACGAAGATGTAAAGCTTCGTATTTCTCTTGAGCTTTACTTAAAGAGATTGATCGTTGGTGGTCTTGAGCGTGTATACGAGATCGGCCGTGTATTCCGTAACGAGGGTGTTGATACCCGTCACAATCCGGAATTTACACTGATGGAGCTGTATCAGGCATACACCGATTACGAAGGCATGATGGAACTGACAGAGTCCATGTTCCGTTACCTCGCTGAAAAAGTATGCGGATCAACAAAGATCTCTTACAATGGTGTAGAAATTGATCTTGGAAAGCCATTTGCACGTTTAACCATGAACGATGCAATCAAGAAATATACCGGTATTGATTTTGATCAGGTACCGGATGACGCAGCAGCAAAGAAGCTTGCAGATGAGCATCATATTGCATACGAAGAGCGTCATAAGAAGGGTGATATCATCAACCTCTTCTTCGAGGAATACTGCGAGAAGGAACTGATCCAGCCGACCTTTATCATGGATCACCCGATCGAGATTTCTCCACTGACCAAGAAGAAACCAAGCGATCCTACCAAGGTAGAGCGTTTCGAGTTATTCTGTAATACATGGGAGATGTGTAACGCATACTCCGAGTTAAATGATCCGATTGATCAGCGTGAGCGTTTCGCTGCACAGGATGCCAATGCCGCAGCCGGTGATGACGAAGCAGAACACACAGATGAAGATTTCCTGAATGCACTGGAGATCGGTATGCCGCCTACAGGTGGTATCGGATACGGAATTGACCGTCTGGTTATGCTGCTTACAGACAGCCAGGCAATCAGAGACGTACTTCTGTTCCCGACAATGAAGTCCCTGGACGCTGATAAGAAAGTTTCCAAGACAACAAACAGCACTTCTGAAGCAGCACCGGAGAAAGAAGAAGTTATCGACTTCTCCAAGGTAAAGGTAGAGCCTTTATTTGAGGAATTTGTTGATTTCGATACTTTCAGCAAGTCAGATTTCAGAGCTGTAAAGGTTAAAGCGTGTGAAGCTGTTAAGAAATCCAAGAAGCTGTTACAGTTCACTCTGGATGATGGAACAGGCACAGATCGTACGATTTTAAGCGGTATTCACGCTTATTACGAGCCGGAAGAGCTGGTTGGAAAGACCTTAATTGCGATCACTAATCTGCCACCGAGAGCCATGATGGGAATTGAATCCTGTGGAATGCTCCTCAGTGCAATCCATGAGGAAGAGGGAGAAGAAAAGCTCCATCTTCTGATGGTTGATAACCACATCCCGGCTGGTGCAAAGCTGTATTAAGAAGTACCGTTTTACCTTACAAAACGGGATGTACTTCATTTGTGAAAAAGCTCTGAAAATACACAAATACACCAAATTTACACCAAATGGTGCTTGAAACGGTGCAGAGCCTTAAAAATCGCATATTTTAAAGATATATGGGCAGTTCCATTGCGGAATTGCCCATTTTCAGAAAGAAAAAGATAAATCGGTATTTATAAAGGAGAATATTGATGAAACTATTTTTATGTTCGCACTTTTCAAGTGTAGGAAGTCTGATAAAGGAAGAAATTGAAAATAAGAAAGTCGCATTTATTCCAACAGCTTCACTGCGTGAAGGCTACACCGGTTATGTCGGCTCGGCTCGAAAATTATTCAAAAAGTTGGGAGCAATCGTAACTGAAATTGATATTTCAACGGAGGCTTATTCAACGATACAGTCTGTTTTTGAAGAAGCAGATGTGATATATTTTACCGGCGGAAATTCTTTCTTTCTTATGGACCAGCTCCGTAAAACGGGAACTGATGGGCTACTGAAAAAGGAATTGGCAAATGGAAAATTGATGATCGGCGAGTCGGCAGGCGCAATTATATGCGCTCCAAGCATCCAATATATCGAGCAAATGGATGAAAAGCCGGAGGACTACTCACAAGAAGATGATGCAGGGCTTGATTTGATTGATTTCTATGTTCTTCCGCATTATCTTACAGCACCATTTAAGAAAGTTACCGAGAAAATAATGACTGAGTTTTCGGATTTGAATCTATGCCCAATTAACAACCGTCAGGGAATTGTAATTGATGGTGAAGGTTCAAAGGTTATTTGCAAAGACTAATTTGAAAATTCCAGTTTATCAGTGAGGTCATTTCACATGAAAAAGAGAAAACACATCTGGATCTTGATTGCAATTGCCGTGCTGGTATTGGGTGCCGTTGTTTCTTATTTTCTGCCAAAGCGTTTCGGCAGGAATGTGACCCCATCTCAGGTGGAGCGTATATCCGTGTTCGACGGAAGCACGGGAACGAGCTTTCTCATTACAGCGCCGGAAGATATTGAATACATCGTAACCAATATTCAGAGCATTCCCATGAAGCGTGCCGGTTTCTCCACAAATCGAACAGGGTTTACCTTCAAAATCCGTTATTTAGACCATAGCGGCAAAGAAATGATTCCGGCCTTTCTTCTCAACAGTGACCGTACCATTTGCAAAGACCCTTTTTCCTACGTTTGCGGCGGCGGGTTGTGTTTTGATTACATACAGGAATGCGAAGAACGGTATCGAACCAACGTAACGGAGTCTATCGAAGAGAAGTAAATTCCCAAGTTCCAAATTTACGCAGTAAGCCCCAGGTCCGCAAAGACCTGGGGCTTATCATTTACATCTCCTGCCGGCCCTCCAGGGCGCGGGACAGGGTGACTTCGTCGGCATATTCCAGCTGGCTGCCCACGGGAACGCCGTAGGCAAGGCGGGTGACCTTGATGCCCATAGGGCGCAGCAGCCGGGAAATGTACATGGCCGTGGCCTCACCCTCGGTATCGGGGTTCGTGGCCATAATGACCTCCTGCACGTCTCCCTCACCAATGCGCAGCATCAGCTCCCGGATCTTGATATCGTCCTGAGTCACCCGGTTCAAAGGGGAAATGACACCGTGGAGCACATGGTATACCCCCCGGTACTCCCGGGAGCGCTCCATGGCAATCACATCCTTGGGCTCTGCCACCACGCAGATGGTCCCATGGTCTCTGGTTTCATCCGCGCAGATGGGGCACAGGGGCTGATCCGTCAGATTCTGGCAGCAGGGGCAGGTGTGCACCGTGCGCTTGGCCTCCAGAATGGCATCTGCAAAGGCCTGGGCCTCCTCCAGCGGCATTTCCAGCACATGGAAGGCAAGCCGCTGGGCGGTTTTGCCGCCGATACCGGGGAGTCTGGCGAACTGGTCAGACAGGTTTTGCAGGGATGCGGGAAAGAACTGCATGGCCCCTCCTTAGAACAGGCCGCCCAGGTTCAGTCCGCCGGTGAGCTTGGACATATTGGCAGAGGCCTCGCTGTCGGCCGTGCGCATGGCCTGGTTTACAGCCGCAATGATCATGTCCTGGAGCATCTCCACATCCTCGGGGTCTACCGCCTCGGGGTTCACCTTCAGCTCCAGCAGCTCGTGCTTGCCATTGACGGTAGCGGACACCATGCCGCCGCCGGACTGGGCGGAGAAGGTCTTGTTCTCCTGCTCCTCCTGCATACGCAGCATCTCCTGCTGCATCTTCTGGGCCTGCTTGAGCATGGCGGCCTGATTCATGCCGCCCATTCCACCGGGCATACCCCGGAATCCACCTTTTGCCATAATAAGATCTCCTTTAGAATTATCTGATTTTTACAATATCCTGATGGGCTCTGCCGAAATTCATCAGCTGCTCCATCCTGCCGGTATTTCCGGTCTGGGTGACATCCACCACCTTGATCTGCACAGCTCTGCCCAATCTGGCCGCCGCCTTTCGGGCGATGACCTCTTGAACGGGCTTTGCACTGACCGACTCTGCCGGGAAGCTCCCCTGGCAGCGCAGCTCCAGAATATTTCCCCGCAGCACCCCGCGGACTGGCGCTGTGGGCGTTGCCACAAAGAAGCCTGATACCGGCGGGCTGAGTTCCTGCCGGATCTCCCCTACCAGCTCCAGCCAGAAGCTATCGCTGTTCACCGGGGCGACCTGCTGCGCTTCTGCGTCCGGCGGGGCATCGCTGTCGTCCGGTATGGGCGGCAACTCCTCTTCCGGTTCTGTCTTGGCCTCCGGTTGGGCGGCTGCCTTGGGCGCAGCCACAAACGCGCCGCTTTTCAGCTGGTCCTCCAGCCGGGTCAGTCTTGCATTCAGCGCCGAAGCGTCCAGGCTCAGCTCCGGGCGGCACAGCTCCACAATGCACAGCTCCGCATCCATGCGCCGTCCGGCGCTGCGGTTGAAGCCTGCAACCGTCTGCTGCACCAGCTCCATCATCCGCACGATCTCTCCCGTGGACAATCGCTTGGTGAGCTCCATGACCTCGGAATCCGGGGCCACGCCGGAGAGCATGGTGATTCCGGCCTTTGGGGCCGTTTTCATAACCAGCAGATCCCGCAGCAGGCTTTCCAGCTCATCGAGCAGAGCGCCAATGTCCTTGCCCTGGCTGTAAAGCTGGCTGAACAGGGCCAGAGCCTTGGCGGTATCGTGGTCCGCACAGAGCCCCAGCAGAGTGCCGCACTTCTGTTCCCCGGCAATGCCTAAGCACTCGTAGACCTTTTCCGCCGTGACCTCTCCTGTGGAGGCACTGGCGCACTGGTCCAGCAGGCTCAGGCCGTCACGCATACCGCCGTCGGCCAGCCTTGCCAGGACTCGGGCCGCGCCATCATCCAGGTCAATGCTCTCCTGATAGGCCACATATTGCAGTCTGGCGGCAATGTCCTCCTGGCTGATGCGCCGGAAGGAAAACCGCTGGCAGCGGGAGAGAATGGTTGCCGGGACCTTGTGCAGCTCTGTTGTGGCAAGAATAAAGAGCAGATGCTCCGGGGGCTCTTCAATGATTTTCAGCAGGGCGTTGAAGGCGGACAGGGACAGCATATGCACCTCGTCCACGATATACACCCGCTTACGGACCTGGGACGGAGTATAGACCGCATCGTCCCGCAGATCCCGGACGTTGTCCACGCCGTTATTGGATGCGGCATCGATTTCCAGCACATCCATACAGGTCCCGGCATCAATGGCCCTGCAGGCCTCGCACTGATTGCAGGGGTTGCCGTTATCCGGGTGCAGACAGTTGACCGCCTTTGCCAAAATTTTGGCGCAGCTGGTCTTGCCCGTGCCCCGGGAGCCTGTAAAAAGGTAAGCATGGCTCAGCTTGCCGGTGACCACCTGGGTTTTCAGGGTTTGGGTCACTGCCAGCTGCCCCGACACATCGTCAAAGGTCTGCGGGCGATATTTTCGATAAAGCGCCTGATAGGCCATCTTTCCCCGCTCCTTTCCGCGCGAATAAAAAAGATCGGCTCATAACAAGATCGCACACCTATATTTGAATGGATAGACGCTCCCTGAAGCCGTGCAGCCAGCTCAAAAGCGGCAACCTCGCGGCACACGAAACATTCCGCTTAATGCTGCTTGGTTCCCCACCTGACATGGTTCACGGGGTCTCGTTGCGCAAGACCGCTCTCTCAACACCGCGGTAACGGCTCAAGAAAAATCTATTCACCCGGGTATAGGCATTCATCCCTGCTGTAGCGGATTGCAGGTACAGGGCACCGCTAACTCCCCGACTAGTGCGACCTTGTTATAAGCCGATCCAGCTTTTAACAAAGTGAAATTATTCAGTTCAGCTTGGTCTCGATGAAATCGGCCAGCTCCTGGAACGTAGTGATCTTCTGATCCTCCATATCCAACTCAACACCCAGCTCGCTCTCCAGGTCCATGATCATCTCCACAATGTCCAGAGAATCAATACCCAGGCTCTCAAAAGTGCTGTCCGGCTTGATGTCATCAGGATCCAGCTCCAGCTGTCTGGCCGCATAGTTTACCAGCTTCTCGTACATGAAAATACTCCCTTCGTTGTCAGTCTCTTTGAAAGGTACCTTGGCTATTCTAGTACAACGAGGCGCATTTGTCAATGCTTGATTTTTTCGGCTGCTGCATTTCCCGCCGCGAAAGCGGTTGCCCAGGCAATTTGCAGATTAAATCCGCCGGTATAGGCATCGCAGTCCAATAGCTCTCCGGCAAAGAAAAGGCCCTCCGCCTTCTTAGAGGCCATAGTTTTGGGGTCCACCTCGCCGGTCTTCACGCCGCCGGAGGTAATGATCGCCTCTGCCACGGGGCGCTTGCCGGTGATCTCAATGGGAAAGGCTTTCAACAGCTGCACCAGGGCATGACGGGACTGCTTGGTCAGACTGTTGGCCTGCAAATCATAGGGGATATCCAGCCGGTCCAGCACCACAGGAATCATGGACCGGGGCAGCAGGTCCGTCAGCGCATTTTCCATAGAGCGGTTCTGGTACAGGTCCAGGTCCCGCAAAATCCGGGCATCCAGCTTTCCCTCGTCCAGAGCAGGCTTCAGGTCCAGCACAAGGCGGCAGCCCTCTCCTTTGAGATGGCAGCTGGCGCTGAGCACCGTTGGGCCGGACACGCCGAAATGGGTAAACAGCAGCTCGCCAAAATCCTTATATAGGAGCTTTCCCTTGGCGTTCAGCAGCTTCACGCCCACATTGCGCAAAGAAAGGCCCTGCATTCTCTGGCAGTCCTCCCCGGCGGTTTCCAGGGGCACCAGGCTGCCCTGAGGCGGCACCACCGTATGGCCTACGGATTGCACAAGGGCATAGCCGTCGCCTGTGGAGCCGGTGGTTGGGTAGGAAGCGCCGCCGGTGGCCAGGATCACCGCCCGGGCATAGTAAGTTCCCTCTTCCGTCTTCGCCCCCAGGACCGTGCCGTCCCGGCAGAGGAGCTCCGTGACCCTTCCGGTGCGCAGCGTCACATGGGCATCCGCAAGAGCTCTTTTCAGGCAGTCCAGGATGGAGGAGGACCGGTCCGACATCGGGAACACCCGGTTGCCCCGCTCCGTTTTCAGCGGGCAGCCCAAGCCCTCAAAGAAGGCCTTTGTCTTTTCCGGCGGGAAGGCAGTCATGGCGCTGTAGAGGAAGCGGCCATTGCGGGGAGTGTTTTGCAGGACCTCCTCTGCCGTGCAGTCGTTTGTCACATTGCAGCGGCCCTTGCCGGTGATCAGCAGCTTTTTCCCCAGCCGGTCATTTCGCTCCAGCAGGACCACATTGGCCCCGTTTTTTGCGGCAGTAATGGCAGCAAACATCCCGGCGGGACCGCCGCCGATAACAAGTACGTCACTGGTCATCGGGCACTGCCTGCTTTTCATAGACATTATATTCGTCCCAGATGCGCTCCAGGGTCTCAAAGGTATGGGCAACCTCCCTCTCCTTTTTGGCGGCAATGGCAACGATCAAAGCATTGATCATGCTCAGAGGCGCCACCAGGCTGTCCACCAGAGAGACCATATCGCTCTTGGCCACCAGCACATGGTCACAGCACTGGCCCAAGGGAGAGAGCTTGCTGTCCGTAATGCCGATGACCGTAGCCCCGGCGGAGCAGCAATACCGGGCTCCCTTGGTGGTGGAAGCGGAATACCGGGGAAAGCTGAATGCAATCACCACATCCTCCGGCCCCACGCTGACGATCTTCTCAAACATCTCACCCTGGCTGACGCCGGTGATGACATGGACATTGTTGAACATGTAGTTGAGATAATAGCCCAAAAAGCTGGCCAGGGGTGCCACGGAACGGACGCCCAGAATAAAAACACGCTTCGCCTTCAAAATGGCGTTGACCGCATTCTGGAACTCCTCCCGGCTGACGGTTTCCTCCGTCTGGCGGAGCTTTTCAATATCAGAATGGAAGACCGTGGAAATCACATCCTGATCCTTCATCCGGTCGTTGGCAACCTCAATGCGCTGCACGGAGGTCAGGCGGTTCAGCACCATCTCCTGCATGGCCTTCTGCATATCAGGATAGCCGTCAAAGCCCAGATCTACGGCAAAACGGACCACCGTAGACTCCGAAACGCCCACATTCTGGGCAAGCTTATTGGCGGTCATGAAGGCCGCCTTGTCATAGGATTCCAGGATATACTGGGCAATCCGCTTCTGTCCCTTGGAAAACCCGGACATATCCTCTTTTAATACTGAAAGAATATCACTGCTCAAGGTGATACCCCCTTATTCTGTTCTCCGTCCGGTTATGTAACCGTACTCTGTCATTCTAACAAACACGGCGGCAATTTGCAAGCGGTTGCGCCATAACTATTTTTTAAGTTTTTCAATTTCCGCCTGGGTCAGGCTGCGCCACTTCCCGGCGGGCAAGTCCCCCAGGGTGAGGCTTCCCTCTCGGGTGCGCTTCAGCCGCAGGACTTCCATTCCGGCCGCCTGGCACATCCGGCGGACCTGCCGGTTCCGGCCCTCATGGATGACCACCTCCAGCCGGGCTTTCTGCCCGGTGCTTTCCAGCAGCCGCACCTTCGGCGGGCGGATGTGATAGCCGTCCAGCACAATGGGACGCTCCAGCAGCGGGAGCTTTTCGGGAGAAAAGCCGGAGACCAGGACCTCATAGGCCTTCTCCACCTCGTGACTGGGGTGCATCAGCAGGTTTGCAAAGGCGCCGTCGTTGGTGAAGAGCAGCAAGCCCTCGGAATCCATATCCAGCCGCCCGATGGGATAGACCCGTGCCCCGCAGTCCGCCACCAGCCGGGCGGCATCGGGACGGCCCTTTTCATCATGCAGCGTTGTCACATAGCCTCTGGGCTTATGGAGCATCAGATAGAGCAGCTTCTCCTGCTGGGGAAGCTGCTTTCCATCCACCCGGATATCGTCCTTTTCGGGATCTGCCGTATCTCCCAGCGCCGCCGTCCGGCCATTCACGCTGACGCGGCCCGCCTTAATCCACTCCTCTGCCGCCCGCCGGGAGGCAACGCCCCGGGCTGAAAGGATCTTCTGCAAACGCTCCATAAGATTGCTCCCTTTTTCTATTTTCCAAATAACCGCTGCCATGGGGATTTCTTTTCCGGCGGCAGCTGCTCTACGGTCTCGCCGTAAACAAGCGGCACACGCCCTACGATTTTTCCGGAGAGCAGAACATAGGCTGTCCCTGCCTCCGCACCCTGGGCCACCGGGGCATAGGCAAAGTTCTGGCCGCCGATAACAATCTGTGGCTGCTCTCCTTGCGCCAGCGCAAAGGAGAAATCCTCGCCCGCCACCAGGCGGACCTTCCCTGCCCCGCCGAGGATCGTGCGCATTCCCAACTGCTCCCCGGCGCTGATGATCGGCACAATGCGAAAATCCGCAAACCCCGCTTCCAGCAGCGCCTGATGATCCCGCCAGTCGTCCGGCGCATCCATGGTGGCCGCCACGAGACGCCTACCCTGCCGCTGGGCGCTGGAAACAAGGATTCTGCCGGCAGCCTTGGTGAAGCCGGTTTTGATACCCTCCGCCCCAGGCAGCAGCCACAGGAGCTTATTGTGGTTGCGCAGGGCTCTCCCCCCAGCCTGGACGGTTTTGGTGGACACCGTCTTGGCAAAAATGGGGTTTTCCATGGCGTAAGCCCCCAGCGCCGCCAGATCTGCGGCGCTGGAATAGTGGTCCGGGGCATCCAGGCCGTTGGGATTGGCAAAATGAGTGTCCTTCAAGCCCAGGACCCTGGCCTTGTCGTTCATCCGCGCCACAAAGCCCTCCACCGTGCCGCCGCAGTAAATGGCCAGGGCCACGGCGGCATCGTTGCCGGAGGACAGCATAAGTCCATACAATAGCTCCTGGAGCGTCAGCACCTCGCCCTCCTGCAAATACATGGAGGAACCCTCAATGCCCACAGCCTCCTTTGGGATGCGCATCCGGTCCAAAACGTTGCACTGCTCGCAGATGAGCAGCGCAGTCATGATCTTGGTGGTACTGGCCATACGCGCCCGGGCGGCAGGCTCCCTTTCAAAAAGGTGTCTGCCCGTAACGGGCTCCAATGCAACCGCCTGACGGGCGGACAGCGCATTCGCCTGTACCGGCAACAGCAAAACGGCAGCCAATATCGCAGCCGCCGTTTTGGCAAAAAAATCTCTCATTCTTCTCACCCGGGCTTAGAATGCCCGGATGGAAGCCGATTATTCCTTCTTTTTCTCAAAGAGTGCGGAGATACGGTCCAGGGTTTCCGGGACCATTTCCACAATTCGGTCCGCCGTGGTGTTGGCGGGCTCGGCAATGGTCAGGATCCGCACATTGCCATCCTTTACCACCAGGAAGCACACGGGGGTCACCTTCACACCTGCACCCACACCGCCGCCGAAGGGGTTCTGGGCCGGTGCTTTGGAGGAGACGAAGTCCGAACCGCCGCCACCCAGGCCGATGCTGATCTTGGATACGGGAATAATGGTCACGCCGTCCACCGTCTGAATGGGCTCGCCCACCACCGTATTGGAGTCCACCATTTCCCGAATCTTGGCAATGGTGCTCTCCAGCATATTGGGAAGTTTTTCACTCATTTGTTGCCACCGCTTTCTTCAATGATAAAAACTGTTTGAGCATTCGAATGCCATAGACCACCAGCAGCGAAACGATTCTGCCAACGGTTATGGTCAAATCCACAGCAAAAGAAACCGTCGTCTCTTCGCCGCAGAAGTCGCAGCGGATATCCAGGTTTCGTTTTTTGATGACAAAGGCCCTGTCGATCAAGGGCATCAGGTCTCCCAGGGCGGCCCAGGCTCTGCCGTAGTTTTGGGCAAGGTCCGCCGGGTCATCTCCCGCCATGGTTAGAACGAAGGTCAGCTCATTCAAACGCAGCTTCCGCCGCAGACTGCCCAAAAAATCCAGGGCAGTAGGAAGCAAGGGCAGGAAACGCTTCCAGTCCCCCTTCGGCTGCGCGGGCTTCTCCTCCGGCCGGGGTGCGGCAGGAGAAGCCGTCTGTGGCTTCTTCGGCTTCTCCTTTTTGGGGCGGTCCATCTTCCTTTTCAGCCAGTCCGGCAAGGGGTAAAGCCGAATAGGGAGCTTTCCGATCAGCACCCCGGCGGAAAAATTCTGCCCGTCAAACCGAATTCTGCCGCCCAACGGCAGGCAGTTCAGCGCAGCCAGGATTGCCAGAAAAATCAGCCAGCCCATTTATGCCTTCTCCGGCTGGGCCGGGGCCTCCTGGGAGGATTCCTCCTCCGGCAGCTCAATGGGCTCTCCGAAGGCAATTTTGTCGATGGGAGGCAGCTCCTCCAGAGATTGCAGACCAAAGGTCCGCAAAAAGTCCGGCGTGGTTTTGTACTGAATGGGGCGGCCGGGCACATTCAAACGCCCCGCCTCTTCAATCAGCTTCTTGTTCAGCAGCGCCGCCACGGAATAGGAGCTGTCCGCACCGCGAATCTGCTCTACCATTGCCTTGGTTGCGGGCTGGTAATAGGCAATGATCGTCAACGTCTCCAGCTGAGAGGCAGAAAGCTTGGGCGGCTTCCGGGTTTCCAGGGTCTTTGTGATGTAATCCGCCATTTCTCCGGAGGATACCATCTGATAGCCCTGTTCCAGCTTTAGAATGCGGATACCACGCCGATCATAGGCCAGCTTGTCCGCCAATGCATCCGTTGCCTCGGTGATGTCCTTGGGGTCGACCTCCAGGGTCTGAGCAAGGCGGGAAATCTCCACCCGTTCCCCGGCAGCGAACAGAATGGCTTCGATTATACGCTGCAGCTCTTCGCGCTCCATTAGCTCATTTCTCCTTCCACGATGGGTTGCTTCTCCAGCAGCCGAACATTGGGATTCTCACCGCTGGTATCGTCCTCCAACGTGATGGCGTTGGTCTTGCATAGCTCCAGAATGGCCAAAAACGTTGCCACCACCTCGGAGCGGGTCTTGTTGCCCCGGAACAGGCTCTTCAGCCGCTCCACGCCCCGCAGAAGCAGCTGCCTGAGCACCTCGCCGGACTTCCGGGCCACAGGATAGGGCTCCTTGCCCACGATGCCCTTAAAGTTCTGGGTTGGAGGCGGCAGCTGGCGCTGGCTGCGCTCGGAGATCATTTCCAGGGCCCGCAAAAGGTCCTTCACATCGTGCTGATACCGGTAGCCGCCCACCTTTTTCAGGGGCTCCGGCTCCTTTGTAAACAGGCACCTGCCGATTTCATTTCTGGGCTCCAGTTCTGCCACAGCCAGACGAATCTGCTCCATGGCCTCCCGGCGGCGGCGCTCGATCAGTCCCTGACGCAGCAGGTCCAGCTCATCCTCTGCCTCCTGCTGCTCGGCGGCGGAGAGAAGCATCTTTGTCTTGATCAGCATCAAGTGAGAGGCCATGGTGATAAACTCACTGGCGATCTCCATATCCAGCCGCTTCATCTCATCCAGGTAGGCAAGGTATTGCTCCAAAATGGCTGTAATGGAGACATCCTGGATCTCGATCTTATTCTTGCTCAGCAGCAAAAAAATCACATCCAGAGGCCCCTCAAAATCCTCCCGCACCTCTGTGCGGGTATGGACAATGCCCTCCAGCCTGTATTGGGGTTCCGACATACTTCGATTCCTCTTCCTTCAAACAGCCTTTCCCCGGAAAAGGAACGCACGCAGAGGCTTTCCAGGCTGTTTCAAACAAAATAGTATACTTTAGGGGTATTATACCATTCCTTCATCCACTGCGCAAGGCATAAATAAAAAAATATACAAATTGTATCAAAACGATTGCAATTTACGACAGAGTGTGATAAGATACCTCTAGAAAATGTCCGTTGGAGGGATGGTTCGTGGCCAAGAAAAATCGGTATCGTGCGTTGGAAAAATTGATGACGGAAGTTCTTTTGGGAGATGCTCTCGTTTTTATACTGTTTTTGATTTTCTCCTCCAAGGGGCTGAATGTGCTCCGTGTCATTACGGCTACCCTGTCGATCCTGGCCTCCATTCTGTCCGTTGGCTGGCTGTTTATCACGGGGGAACTGCTGCGCAGAAGAAGCTTCTGGATGGTGACAGGCTTCATAGGGATTTTCCTGTGCCTGATCGTCTCCCTTCTGCTCAAGTATCCCTGCCCGCCCATTGTTTGACGGAAAATTTTTGCCCGGCTCTGCTTCAGAGCCGGGTTATTTTTCGCCCTTCATGAACCTTTTTGCCTTTGCCGCCGTCTATATAAGTGAAACCGGTTTTCTATTTCAAAAACAGGAGGTGAATACATGGAATTGTTTGAAGCACTTTTGGCGCAGGAACAGGTCAGCATTGAGCGGTTTGTACGCTTTCGGATCGACAGCCCGGCAGATGCCGAGGACATCCTGCAGGAAACCTATCTGACAGCCTATCAGAAATTTTCACAGCTCCGGAATCCGGACGCTTTCAAGGCATGGGTTCTCAGCATTGCCCGGAACAAATGCACCGACTATTTTCGGCAAAAAGCCCTTCGGCAGGAAACCTCCTTCGAGGCTCTTGCGGAATCGGCAGACAGCCGCTATGGCGCATCCGATTCAGCTCCCGTCCGGGAAACCTTCGACACACTTAGGGAAAAGGACAGGCAAATTCTGCATTTCTTCTTTTGGGAGGAGCTGACTCAGGAGGAGATTGCGAAAAAGCTGGGAATCCCCATTGGAACTGTGAAAAGCAGACTTTTCACAGCGAAACAGAATTTCAAAAAGCAATATCCATATATTTTCACGGCAAAGGAAGGAGCAGCATCCATGAAAAAATTTCCCGATTTTCTCCCCGAATATACCATTGCTGCCAGCGCAGAACCGCCTTTTGCTCTCCGTTGGGAGGAACTGGCAGGGTGGTTCCTGATTCCCAGATTGGGCGAAAAATGCTCCTGGGGTATGTATGATATTCCATCCCGGAAATGCAGCAATCTATATCACCTGCAGGTCACCGGGAAAGCCAGAGTGCACGGCATTGAGGGCGTAGAGCTGACCGCAGAGGAGGACCCGCGCTTCGGCAAACAGGACAGCATCCGCAGAAGCTTTGTGGCTCAGCTCACAGACACCCACTGCCGCTATCTCGCAGTGGCCAGGACAGAGGAAGGCGTACGCAATTATATCACCTTTTTGGATGGCCCAGAATTCATGCTGAACTGGGGATACGGTGCCGACAATTGCGGCAAGGAGATCGCTATGGCCCAGAAGGGCACCATCCGGCGGGAAGGTGCCGTCGTAACCACGCAAAATGCAGACTTTCTTCTGGACATTGTCGGAAGATACACACTCACCATTGGCGGCAAGGCCTATGAGACCGTATGCGTCATGGACATTGAGCGCCCCGGCTGCGATGTCATTACAGAGCAGTTTTTGGACCGAAGCGGCAGGACAATCCTGTGGCGCAGGTTCAATCGGGACGACTGGGCCTTGGACCGCTATGGCGCACCCTGGACCAAGCAGCTGCCCAACAATGACCGCCTGCTCGTCAACGGCACCACCTATGTACACTGGTACGACTGCATAACGGACTATATCCTTTAATCGCAAATCGGAAAGAATTTCTCCCGGTTTTTCCCGCCGGATGCGCTTTTGAAGGGATTTTTGCGTATTGAAAGGTACTCGCAAAAGAGGCATTGCCCAGAATTGCGGGCAATGCCTCTTACGCATTTACGCTATGAATATACTTACGCTCTCAGTTCATCACATTGGCCGCTCTGTTGGGATCACCGTCTTTCCGTTCCCGATCCTCCGCAATATCCAAACGCCTGCCAGTGACAGCATCGTTCCCGCCAGTACCGAAAGCAGCACCAGTGAAAAGCTTCCGGTCCTGTCGACGATCACGCCCGTCATCATGGAAGCAATTGCCATGACCGCCTGATTGAGTCCGTTATGAAGCCCGATGTAGTGTGAATAGGTTTCCTCTCCGTAGGCCTCCATACAGCATCTGGACACGGATATGGTCGACAGCGAATAAATACTGCCAAACAGCAGCGCCGCGAAATAAAGCGGCCCCAGATTCTGTCCGAACAGCAGGAATATCAGCGTTCCGGCAGCCACGCAGCCCAATCCCAAGGCCGTCGTCTTCCACACACCGATCCGATCACACAGGAATCCGTAGAGAAACTTCCCCGCCACATTGCCCAGCATCAACGCCATAGTCAAGCTGGCGCCTGTCGATAAGGGGTAGCCCTTGCTCTGGGCAAAAATGCTCAGATTCATCGCCATCTGGAAACCCAGGCTGCCGCAGACAAAGACCATTGCAACCGGAATGCAGCGCTTCCAGGCAAACGTGCCTTTTCTTTCCCATTTGACCGTCCGTACGGTTTCGGCAGTATCCTTTTTTCCTCCCGGGAACAGCAGCAAAGCTCCAACCAATGTAAACAGCAGGTCGACCAGGCACAGAATAGCCATTGCCCGCCGCAGCCCGGCTGCCGCGATCAGCCGGGCGGTCAAGGGATTGAACACCGCACCCCCGATGCCGCTAAAGGCCATGGCGATGCCCGTAGGCGTTCCGGATCTCTGCGGGAAAACACGGCTTAACATACTCGGAACGGCCACGACCCCCAGGCAGCCGGATACGCCCACCACAGCGGCGGATATATACCAGGCCATCCCGTACGGCTGAAACACCATCAGCAGATATCCTATACACATCACAGTCTGATTGATGATCAGCGCGTATTTCTGATTTCTTTTAAAGAATAGCCCAGTCACCAATGCCGAAAGCAATGCACCGACTATGCCCTTCAATGTGTTGTATGCCGAGATCTCCGTCATCGGGATTCCGTTTTCCATACGGAGCTGCGCCAAAAACACGCCTGTGCAGTTCACCAGGATCCCAAGCATTGCGCACTGCAGCAGACAGGCTCCGATCAGTGCCTTCCACTGCCGTTTCCCATACTTTATCAGCGTCCCGTTCCCCGGCTCCACGCGGCCCGGCTTTCTCAAACGTACAGCCATTTTCCCGATTTATTCCACAAGCTTTCCGCAGTAATACAGCTCCCCGTTATCTCCCCGGGTAAATTTGGCCATATACTGATCGTAGCTGATCCAGCTTTCCGCCGGGTAATTGGCATGGACCATGTGATCCACCACGCCTGCGACGAACATGGGGATGCCCTGCTTGTTGGGATAGGAATACCAGGTAATAGGATACGTCTGCCAGGTATCTACATTGTTTTTATCCAGGCCTTCTCTCGCGAAGCGCTCCTCCACCACAGGAACAAAGGCAGTAGACACCGGGAAGGGAAGCCCCGGCACCCGGTCGTTGCCGCCAAAGAGATTATCCTGATCACCATAGAGGATCACGGTCGGCATCTTATAAGGCAGGCGCTGCCGGTGCAGATACTCCATGGGCGGGCAATTCAGGCCGGACCAGGCCACGCAGGCCGCAAACAGGTCACTGGCATACTGTCCCAGCGTGTCGGTCATCATACCGCCGCTGCTCTGGCCGCAGGCATAGATCCTGTGCCTGTCTACCTGAACGCGGCTCTGGAGGTCTTCCAGTATCTTTCGGATGAATTTCACGTCATCGATGCCCTGGCCGTCCAGTTGTCCCTCCCAAAGCAGCACGTTGCGCAGGCCCTTCTTTTTCTGCTGGTGTACGCTGGCCTGGGGCACCACCGCAATAAATCGCCGGGCGTTGGCAACCTGATAGACATTGCTGATATCAAAGAAGGTTTCCGCCGTTCCACCCCGGCCGTGCATCAGCACCACCACCGGCCACGCCTGATCCGGCGTGCAGCAGGGCGGCACATACTCATACCACGTCCGCCGGAAACCATCCAGCTCCATGGTATGCCGACTGCCTCCAAGCGCCACCGGCTCCTTGTAGTAGCGCAGATTTTTCTTTCCCTGTCCTCTGTGCCGACGGGCAAGTCCAATATAGCTCCATGCCTTCTCCAGGAACGCCTTTGTCAATGCCGCCTGCCCCTCTGTCACACGGACCTGGGCAATGGTCTCCTCGTTGACATCGCATAGCTCGTGCACATAGGGCGGCATCCAGATATAGTCGGCGCCGTCTCCGGACAGCGGGGCCTCCTGGCTGTGATTCTGCTCTCTCCAGTATGCCGCCGTACCGGCATTGCTGCCTTCAAGCCTCGCAACGCCCATCCAGACCGGCACCTGGGATCGCTCTGCCGCGATCTGCAGCTCTCCGTTTTCGCCCAGCCCCGCCTTCTCGGCCTCCAGCACCTTCCGGGACAGATCCACGCTGAGATCGCCTACCGTCAGCAGTCCGCTCCATTCGCTGCTGGAGGTCATGACCGCCTGGTGGGCCACATCCGCGCCATTTCCGAAGCCCAGCGCGTAGAAATTGTCCTGCATGGTAATATAGTGGTCTCTTGCCTGAGCCGCCACATAGACCGCGTTCATATAGGCGGCATCCTTGCCGCTCAGATCCCATTTCCCGTCTTCCGCTTTCAGGAAAAACAGGAACAGCTGTTTTTCTTCCGCAAACTGCCGCAGACCGGAAGACTCCAGAAATTCCGGGATATCCGCCTGTGCGGGCGGCGCGATCACCAGGCACTGCTGGTCATACTCAAGGTTTTCCGGGATGAAGGTATAGAAGGGGCGCTCTCCCTCCGCCGTTTTGGCCTTTTCCTCGAACAGGCCGCTGAGCAGCACCCGATTCAGATTTTCCGGGTCTACGGGGAGCTGCTCCATCTCCTCCGGGAAGTGACGAATTGTCAATGTCTCCATAATATAAACGCTCCTCTTTCATCAGTAAGGCGGGAAGAACAGGGCGCACCACACAACGCCCACCGCGCAAATCAAAAGGCCCGGAAGAATTCCGATCTTCACGCAATCCTTCAGGCTGTATCCGCCCGCGTCCATGCACAGCGGGATCCCGGGGTTCGCCATGGGCGTCAGATAGGAAGCCGTGCAGGCAATGTTCACGCAGCCCATAATGCCCACAGGATTCATATTCAGCCGCACGCAGACCATCAGGGCCAGCGGCGTAAATACCTGCACGCACGCCGTATTGGACAGGAATTGCGTTGCAACAAAGCACACCAGCGTGAACACAATGGAGATCACCCAAGGATTCGTGCTGCCGCCGATAATGGCAATAATGGCATCCGCGATCACATCGCTGGCACCGGTTTTGGTCAGTGCGGTTGCCAGAGGCAGGATACCCGCAAACAGGAACAGCATACCCCAGTTTTCGGAAGCGAAGGCCTCACGCTCGGACAGGATCCCCAGCAGGGCCATCAGCAGAGCGCCGCCGGAAGCGATCAGGAAAGTCTGAAGCTTCAGAGAAGAGGCGAAAATCATCAGCAAAACCGTTCCGCCGGCGATAATGTAGGCGGCAATCTCTTTCCAAGCTACCAATTTTCCCTTCTGGACCTCTCTGCCCAGGTCTTCCTTCGTCTCCAATGTGGAAGTTGCAGGACAAAGCTTCGGCAGAATAAAAATGCAGAACAGTGTTGTCAGAATCACGCCGGGCAGCCGGACAAGTGTCATGTCAAAAATTCCGAAGGTGAACTCGCTGCCATAGCTCTCCAGATAGCCGTTCATCTGCGCGTAGGTCGCCGCGCCCGGGCCGATGGGCAGCCAGAAGATAAAGGTCAGCGCGATGATCATAACCGGATAGATGACCTTCGTCTTGGGTATCCTCAGCTCCTTGCAGGTGCCGCCGATCAGGGGCAGCAGGCAGGCAACCGCCAGGAATGCGTTCATGAACTGAGCCATAAAACCGGCAATCAGGCCAAATCCCGCGATCAGTGCCGCCTCGGTTTTTCCGATCTTATTGACCAGACCGATGGCGTGCTCGATCAGTCTTGTTTTCATCAGGCCCGCACTGATGATCGTCATAGCGAACATGATGACTACGTTTGTGTTGGCCAGTCCGGACAGTGCCTCGGCCGGCGTAAGGATGTTCAGCAGGATCAGCGCGACAATTACGCCGCCGCCCACCACGCCATAGCCGAACTTGCCGCTGAGAAGCGCAACAAACACGACCAGCAAAATTAACAGGGTCATTGCCAATGGTGACATAGGATATCCTCCTTCTTTTTTCAGAGCTCTCGGCTCTTTGTGTCCCCATTGTACCTCTGTTTTTTTCGCTTGTGAAATATCCGTTTCTTATTCCACTATTCCTTTGGTTTATGATTGTGCACAGTTTGTATATTTATTCCCAGCCCGTTTTGTACACTTTTAACATATTCCGGGTACTTCCTTCGTATATACTCCACCATCTTCAGGAGCTGCACCGGGTAGGTTCGGTCCTTTCGATAGGCGATCCCCAGCCGAAAACGCAGCGGCGGGGACACAGGCCTGCACACCACCCCCTGCATCCGTCTGGCCGCATGCTCCGGCATGAAGCTGATGCCGTAGCCCCGCCGGATCAGCGCCGTTGCGATCTGCATATCCGGATGGTAGCTCTGCTTGCTGAAAAAGCAGTTCGCCGTAAAGCCGGCTTCCCGGCACCTCTGGTTGACCAACCTGCAAAGCGCGGTCTTTCCTCCGTCCATATCTCCCAGAAAGCGCGCGTCCCGCAAATCCGCAAAGGTCAGGACCTCCAGCTCCGTCAGCGGATCATCCGGCGGCATCAGGCACAGAGCCTGCTGCTCCTCCAGCGGGATAAACTCCAGCTCCGGCGGGATATCCACTTCCATTACAATTCCAAGGTCAAGCTCTCTGCGCATCAGTCTGTCCAAGGTTTCTATACTGCTTCGGGTAACGATATTGTAAAAGAATCCCTGATCCACAACATCATCCTCGCGCAGCATTTCGTCTACCAGGATACCGGACATGGGAGAAACACAAACGGACAATGGCCTATGGCTGTTTACCTGCTCCGCCGCTTCCGCTGCCGCATCCTCCAGCCGTCTCAGGATATCCTCAACTCTTCTGTAAAACCGTTCCCCCCGCTCCGTCAGCCGCAGGGGCTTTACAGTGCGGTCGATCAGCTGTGTTCCCAGCTCTTCTTCCAACCTCTGGATGGATTTTGTCACCGCAGGCTGCGCCACATGAAGATTCTCCGAAGCCTTCGTGAAATTGCGGACCCGACACACCTCAGCAAAGTATTCAAGCTGTCTCAATTCCATTTCTGTTTCTCCTTCCGATTTTCTTCAAAATACCTGAAAAAGCCAATTAAGGTCAGAGCCCCAGTCTCCCGCCAAATACACCCGGCCAGGCATTGGCAGTGTATCGGCTTTCAAACGGTCTATTGCCGATCTATCGAATCCATTATAGCACGGGTTCCCCCTATGTCCAGCACAAAACGTTCTCATGCCGCGCGCATAAAAATGTCATTGGGAACCAGTCTAAGGACCGGTTCCCAATGACAAATGTTCTGTTTTGACGTCTTTCCTATTTTGCGGCAGGCCCATTCCATTACAAAAACGTCACATACCTTTGCAGGCCCTTGTTCTGGCGGCGGACCTCGGCCTGGGCGGCCTCGATGGGGTCTGCCTGGTCAGCCTGGGCCCAGGCCCGGGTGACCATGTTTCCTGCACAGTAGGCACCGCCGCGGCCCAGACGGTCGAAGGCCAGGGAGACGTTTTTCAGATTGGCGCTGGGATAATCCAGCCCATCTGCCAGCAGGAAAAGATTGGTATATTTTCCCCGGAGATTTTTCAGGCTCTCCGGTGCCCCGGCAGAGGCAGCCACCCCCACCCGGGCATAGCCAAACTTCCCTGTCAGGTTCTCCGCGTAGCGGGAGATGCGGTCTGCCGCAGCCATATGGACCAGGCGGCTGCCCGTCAGCAGGTCCTGCAGCTCCGGGGCCGTGCGGTTTGGGGTTCTGGCCGTGACAAAAACATCCCTGCGGGCGG
This sequence comes from uncultured Eubacteriales bacterium, assembly GCA_900540635.1. Taxonomy (GTDB): domain Bacteria; phylum Bacillota; class Clostridia; order Oscillospirales; family Oscillospiraceae; genus Faecousia. The sequence goes on along the minus strand of UQGU01000006.1, from coordinate 42,054 downwards.
TTTCACAATCCGGAAGGAAGGGCTCTAAAACATCGCTGCCCGCATAGAAGGGAATCTGCACACCGTCGCAGCCATAGGAAGCCGCAGTTCCGGCGCACAGCTCCGCCATTTCCCGGCAGGAGAGCTCCGGGGCCTCCAGCAGCACATAGTAGCCCAAATCAGCGGCGGCCTTCAAAAGCTCCGGCAGAATGCGCAGCATCCCGCTGCCCAGCAGCGCAAAGGCGCTGAGCCGGAAGCGGACGCCGGGAACGAGCCCTTTCAGGCCCTTTAATAGCGCCAGAACATACTGCTTGTATCCATTTTCGAAGCACTCCCCTGCCCAGTGTTCCGGCAGCTGCCCGGGGTAAATTGTCATATCCACAATCAGCGCCGATTTGCGCTTTCTGATTTTTTCCTGTAGTGCGTCTATCGACATAGCCAATCCTCCCGCGTTCTCTTTGGATTTATTCAGAGTTTCCTTGAGTATAGCATAGTTTTTGTCGGAAAGAAAGAGGAGAAAAAGCTTCCAGTCTGTTTTTTCGATTCTGGGGCATACTAACGCCATCCTGCAAAAAAGGAGGAATGGAGTATGAACGCAAAAGGCTGGGCGATCTCCGCGGGACTGGGCGCTGCCGCCGGTATGGTGGCCGTGCTGATGATGCCCCGGAACAATCCCACCCGGAAGCTGGCAGCAAAGGCCGCCGACAAGATGGAGGACGTGGCCTGGAAAATTTCGGACACCCTGTCGGACAAATTTGAGGATATGTAAAATTTTCAGCGGCACGCCCGGATTTCGAGCGTGCCGCCAATTTCTTATGTTTCAGGTTTCCTGAACGTCGAGCTGGATCGCTCCATCCTCCATTCGGGCAGAAATGCCGGAAATGGGCTTCTCGAAGCTGTCGATGACCGCCTCGCTGATGGGATCCTCCAGCTCTTTCTGGATGGTCCGGCGCAGATTCCGGGCACCGTAGACCACGGAATAGGCCTTGTCCACCAAGTGCTGCCGGACCTGGTCCGTCCAGGTGAAGGTCAGGCCACGGTTTTGCAGGCTGCTGCGCAGCTCCTCCAGCATAATATCCGCAATGCCCAGGAAATCCTCCTTGGTCAGATGGTTGAAAGTGATGATCTCATCTACCCGGTTCAGGAACTCCGGCCGCAGGAAGCTCTGGAGGGCCTTCATGGTCTTCTCCTTCACCTGATCCGTATCCGTGCGGCCAAAGCCCATACCGCTGACACCGCCCTCGGAACCGGCGTTGGTGGTCATGACGATGATGGCATTTTCAAAATTCACGGTTCTGCCCTGAGAATCCGTAATGCGGCCGTCGTCCAGCACCTGCAGCAGAATGTTCATCACGTCCGGGTGGGCCTTTTCGATCTCGTCAAAGAGCACTACGCTGTAGGGCTTCCGGCGGATCATCTCCGTCAGCTGCCCTGCCTCGTCATAACCCACATAGCCGGGAGGCGAACCGATGAGCTTGGAAACCGTATGCTTCTCCATATACTCGGACATATCCAGCCGGATCAGGGCATCGGTGCTGTCGAACATATCGTTTGCCAGGCACTTCACCAGCTCGGTCTTGCCCACACCGGTGGGGCCGGCAAAGATGAAAGAAACCGGGCGGCGCTTGGGGGAAATGCCAACGCGATTGCGCCGGATGGCCCGGGATACGGCCTCCACGGCGTGATCCTGCCCAACGATATGGGCTTTCAGCCGCTCGTCCATGCCCCTGAGCTGCTTGTATTCCTGGGCCTTGATCTTGGCAGCAGGAATCTTCGTCCACAGCTCAATGATGCGGGCCAGATTGTCCATGGTCACTGCGGGAGCGGGGACCTTTTCCAGCTCCTCGATTTCCCCGGCGATCTGGCACAGCTTGCTGCGGATGGTGGCAAGGCGCTCAAAGTCCGTATTCTCTGTATCCTCATTGAGCATTTTCAGCTCCAGCTCATAGTCATCCCGCTCTTTTTTCAGCTCTGCAAGCTTGGAAATCTCCTTGCTGCGCAGATTCACATCGGAGCAGGCTTCATCCAGCAGGTCAATGGCCTTATCCGGCAGGAAGCGGTCCGTAATATAGCGCTCGGAGAGAATCACGCACTGGCGGGCAATCTCCGGAGAAATGGAGACCCCATGGAACTGGGCATAGGTCTTGGAAATGCCCTGCATGATCTGGCAGGCCTCCTCAATGGTGGGCTCCGCCACGGTCACAGGCTGGAAGCGGCGCTCCAGGGCCGCATCCTTCTCGATATACTTGCGGTACTCATTGAAGGTGGTGGCACCGATAACCTGAATTTCCCCTCGGGACAGGGGCGGCTTTAGAATATTGGCGGCATTCATGCTGCCCTCGGCATCGCCTGCGCCCACCAGATTATGAACCTCGTCAATGACCAGGATGATATTGCCGCAGGCCTTGATCTCCGTGATCAGGCTCTTCATGCGGCTTTCGAACTGGCCCCGGAACTGGGTGCCCGCCACCAGAGCAGTGAGATCCAGCAGGAAAACCTCCTTGTCCCGCAGCTTATAGGGCACATCCCCCGCCACAATTCTCTGGGCCAGGCCTTCTGCAATGGCTGTCTTGCCAACGCCGGGCTCGCCCACCAGGCAGGGATTGTTCTTCTGGCGGCGGTTCAGAATCTGGATGACCCGTTCCGTCTCCACGTCCCGGCCGATGACCTTGTCCAGCTTGCCCTCCCGGGCCCGGGCTGTCAAGTCCATGCAATAGTTATCCAGAAACTTATGCTTGCTCTTTTTTTCCTTTTTCGGCTCCTTCTCCTTGGTCTCGGCATTCTCCGGCTGCTTGGCAGGCTTCGGAAATCCGCCGCCAAAGAGCTGATTCATCAGCGGGAAGGTTGCGGTCTGGCTATCCACCTCGTCGCTTTCGCCCTCGCTGTCGTCCTTCTGGCCGAACATACTGCTCATTTCATCGGAGATCATATCTAAGTCCTCTTCGGAAATGCCCATCTGTTTTACGGCCTGATCGATTTGGGGAATGCCCAGAGTTCTGGCACATTTGATACAATAGCCCTCATTCAGGGTAACGCCGTTCTCCACCTTGGTGATGAAGATCACGGCAACATTCTTTTTGCATTTGCAACACATTTTTGGCTGCATTCTATTCACTCCTTTGCAGGGTTTGCCCTGCCGCAAGGTTCCAAAATGGAGTCCTTGCGCATTCTTTTGCATGTACTATAGCACATAGCCGTAAAAAAAGGGAAAACAAATTGTGAATGGAAAACAGCAAGGGCGGCCGTGACCACGCCCCTGCTGTTTGAAAACACGTTATTCCTCCTGGAAGGTATCCCGGCAGGAGCACTCGAATTTGTCTGCCCCGTCGTCATACCACAGGTGGGTCATGTACAGTCCCCCCGGCGGCACCGTCGGGCCCGCTGCCGTGCGGTTGCCGGAATCCAGAATGGCACCGATCTCGCCGGGGGCAATCTTCCCCTCTGCGGCATAAACCACGGTTCCGGCCATGGCCCGGGCCATGTTGTAGAGGAAGCCGTTGGCACAGACCTTCAAAACCACCAGGTTGCCCCGCCGCTCCACATTGTAGTAGTAAACCGTTCGAACGGTGGACTTCACATCCGTCCCCACCGAACGAACCGCCGCAAAATCATGGGTTCCAACGAACTGGTCCGCCGCCGCCTGCATGATGGCTTCGTCCAGGTGCCGGGGATAAAACCATGCCCGATCCACATAAAAAGGGTCCTTTAGTCTGGAATTGTAAATCTGGTAGGTATACTCCTTGCGGACGCAGGAGCCGATGGCATTGAAATTTTCATTCACCTCAAAGGCCTTGGTCACCACAATGTCACAGGGCAGATGGGTATTCAGCGCATAGGGAAGCCGCTCCACCGGAATGGTTGAAGTCGTTCGGAAATTCGCCACATAGCACCGGGCGTGGACTCCCGCGTCCGTCCGGCCGCAGCCGGTCACGTGGACGCTGTGGCCCACCACCTGAGCGGCGGCCTTTTCCAGGGTTTCCGCCACGGTTGGCAGATTCTTCTGGACCTGCCAGCCATGGTAGCGGGTGCCGAGATAGGTCAGAAATAAGGCAATATTGCGCATTTCTTCCTCACAGTCCGAAGCCGGCCAGGACAGCAATCACCGCAATCAAAGCAGCCAGTCCGCCGAAGGCGAAGAAGTCATTGCGGCCATAGCGCAGCAGCTTCATTTTTGTGCGGCCCTCGCCGCCCTGGTAGCACCGGCACTCCATAGCCGTGGCCAGCTCATCCGCCCGGCGGAAGGCGCTGATAAACAGAGGCACCAGCACAGGGATCAGGGCCTTTGCCCGGTCGATAATGCTGCCGATTTCAAAATCCGCGCCTCTGGCCTTCTGGGCGTTCATGATCTTGTCGGTCTCCTCAATCAGTGTGGGGATAAATCGCAGGGCGATGCACATCATCATAGACAGCTCGTGGACAGGCATATGGAGCTTTTTCAGGGGGCCCAGAAGGCTCTCCAGGCCGTCCGTCAGGGAGATGGGGGACGTGGTATAGGTCAGCAGGAAGGTGCCGGAAATCAGCATCAGAATACGGCTTGTCATGAGGATGGCCCGCTTCAAGCCCTCTGTGGTGATGGTCAGCTTCCAGAGCTTCACCAGCACCACGCCGCCATCGGAATAGAACAGATTCAATACGCCCGTGAACACCAGAATGATCACCAGCGGCTTCATGCCCGATACAATGGACTTTGGCGGGATCTTCGACACGGAGATGGCAAAAATCAGAAAGCACAGCACCACCCCATAGGAAATCCAGCTCTTGGCCAGAAACAACGCCACAATATAGAGAATTACGCCCAGCAGCTTCGTGCGGGGGTCTAAGCGGTGAATCACAGAGGTTCCGGGGAAATACTGCCCCAGGGTAATGTCCTTCAGCATATGCCCTTCCCCTCCTTCAGCCGCAGAAGCTCAGCAACCGCCTGGTCAATGGTATAGACATTCTTCACATCCACGCCCAGGGAGCGCAGCCGTAAAAACACTTGGGTCACCTCGGGAATGCTCAGGCCCATATCCAGCAGCTCCAGCACGTGCTCGAAAACCTCTCCCGGGGCGGCATCCATGGCAAGGCGGGAGCCGTTCATAACCAGCAGCCGGTCTGTCAGTCTGGCCACATCCTCCATGGAGTGGCTGACCATGAGCACCGCCGCATTCTTAGCTGCCCGATAGGCCCGGATGTTGCCCAGGATCTCCTCCCGGCCCACAGGGTCCAGTCCGGCGGTTGGCTCGTCCAGAATGAGCACTTCCGGCTCCATGGCGATAACGCCGGCAATGGCAACTCTGCGCTTCTGCCCGCCGGACAGGTCGAAGGGCGAAACCTCCAGCTGCTTTTCCGTCAGGCCCACAAAGCCCGCAGCCTCCCGGACCCGGCGGTCGATTTCTTCCTTGGAAAGGCCCATATTGGTTGGACCGAAGGCGATGTCCTTATAGACCGTCTCTTCAAAGAGCTGATACTCGGGATACTGGAAGACCAGCCCCACCCGGAACCGGGCAGCTCTTGTAAGCTTCTTATCGGACCAGATGTCCTGGCCGTCCAGCAGCACCCGGCCGGAGGTGGGCCTTAGCAGGCCGTTGAGCTGCTGCATCAATGTGGATTTTCCGGAGCCGGTATGGCCGATGATGCCCACAAACTCTCCGGGATTTATGGAGAAGGACACCTGATCCAGAGCCTTATGCTCAAAGGGGGTGCCGATGCTGTAGATATAAGTCAGGTCTTCCACCTGCAAAATTGGTTTCAATGTCAATTCCTCCCACACGTCAGGCCTTCAGCCAATCATAAAGTGCCTGCGCGCATTCTTCGGGGGTCAGCGCATCCAGAGGCAAATCAAAGCCCTTTTGCCGCAAAGCCCAGCACAGCTCCACACTGTCCGGGGCCGCAAGGCCCAGCTTGTGCAGCATCTCCACCTGGGCAAACACCTGCTTGGGCGTTCCGTCCGCCGCAACCTTGCCCTTGTCCAGCACAATAACCCGCTGGGCCTGTGCCGCCTCGTCCATATGGTGGGTGATGAGCACCACGGTGATTCCCTTTTCCCGGTTCAGCTTTTCCACAGTATGCATCACATCCGCCCGGCCTCGGGGGTCAAGCATGGCGGTAGGCTCGTCCAGTACAATGCACTTGGGTTCCAGGGCAATGATGCCCGCAATGGCCACGCGCTGCTTCTGCCCGCCGGAGAGCAGATGGGGGGCGTGCTCCCGGTATTCGTACATACCAACCTGCTTTAAAGCCCTGTCCACCCGGCGGCGGATCTCCGGGGCTGCCACACCCAGATTCTCCGGGCCAAAGGCCACGTCCTCCTCCACCACGTTGGCAACGATCTGGTTGTCCGGGTTCTGGAAAACCATGCCCACGCAGCGGCGGATTGCCATAATTCGGTTCAGGTCGGAGGTGTCGATGCCGTCCACATACACCTTTCCGCCGGAAGGCAGCAGGATCGAATTGAAGTGCTTTGCCAGAGTGGATTTTCCGCAGCCGTTGGTGCCTAAGATCGCCACAAAGCTGCCGCTTTCAATGGTAAGATTTAAGTTTTCGAAAACCTGGGTCCCTTTCTGCCCGTCCAGGTCCGGATAGGCATAGGCCAGGTTTTCCACAGTTATAATATCTTCCAAAAGTGGATCCTCTTTTCTCGGGATTTTGTTTTCTCAGGGCGTCCATCTGCCGGTGGAACCGCAGGGCAGGATCAGGCCGGACTCCTTCACGGGAAGGCCCAGTTCCCCTGCCGCAGTCTTTCCGCCGTGCTCCGGACCAAAGACCACATCCGAGGCATAGCTCACCGCCGAGGGGGCAAGGCCCGTGGTATAGGAGTTGATGATCACGAACAAGGGGTCGTCCGTCAGGAGCTTGGCCGTCTGCTGCAAAAACGGGAAGAAGCTGGTTTCCATTTTCCAGATCTCGCCGCCGGGTCCCCGGCCATAGCTGGGCGGGTCCATGATGATGCCGTCATATTTCCGGCCCCGGCGCAGCTCCCGCTGGATGAACTTGCCGCAGTCGTCCACGATCCAGTGGATGGGACGGTCTGCAAAGCCGGAAGCCACAGCATTTTCTTTGGCCCAGGCTACCATGCCCTTGGCTGCATCCACATGGAACACCTCTGCCCCGCCGGCCGCAGCTGCCAGAGTTGCGCCGCCGGAATAGGCAAACAGGTTCAGCACCCTTACGGGGCGGCCCGCAGAGGCCACCCTTTCCCGAATAAAGTCCCAGTTGGCCGCCTGCTCCGGGAACACGCCGGTGTGCTTGAAGTTCATGGGCTTGACATTGAAGGTCAGATAGTCCCTGTACTTGATCTGCCAGCGCTCCGGCAGATGATGGTCCGACCAGTGTCCGCCCCCTGTAGAGGAGCGGATATAGCGGGCATCCTGCTTTTTCCACATCGGATTGCTATGAGGGGTGCTCCAGATAACCTGGGGGTCCGGGCGAACCAGGATGTATTTTCCCCAGCGCTCCAGCCGCTCCCCGTCAGAGGCATCCAAAACCTCATAATCCTTCCATTGATCCGAAATCCAAAGCATGGTTTCTCTCCTTTATTTCTCTCTTACCAGATAAAATCGTCGTCAGAACCGTCACCCGTGCTCCAGCCGCCGTTGTCTCCGGTGTTTCCACCGTCATCCGGGTTGCCGTTGTCCTGACCGCCAAAGTCCATATAGGACTGCTGGTTGTGAACCGGGCACACCACGTAAGGGGTATCCGCACCGGGGTTGGCATCCCCCCGGAAGCCGTGCCAGGCAATGGGATTGCCGTCGTTGTCCACCAGATAGACATAGCCATCCTGATAGTATTCCGACTTCAGGCCGGAATTCATAGCCGCCTTGATCTCATCCACCTCACTCTGGGTCAGCTTCACCAGAGAGCGGGTCTCGATGACTGCATCCGGGAACAGGCTGCAGAAGGGCGTTGCCACGCCCCCGCCGGTGACGCAGTAATCTACGGTCACGTGCTTGTCGCAGTATTCCGTAGGAGCATCTTCGGGATAGCAGTTTACCGTAGCCACCCGGGAAATGCCCCGGGCATCGGCAGAGCAGGCCGCCGTGGCCAGCTTGCCGGAATCCAGACAGACAGTCACGCTCTGGAAGGACGCCCCGCTGTAGAGGGGCACGGCAGGCTTCCCCTCATGCAGAGGCTGCATGACCATCTTCCACAGACGGGCGGCGGGGTTACCGTAGTTGCCAGTCAGATTGATCTGCTCCGGCTGGTTATAGCCACACCACACAGCTGCGGTGTAGTAGCCAGTGTAACCGCAGAACCAGCGGTCCCGGTTGCTGGAAGTTGTGCCGGTCTTACCGGCAATGTTCTGGCCCTGGAAAATGGCTGCGCCGCCGGTGCCGTAGTTGGCGGCATTGTACAAACAGTAGTTCATATATTCCACGGTCTTCTCCCGCAGGATCTGGCGGCTGTCCTGGGTATTGTCCAGAATCAGCTGACCGTCGGAATTATAGACCTTGGTGTAGAGCCGTGCCTCCCGATAGGTGCCGTTGTTGGCGAAGGTGGCATAGGCCGCGCTCATTTCCCTTACGGTGGAACCCACGGTCAGCGCGCCCAGTGCAAGCGGTGCCACGCCCACGTCCGAAAGGCTCTGGCCGTTGGACAGGGCATAGCTGCTGGTCAGGGAATCCTGACCGAAGTTGTATTTTGCAAAGCTGTAGCCATAGTCCGTGCCAATGGCCGTCAGAGTATTGGCAGAAATGGCGTTGACCGAGGAAACAATGCCGGAGAAGATGGTTCTGGAATAGTTGTATTGCCGGCTGTCGTTTCTGGGGAAGGGTGTTCCGTCGTTGTACATCAAGGGCATATCCTTAATGACCGTTGCGGGGCTGAAGCCGCCCTTTTCAAAGGCAGGAGCATACACGGAAATCGGCTTCTGAGAGGAGCCCGTCTGCAGCTTCGCCTGGGTGGCCTTGTTGTAGGCGAAGAAGTCCGTCTTCTCTCCCACACCGCCGGACAGTGCCACCACATCACCGGTCCGGTTGTCGATAACCACAATGGCAGACTGGAGCTGCTGGGTGGAGCGGGTGGTGGGGATATTCTCCAGATTGGTATAAATGGTATCCACCTGGTTCTGCACGTTCATATCCAGGGTGGTATAGATATGGTAGCCGCCCTTCTGGATGCGCTCCAGGTAGTAGTTCCGGGTCTTCTCTCCGGCGCTCTCCCAATCCACGCCATCCTGGGCTGCCAGATCGGAGGCCACGTCCAAAATGGCCGCATCCACAAACCAGGAATACACATTTTGAGAGGCGTCCTGGTTGACAGAGGTCAGGCTGCCGCAATTGGGGCAGTAATAGTGGCTGCCCTCCTGGTGGAAGGTGCTGACCGTGCCCGCATAGCCGCAGCTCTCGCAGACAGCCCAGCGGTCCGCCGCGTCGATGCCATCCTTAAAGACCATCTCCTGATTGACGGCCTCATCATACTCCTCCTGGGTCAGGTAGCCCTGGGAGAGCATTTCAGAGAGCACATTTAGCTGGCGGTAACGGTTCCGGCCCGCGCCGTCCCGCATCTCGCCCTTGTACTTGAAGACATATTCGGAATAGGGATTGAACAGGGACGGGTTATTGGTAATGCTGATGAGGCTGGCGCACTCTGCCGTGGTCAAACTCTGCAGCTCCTTGCCGAAGTAGGCAGCAGCCGCACTCTTCACGCCGTAGCAGCCCTTGCCCAGATAGATACGGTTCAGGTACTCATACATAATGAGGTCCTTATCGTATTCCTTTTCAAACATCTGGGCCCGGAAAATCTCCATGACCTTCCGCTGCACCGTAATGCTGTTTTCCTGGGTGACATTTTTGATCAGCTGCTGGGTAATGGTGGAGCCGCCGAACTGAGAGTCTCCGCCGAAGAACATATTCATGCAGGCCTTGACCGTGGTGATCCAGTCCACGCCCTGATGCTCATAAAAGCGCTTGTCCTCAATGGCCACCGTGGCATTGATCAGGTCCTGAGGGATCTCGTCCAGAGTGGCAATCTGCCGGTCCGTGGTGGTATAAATCTGCTGCAGCTGCTGAATATCGCCGTTGCTATCCACATAATAAAGGAAAGAGGTCTTTTCCAGATCGTAGTCATCAATAGACCAATCCGAAGCTTCCTTCAAGATATCGTTCTGCAGATAATCCCCCAAGGTGCCCACAAAGACCACGCCGCAGATCAGCAGAATCAGTGCAACCGTCAGCGCCGCGCCAATGGCGATCTTCACCACCGACAGTGCCGTGCTGCCCAGGGTATAGAGGGTCTTCAGCGACCAGTGGGGATTCCACTCCTGCCGCAGCTTCTTTCTCCTTTTTTTGGAATTTTCATTTGCCATGCGTATAACCTCCAATGCCGCTCTGGGCGGATTGTGCCTTTCTGTTGAGTAAGACAGAGCTTTCCGTCATATCATCCGCAAATTATACCATATTCCTGCCAAAAGGGAAAGCCCCAATTTCTGAATAATCCGTAAAATTCCTGTCGGCACAAAAATCGAAATGCGATCAATTTCTATAAGTATTCCCGAAAAAGAGTTTGAATTATCGTTCTTTTCCCGGATATAATATAGGGAACTCGCCTCTTCCGGAAGGTGCCGGAAAGGGGAAGCATATTTTCCTCTTGATTTTTCCGCCGTCTGGTTGTAGAATACAGACAAAGAGAACCCATATTCAAAGGAGCAATCTATGGAAGATCAATATGGATCCGACTTTATCACCATCGTGGATGAGGACGGCAAGGAATATGAGCTGGAGGTTCTGTCCACCCTGGAGTACAACGGTGAAACCTATATGGCCGTAATTCCCGCCGATGCCGGTGAGGAGGGCGCAGAGCTTTCTCTGGAGGTGAGCATTCTCAAGTCCACCGAGGAAGACGGCGAGCCCCTGCTGACCGCCATTGAAGATGAGGAAGAGCTGAGAGCCGTGTACGACCTCATTATGGAGGAGCTGTACGCGGAGGACGAGACGGAAGAAGAGGACGAATGATCCTTTCTTTCCCTGCTTGGTGCGTGTTGTGTCCTTTTGGACCCACATTTTTGAATTGGGAAGTTAGACTTCCCGGCGGGATTGCAGACCTCCCGCCCTCGCTTCGACGTAGGGTGGACGCTGGGAGCAGAGAACGCCGGGAGCGGCAACCCACCTGCCGTTTCGTGCAGGTCATAATTGGATGCAGTACGGCTAAAGCGGGGTGCCCGGAGGACTTCGGTCCTCCGGGTTTTTCTGTTTCTTTGTAAATTTCCTTTTTTCCTCTTGAAACCCTGAAAGTTTTCCGCTATAATAACCGGGTCTATCTGCAAAACCCACGCAGAATCGTCAGACCTATGAAAACGAGAGGAAATGATACCATGAGTGCATCCAGCAAGAAGAAGCTTCATGCTGAAGAAGCCAATGCCAAGCTGACCGAAAAGCAGCTGGCTCAGCAGAAGGAAGACAAGAAGGTCAAGGCCTATACCATCGCCTTCGCCGCTGTGCTTGTCGTCCTGGTTCTGGCAGCCGCTTTTGTCGGCATTAACCGTGCCGTCTCCAACAGCGGTTCCCGGGAAAAGAAGACCGTAGCTCTGACTCTGGGCGATACCACCCTGAGCAATGCCGAGCTAAGCTACTATTTCATCGACACCGTCAACAATTTCTACTCCCGGAACGGAACCTACGCCGCCCTGTACGGCCTGGACACCACCAAAGCTCTGGACCAGCAGGTCTTTGATGCCGACGCAGGCACCACCTGGGCAGATTACTTCCTGAGCTCTGCCGAGCAGAGCGCCCGGGCCACCTACGCCATCGCCAAAGAAGCAGCTGCCAACGGCTACGAGCTCAGCGAAAGCGACCAGTCCCAGCTGGATTCTCTGGAGTCCACCCTGTCCCTGCACGCTTCCGTCTATGGCTACTCCAAGCCCGAGGCCTACCTGAAGGCCATGTACGGCAACGGCGCAACCCTGGACAGCTACAAGGAATACTACCGTGTGAATCTGCTGGCCAGCGGCTATCAGACCGAGTACCGGGACAGCCTGACCTACACCGACGAGCAGGTAGAAGCTAAGGACGCCGAGGACCCCGCCGTTTACAACTCCTACAGCTACAACCAGTATTACCTGAGCTCCAGCCGCTACCTGGATGATGATGCCACCAATGCCGAGAAGGCCGCAGCCGCCGAGGCAGATGCCAAGAGCCTGGTAAGCGATGAGATCAACTCTGTGGAGGCTCTGGATGCCGCCATTGCCGCCCTGGAGGTAAACGCCGACACCACCGCTTCCAGCTCCGCTATGGACGACACCCGCTATACCTCCGTCAACTCTGTAATTGCCCAGTGGATCAGCGACAGCAGCCGGAAGGCCGGCGACAAGACCTATATCGCCAACACCTCTACCACCACCGATGACGACGGCAACGAGGTGGAGACCATCTCCGGCTACTACGTTGTGTATTACCGCTCCAGCAGCGACAACAGCACTCCCCTGGTAAACGTGCGCCATATGCTGGCAGGCTTTGAGGGCGGCACCACCGAAAACGGCACCACCACCTACTCCGACGAGGAGAAGGCAGCTGCCAAGGAAAAGGCCGAAAGCTGGCTGCAGACCTGGGAAGACGGCGACGCCACCGAGGAGAGCTTTGCTGCTCTGGCAAACGAGAATTCCACCGACACCGGCTCCAAAACCAACGGCGGCCTGTACGAGAATGTCTACCCCGGCCAGATGGTCAGCGCCTTTAACAACTGGTGCTTTGACGAGAACCGCAAGGCCGGCGACACCGGCATCGTGGAGACCTCCTATGGCTACCATGTGATGTACTTCGTAGGCCAGTCCGATGAGACCTACCGGGAGTATCTGGTCAAGAACGATCTGACCAGCGAAGACTATACCAACTGGTACAACGCTCTGGTGGACGCCCTGGATATGACCGTGGGCGATACCTCCTATATCCGCACCAATCTGGTCATGAAGGCCAATTGATCGCAATTGAATGAATGGCACCTCCTTTGGGAAAGCTTTCCGAAGGAGGTGCTTTTTATGTGGAATTATCTGCTGGCCGGAGCTGCTGCCGGAAGCATTGCGGGGCTGTTCGGTGCGGGGGGCGGTCTGGTTCTGGTGCCCCTGCTGCGGCGGTGCCAGGGTTTGCCCGACGAGGCCATTTTCCCGTCATCCGTGGCAACCGTTCTGCCTATCTGCATTGTGACCATCCTGGTCTCGGCCAGTCAGGGGGCGCTACCGGTCCGGGAAGCCCTTCCCTATCTGGCAGGCAGCGCCGCAGGAGGGCTCCTGGCGGGCATTTTCGGCAAAAAAATTCCGGTGCTCTGGCTGCACCGGATCTTGGGGATCTTCATTCTCTGGGGAGGCATTCGAAATCTGTGCAGAGTGTAGCCGCCATTGCCGTCAGCACCGTTCTTGGCTTTCTCTCCGGGCTGGGGGTTGGCGGCGGGAGCCTGCTGATGCTCTGGCTCACCGGCCCCCTGGGCTGGCCCCAGGCCCAGGCCAGAGCCCTCAATTTGCTGTTCTTTCTCCCCGGAGCAAGCCTCGCCACCTTTCTGCGGCGAAAGCGGATCCCCTGGAAACAGCTGCTGCCGGGAATTGCCGCCGGATGCCTCTTCGCATGGCTTGCCTCCCTGCTTCAGGGACAGCTTTCGCAGGTGTGGCTGCGCCGGGCCTTCGGCATCCTGCTGATCTTCACCGGGATTCGGGAGCTGCGGTACAAGGTCCGGGAATAATCAGCGAATCAGCGCTTTTTAAACGCCAGATAGCCCTCCAGAATAAGAGACGCTGCCACGGCATCCACCGTATTTTTCCGCTTTGCTCCATGATAATTGTGGGCGGAGAGGATATTGTGGGCCTCCACCGTGGTCCGGCGCTCGTCCCACATGGCCACAGGCAGATTCGTTGCCGCTTTCAGCTCCTCGGCAAAGGCTCTGCACAGCTCCGCACGGGCCCCCTCCGTGCCGTCCATATTCTTAGGAAGCCCTACAACGATCTCCCCCACTTCGTTTTCCTTTGCCAGACGGACAAGGTCCGCCATCAGCTTTTCATGATTCCGGCTGGGGACCACCGTGGTAGAGCCCACAATGGAGCACAGCAGATCGGAGATGGCCACACCGGTGCGGGCATCTCCGTAATCGATTCCCATGATTTTCATTTCTTTTTCCTCCCGGTTTGTTTTCTCTATTCTACCCGAAGCGGCACAAAAACGCAAGGGTGAAAGGCAAATTTGCAAAAGACGCTTTTCTTTCGGAGCTTCCCGGAATTCCATCAAAAAAGCAGGAAAAAGTGAAAATAATTGTTGACATCGGCCCTCCCCTATGCTAGAATGATTTTACCTGTGAAAAAGGGTTCTTTTTTTGTGCGCCTTTTTCAGCCCCGGAGCGATTTCCATTGTAGTTTATCGCTTTCTAAATCTTTTTTCTAGCCGGGTGTGATACAGGGAGGCAAATTTTAAGGAGGTGCCGTTATGCGCGTGAAAGTCACTTTGAGATGCTCTGAGTGCAAGCAGAGAAACTACAACACCATGAAGAACAAGAAGAACGACCCCGACCGTCTCGAGATGAAGAAGTACTGCAGATTCTGCAGAAAGCACACCACTCACACTGAGACCAAGTAAGGAGGACGCCCCATCATGGCAGAAGCGAAAAAGGAAAATTGGTTCAAAAGAACCTGGGGCAAGGTCTGCAAGTACTTCCGTGAGCTGAAAAGCGAGCTGAAGAAGGTAGTCTGGCCCACTCCCCAGCAGGTGCTGAAAAATGCAGCCATTGTTGTCGCCTGCGTCATCTGCGTCGGCGTTTTCATCTGGCTGTTTGACTTTGTATCTCAGGTTGGAATCGACGCCCTGATCGGTGTTTTCCACTAAAGGTAAGAAGTCATGGCAGAAACTGCAAAATGGTATGTGGTGCATACCTATTCCGGGTATGAGAACACCGTAAAAGCGACGATTGAAAAAACCGTCGAGTCCCGTAAGCTGCAGGATCAAATCCTGGCCGTTTCCATTCCTCTGGAAACCGTGACCGAAATCACGGAGACCGGCGCCAGCAAGACCTACGACCGCAAGGTCTACCCCGGTTATGTGCTGGTCAAGATGGTTTACAGTGACGATACCTGGCATGTCATCCGGAATGTCCGCGGAGTTACCGGCTTCGTTGGCACTTCCAGCAACGATCCTACGCCCCTGACTGACGAGGAAGTCTATGCCATGGGCGTGGAAAAGAAGGAGATCATCGTCAACTATTCCGTGGGCGATACCGTCCGCATTATGGATGGTCCTCTGAGCTCCTTCACCGGCACGGTGGAATCCATCGATGTCGACAGCAACTCGGTGAACGTGGTCGTTTCCATGTTTGGCCGGGAGACCACCGTCGAGTTTGAACTCGATCAGGTTGAGGTCGTTTCCCAATAAACGCATCGGGCCGTTCTTTTCGGCCGGAACGTGGGAGGGGCTTTGGGCCCCGAAAGGAATGCGCAGTGCGCATCATTACCACATCTTATTCAGGAGGTGCTATTCATGGCACAGAAAGTAACTGGCATTATCAAACTTCAGATCAACGCCGCTAAGGCAACCGCTTCTCCCCCTGTCGGCCCTGCTCTGGGTCAGCACGGTGTGAATATCGCAGCATTCATCAAGGAATTCAATGCACGGACCAAGGACATGGAGGGCTACAAGATCCCTGTTGTCATCACCGTCTATGCAGACCGCAGCTTCACCTTCATCACCAAGACTCCTCCTACCCCCATGCTCATCATGAAGGCAATTGGTCTGGAGAAGGGCTCCGGTGTTCCCAACAAGACCAAGGTCGGCACCATCACCAAGGCACAGGTTGCTGAGATCGCCAAGACCAAGATGCCCGACCTGAACGCCACCACTCTGGAAGCCGCTGAGAGCCAGGTTGCTGGCACCTGCCGCTCCATGGGCGTCACCGTCGTCGACTGATAGAATGTTGATCCGGAAGCAAGTTCCGGAAATGTGGGAGGATTTTTCCGCATCACCACTTTAAGGAGGATAATTACATTGTTTAGAGGTAAAAAGTATAAGGAAAGCGCGAAGCTGATCGATCGCGCTGTTCAGTATGAGCCTGTTGAGGCTCTGGGCCTGGTTGTCAAGGGCGCTTCTGCCAAGTTCGACGAGACCGTCGAGCTGCACATCAAGCTGGGCGTTGACTCCCGTCACGCCGATCAGCAGGTCCGTGGCGCCGTGGTTCTGCCCAACGGCACCGGCAAGACCCGCAAGGTCCTGGTGTTCGCCAAGGACGCCAAGGTTGCCGAGGCTCAGGAAGCCGGCGCTGACTATGTCGGCGGCATGGAGCTGGTTGAGAAGATCACCAAGGAAAACTGGTTTGACTTTGACGTCGTTGTCGCTTCTCCCGACATGATGGGCATTGTTGGCCGTCTGGGTAAGGTTCTGGGCCCCAAGGGTCTGATGCCCTCCCCCAAGGCCGGCACCGTGACCCCCAACGTTGGCGCTGCCGTCAAGGAGATCAAAGCCGGTAAGGTCGAGTACCGTCTGGACAAGACCAACATCATCCACTGCCCCATCGGCAAGGTTTCCTTCGGCGCTGAGAAGCTCAGCGAGAACATGGACACCCTGCTGAAGGCTGTTGTGAAGGCTAAGCCCGCAGCTGCCAAGGGTCAGTATATCAAGTCCTGCACCGTCGTGTCCACCATGGGCCCCGGCGTGAAGGTCTCTACTGCCAAGTACCTGTAAGCTGAAGATGCTTTTACCCCCGAGTGCGGAAGCGCTCGGGGGTTTTGTGTTTTAGGTTGATTGCGTAAACCAGAAAGATAAAAAAGCTTTTCTGAAATAAATGCACTGATCAGATTTCTCCGACCGATGCTAATAAACTGCTATTCTATTGAGATTTACAAACTGGAAATTGTCACTCCAAAATAAATGGAAGCATAATCATAATAATTCCAAATAGGGCAAATAAAGCACCACCGATTTTTGTGGCTTTCAAATAGAACTCAGATGGTTCATCTGCACGATAAGATTTCCATTCTTCTGTTAATTTCCATATTAAGCCCGGCTTTAAGAAGATAAACATACCTAACGCAAAGATTATGGTTCCACCACCAATAGACCACCACATATTTGCCATCTCCTTTATCAATATGAAGTTATGGCTTTAACTTTTTCCAAATAATCAGCTTTAGGATAATACATACGACCACCGCAACGACCACCATGGCACCATCCAACAGTAACTCTGTGTACCACGGTGCAGACTGCATGGCATATAAATTTGGATAAGTTTTAAAGTGCCAAAACTTATAAATTCCGTACCCAATAAAAACTCATATAAATGAACCAATACCGATGTTTAAAAAACAATTCAACTTTCTCAGCATGGCAGTGCACCCCTTTCCAAATTCCGATTTGTACTTATTTCTTAAACAGCTCAGAATGTGAACCAAGTCGGTAGAGCATCAAAACAAGGACATCTCCACGAATCTCATAAATGAGCAGCCAGTCAGGTTCGATGTGACATTCACGAGTACCTTTGTAGTTTCCTGTGAGGTCATGATCTCTGTATTTTGCATCCAGCGTACCGCCATTCGCCAGAATATCGATTACCTCAAACAGTTTATCCAGATTCTTGTTTTGCTTTTTGGCAAGCTTCAAATCCTTTTTAAACTGATTGGTAAACAGTATATCATATTTCATACTTCCAATGCCGCTTTCAGCGCATCCATACTGGAATATCTCGGTGCGGAAGGATCCGACATCATTTTTCTCCCTTCCTCGATTGCCGCAGCCGTTGTTTCATTTGGCACATCCAGTTTGAGTTCAAAAGGAATGCCGTGTTCGCGGATAGCAGTTCTCAGGAAGATATTTACAGCGGTTGTCATATTCAGACCAAGTTCATTGAAAATTTCTTCAGCCTGATCTTTGATAGCTTTATCTGTTCGGATATTCAAATTTGTTGTTGCCATACAGAACACCTCCACTTAAATATAGTATATCGGGAAATTCGTTCGTTGTCAATACACTGTCATTATATCCATCTTTTTATTCCTATAAATTCCCCTACATTTATTCCTATAAATTCCCCTAAAAAACTATTGACAAATCTCCATTCCTGTGCTATCATCTAGGAGTTGCCAAAGACAGCAGGTACAAACCTAAATCCTGCCGAGGTGCGTTGAATAGATTTTCATCGTATCTTTCTGCTCTTTGGCAGGAAGATATTTTTATTTTATTCGGAGGTGAAAATTATGCCTAACGCAAAGGTTCTTGAGAGCAAGAAGGCCGTTGTTGCCAACCTGTCCGGCAAGATCAAGGAAGCCTCTTCCGTCGTCTTCGTCGACTACAAGGGTATCACCGTTGCTCAGGATACCGAGCTGCGTAAGCAGTTCCGTGAAGCTGGTGTTGAGTACTCCGTTGTGAAGAATACCCTGACCAATTTCGCTGCCAAAGATGCTGGCTACGATTTTGCTGAGATTCTGAACGGCACCACCGCCATGGCTTCCACCACCGGCGACCCCATCGCCCCTGCTCGTATCGTCTGCGAGTTTGCCAAGAAGAACAAGAACACCCTGTCCATCAAGGGCGGCGTCGTGGAGGGCTCTGTCCTGTCCGCTGACCAGCTCAATGGCTTCGGTGAGCTGCCCAGCAAGAATGCTCTGGTTGCATCCGTTCTGGGTACCTTCCTGGCTCCTATCTCCAGCCTGGCTTTCGTCCTGGACCAGATCCGGGAGCAGAAGGAAGGCGGCGCTCCTGCTACCGCAGAAGCTTAAGTTCGTAAGCTAACACACACAATCTAATCTACATTTTAGGAGGATATTACAATGGCTAGTGAAAAGATCACTGCTCTCGTTGAGGAAGTTAAGGGCCTGACCGTTCTGGAGCTGTCCGAGCTGGTTCACACCCTGGAGGATGTTTTCGGCGTTTCCGCCGCTGCTGCTGCTGTTGCCGCTCCCGCTGCCGGCGCTGCTGCTGAGGTCGAGGAGAAGACCGAGTTCGACGTTATCCTGAAGAGCGCTGGCGCTTCCAAGCTGGGCGTTATCAAGGTTGTCCGTGCCGCTACCGGCCTGGGCCTGAAGGACGCTAAGGATCTGGTTGACAACTGCCCCAAGACCCTGAAGGAAGCCATCTCCAAGGAAGACGCCGAGAAGCTGGTTGCCGAGCTGAAGGAAGCCGGCGCCGAGGCCGAGATCAAGTAATTTATCTCGAAAAGGCATTTTACCTCCGCCGTTTTCGGCGGAGGTTTTTTCATCCTGTATAGGTTTTCCTCCCTTCGGGCAGAATCTATGCGCATCTCTTCGAAAGGGTATCTCTATGGAACTGGATCTCAATTCTATTCTCACTGCCGCCAAGGACTTCCTGCCGGACAATTGGAGCGACATTCTGAAAGGCGCTGTATCGGCCATTCCCGTGTCCTTCGACATCGGCGCTTCTTTGAAATTCATCCTTGTGTTTGTTGCGGCGCTTCTGGGTGTGGGCGTGTTGTTCAAGCTGATCTTTGGCAATAAGTCCGACTTAAACCATGCGCTGTCCTCCTCGGCGGGTATTCTGACTGTGTATGTGCTGACCGTTGTGGTCTATGCCTTCCAGCCTGCAGGACTTTCCAAGCTGCTCTCTCCCCTGCCCTTTGTGACCTTTGTGCAGGACTATCTGTTTGTCCTGCCCTTCCATGGCACGGCCTTTGAGACACTGTGCAGCCAGATTTTGGCCCTGATCCTTCTGTCCTTCGTGGTCAACTGCATGGATGCCCTGCTTCCGGACGGAGACAATCCCTTTACATGGTTCCTCTCCCGCTTTTTGAGCGTCATTCTGGCCATGGGGCTGCACCTGGTGGCCAACTGGGCCATTGAAAAGTATCTGCCCTCAGCGCTCGTCTACCATGCCCCCGCTGTGCTGCTGGTGGTTCTGGTCTGCTTTCTGCTGCTGGGACTGCTTAAGCTGGTGCTGGGCATTTTCCTGACGGTGGTCAACCCCATTCTCGGCGGGATCTATACCTTCTTCTTCTCCAATCTGATTGGACGGCAGGTCTCCAAGTCTGTGCTCTCCACGGCCATCCTCTGCGGGGTTTTCTACGCCATGGATCACTTCAATTTCCTGATCATCCACATCAGCCCCGCTGCCCTGCCCGCCTATCTGCCGCTGCTGCCCGGATTTCTGATCATCTGGTATCTGCTGGGCCACGCGCTGTGACATCAAAATATCATCTCCCGAAACCATGTTTTCGGGAGATTTTTTGTAAGGTTTCCCCTCTGTTTCCTGTCTTATAGGGTGAAAGCGCTTTTTATCCCGCAAGGAGGTGTTTCTATGGAAGACAGCCAGATCATAGAACTCTACTGGCAAAAAAATCCCGATGCAATCGCGGAATCAAGCCGAAAATACGGCGCCTATTGTTTGCGGATTTCCCAAAATATTCTGCACAGCAACGAGGATGCGGAAGAATGCCTGAATGACACCTGGCTTCACGCCTGGAACGCAATGCCGCCGCAGCGGCCCGCCCGCCTTCGGATGTTCTTTTCCAAAATCATCCGCAATCTGTCACTCAACCGATTCCATGCGCTGAACGCGCAAAAAAGAGGCGGTGCAGAACTGCATCTCGTTCTGGATGAGCTGGCGGAATGCATTCCCGGCGAGGAAGACGTGGTATCTTCCTATGAAGCCGCAGAACTGGGACGATACATAGACCGTTTCGTAAGGCAATTGCCGGAACGGGATGGTAACGTATTTGTCAGACGCTATTTCTTTACGGAACCCGTTGCAGCCATTGCAAAGAGATACGGTCTGACGGAAAGCAATGTGTCCGTCATTCTCAACCGAACCCGCAAAAAGCTGAAACACGCACTGATCAAGGAGGGATACGTCCATGAATTGTGAAATTCTGTATGCTGCTTTTGGAGAAATCGGCGAAGATCTTCTGGAACGCAGTGAATATTTGAAGAAGGAAAAGAAATCTGCCCGGCCACGATGGGGGATCGCTGCGGCTTGCCTGATTCTGCTCATCAGCACGCTGCTCACAGCAGAGGCCGCTACCGGTGCCGTCAGCTACCTTCTGGCCCCTCTGCTTGGGATGGCACAGACGGAAATCGTCGACAGCATTGGTGTGCCCATCGGCGTTTCCGCGTCCGTCGATGGATATACACTTACCTGCGACGCGATCATTGGAGACCGATACAATGTTGAGATCGTTTACACCCTATCCCGGGACAATGGGCAGCCCATTCCGGAGGGCGTAGGCTTTGCATCCGGCCGCACAGCTATTCTCCCCGGCAGCTCCGGCGGAAGCAGCCAATCCAGATTACAGCACCTGGATGATCCCAGCAAGGTGTATTTCACCGTGAAATGCTCCTATAGCGTCCCTATTCTTGGAAGATTGGCTTCCGCGTCCTACGGCCAACTTGTATGTGACAATGGCAGCGGCGGGAAAACGGTTCTGGCATACGGGCCATGGGAATTGCAATACACACTGCGCTGCAAGGATTCCACAAGGAAGGTAACCCCTGCGCAGCGGGATGTAACAGATCTCAGCGGGAAGCGCTACCGCATCGATAAGATTCTTCTCTCCCCCATTGGGTTGCACATCGACTTCAAATGGAAGGAGCCAAAATCCTTGGCAGTCGGAGAAAGCCTGTGCCCCAATTTCGAAGTTTCCCTCAAATTTGCAGACGGAACCACGTATACATTGAAAGACCGCAACATAAGTGGACATTACACGGAGGGTGCCAAGACCGCCGCGCTTGATTATTCCGTTGCCTTCGATCTTCCCATCGACCTGGATGCGCTGCAATCGGTCATCATCTGCGGCTGCGAATATCCCATTTCCTAAGGCTTGTTCACATGGAAGCAGAAAAGACGGCGTGAGACAAAACACGCCGTCTTTTCCGCTTTCCTCGAACCACTCATTCCGGGAAGCTTTATTTTTTATTCCACGCTCCGCGTCTGTAGAAAATCACAGACAGAACCATGGCAATCGTCCAGCCGATGGGCCAGGCACACCAGATGCCGAGCGTTCCAAAGGGACCGGAAAGGACCTCTGCAAGGACCACACGAAGGATAAGGTCCGTAAACGTCGCAACCATGAATTGCTTCATCATTCCTGCTCCCCGCAGGATGCCGTCGGACACCAGCTTTGCAGACACCACAAAGTAGAAGGGCGACAGGATGCGCAGGAATTGAATGCCCACCTGCATGGCCGTGCCTGTGGTATCGTCCAGAAAGATCCGCAGCAATACGCCTCCTGCCAGCAGATACAGCGCCACCAGAGGCACACACAACAGCCACACCAGCTTGAGCCCGGCCCCGAAGCCCTGACGGACACGCTCCGGCTTTTCCGCACCTATGTTCTGGGCGGTATAGTTGGAAATGCCGTTGCCAAGGGTGGTGAAGGAGGTGATCACCAGATTGTTCATCTTCACCGCGGCAGAATAGCCCGCCATAACGCTGGAACCGAAGGTATTGATAACGCCCTGGATGACGATATTGCCAACGGAAATAAAGCTCTGCTGCAGAATGCTGGGAACCGCCACAACGGCGATTTTCTTGAACAGCGTCCAGGAGAACAGCGCCGGTTTTTTCTCCGCTTCAATGGTCCGGAACCGCCGGAACACCACAACCAGCGCCAGCACGCAGCTGACGCCCTGGCACAGGAAGGTTGCCCAGGCCACACCTGCCACGCCCATTTTGAAGGCCGTCACAAAGAGGATATCCACGGCGATATTGGAAAGGGACGATGCTGCCAGAAAATAGAAGGGCGTTTTCGAATCTCCCAACGCGGAGAAAATTCCCGTTGCCACATTGTAGTAGAACACAAAGGGCAGACCCAGAATGTAAATATCCAGGTAGAGCTTGGAGTCCGGGAGAATATCCTCCGGGGTGTTGATCAGCTGCAGAAGATCCGTGCACAGCAGCGTGCCCAAGCCCATCAGGAGCAGACACACCACGCCGCTGGAAATCAGGGTCGTATAGACGGCGGTTTTCAAATCCGCCATCCGTTTTGCGCCAAACAGCTGGGAGACAATGACGGAACAGCCAATGTTGCAGCCGAAGGCGAAGGCGATAAAGATCAGCGTGATCTCATAGCTGTTGCCCACGGCTGCCAGAGCGTTTTCACCAACGAATTTGCCTGCCACAAAGCTATCCGCCAGGTTGTAAAGCTGCTGGAAAATGATGCTGCCGAACAGCGGCAGGCAGAACCGCCACAGCACCGACTCAGGCTTCCCGACCGTCAGATCCTTATTCATGGGTCTTCGCCTCCAGTTTCTTTTTCAGCAGCGCCACGATCATATCCGCGCAGCCTTCAATGCCCAGGGCGCTTGTGCAGAGCATGGCATCATAGCTCTCCGGCTTGCCCCACTCGGTCATGGAATAGAAATTGAAATAATGCCTGCGCATCCGGTTGATGCGTTCCATCCGCTCCCGGGCTTTCCGCTCCGTCAGGCCGTTGCGCTGGGCGATTCGCGCCACACAATCCGCTTCGTTTGCATACAGGAAAACGGAGAGCGCATTTTTTCGATCCGAAAGAATGGAAGAGGCGCAGCGGCCAATGATCACCGCAGATTCCCGGTCCGCAATGGACACAATTGCCTGCTTCTCAGCGCCGTAGGCATTCTCTCCGGCAGAATAGAACACACCGGCCATATTTGCCTCGTCTGCAAACGTGTTTCCGCTGAAGGGCAGCAAAACCTCTGTCAACCGCTCTTCATTGTTTTTCAGAAAGGTTTCGTCCATGCCGCTCTTCCGGGCAGCCTCCTGAATCAAAAGCTTATCATAGCAGGTGACACCAAGCTTCTCAGCCACCAGCGCACCAACCTCCCGGCCGCCGCTGCCGTATTGACGTCCAATGCAAACTGTATACTTTTCGTCCATATTTCTCTGGCTTCCTCTCTTTTTTGTGTCTCTTGACACCCATTTACCGGTGTAGTATAATCCTCAAATAGAAATATGTAAAATACATATATTAGATATCAGAAATACTAAATTGACATGGAGCAACCAATATGGAAATTTCTCTCGACTACTACCGCGTGTTCTATCATACCGCCCGATGCGGGAGCATCACCCGTGCCGCAGAGCTGCTCTACTCCAACCAGCCCAATGTGACCCGGGTCATCAAGCTGCTGGAAAGTGAGCTTGGCTGTCAGCTGTTTTCCAGGACCAACCGAGGCGTACGGCTGACACCGGAGGGGGAACGGCTCTATGCCCATGTAGAGCCCGCCATGGCTCACCTGGAGGCTGCCCAGCGGGAGCTTACCATGGAACGGGAGCTGCAAAGCGGCACACTCTCCATCGGCGCCAGCGAGGTGGCTCTGCGGTGCCTGCTGCTGCCGGTGCTGAAGCAGTTCCGGCGGCGCTATCCGGGGGTGCAAATCCGTGTATCCAACCACTCCACGCCCCAGGCCATTGCCGCGCTCCAGGAAGGTCTGGTGGACTTTGCACTGGTGACGACCCCCTTGGAGCTTGGAAAGGATATGGCTCTGCAAACGCTGAAAACCGTGCAGGAGGTTCCGATCTGCGGCCCCGGGCTGAACTGCCCGGACACCCTGTCGCCGGAGGACCTGTGCCGGTATCCCCTGGTCTGCCTGGGCCGGGACACCATGAGCTACCGGTTTTACGAGGAATGGTTCCGCAAGCTCTCCCTCCCCTTCCAGCCCGACATTGAGGCAGCAACGGCAGACCAGATCCTGCCCATGGCTGCCAGCGATCTCGGCATAGGCTTTGTGCCGGAGGAATTCCTGGCAGGGAACCAGGATGTCCGCATATTGTCCCTATCCGTCCCCGAACCCCAACGAAATATCTGCCTGGTCAGCCGGACCGGACAGCCCTTGCGCATCGCCGCCCAGGAATTCAAACACATTTTACAGGAACATATATCCCTATAAAAGGAGTAGGAAAATAATGCTTGACAAACGAGCCTCTATCGTGTATGATGTTGTCAGTTAGCAAAGGCTAACTTGCATATACCAAGGATGGGTCCCCCATCACGAACACAGGAGGTTCGACTTATGGAAATCTTGCAAACACTCTCCGCTGTCAACGCACTTACAGCGATTACACTCATTTTTGTTGGTGCTGTTTTTACCCGACATACCCTGCGTCGGATCGTCCTGCACAAGGAGACGCACCATGTCTGAGGAGCTGTTGGTGCGCAATTGCGCCCCTACCCTCGCAGGGCTGAAAACGGCCAGTCTCTTCAACTGTCCCTATGAAAGCCGGGAGGAGCTGCTGAGCTCTCTTCGGCAGCTGAACCGCCGGTTGGGTCCAAAGGGCGTCCGGGCGATCCCGCTGCGATTTTCCGAAAAGCGGGCGCTGGTCTATCTCTACCGCCCTGCCAGATTGGAGCAGGACCTTTCTGCCAACGCCAGTGCAGCCCTGCTCCGCCAGTGCGGCTACACCAGCTGCCAGAGTGGAAAATGCCTGACGTCTCTGGCCCGGAAGCTCCGGCAGCAAGGAGAATTTCCCCACGAAATCGGCCTGTTTCTCGGCTATCCGGCAGCAGATGTCCGGGGCTTTCTGGAGCAGCGGCCCTGCAAATGCGTGGGCTGCTGGCGGGTATACGAAAACGAGGATCAGGCGCAGAAGACCTTTGCTCTCTACAGAAAGTGCACCGGCATCTACTGTCAGCAGCTTGCAAAAGGCACAAACATTGAACGACTCACCGTAGCCGGTTGAGTGATAAGAAAGGATTTGAAAAGAATGAAAATTGCAGTTGTTTATTGGAGCAGCACCGGGAACACCGAGGCCATGGCCCAGGCCGTTGCCGAAGGTGCGCGGAAAGCAGGCGCTTCCGCCGAGCTGTTTACCGCCACGGAATTTGACGGCGGCAAGGTGGATGCCTTCGATGCCATCGCCTTTGGCTGCCCTGCTATGGGTGCGGAAGAGCTGGAGGACAGCGAATTTGCCCCCATGTTCGAGAGCTGTGAAAGCAAGCTCTCCGGCAAGAAAATCGCCCTGTTCGGCTCCTATGGTTGGGGTGACGGCGAATGGATACGCACCTGGGAGGATACCTGCCGGAATGACGGTGCAAGTCTGGTCTGCGACAGTGTCATCTGCCAGGAAGCCCCCGACGACGACGCTCTGAACGCCTGCCGCAGCCTGGGTGAGGCTCTGGCGTAAAGATGCTAAGCACTCTGTGATTGGACACCTATTGCCGAAATACCTCCTAATATTTCTTTTCTGTTGCCATATTGCAGAGTTTTCTCTCGGCTGCCCTGATCCCCGGGCAGCCGATTTTTGAACCATTCAACGAACGTTTTATGGTTTTTTGTTCAAAAATAGCTGTGCATCCGTATTTTTCTGTGAAAAAGGCAAAGAATCTTTGTGCAATGTGCTGTGCTATGCGTCGCTTGACTGCGGATTTTCTCTTTGATTCTCCAATTTTTTGAAAATCGTTGGAAACTCTTATTCTTTTTACTTGATTTCCTAACAATTATCTGTATAATGGTAGAAAGAATCGCCAATGAAAGGAGGCTTGTTCCATGAAAAAGATCATCTGCAAGAAAGAGTACGATACCGAAACCGCTACCCTGATCCATAAGTTCACCAGCGGTGCTCTGGGTGATCCTGCCGGTTACGAGGAGAACCTGTACCAGACCGAAGGCGGCCTGTACTTCCTGTATGTTGCCGGCGGCGAAGCTTCTCCCTACCCCAATGAGGACATTCTTCGGCTGGCGAAAACCAAGGTCAAAGAGTGGACCGAAAAGCACTGATCCCAGACTCTCGAAGGCCCTGATCATCAGGGCCTTTCTTCTTAGGTATTTTTATGAAAAAAACAAGCATTTTCCTGATTTCACTTCTGTTCTGCCTCTCTCTCGGCGGCTGTGCCGGGAAGCCGGAGGCAACCGACATCGCCGCCACCACCCTGCCGGTCTATGAATTCACCCAGGCCCTCTGCCACGGAACGGACCTGACGGTTGGGCGGCTGATCTCAGAGCCCGTCTCCTGCCTGCATGACTACTCCCTGAACGTGAACCAGGTCCGTCAGGCAGAGAGTGCCGATCTCATCATCCTCTCCGGTGCAGGGCTGGAGGAATTTATGGAGGACATCCTCGCCGGGAAAACCTCTGTAGATGCCTCTCAGGGAATTTCCCTGCTGGAAGGGGAAGCCCACGACCACGACGGACATGATCATGGAGAGGACCACACCCATGAGGCCCACGAGGACGAGCACCACCACGAGGATGATCCCCACATCTGGCTCTCCCCTGCCAATGCCAAAATCATGGCCGCCAACATCTGCACCGGTCTGTCCGATCGTTACCCCCAATGGAAAACGGTTTTCTCCACCAATCTGGACGACCTGCTTTCCAGGCTGGATGCCCTGGAGCAATACGGCCAGGAGCACCTGTCCCAGCTCTCCTGCCGGGAGCTGATCACCTTCCACGATGGCTTTGCCTACTTCGCCCAGGCCTTTGACCTGGAAATTCTGGCGGCAGTGGAGGAGGAATCCGGCAGCGAGGCCTCTGCCAAGGAACTGATTGAATTGATCCGTCTGGCCCGGGAGCATCAGCTTCCCGCTATCTTTGTAGAGCAGAACGGCAGCACCTCCGCCGCCGACATTCTCTCCCGGGAAACCGGCGCAAAAACCTATGTGCTGGATATGGCCATGGCCGGAGACAGCTATTTTGAAGCTATGTACCGCAACATCGACACTGTCAAGGAGGCTCTCGGATGAGCGAACTGCATTATAATGACTGCGGCCATGCCTGCTGCCTGCGGGTGGAGAATCTGGCCGTCACCATCGGCGGCAGCCAGATCCTGAAGGACATGAATCTGCATGTCCACTGCGGCGAAATGGTGGCCCTGATTGGCCCCAACGGCGCAGGCAAGAGTACCTTTCTGAAAGCCATTCTGGGCCAGCGGGCTTACACCGGCGTGATTGCCTTTTCCGAGCCCGGAAAGCGCAGCCACAAGCCCCGCATCGGCTATGTTCCCCAGAGCCCTGCTTTTGCCCCCAGCGAACCGCTGAGCGTTGCAGATCTGTTCGCCTGCTGTATGTCCAAGCGCCCCGCCTTTCTGGGCATTTCCAAGGCCATGGATGAAACCATCCGGGTCTGCCTGGACAGGGTTCACGGCGTTGACCTGATTCACAAACGGGTAGGCACCCTCTCCGGCGGCGAATTGCAGCGGGTGCTGCTGGCCCTGGCCCTGGAGCCCATGCCCAATATTCTGATTCTGGACGAGCCCCTGTCCGGCGTGGACGCCGAGGGCATGACCACTCTGATGGACATGCTGGACGAGATTCGGAAAAATTATGACCTGTCCATCCTCATGACCACCCATGACTTCTCCCTGCTGCCCAGATATGCAGACCAGGTGGTCCTCATCGACGGCGGCATCCGAGCCAAAGGAACCGCCCAGGAGGTTCTGTCCTCGGATGCCTTCCAGGCCATTTTCCATATGAAAGGAGGGTCTCTATGAGCCTCTGGTACGCCATCTGTGACGCGCTCCCCCTGGAAATGCTCCACTGGGACTTTATGAAAAACGCGCTTCTTGCCCTGCTGCTCATGGCACCGCTGTTCGGCGTTCTCTCCACCATGATCGTCACCGGCCATATGAGCTTCTTTTCCGACGCCCTGGGGCACTCCGCCTTTACGGGCATTGCTCTTGGGTCCCTCTTCGGCATTGCCGCGCCCACCTGGGCCGCGGTAGCATTCAGCGTCTTCTTTGCCCTGCTGTTTTCCTATCTCCGCCGGGACAGCAACCAGGCGGCGGATACACTGATTGGCGTCTTCTCCAGTGCCGCTGTGGCTCTGGGCATTCTGGTTGCCACCATGGGCGGCGGCAGCTTCACAAAATACAATAAGTATCTGGTTGGCGATGTGCTGTCCATCACCCCCGGTGAAATTGGGATGCTGGCCATTGTCCTGCTGGCGGTTCTGGTCTTCTGGTGCCTGTACGCCAACCGGCTGACCCTGACGGCAGTGCACCCCCAGCTGGCCTCCTCCCGGGGCATTCCCGTGGCGCTGTCCCAAACACTGTTTACCGTAACCATTGCGGTTGTGGTGACCCTGTCCATTTCCAGCATGGGCCTGCTGATCCTCAATTCCCTGCTGGTGCTGCCGGGGGCGGCCTCCCGGAATATCTCCCGGAACCAGAAGCAGTACCATCTGTATTCCGTGCTCTTTGCCCTGGTGTCCGGTATTGTGGGCCTGAGTATCTCCTACAGTTTCGGCTGCTCTGCAGGCGCGACCATTAGCCTGGTGCTCACCGTTTTCTATGCCCTTACCTTTGCTTTTCGCGGGAGAAACGCCTGATGGAGACCATGGAAATGCACCCGATTGCCCATATGCGCAGCGATTTTCCCACGAAATTCGGCATTCCCAGGCAGAGCGGACTGGTGGAGGAGCTGCGGTCCATGATCGTCTTCGAGCCGGAGTATCGCAGTGAGGATGCTCTGCGGGGCATCGAGGACTTCTCCCACCTGTGGCTCATCTGGCAGTTTTCCCAGGCAGTCCGGGAAGGCTGGTCTCCTACCGTGCGGCCCCCCCGGCTGGGCGGAAACACCCGCATGGGCGTCTTTGCCACCCGGTCCCCCTTCCGGCCCAACAACCTGGGGCTCTCCTGCGTCCGTCTGCTGGAGGTGAAGCACACCCAGCAGTACGGGACGGTGCTCATTGTCGGCGGTGCGGACCTGCTGGACGGCACCCCCATCTTCGACATCAAGCCCTATATTCCCTATTCCGACAGCCGCCCCGAAGCTGCCGGCGGCTTCACAGACAGGGTAGGCGATTTTCTTTTGAAGGTGGACTTTCCCCAGGAGCTGCTAAAAAAGCTGCCCCCTGACAAGCAGGCAGCAGCCATCGGTGTCCTCTCCCACGATCCCAGGCCTTCCTATCAGAATCAGCCCGGAAGGGTCTACGGATTGAGCTTTGGAGGATTTGATATTCGGTTTACGGTGGAGGAAGAAACCCTCACCGTCCTGAATGTGGAGCCCCTTTAAGTCCCCAAAATACCTCCGGTCAGCAGCGACAGGGCCGTTCCCAGGGGCCCGCAGCCCAGAATGACCGCCCAGGGCGGCAGCTTCTTTCTTTTTAGCAAAGCGTAGGCCGCAACAAGCAGCACGAAATGCAGAGGCTCAAAACCATGAATGTTCAGCTTCCGCAGCGTGGTTCCAAACAGTGCCGTGCTCAATTGGTCAAATGTGGTGGCGACGATCAAGGCGATCACCGCCGGGCGCAGGAATGAAAGCACCCGCTGGACCACTGCCCCGCCCCGCAGCCGACCGTAAACATAGGACAGGGCAACGCAAATCAGCACCGTTGGAAAAATATAGCTCAGCGTACACACGATTCCCCCCGGGACCCCGGCCAGCCGGCAGCCTACAAAGGTTGCGGCATTGATGGTCAGCGGCCCGGGGGTCGTTTCTGCTATGACGAACAAAGTATTAAAATCCTCCATGGTCATCATCTGCCACACATCCACCAACTGGACCTGGATCATCTGGATGGCCGCATAGCCACCGCCGATGCTCAGGCAGCCGGTTTTGATAAAGAAGAGGATGGCATTCCAAAGACTGGGCATCACTCTACCTCCTTTTGCGGCTTGTGAATCAACAGATCCACGGCCCCCGCCGCCAGGCAGAAGAGGAACAGCTTGGTAACGGAGATTCCCCAAAAAAGCCGCCCTGCCAGACA
Organism: uncultured Eubacteriales bacterium; assembly: GCA_900540635.1. Lineage (GTDB taxonomy): Bacteria > Bacillota > Clostridia > Oscillospirales > Oscillospiraceae > Faecousia. The sequence continues at coordinate 11,570 of UQGU01000006.1, read as the reverse complement.
CAGCAGCATCATTAAAATGGGGATGGCCTTCTTGGCCTCCAGGAACTCCCGGGCCATGCCCCCGCAGATGTCCACCAGGTAGGCCGCCATGCCGATCTGCATAAAGCGCAGCACCATGGAAAGGAGCTCGATCTGCCGTAGCGCGTCATACAGCGCCGAAACCACCATCAATAGCGCCATGGGCGGGATCACCGAAGCGGCCGCGCAAACCAGGGCCCCGGGCAGGCCGCAGATCCGATAGCCCACCATCACTGCCGTATTGCAGGAGCTGGGGCCGGGAGCCGCCTGGGCAATGGCGGTAAGGTCCAGCATCTCCTGGGGGTCCAGCCAATGAAGCTCCTCCACAAAGCGACGGCGGATCATGGCCGTGATCGTCAGGCCCCCGCCAAAGGACAGGCAGCTGATGGAAAGCTGGGACAAAAACAGCGTCCAAAGCTTTTGAAGAAGCATATACATCACCTCTCCCCAAGTATACCGAAAACCGGCATTCAGAGCAAGGCGTGGCCGTTAAAAGAATCATGAGTATAATTCATGGTTCGCCTTGAAAAAAACACAATGCGGCCCGCATTGACTTTCCGCCCAAGGCGGGTATAATAAACACATACTTTTTGAGTGCCTTCTCAGGACCTATCTGAAAACCGTAAACATGCCCAAGCAGCGGTGCTTTTCCGGTTTTCAGACAGCCCATAGGAAGGTTAAAAGGGAATCGGGTGAAAATCCCGAACGATCCGGTCACTGTAAACGCGGAGCAAGCCGTAGAAACCATTGTTCTACAGAACGAGAAGGTGCGGCAAGCCTGGAGGCGTAAGTCAGGAAACCTGCTCAAAAGGAATGATGTGTATCTTCCGAGAAAAGTACCGCATCTGAGGCAGGACCAAACCGTACTGTTTTAGGCCACTTTTCCTTTGGAAAAGTGGCCTTTTTGCGTCTATCTCTTGATCAATGCCTGTTCCAGTGCCTCGATTTCCTCCCGCAGGAAGGAAATGTACCTCTGGGCCACATCCGTCAATTGGTGCCCCTTTTGGCAGATATAACCAATATGCAGATAGGATTGCTCCTCTGCCAGAGGAATGGCCACAATTTCCTGCATGCCGGTGTGCATGGCCCCGGCGCTGCTGTTCGGCAGGTCCGGCCCGATGCTGAAGCAGTTGTTGTTCCGGATCAGGGAGATCTTGGTACACCGGTCCGTTACATGGATGTTTTTGGACAGGCGGTTGTAAAACACCGGCTCCTCCGAAAAATAGGTGGCATCCGCCTCCTGGTCGTAAGTAACAAAGGGATACTCCCGCAGGTCCGTAAAGGTGACGCTGGCCCGGGCTGCCAGAGGGTGGGACCTGCGCAGGAACACAAAGGAGGCCAGCTGGTTCAGCTCGTGAAACACCAGGCCGTTGGAGTTGAGGGAGCGCTGGATCAGGCGGAAGTTATGGGGCTCCGAAGCCAGAACTCCCAGCTCACTTTTGCCACTGGCCACATCGGAAATCACATTGCTGGTGGGACATTCCCGCATGGCTACATCGTAGCAGTCCCAATCAATGCTTTCCAGCAGCCGGTTGAAGGCCCGGACAGAGAATGCCAGCCGTTGGGCAGATACGGAAAACCGCATGCCCAGGAGCTGACGATGCAAATAGTATTCCTCCAGATTTTTGGAGCGGTCCAGAATGTCCTGGATCCGGGTCAAAAAATCCGTTCCCTCCTCCGTCAGCTCAATGCCCTTGTTGCTGCGATCGAAAATCGAAATGTGCAGCTCCGACTCCGCATCCTTGATTGCCAGAGACAGGGTGGACTGGGAAACAAACAGCGCCTTGGCCGCCTCCGAGTAGGAGCGGTACCGGGCGACCTGGGTGATATAGTACATCTGCTGGAGGGTCATGGCAATACTTCTTTCTATTGATTTTCCCCTATTATACCCCCTGTGTTTGATTTATTCAACCATTTTCTTTTGGAGGCTTTTATCTATGAATCTTGCGTTTTATGGAAAAGGCGGCATCGGCAAATCCACCGTCGCTTCCAATATTTCCGCCGCCCTGGCTCTGTCCGGGAAGCGTGTGCTGCACATCGGCTGCGACCCCAAGGCAGATTCCACCAGACCGCTGACCCAAAAGAAGATCCCCACCGTGCTGAACCAGCTCAACACCCTGGCAGAGGATGTCCGTCGGGAGGATCTGGTGTTCCCCGGGAAATGCGGCGTTTCCTGCATTGAGGCAGGAGGCCCCCAGGCAGGTCTGGGCTGCGCCGGTATGGGCATCACCGCCATGGAGGAGACCCTGCGCCGTCTGGGCATTCTGGAGGAAGAATGGGACACGGTGGTCTATGATGTGCTGGGCGATGTGGTCTGCGGCGGCTTTTCCGTACCCATGCGCAAGGGCTTTGCGGACCGGGTCTTCGTGGTGACCTCCGCGGACTATATGTCCCTTTACGCCGCAAACAACATTCTCAAAGCCATCCGCCGGTTTTCCAAGGCAGAAAGCTCTCTGATGGGCGGCCTGATCCTGAATCACTGTCAGACCGAAGTGGATCGGGAGATTCTCCACCGGTTTGCCGCACTGACCGGGACCCAGGTGGTCCTGTCCCTGCCCCAGTGCCGGGAAATCCCGGTGGCAGACTGTCGCCGGCAGCTGGTGGTGGAGACCTTCCCGGACTGTGAGGCCGCAAAGGCCTTGCGCCGCTTTGCGGACCATCTGGAGCAGACCGCCCCGGCGCCTCTTCCTGCCCCGCTGGACGAGGAGGACATGGAGCGCTTCGGCCAATGGGCCAGCGAAGTTCGGGAGGCTGCCCTATGAGTAAAGCACCCCAAATACCCGGAATGCTGTCTCTCCCGGAACGAATTTTCCAAAGGCCTGATCTGGCGCTGGTCGCCACCGGCTCCCTTTCCTGCATCCGCTCCCTGTATCAGGAGGCGGTGCGGCTGGAGAAGACCCATCAGTTTTTTCCCTGCATTCAGCCTGCCCAGGCCTATGCCGCCGGACAAAACGGCTTGGGGCTGTCGAAAACCCTTCGTCAAGTCCTGACCATCCCGGAGGTGGGCGGTGTGATCATCTACGCCTCCTGTCTGGATGTTCTCAGCCAGACGGATTTTGACAGTATCATAGAAGGCCTTGAAAATCCCCGCTCCGTTCCCATCCGGGTCCTGCTGCGGGGACCCATGGTGAAGCGCTACCGGCGGCCCCGGGAGGATCTGGAACGGATGCTTGCCGAGATCCCGGAACGCGGAACCGCCATTCCCCGGGAAAAACGATGGTTCCCCCCTCCCAGGCCTGATTTTTACTTTGTCAGCTCCGCCCTGCAATATATGCCTGCCATGCCCGTGCTGCTCACCGCCGGAGGCTGCGGCGGTGACCCCGAAAGTGACAGCGGCGGAAGACCCGACTACCGCCTGGGCCATACCCGATTCAACGATATTCAGCTCACCCTGGGTGCCGAAGCCACGGCAGCAGCGGCAGTCATTGAAGAAGCCACAGCACAGCCGGAGGTCCACCGGGACCGAAAGGTCTATCTGCTGAGCAGCGCCGTGCCCACCTTTGCGGGCCTGGACCGGAGCGCCGTTGGGGATGCCGTATCCCGGAAGGGCTTTTCTGTTCAGGACCTGGGCTGTGACGGATTTACTGCCGGGGAACCGGCCCTTGCCCGGGCGCTGACCACGCTGACAGACCTGTCTGCCCCGGGGCCCGCACAGCCCGGCAAGGTCGATATTCTTGGATACTGCGGCGCAGTACTGGGAAAGGAGGCCCTTCTGGCCCACGGGCTGGAGCACCTTCTGAAATGTGGCTTTGACGCCGGATTCTGGGGGGCAGAGGGGCGGCAGACCAATGCCGCTCAGCTGAACTGGGTCGTCTCCGCATCGGGCCTTCCCCAGGCGGAAAAGCTGAAAAAGGCCCTGGGCATCCCCTATTTGGCGGGTATTCCCGTTGGCGCAAAGCAAATGCGACTCTGGCGGCAGACCGTCAACAGCATTTTGGGCCATGAGGAGCAGCTGCAGCAGATGCCTTTGGGCACGCCTCTGCTGCAAGGAAAACGGGCCCTTGTCATGGGAGAACCGCTGCTGATCCAAAGCATCGGCCGGTATCTGACCGACGAGCAGGGCTGCGACCATGTGACTTTGGCCGTATACGCCCCCAGACCGGAGCAGCGGCAGTTCTACCGTAGATTGTTTCCCCAGGGAACCTATTCTTTCTTTGAATCGCCCCAGGAACTGCGGGCTTTGACACAGAATGCGGATCTTCTGCTGGGTGACCCGGAATTTGACCTTGGAGTGCTGCCCCTGGTGCCCATTCCTGATCCCCAGGTATCCGGCAATCGGTACGCACACATTCCTTACGAGATTTTTGGCAAGAAAGGCGCTGCCTGGATCGCTGAAAATATAAAAACCATCTTTTATAAAGGAGAGACTGTATGAACATTTTCAAGAAGCTGCTGGCGCTTACCATGGCCGGGGTGCTGATCTGCGGCGCCGCCGCCTGTTCCAGCGCCGGTAAGACAGAAAGCGCCCCTGCAGAAACCACCGTCCAAACCGTCGCCCCCCAGGCGCCTGCCACTGAAGCCACTGCCGCCGCGGAAACCGGTATGCGCACCGTGGTAGACGCAACCGGCGAAGAGATTCAGGTACCCGCGGACCCCAAGGCCATTGTCATTATCGGGCCCGTTTTCCCCAACATCGTCTTCGCCCTGCAGGGCCACATGAAGAACGTAGTCGCCATGCCCAAGAGCGCCTACACCGCCTGGGAGCGCTCTTTGATGCGGGAGCTGGCACCGGAGCAGGAGAACGTGAACACCACCGTCGTCAGCGGCAGCGGCGTTAATATGGAGGAGCTGGTGAACCTGAAGCCCGACCTGGTGCTGTGCTGGGCAAGCTCCACAGACACCATGACCCAGCTGAAGGAGCTGGGCATTCCCGTAGCCGCTTTTAAAAGCGCCACCGACATGGCCTCTCTGGAAAGCCTGATCTCCATGATGGGCGATGTGCTCAACCGCCAGGAGCAGACCCAGAAGCTTTTGGCCTGGTACCATGAGATTGAGGAATATGTGGATTCCAAGCAGGATCAGGTCGCCGCGCTGACGGAGGACCAGAAGCCCAGGATTCTGAACATCACCCTGTCCGACATGGGTGTCAGCGCCACTGGCATGAACGCTTGGATCACCAAGAAGGTCGGCGGCCAGGACATCGTTCTGGAAGGCGCCTCTGCCGAGAGCTCTACCCCCACCATGGAGGAGATTCTCAAATACAACCCCCAGATCATTTTCCTGAATGGCTGGGATGACTGCACGCCCCAGGATGTATACGAAAATCGCATCGACGGTCAGGATTGGAGCAATGTAGATGCGGTCATCAACCATCGGGTTTACAAAATTCCCCTCAGCCTGTACCGTTGGTCCCCTCCCAACACCGTTGAAAAGCCCCTGTTCTACCTGTACATGGCCTCTATGATCCAGCCGGAGATCTTCTCTGAGGTGGATATGCGCCAGGAGGAACGGGATTTCATCCAGGAGTTCTTTGGCGTCACCCTGACGGAGGAGCAGCTGGACAACGTTTTCCATACGGAACTTTATCAGTAAGCGCCAATGAACGGAAATGAAGAAAGAGCAAACCAGATGAGCGGGCGAACCATGAGCGACCGTAAGTATCGGATTTTTCTACTCACGTCGATCCTCTGCCTGATTGCCTGCGCTCTGCTGGCCCTGTGTACAGGGCGCTATACCATCCGGCTTCGGGATGCAGTGCTGGTGCTGTTTTCCGGACTCCGGCAACTGCTGGGGCTCTCCCCGATGCCCCAGAGCTGGGATGCCATGGCCGAAAATGTGATCTACACCCTGCGGCTTCCCCGGGTCGCCGCGGCAATTCTGGTAGGCGGGTCCCTGTCCCTGTCCGGCGCTTCCTACCAGGGGGTCTTTAAAAACCCCCTGGTGAGCCCGGACCTTCTGGGCGTCTCCACAGGCGCCTGCGTAGGTGCGGCCATTGCGATTTTGCTGCACCTGAACGCCACCGGCATCCAGCTTCTGGCCTTTGGTTTTGGACTTCTGACCGTTCTGCTGACGGTGTCCATCCCCCGGCTGATGCGCAATGACTCTTTGACCATGCTGGTGCTTTCCGGCGTGATCGTCAGCGGCATCATGGGCTCTATTATGGGTGTCATCAAATATGTTGCAGACCCAGAAACGGAGCTGGCCAGTATCACCTATTGGCAGATGGGCAGCTTGGCAAAAATCACCAACAGCGATGTGCTGTCCGTCTCCCTCCCCATACTGGGTGCTATGGCTCTGCTGATCGGCATCCGCTGGCAGATAAACCTTCTGTCCCTGGGCGACCGGGAGGCGAAGACCCTGGGTATCCGAATTGGGCTGACCCGGAATATCATCATCCTCTGTTCCACCCTGCTGACGGCCTGTGCGGTTTGCCTGTGCGGAACCATCGGCTGGGTGGGCCTAGTGATCCCCCACCTGGGCAGGATCCTGGTAGGGCCGGATAACATCAAATCCATTCCGGTCTCCTGCGTGCTCGGCAGTATTTTCATGCTGCTGATCGATACCGTGGCCCGGGCCGCCACCACCCTGGAGATTCCCCTGAGCATTCTCACCGGTCTCATCGGTGCGCCCTTCTACCTGTATATTCTGGTAAAGCAAAGGATGAAAATGACATGATCCTGGAAGTGCAAAATCTCACATTCTCCTATCACAACGGCAGAACGATTTTTTCAGATGTGAATTTCTCCGTGGATCATGGGGAGGTACTGACCATTCTGGGCCCCAACGGCGCCGGAAAGTCTACGCTTTTGAACTGCATCACCAATTTGCTTCCCCCTTCCTCCGGAAAGGTCCTTCTGGAAGGGCAGGATATCCGGCAGATGCCCTTGAAGGAGATCGCCAAGGTCATCGGTTATGTGCCCCAGACCCATACCCCCGCCTACGGCTACAATGTACGGGATTTCGTGGTCATGGGCCGGGCCCCCTACCTGGGGATGTTCCAAAAGCCATCGGAGGAGGACTACAGCCTGGTAGACCAGGTGCTGGACTCCATGAACATCGCCCACCTGGCTGACCGGCCCTACACGGAAATCTCCGGCGGCGAGCGTCAGCAGGCCAGCATTGCCCGGGTCATTGTTCAGAAGCCGAAGATCATCATGTTCGACGAGCCCACCAACCACTTGGACTACGGCAACCAGCTGCGGACCGTAGCCATGGTCAAGGAGCTGGCAGACAAAGGCTATGCGTGGTCATGACCACCCATATGCCGGACCACGCCATCTTGCTGGGGGGTAAGGCTGCGGTGCTGGACCGAAAGGGCAGCCTGACGGTGGGCTCTGCCGAGGATATTTTACAGGAACCGCTGCTGCGGGACATTTACCAGAGCGACCTGCACATTCTCTATTTGGAAGAGCTGGGCCGGAAGGTCTGTGTGGCAGGGTCGCTGAAATAAGGAAACTCTGCCCAGTCTAAGTCTTTGTAGGGATACACCCGCTGCCAAACGCCGTCGTTTTTTCGGTAGCTGCTGCGGTGGGTGGACAAGAGCTTGACGATCTGGTAGACATCGATCCAGATTTCGCTGTCGCATTCCTTTTGGCTTTCGTCGAAAATCAACTGCATCCCAAAATGGAGATGGACCGTTTCGATGTTGTTGACGTTTTCCTTATCTGAATAGCCGGTACGACCCATGAAGCCCAGGAGTTGACCGGCCTCTACCATGTCCCCTTCCGCCAACCCAGGTGCGAAGGGGACGTCTTTTTGCAGGTGGGCATAGTAATAGTACCGCTTCCCGTCAAAGGAGCGGATGCCCACCCGCCAGCCGCCGTAACGGTTCCAGCCCATGGCTTCCACGATTCCGCCTTCCACAGCTACGATTGGCGTTCCCAGGCTGCCCATGAGATCATTGCCCAGATGCTTGCGCTTGAAGCCGAAGCTTCTGCCAACGCCAAAATCATCGCAATGGCTGTAGCCGTAGCCCGCCGCAATGGGCGAAAAGGTCTTCAGGCCGTATTGCGGGACCCATTGGCCATCCTTGAAAATGGCGTAGCTTCCAACCAGCCCACCCAGAGCGGCGGAGTAGGCCTCATAATAATAGGCATAGTATTTTCCCAGCTCCCCTGCTGCCTCCTCGGGGGAAACATCCCCTTCCAGGTCCTTTGCGGCCTTTTTTACGGCAGACAGCGGGCATTTTCCCCCTGTGCGGCAGGCAGCCAAAGCCAAAATCTCGATCCAGCTCAGGTGCTTCTCCTGCTCTGCCGTGCGGATATCCTGCTGCATGGCATAGGCCATGGATTCCGTGCTCACATCAAAGTCCACCCAACGGATGGGTTCTGCCCTCACGGGCAGGACCAAAGCAAGGCCCGCCAAAAGGCATGCAAAAAGCCGTTTCACATCTGTCACCTCTCTTGGCTAGGATGTGAAACGGCGCTTTTCTTATCCGCGCATTTTACTGCAAATCTCTGGAAATTTCCTTGGCGACCCGGTAAATATCCTCCATGGTGGTCAGAGAAGAAATCTGCTGCTTATAAAATCCGCTATGGCTGACACCCCGGAGATACCAGGCAAAGTGCTTCCTCGCCTCCAGACAGGCTACGTGCTCCCCGTGATCCTGCTCCGCAAGCTGAAACTGCTCCACCGCTACGGCAATGCGGTCTCTCAAAACAGGCCGCTGGGGAATCTCCTCCCCGGCCAAGGCAGCCTTCACCTGCTGGAAAATCCAGGGATCTCCAAAGCAGCTGCGGCCGATCATCAGCCCATCGGCCCCGGTCCATTTGGCGCAGCGCAGCGCAGCCTCCGGACCAGTGATGTCTCCGTTGGCGATAACGGGAATGGACAGCTGGGCCTTGACCTTGCGAATCATATCCCAGTCGGCAACGCCGGAATAAAGCTGGCTGCGGGTTCTGCCATGGACCGTCACCATGGCGGCCCCAGCGTCCTCCATCCGTTTCGTAAACTCCAAAACGTTGATGCTCCCCTTATCCCAGCCCAGGCGGCATTTTACCGTCACCGGCACGTTAACAGCCTTTACAACGGCCTCCACAATTTTCTGGGCCAGCTCCGGCGTGCGCATCAGGCCGCTGCCGTCGCCAGAATTGGCGATTTTCGGCATGGGACAGCCCATGTTGATATCCAAAAAGTCGCAGCCGGAAATTTCCAGCGCCAACCGGGCTCCCTGGGCCATGATTTCCGGGTCGTTGCCAAAAATCTGAGCGCCGCAGAGACTCCCCTCGTTTTTTCGCAAAAGCTTGGCCGTTTTCTGGTCCTTATAGACCAGGGCCCGGGAGGAGACCATCTCCGTCACCGTAACCCCAGCTCCCAGCCTTGCACAGACCGTCCGAAAGGCCCAATCCGTCACCCCTGCCATAGGGGCAAGAAACAGCGGGTTTTCAACCGATAAATTTCCGATTTGCATAGATTCTCTCTCTTTCTAAGGGATTGCTTATCTCAGAATGGCACTCAGCGCCCAGGCCGCACCTGTCAGCAAAGAGCCGCAGAGCGCCCAGAAAAGGGCATACAGGGGTCTATATCGCTTTCTGCCGCCACGCATGACCTGGCGAGCCTCTTTTAGCAGTGCCTCATCGCTGACGCCTTCTGAAACAGCGTTGTCTTTTAAAATAAAAATTGCCTGGTCAAACAGCTCCGTGCCCGGTCCGGGCACCAGGATCACCTGGCGGGAAATGCCTTTTACCATATTGCTTCCTCCTTTTCATGACGGAGAAAGCTTTTCCCTTTTTTCTGGAAATTATTCCCTTGTACCTTATTCCTGCTCCTTTGGCCGCTTGTAGCGGCCGTGGGGCTCCCAGGCCTCCAGGGGGTAGCGCTGCATGGCACCAAAAATACGCTCCTTCAAATCCGGATAGGTCTTCGCCAGATCGTATATCAGATCCTTGATTTCCTCCCGCTTGGTGTGTTTATCCACCGGACAGCGATTCTGAAGTACCGGCAAGTTCTCCCGCTCAGCAAAGGCGGCTACGGTCTTTTCGTGGATGTAGAGCATCGGGCGAATCTGGGTAATTCCGGTTCTGTCCAGATGGGTGACCGGCTGGAAGCAGCTGATCCGGCCCTCGTAAATCAGACTCATAAGAAAGGTTTCCACGGCATCGTCATAGTGGTGGCCCAGGGCAAGCTTATGAAAGCCCTTATCCACCAGCGCCTGATTCAACGCGCCCCGGCGCATTTTGGAGCACATAGAGCAAGGGTTCTTTTCCTTCCGATAGTCGAAGATAATGGGGCCGATCTCCGTTTTCACAACGGTATAGGGCACATCCAGTTCTTTGCACAACTGCGCAATCTCCGTATAATCCATGCCAAGGCCCATATCGATGGTGATTGCCTCCAGCTGGAAATTCTTATTATGATAGCTCCGCAGTGCCGCCAGAAGCTTCAAAAGCACCAGAGAATCCTTTCCTCCGGAGACACCTACGGCGACTTTGTCTCCGTCTTCGATCATGGAATAGTCTTCCACGCACCTGCGAACCAGGCCGACAAGTTTCTGCATTTTTGAGATTTCCTCCTAAAACAGGCAAATTAGGTAAGTTAGCATTTAAGAGAATTCAAGAGCATTTCAGCGATTTTGAGAGATTATATCGCATTGCATAAAAATCTTCGAAAAAGGTGTTGACATTTGAATTTTCTTATGGTATAAATGCTAAGCAGTTTGAAGATATTGTACTTCAAACACATGAGAATGTCAAAATATTTTACCAAAAAATTGGAGGAACCCATATGTCCACTACCCTCGCCAAGAAGGAGACCGTGGTGCGCAAGTGGTATATCATCGATGCAGCCGGCAAGCCCCTGGGCCGTACCGCTGTGATCGCTGCTAACCTGCTGCGCGGCAAGCACAAGGTCGATTTTACTCCCAACGTTGATTGTGGAGACAACGTCATTATCATCAACACTGACAAGGCTGTTCTGACCGGCAAGAAGCCCGAGCAGAAGGTCTACTATCGCGTGTCCGGCTGGATCGGCGGTCTGAAGGAAACCAAGGCCCGCACCATGATGGAGAACCGTTCCGACTACGCTATGGAAGTCGCCGTCAAGGGCATGCTGCCCAAGAACACTCTGGGCCGCAACTGCATGACCCGTCTGCACCTGTACAAGGGTGCTGAGCATCCTCATGCTGCCCAGAAGCCCGAAGCCTGGACTCTGGACTAATTGGAGGTAACACAGAATGTACGAGAGCAAGAAGAAGTATTTTTACGGCACTGGCCGTCGTAAGTCCAGTGTTGCCCGCGTTCGCGTTTACGAGAACGGCACCGGCTCCATCATCATCAATGGCCGCGACATCAATGACTACTTCGGTCTGGAGACCCTGAAGCTGGTCGTCCGTCAGCCCCTGGTCACCACCGAGCTGGTTGACAAGGTCGACGTGGTTGTTTCCGTCTGCGGCGGCGGCGTTTCCGGCCAGGCCGGCGCTATCCGTCACGGCATCGCCCGCGCCCTGCTGACTGTCAACCCCGAGTACCGCGCTTCCCTGAAGGCCGCTGGTTTCCTGACCCGTGACCCCAGAATGAAGGAAAGAAAGAAGTACGGTCTCAAAGCAGCTCGTCGCGCTCCGCAGTTCAGCAAGCGATAATCGACTGCTCAGACTATATCAAAATGGTTCAAAAAGC
>UQGU01000005.1 GCA_900540635.1 uncultured Eubacteriales bacterium | reverse complement strand
GATTTTATTTGGCGGCTTACGCCGCCAAACTCTGCGAGGCTTTTTTGACAAGCTGCAGCTCCCCCGAAGGGGAAGCTTTTGTACGAAGCTCTTCGCTTTGCGTGTATGTTTTATCTATGCTCTCCCAGGAAGAACAATGCCAGGGTACCCGGGCCGGAGTGGGAGCCGATGACGGCGCCTACGTAGTTGATGTAGACCTCCTTCACCCCGTACTGCTCCTTCAGCAGCCCTGCCAGGTACTCCGCATCCTCCCGGCAGTCGCCGTGGGAGATGAACATGACGGAGTTGTCGAAACCCGCGCCCAGCTCGGCAACCTTCTTGGCCATGGCCTGAATGGAGGCCTTCCGGCCCCGGGCCTTGCTGACGTTGATCAGGTGGCCCTCATTGTCCACATGGAGCACAGGCTTGATGTTCAGCATGGTGCCCATAATTGCCGTGGCCGCGCTGACCCGACCGCCCCGCTTGAGATACATCAAGTCGTCCACTGTAAACCAGTGGCACAGGTGCAGACGGTTGTCCAGCAGCCACTGCTCCAGCTCCCCAAGGCTCAGGCCCTCGTCCCGCTTCTTGCAGGCATAGTAGGCAAGCAGGCCCTGGCCCAGAGAGGCGCACAGGCTGTCCACCACGGAGATGGTCCGCTCCGGATAGCGCTCCCGCAGCTCCTGAGCCGCGATACTGGCAGACTGGTAGGTGGTGGACAGGCCTGAGGAAAAGGCCAGCACCAGAATATCCTCGCCTTTTTCCAGCAGAGGCTCTATGATCTCCTGCCACTGCTCGGGATTCACCGCAGACGTGGTGGCTACCTTCCCGGCGCGGAGGTCGGCATACATATCCCGCAGGCTGTCGTCATTGCGGTCCGGATAGGTTTCCCCCCGGAAATTCACCGTAAGCGGCGCCGCAATAAGGCCCAGCGCCTCATATTTTTCTTTCGTAAAATCGCAGCCGGAATCGGTAATGATCTGATAGGACATCGTTTTCGCTCCTTATACTTTACTTTTTCCAGGGCTTTGCCCAGATCAGCAGGCAGGCCCACAAAAACAGGGACAGTGCCCAGGACCCGCAGCAGAGCATGGGGGCGGACACCACTGTGAGAACGCCATGGAGAAAATCTCCCAGCGCCGTGCTTCCGGTGGCCAGGACAATGTTCAGCACCAGCACCACAAGGGTTGCCCCCAGGGACACCGCACTCAGAAGCCCAACGGTTTTCCGGGTCTTTCCCGCCGCCTTATACAAAAGCATCGCCGGAGGCAGGAAGAACACCAGGCTCAGCACCGTCAGCAGCGCCTGCAAGACCCCGGACCGCTCCGGCACAAATCCGAAAGCGGCGCATAGAATGAATAGCACAGCCCAGGCTGTATACAAAAATTTTCGGTTCATACTACCTCCTTATACGCTTGCCATTTTACCCGATTTTCCTGCAAAACACAAGAGGAAAAAAGTCTGGACACTGCCGGAGAAAGCTGGTATAATAATACACAACGTTGCCGGGAATCCTAGCCAACGGCGAAAGGGCCCGGAGAAGGAGCGTTTTCCTATGAAATGTCCTTACTGCGGAGATCAGGAAAGCAAGGTCATTGACTCCCGGCACTCCGACGACCTGAGTATTCGCCGCCGGAGAGAATGCTGCCGCTGCGGCCACCGGTTCACCACCTACGAAAGTGTGGAGAGCCAGCCGATCCTTGTGGTCAAGCGCAATGGGTCCCGGCAGAATTTCGACAAAAACAAGATCGTGAACAGCATGATCCGCGCCTTTGACAAGCGGCGTGCCGACATCGTAGAGCTGGAGCGCATTGCGACTGAGATCGAGCAGACCATCCAGAATTCCCTGGAGCGGGAGGTCACCACCGAGCGCCTGGGTGAGATGGTCATGGAGCGTTTGAAGCCCGTGGACGAAGTGGCCTACATCCGCTTTGCCTCCATCTATCACCAGTTTCAGGACGCAGGCAGCTTCATGCGGGAGATCAGCAAATACCTGGAGGAAAAATAATGCTAACAGCCACAACCCCTACGGAAGCGGCTCTGGATATTGAAGCTCTGAAAAAAGCCTTTGAAGACTTCGATCTGGCCACACTGCTTCCCAATCTGGACTCCATTTTCGGCAAGATCACCCTCATCTGCCGCATCTGCGTGCTGGTAGGGCCCATTCTTCTGCTGGTCCTGGGGCTTTCCTATCTGTTTCTGGCCCCCAAGGAGGCCAACTACTACCTGGGCTACCGCTGCTATTACGGCATGGGCAGCGTCCACGCCTGGCGCTTCACCCAGCGCATTGCCGGTATGGTTCTGGGAGGACTGGGGCTGGTGCTCACAGTGGTCATGACCGTCCTTTCCCTGGGCTTCGGCTCCATGGACATCAATGCCATGGTTTGGCGGACGGTGTGGTGCCTGGTCTGGGAGGCTGTGCTGAGTTTGCTGGCCACTCTGGCCATCAACGGCCTTGCCATGTACTGGTTTGACCGGAAGGGCGAGCTGAGAAGGCGGCCCAGGAATAAGGCATAGGCCGCAATACAAACGAAAAAATCGCGTTCCACCGCAACACCGCATTCCCGGTTTTCCGGGCTCTGCGGTGCTGCTTCCGTTTTGGAGGAATTTGTCATGACTAACTGGCTTCTTCGCACATTTATCAAAAATTCCGGCCATCCCGAGGACCCCAAGGTCCGCGCCGCCGTCGGCATTCTCTCCGGCATTGTGGGGATCTTCTGCAATATTCTGCTCTTCGGCGGAAAGCTGGCCGTCGGACTGCTCACGCGGTCCGTGTCCATTACCGCCGACGCCATGAACAACCTGTCCGATGCCACCAGCAGTGTTGTCACCATGCTGGGCTTCCGACTGGCCGAACGGCCCGCAGATGAGGAGCATCCCTTCGGCCACGCCCGGTATGAATACCTGTCCGGCCTTGCGGTGTCCGCGCTGATCCTCATCATCGGCGTGGAACTGGCCAAATCCTCTCTGGACAAGGTGCTCCACCCTGCCGCGGTGGAATTCGGCTGGACCACCGCCGCCGTACTGGCGGGCTCCATTCTGGTAAAGCTCTGGATGTCCCTGTTCAATACAAAGCTTGGCAAAACCATCCACTCCGCTACCCTGGCCGCCACCGCCGCCGACAGCCGCAACGATGTGATCACCACCTCCGCCGTGCTTCTGGCGGCCCTGATCGAGCACTTTACAGCCTTCCGTGCCGATGGCTGGATGGGTCTGGCCGTGTCCTGCTTCATCCTCTACAGCGGTGTCGGCCTGGCAAAGGACACCATCTCTCCCCTGCTTGGCGAAAACGCCGACCCGGAGCTGCGGGAGAAGATCGTAGACAACATCCGGGCCTGCCCCAAGGTCCTGGGCTTTCACGACCTGATGGTCCATGACTACGGCCCCGGCCAGCGCTTCGCCAGTATCCACGTGGAGATGGACCGCCGGGAGGACCCCATGGAATGCCATGAGATCCTCGACGACCTGGAGCGGGAGTGCCTGAAAAGCCACGGCGTCCACCTGGTCATCCACTACGACCCCATCGTCACCGACGACCCGGAGCTGGACCGGATGCACGTCCGGGTGGAGCAGCTGCTGCATACATACGACATCCGCCTGGGGGTCCACGACTTCCGCATGGTCCCCGGCAAGGGACACGTCAATCTGATTTTCGATGTGGTCCTGCCCACAGACCTGCGGGGCCAGGAGGCGGATATCACCGCCGCCCTGGAAAAAGCTCTGAATCAGAACTCCGGCGTGACCTATTATCCCGTGATCACCTTTGATCAGAGCGGCTTTAACTAGAACGCAAACAGGCTTCCCCTCCCGGCACAGCGTCGGGAGGGGGCCATATTTTACACATATTTTACTTTCATTTCCTTTCCGCCTTTACGTATTGGGTCTATAGTATCTCTGTAATATGGAGATAGAAGGAGGAAAAGAAAGATGAAGATCGATTTCAAGGCCAAGAAGGGCTTTATCTGCGATATGGATGGCGTTTTGTACCATGGAAATCGCATCCTGCCGGGTGCTGCGGAGTTTGTGCAGTGGCTCCAGCGGGAGAACAAGGAATACCTGTTTTTGACAAATAACAGCGGCATGACCCCAAAGGAGCTCCGGCAGAAGCTGGCCCGGATGGGGCTGGAGGTGCCGGAGGAACATTTTTACACCAGCGCACTGGCCACGGCGGCCTTTTTGAAGGCACAGGCCCCGGGCTGCTCGGCCTTCGTCATCGGCGAGGCGGGGCTGCTGAACGCATTGTATGACGCGGGCATTACCATGAACGATGTGAACCCGGACTATGTGGTCATCGGCGAGGGCCGGACCTACTCTCTGGACACCCTGACCCGGGCGGTAAACCTGGTTTTGCAGGGGGCCAAGCTCATCGGTGCCAACTCCGATGTATCCGGCAATATTGAAAAGGGCATTGCCCCGGCCTGCCGGGCGCTGATCGCCCCGGTGGAGATGGCCACCGGCAAGCAGGCCTATTTCTGCGGAAAGCCAAACCCGCTGATGATGCGCACCGGCCTTCGGCTGCTGGGCTGCCACTCCGATGAGGCTGTCGTTGTGGGCGACCGGATGGATACGGATGTCATTGCCGGCATGGAAAGCGGCATCGACACGGTGCTGGTCCTCTCCGGCGTCTCCGACCGGGACACCCCCAAGGCCTTCGCCTACCAGCCCACCATGATTTTGAACGGGGTAGGAGATATCCCGGCGGAAGCGGAGAAGTAAATCGTTTTTCCGAAAAGGCTCCTCTGAAAGGGAAGCCAAAAAACAACCGCCCTGTGGGTTCCCACAGGGCGGTACAGCTTGTCAAAAAAGCCTCGCAGAGTTTGGCGGCGTAAGCCGACAAATAAAATCAAATCATTTTCTGTCGGGGCGTGTACCTGACAGAAAATACATCTCAGGCTGCAAGTGTGCGAGTTGTTCGCCATAGGCGAACAAGGAGTGCGCGCGGCAGACTGCAAAAACTTGTCGGAAAAGCCCGTAAGGGGTTTTTCGACAGTCTAAACCGCCCTGTGGGAACCCACAGGGCGGTAAAATTTTGGAAACTTAGGCTTCCAGGTTGATGCCGGTCTCCTTGTTGAAGACGTGGCAGACGTTGCCGTTGAAGGTGAACTTCACGGCAGCACCGGCAGTCAGGGCAGCAACCTCAGCGCCGGTCATGTTCATGGTGGAAACCACCAGGACCACATCGCGGCCCATAGCGGTGACGTGCAGATGCACGGTGGAACCCATCATTTCGGAGACATCGACCTTGGCGTCAATGCCTTCCTGGCTCAGCTCGATGTGCTCGGGACGAACGCCCAGGACCACATCCTGCGCAGCAACGTTGTTCTTGGCCAGCTTGGCCTGCTTCTCTTCGGCCAGCTCGACGGTGATGCCGCCCACCTGGACAGCGTACTTGCCGTTATTCTTAACCAGCTTGGCATCGAACAGGTTCATCTGAGGGGTGCCAATGAAGCCGGCGACGAACAGGTTGTAGGGGTGGCTGAACACTTCCTGAGGCGTGCCGATCTGCTGGATGAAGCCGTCCTTCATGATGACGATCCGATCGCCCAGGGTCATAGCCTCGGTCTGGTCGTGGGTAACGTAGATGAAGGTGGTGTTGATGCGCTGACGCAGCTTGATGATCTCAGCACGCATCTGGTTACGCAGCTTGGCGTCCAGGTTGGACAGAGGCTCGTCCATCAGCATGACCTGGGGGTTCCGAACGATAGCACGGCCGATGGCAACACGCTGACGCTGACCGCCGGACAGAGCCTTGGGCTTACGGCCCAGGTACTGGGTGATGTCCAGGATCTCAGCGGCTTCCTTGACCTTCTTGTCGATCTCTTCCTTGGAAGCATGGCGCAGCTTCAGAGCAAAAGCCATGTTATCATAAACAGTCATATGGGGGTACAGAGCGTAGTTCTGGAAAACCATGGCGATATCGCGGTCCTTAGGAGCCACGTCGTTGACCAGGCGGTCGCCGATGTACAGCTCGCCGTCGGTGATGTCTTCCAGGCCGGCGATCATACGCAGGGTGGTGGACTTACCGCAGCCGGAGGGGCCGACCAGGACGATGAATTCCTTGTCCTTGATGTCCAGATTGAAGGCCTGCACAGCGACAACGCCTTCGTCGGTGATCTGAAGATTGGTCTTCTTAGCGGGTTCTTCACCTTTCTTCTTCTTTTTCTTCTTGGCGTCGTCGCCGTTAAAGGGGTAGACTTTCTTGATGTTTTTCAGGGTTACACTTGCCATTGTTTTCTGACTCCGGACATACTGAATTCTCAATGTATGCCCTCGCGATCTGCCGGGTAAAACAGCAGATGCATTACGACAGGTCTCCACACTGCCGCACCGTGAGTCTGACGGGGGTTCCTCCTTTATTTTAGCGGAATTGGAACTATTTTTGTGGAGTAGTACCATTCCACCGGAATGCTACCATGATACCATACTTTGGAGCTTGACGCAATGGTACAGGTTGCTGTTTTTTAATGGGCAAAATTAGGCAATTTGACAATGCACTGGTAAATTACAGCTTCCGCAGAGCATCCACCAGGGCGGTTTTGGAGGCGGTTTTGTCATCCTTGACCTTGATGACCCGGGCGGGACATCCGGCAACCACGGTATTGGGGGCCACATCCTCCACCACCACGGCTCCGGCGGCAACCACCGCATCATGGCCGATGCGGCAGCCCTCAATGACCACGGCGTTGGCTCCGATGAGCACATTGTCCTCCACGATGACGGGGGTAGCGGAAGCGGGCTCCACTACACCGGCCAGCACGGCCCCGGCTCCCACGTGGCAGTGCTTGCCCACGGTGGCCCGGCCCCCCAGCACCGCGCCCATGTCGATCATGGTGCCTTCGCCGACGACCGCGCCGATGTTCAGAATGGCGCCCATCATGATGACGGCGTTTTTCTCAACGGTCACCTGCTCCCGGATGATGGCGCCGGGCTCAATGCGGGCGGGGATATTCTTCATGTCCAGCATGGGAATGGCGGAGTTGCGGCAGTTGTTTTCGATCTCGATGTGCTCAAATTCGTGGCTCTCCAGGATGGGGCCCACATCCTTCCAGTCACCGAAAACGATCTTGCACTTCTCCCCTGCCGGAAACTCCCGGCAGCCCGGGAAGGAAACCGGCTCCTTTTCCCACACATAGACCTTTACAGGGGTCTTCTTCTCCGCATCGCGGATATAGGCGATGATCTGTTCTGCATTCATCATGGTTAAATTCTCCTTTGCAACGGGTCTCTTTTCTCCTTATCCTACCACTTTTTCGGAAAAAGCACAAGGGCAAATTGACACCGCCCCGGGAATGGAATATAATAAGGAAAAACTACCCGGAGGCGTTTACTATGCAACTGATCGAAGACCGCCGTGCCCTGCACCGTATCCCCGAGCTGGACAGGCAGCTCCCCCAAACCATGGCATATCTCCGTGCTTCTCTGGAAAAGCTGAACTGCAAGGTTTTTTCCCCCATGGAAAGTGCCCTGTGCGCCTTCTTTGACTTTGGGCAGAAGGATGCCATCGCCTTTCGGGCAGATGCGGATGCCCTGCCCATCCAGGAGCGGAACAAGGTGGACTACCATTCCCAGCACGAGGGCTGTATGCACGCCTGCGGCCACGACGGCCATATGGCAATTCTTTTGGAGCTGGCCCGCCGCCTCAGTGAGAAAAAGAGCCTGCCCCACAATGTGCTGCTGGTGTTCCAGCCCGCCGAGGAGACCACCGGCGGGGCCAAGGATATCTGCGCCACCGGCGTATTCCGGGCCCATAAGGTCCAGGCGATTTTCGGCCTGCACCTGTGGCCCCAGCTGCCTGAGGGCATAATCGCCAGCCGGAAAAACGAGATGATGGCCCGGTCCTGCGAGGTCCGGGTGGACGTCTACGGCAAGACAGCCCACATCGCCAAGGCCAGTGAGGGCATTGACGCTCTGGCCGCCGGTGTGGAATTCTACCAGCGGGTCATGAAGCTGGAGGGAGCCCTGCCCAAGAACATCTTCCGCCTGCTGAAATTCGGCAAATTCCAGAGCGGCACCGTGTGCAATGCATTGTCAGATCACACCCACATGGAGGGGTCTCTCCGGGCCTTCCAGGACGAGGTGTTCTATTCCATCCGAGCGGGCATTGTCTCCATTGCCAAGGATATCGAGCGGGCCTATGGGGCCACCGTCAATGTATATATGACGGAAGGATACCCCGCCGTTATGAACCCGGCGGACCTGCACAACCGGGTGCGCAAGACCGTGGGCTTCTTCGAACTGGACAAGCCCACCATGACCGCCGAGGACTTCTCCTGGTATCAGAAGTCCCTGCCGGGCATGTTCTTCTTCCTGGGCGTGGGGGATACCTCTGCCCTCCACTCCGATACCTTCCATTTTAATGAAGAAGTCCTTGTGAAAGGCGCCGATTTCTTCGAGGAATTGGCGGAGAAATTCCAATGATGCCGATTAACCACCATCTGGACCCCTTGGAGCGCAGCGGCATTCGGGTGTTCACCAATCTGGCCAAGGCCACCCCGGACTGCCGGATGCTCACCATTGGCGAGCCGGACCAGGCTACCCCGGAGCCCATCCGTCAGGCGGCGCTGGAAGCCCTTTCCCGGGGGGAAACCCACTATGCCCCAAACCAGGGCACGGCCTCTCTGCGCTCCGCCATTGCCGCCTTTGAAACGAACCGGGGAAGACCCACTGCCCCGGAAGAGGTACTGGTGACGGTGGGGGCCACCCAGGCCCTGTATACCGCCCTCACCGGCATCCTGAACCCCGGGGACCAGGTGATCATCCCAACCCCCGCCTTCTCCCTGTATGCCACCATTGTCACGGCGGCAGGAGCCGAGCCGGTCTTTCTGGATGTGAGCAAAACGGACTTCCAGATCACGGCGGAAGCCCTGAATGCCTGCCTGACGGAGAAGACGAAGGCCATCGTCCTCAATTCCCCCTGCAATCCCACGGGGGTCATTTTGAGGGAGAGCAGCCTGGATACCGTTGCCCGGACGGTGCTGGGAAAAGGCATCTACCTGATCTGTGACAACGTCTACGACAAGCTGGTCTATGCCCCCTGCGGCGACCTGACGCGGCGGGAGGACTTGCGCCCCCAGACCATCCTCTGCCAGAGCTTCTCCAAACCCTATGCCATGACCGGCTGGCGGGTGGGCTATCTCATCTGCCCGGAAGAATTGCTCTCCCGGCTGCTGCTGCTCAGCGCGGCGGAGATTGCCGCAGTGCCCACCTTCTTGCAGGCAGCAGCGGAAGCGGCGCTGGAAGTTGATACGGAGCCGGTGCGGCTTCTGTACCGGAGAAGAAGGGACTATGTCTGTTCCCGCCTGGACCGTATGGGCCTTTCCTACCCGCAGCCGGAAGGGGCCTTTTATGTGTTCCCGGATATCTCCCAATTTGGCATTCCCTCCTGGCAGTTCTGCGAGCGCATGATCCGGGAGGCAGGTCTTGCCGCTGTGCCCGGCGTGTGCTTCGGGACAGAGGGCTATATCCGCCTGTCCTATTGCTACAGCGACCGGGAACTGCAAGAGAGCCTGGACCGGCTGGAAGGATTTGTGAAAAGGCTGGGTGAATAAAAGACGGCCAGCCTTGACGATTCAAGCCGGTCGTGGTATAATCACTATGAAGAGAGCACTACCGATAAGCGGTCTGCTCTTGTTACAGGTTAATCATGATAGAGAAACCGTCACTTGGCAGAGTGGCGGTTTCTGCGTTTTACAGTGATTGTGATGGTTAAAGAACCAATATGTACAGTCAAAGTAATCGGCATAAAGCTCACCCCCTTAGGAAGGAGTGTAGCAGACCGCCTATCCCGTTTTATGGTAATGCTCTTCCCGTCCTTTCGGACAAGCCGATTTTAGCAGAAATAGAGTACTATGTCAATTCTTGCCGATGCATATCCACGATAATTGTTTGGAAAGAATACCTGCGGAGAAATAGAAACGGTCCGGAAGAAGGGGAAAGCAAAAAAACGCATTGACATTTCCACATCCCCATGGTAAACTGAGAGAATAGAAAAAATAACAAGGAGGAAACTTCCATGAAGCATATTCAGACCATCGAGACCCGCAATCTGTGCCAGAGCGCCAAGAACGGCGGCTGCGGCGAGTGCCAGACCTCCTGCCAGTCTGCCTGCAAGACCAGCAGCGGCATCGCCAACCAGAAGTGCGAGAACAAGAATAAGTAATTTATTTTTGAAGAGAATGCCGCCTGATTGGGCGGCATTTTTCATGCAGAAAGGAAAACTATGATCCATCAGTACCAATTAAACGGCTATAATATTGTCCTGGACGTATGCTCCGGCTCCGTTCATGTGGTGGACGAGGCGGCCTATGACCTCATCGGCCTTTACGAAGACCATTCCCGGGAAGCGGCCATTGACGAAGTCTCCGCCAAGTACCCCGCCCTCGACCGGGCAGAGCTGGAGGAGTGCTACGACGATATCACTTCCCTGAAGGGCGCGGGCAAGCTCTTCACCCCGGATACCTTCGCCCCCATGGCGGGAGAGCTGAAGGCCCGGACCTCCGGCGTGGTCAAGGCCCTGTGCCTGCACATTGCCCACACCTGCAACCTGAACTGCTCCTACTGCTTTGCCTCCCAGGGCAAGTACCATGGAGACCGGGCCCTCATGTCCTTTGAGGTAGGCAAGCAGGCCCTGGACTTTTTGATTGCCCATTCCGGCACCCGGAAGAATCTGGAAGTGGACTTCTTCGGCGGCGAGCCGCTGATGAACTTTGACGTGGTCAAGCAGCTGGTGGCCTATGCCCGCAGCATCGAGAAAGAGGCGGGGAAGAACTTCCGCTTCACCCTGACCACCAACGGCGTGCTCATCGACCAGGATGTCATCGACTTCTGCAACAAGGAAATGAGCAACGTGGTTCTGAGCCTGGACGGCCGGAAGGAGGTCCATGACCGGTTTCGGGTGGACTATGCGGGCCACGGCAGCTACGACAAGATCGTCCCCAAGTTCCAGGAGCTGGTCCGCCAGCGGGACGGTAAAAACTACTATATGCGGGGCACCTTTACCCACCACAACCCGGACTTCCTGGAGGACATCAAGACCATGCTGAACCTGGGCTTTACGGAGCTCTCCATGGAGCCTGTGGTCACCGCCAAGGGAGACCCCTCGGGCCTGACGGAGGAGGACCTGCCCATCCTCATGCAGCAGTATGAGGACCTGGCCAAGCTCCAGCTGGAGCGCTACAGAGAGGGTCGGCCCTTTACCTTCTACCACTATATGATCGACCTCACCGGCGGCCCTTGCATCTACAAGCGCATCTCCGGCTGCGGCAGCGGAACGGAATATATGGCCGTGACCCCCTGGGGCGACCTGTACCCCTGCCACCAGTTCGTGGGCGAGGAGAAGTTCAAGCTGGGCAACATTTGGGACGGGGTCACCAACACAGAAATCCAGCAGGAATTCGCCTCCTGCAATGTCTATGCCCGGCCCGACTGCCATGACTGCTGGGCACGGCTCTACTGCTCCGGCGGCTGCGCCGCCAATGCCTACCACGCCACGGGTTCGGTGAAGGGTGTTTACGAATACGGCTGCAAGCTGTTCCGCAAGCGCATGGAGTGCGCCATTATGGTGCAGGTTGCGGAAAAGCTGGGAGGCCAGGCGTGATTTCCACACCGGTCTGTGATTTCGTCCGGGCCTATGCCGCATCCGCCCCTGTCCGGCTCCATATGCCGGGCCACAAGGGCCGGGGGATACTGGGCTGTGAAAGCCTGGACATCACGGAGATTCGGGGGGCGGACGACCTGTACCACCCGGAAGGCATCCTTGCCCGGAGCGAAGAAAACGCCTCCCGGCTCTTCGGCTGCCGGACGGTCTACTCCGCAGAGGGCTCCAGTCTGGCCATTCGGGCCATGCTGTATCTGGCCTATACCCACTCCGGCTGCAAGGGGAGATGCCTTGCGGGGCGGAATGCCCACAAGAGCTTCCTCCATACGGCGGTGCTGCTGGATTTTCCCATTTCCTGGCTCTGGGCTGGGGACAGCTATTTAAGCTGTCCCGTCACCGCCGAAACCGTGGAAGCGGCCATTCTGGAAGAAAAAGAAAAGCCCTTCGCCGTCTATCTGACGAGCCCGGACTACCTGGGCAATCTGGCCCCCGTGGGGGAAATCGCGAGCGTGTGCCATCGGTATGGGGTGCCCCTGCTGGTGGACAATGCCCACGGGGCTTACCTGAAATTCCTGCCCCGCTCCCTGCACCCAATGGACCTGGGGGCGGACCTGTGCTGCGATTCTGCCCACAAGACGCTGCCGGTGCTCACCGGCGGGGCCTATCTGCATATGGGTCCCGACTGGACCGCAGAGGAGGCCAAAGCCGCCATGGCCCTCTTTGGCTCCACCAGTCCATCCTGGCTGATTTTGCAGTCCCTGGATGGGGCCAATCCGCTTTTGGAGCGCCTGCCCGGGGACATTGCAGCCCTTGCCCCGCACATTGCCGCCCTGAAAGAGGCGCTTCTGGCCCACGGCTTTGCTCTGGTGGGGGCGGAACCCCTGAAAATCACCGTTCATGCTGCCAAATTCGGCTATTCCGGGGAAGAAATGGCGGAAATGTTGGAAAGACAGGGTATTTTCTGCGAATTTGCAGACAGGGATTTCCTCGTCTTCATGCTCACCCCCCGGAATACCCCGGAGGAGCTGGACCGCCTGCGCGCCGCCCTCTGCGCCCTGCCCCGGGGCGCGCGGCAGGAGATGCCGCCCATTGCCCTTGCCCGCCCAAAAGCTGCGTGTACCCCCCGTCAGGCGGCCTTTGCCCCCCGGGAAACGATTCCGGTGGAAAACAGCCTTGGCCGGATTCTGGCCCTGGCCAATGTCAGCTGCCCCCCGGCGGTGCCCATCGTCATGTGCGGCGAGGAAATCGACGAGGCCGCCCAGGAGGCCCTCCGCCGCTGCGGCATAGAAGAGGTCACAGTAGTAAAAACCTTCCCCGTCGGGGAAGGGGGACCACCGCTGTAAGCGGTGGTGGAAGAGGGGCGTTCCGGGCGGGAGCTGTAGGAAAAATGTGCGTAAGCAGCATGCCGCTCTGTCATCCGCCGCCCCTCATCCGTCCCGCCTGTCGGCGGGCCACCTTCCCCGAAGGGGAAGGTTTTTTATGCTTTAATAGTAGCTTTTCTTTACGGAATTCTTAAATTTTCGGAACCCTCTTGCGAAAAAGTAGAACCTGTGCTATATTGATTTTGCAAAGAGAAAGTTACTTAAAACGCTTTGAGGACGAATAAGGAGGTAGCTTTTTATGAAAAGACGTATTTTGAGCCTGCTGCTGGTTTTGACGCTGCTGCTGGCCCTGCCCGTTGCCGCGGCGGCGGATGAGACAAAAGGAGTAACGCTTACGTTGACGAAGGACACATGGACCTATACGGATACGGTAACGTTCTCCGTGAAAGGGCCGGGCGGCGAAGATGTACCGAACGGTGAAGTGGTAGTTCACCACGACGTGAACAAAGTCTCCCGCTGTGTGAATAACGGTGTGGCAGAGATTTCAGCAAGTGAGCTTGTTTCCGGGCTTGGGCTTACCCTGGACCAGGAGACGGAGATCATCGTTAACTATGCACCGGGCTCTGGCTCCAATTATGAGCCAACAAGCGACCAAACCTTAAGTATTACCGTGAACGAGAGCACTTTGCCCACTGTCGCCCTGACCTCCGCCGGTTATGCGTACGGAAAGCCTGTATCCGGCTTCCAGCTTACCACGCCAACGGGTGTCCAAATCGGCGGGAAGCAGATTCATGATGAAAACGACGCAGAGGTTACGGACGGCACTTTCGGCGCCCAGGCCTATACACTCTGGGTCAACCTGGAATGCGAGGAGGGCTATAAGCTTTCCGAGAAGCCCGCCGTTACCCTGGACGGGAAGGAGCCTCTGCGTATTGAGGACGGCTTCTATGTTTTCCAGCTGGATAGGCTGGTCACCACGTACCATATCAAATATACTCTGGATGGCGGCACCATGTCCGGCGCTCCGGAGACCTATACCGAAAACAGTGCCGACATTACCCTGCCCCAGCCAACCAAGGCTGACTACCGCTTCACCGGCTGGACCGGAACGGATCTGACGGCACCGACGATGGAGGTCACCATTCCCACCGGCTCCAAGGGAGACCGGGAGTATACGGCCAACTGGAAAAAGATCCAGTACTTTACCGTGTCCTATCGGGACGGTGGCCATGGCAAGAGCACCATGCCCGCTGACGAGAAGGTGGAAGAGGGCAAGTATGCAACAAGGCCCACCGACCCCACCGAAAAGGGTTGGATTTTCAAGGGCTGGTACGAAAAGGACGACTACATTGGCGATGCCTTTGTCTTCGAAAAAACGCAGATCACACAGGACATCACGCTTACTGCCCGCTGGGCACAGGCTTTTACCGTGAAGTTTGACGCCAACGGTCACGGCCACGCCACGGTGCCTGCCGACCAGACCGTGGAGCTGAACGGCAAGGCCACGAAGCCTGCCGACCCCACCGCCGAGGGCTACGTCTTCCGGGGCTGGTACACCACGGCGGCCTGCACAACGGAATTCGATTTCAATACCCCCATTGCGGCGGACACCACCCTGTATGCCAAGTGGGATGAAATCTACACCGTGACATTCAATGTAGGCGGCCACGGCACTGCCCCCGCTCCCCAGAAGGTGGAAAACGGCGGCAAGGCCACCAAGCCGGAAAATCCCACCGCAAAGGGCTGGCGCTTTGACGGCTGGTACACGGACGAGAAGTGCACCGCAAGATATGACTTCGACAAGGCCGTAACCGCAAACACCACCCTGTACGCCAAGTGGACCCAGCTGTTCACCCTGACCTTCGAGACCAACGGCGGCACCAAGATCGACAGCGTGGAGGCTCCGGACGGAAGCCTGGTATATCTCGGCAGCTACAAGCCCACCAAGTCCGGCTACTATTTCGTGGGCTGGTATACCGACAAGAACCTGACCCGGGCCAGCCGGGTGGGCTATGTGCGCATGGACGGAAACAAGACCGTCTATGCCAAGTTCGCTGTGGCCGATAAGACCAATCCCAAAACCGCCGACCCCGCCCTGCCGGGCCTTGCCCTGGCCGTGCTGAGCTTCAGCACCGTGGGCCTGGCTGCATTGGGCATTCAGAAGCGGAAGTAACTCCGGAAAACCAAAACAGGGGCGGCAATTCAGCCGTCCCTGTTTTTTCATGTTTATCTTTCTTTCGCCTGCTCCCACAGGTTGTCCTGCCGGGTGCGGAAATCGGTGAGGGAATAATTTGCTTTCAGATAGGCCCCCATATACCGGGCGATCTTGGCGGCTCCGGAGGCGTTCAGGTGGCCGGTGTCGCTGAAATCCGAGGCCTCATCCAGGCCCATTTCCTCTATATGGTCATATAGGTTAACATAACTGCACCCGTAGGCCTCGGCAAAGGAACGCAGGTAGTCCGCATAGACGTTGGTTCCCTGCCAGGGGATGGTGCAGAGCACCGGCTGAATGCCGTTTTCCTGGCACAGCTCCACGATCTCAGCCAGCAGCATGGCTGCTTCATCCTGGAGGGGCTGCTGGGGCAGAAGTGTCTGGTCCGGAATTTCCACAGGGGTCACGGCACCGGAAACGGAGTAACCCATGGTTTTCCGATAGTCATCCCCGCTCTGGGCCGGGCTGCGGAAGGACGCTTCGGACAGATTGACCCAGTTCTCATGGAATGCGGCCAGGGGCATGAAATAGGAAAGATACCGCTCTTTGTGATAGGGGCCGAAGCTCTGGCGCAGATAGGTCAGCTTGTCCTTCATCCAGGGGATGGCGGTGGTATAGTAGATCTCCCCATCCATATTCATGTCCTGCTTCCAGGTGTTCACATTGAAGGTGTCGATGAGCACCACCTTGGGGTGCTGGGTGCGCAGAGCGTCCTTCAAAAACAGCAGGGTAGTATTCAGTTCCTGCCAGTTGCAGCCGTAATTATAGGCCCCGATGCCGTAATCATCATACATGGTCATGGTGTCCAGGCCCAGCCACATGTGGCTGGAGCCAAAGCCCATAACCTCCACGGAATTTTCCGGCAGGGTGTGGAAGGTCTCAATGGCGGTCACCGGGGAATCCGTATCCACCGGCCGCAGCAGGACGTTCAGCCGGGCAATGCCCAGGGCCACCAGAACCAGAACGGCCAGGCAGCTCAGAATGTTTCTTTTCTTCATGGCCGCCCTCCTAGAACTGGAAATAGATAAAGCTGGCCTGATTGAAGCCAGGGCCCCATTTGCCGAAAACCAGCAGGGCCAGAATGGCGGCGGCGATCAGTACGATCCTGGCCCACCAGTCCTGCCCCAGCAGCACCCGGTGGAGCGCCATGCCCCGGCGCTTGCACAGGTCCGCCAAAAACAGCAGGCCAATGCCCAGCAGCATCAGGGTGAAATTCTTCCGGTCCAGCCCGCAGCCATACAATGAACCATTGAAGAGCACCCAGGGGTTTGCCGCCGTGAAGATCGAGCGGATGGCGCTGACCGCCTGGGTGAAATCGGCAGCCCGGAAGAAAATCCAGGAAAAGTCGATGAGCAGGAAGGTGATGATCCCCTGGGCGATTTTGTGGCACGCTTTCTCCCGGTGGAGCCCCAGGTGAATGCAGGCCTTGTCCCGGGCCGGGGCCAGAGCCTCGCCCAAGACCTGATAGAGGCCGTTCAGGCCGCCCCAGATGACGAAGGTGGCATCCGCTCCATGCCATAAGCCGCTGACCAGAAAGACGATCATCTTATTGATGTACTTGCGCAGCTTGCCCTTTCGGCTGCCGCCCAAGGGAATATAGAGGTAGTCCTTGAACCAGGAGGTCAGGGAGATATGCCACCGCCGCCAGAACTGGGAAACCGAGGAGGAGAGGTACGGCGCATCGAAATTCTCCATAAGCTCGATGCCCAGAATTTTGGCCGCACCCATGGCAATGGTGGAATAGCCGCCGAAGTCGCAGTAGATCTGCACGGCAAAGAGCACCGTGGCCGCGATAAGATACCAGCCGGGGAAGGCCGCGATATCCCCATAGACCGTATCCACAAAGATAGCGATCCGGTCCGCCAGGACGATTTTCAGGAAATAGCCCCAGAGCATCAGCACAAAGCCCTCTCTGGCCCGGTCAAAATCGAAGCTTTTGGGGGTATCCAACTGCTGCAAAAGGTTCTTGCTCCGCTCAATGGGCCCCGCCACCAGCTGGGGGAAGAAGGAGACAAAAAGGGCATAGCGCAGGAAGTTCTTCTCCGCGCCGATCTCCCCCCGGTACACGTCCACGGTATAGCTCAAAGCCTGGAAGGTAAAGAAGGAAATGCCAACGGGCAGCAGGATGTCGAATTTCGGAACATTCAGGGTCAGCCCCACCAGAGAGGCCGCAGCCCCCAGAGTATCCAGGAAGAAATTGACATACTTGAAATAGAACAGAATGCCCAGATTCAGCAGGAAGGACACCGCCACCACCCATTTTTTCAGGGCAGTCTTTTTTGTTTCGGGCCGGTCACTGTCCTTGACCCGCTCCAGCAGCAGGCCGCTGAGGTAGGTGATCAGGGTAGAGGTGAACAGCAGCACCACATATTTGGCGTTCCAGCCCATGTAAAACACATAGCTGGCAACCAGCAGCCACAGATTGCGCACCCTTTTGGGCAATACAAAATAGAGCAGCACCACTGCCGGGAAGAAAATCAGGAATTTCAGGGAGTTGAAGAGCATTTACGCCTCCCGCTCCCAGGGGAAGCCCGAAAACACCGGCTTGCCTGTATAAGTATTGGCCTTCGCCTCTCCCCGCAGCACGGCGAGAACCGCATCGGCCATAGCCTCCTGCTCGCATTCGCCGGGATAGACCGATACGGGAGCAATCCAGCCGCAGCGCTGCTCCACGCCCCGGAGGATATCGTCATAGCGCATGAGCCCGCCGGTCAGGAGAATGCCGTCCACCTTGCCCTCCAGCACGGCGGCCATGCCGCCGATGGACTTGCACAGCTGATAGATCACGGTATTCCAGATGGTGGTGGCCTTGGGGTCTCCGGCCTCTACCAGAGCGTGTACCTTGGAAGCATCCGAGGTGCCGAAGTGGCTGACAAAGCCGCCGGAGCGGGACAGCATGGCCCGCATTTCAGCGGTGGTATGCCCCTCGTCCAGGTATTGCAGCACCTCCATAACAGGGATGGAGCCCAGGCGGGTGGGAGTGAAGGGACCGTCGCCGCCGGCGCCCTCGGTGCTGTCGATCATTCTGCCGTGGCTGTGGGCGGTGACGGTAATGCCGCCGTCCACATGGCAGACGATGAGATTCAGGTCCTCATACCCCTTGCCCAGCTTCTTTGCGTGGATGGCCGCAATGCCCTTCTGATTGAGCACATGGGTCTGGGCCCGGCGGTACAGCCCCGCAATACCCGTGGGCCGGGCATAGTCGCAGAGCTCGTCCACATTGGTGGGGTTTACGGTGTACATTTTGCCGCCGTAGGTCCGGCACAGGTCATAGGCCAGCATCACGCCCAGCTTTGCCGGATGGTCGCTGCCGCCGCAATCCGCCGCGGTGTCCTCCACCAGTTTTTCATCGATGGTCATGACCCCCGCCTGCTGGGAATAGGCGCAGCCGCCCCGGCCTACGAAGACATCGATCTGCTTGGGGTCAATGCCGTGCTCCTTCAAAAAGTCCAGCAGTACCTGCCGGCGCATAGGCAGCTGGTCATTGGTGGTGGGGTATTTCAGCAGCTCCGGGGCATCATGAAAGATGCTCTCGGTGAACACATTCTTCTCGTTTTCAAAATAGCTTACCTTGGTGGAGGTAGAGCCGGGGTTAATGACCAGAAGCTTATAGGCCATGTTTTTTCTCCTTTGTTACGCCTAAAAAAAATGTCATTGCGCGGCGGGCGCGCCGGTACGCAATGACATTTTTGTGGTTTTTTTAGAACTTTACGGGCTTGATGTGCCAGATCTCGTCTGCGTACTGGCGGATGGTGCGGTCAGAGGAGAACTTGGAGCCGGAGGCCACGTTCTCCAGGCACTTGCGGCCAAAGGCCAGCCGGTCGGCATAGTCGCGGTTCACCCGCAGCTTGGCATCCATATAGGAGGCGTAGTCCAGCAGGACGAAATAGTTGTCCGCCTTGTGCCAGGAAGCGCCATCCAGCAGAGCGTGGTGCAGCTCTTTCTGGGCATCGTCCGTGGGCACGGTGCCGTCAACCAATGTGTCGATGGCGCGGTGCAGGTGGCTGTCGGTGTCGTAAATGCTCCGGGCACAGTAGCTGTCCTTGGCATTGTTGATCTCCTGGACGGTATGGCCGAAGATATACTCGTTGTCCATACCGGCCTCCTGGGCAATCTCCACATTGGCCCCGTCCAGGGTGCCCAGGGTGACGGCACCGTTGAGCATCAGCTTCATGTTGCCGGTGCCGGAAGCCTCGGTGCCCGCAGGAGAGATCTGCTCGGAGATATCGGCAGCGGGGATGATATGCTCGGCATAGGAGCAATTGTAGTTCTGAACAAAGACCACCTTCAGCTTGTCGGACACAGCGGGGTCGTTGTTGATCAGCTTGGCGATCCGGTTGATATAGCGGATAATGGCCTTGGCCCGGGCATAGCCGGGGGCAGACTTGGCGCCGAAGATATACACGGTGGGCCGGAAGTCGGTCAGCTCGCCGTTTTTCAGGCGGAAATAGATATCCACAATGGACAGGGCATTCATCAGCTGACGCTTGTACTCATGGAGCCGCTTTATCTGAACGTCAAAGATGAAGTCCGGGTTCAGCTGCACGCCTTCCTTCTCGGCGATGACCTTGCACAGCTGCTCCTTCTTCTGGCGCTTGATGGCGTTGAACTGGCGGACCATATCCTCATCGATCATGGGCTTCAGCTCGGAGAGCTTATCCAGGTCCTTCAGGAAGTCACCGCCGATGCGGTATTTCAGCATCTGGGTCAGCTCGGGGTTGCACAGGCCCATCCAGCGCCGGGGGGTGACGCCGTTGGTCTTGTTCTGGAAGCGATCGGGGTAGACCTGATACCAGTCGTGGAACAGGTCGTCCTTCAGAATCTGGCTGTGGATCTCGGCCACGCCGTTGACATAGCTGCTAACGTAGACAGACAGGTTTGCCATATGGGCGGTGTTGTCCTTGATGATAAACAGGCCCGGATGCTCCCGCTGGAGCTTTTCGTCAATGCGGCGGATGATGTCCACGATCTCGGGGACAACGGAGCCCAGCAGATCCAGGGGCCACTTTTCCAGGGCCTCGGACATGACGGTGTGGTTGGTGTAGGAGAAGGTGCGCTGGGCGATGGAGAAGCTCTGGTCGAAGTCCATGCCCTCATCCATCAGCAGACGGATGAGCTCGGGGATGGACATGGCGGGATGGGTATCGTTCAGCTGCACGGCATAGTAGTCGGCGAAGCGGCTCAGGTCATTGCCGTGGGCAGTCTTGAAGGTCCGCAGCATATCCTGCAGAGAGGCAGAGGACAGCACATACTGCTGCTTGATGCGCAGACGCTTGCCCTCCCAGGTGGAATCATTGGGGTAGAGAACACGGGTGATATCCTCGGCCTTGTTCTTCTGGTCCAAAGCCCGCAGGTAATCCTGGTCGTTGAAAGCACTGAAATCCAGTTCTTCCTCGGCCTCGCACTGCCACAGGCGCAGGGTATTGATATTGTGGGTGCCATAGCCGATGACGGGCACATCATAGGGCACAGCCAGGACGGTATGGTCCGGGAACTTGACTTTCACGGTGTGGTTGTACCGGCGGTAGGACCAGGGGTCGCCGAACTTGGTCCAGTCGTCCGCGTTCTCCTTCTGGCTGCCCTGGTCATCGAAGCTCTGCTTGAACAGGCCGAACTTATACCGCAGGCCGTAGCCGGACAGGGGGATGTCGCAGGAGGCAGCGCTGTCCAGGAAGCAGGCAGCCAGTCTACCCAGGCCGCCGTTGCCCAGAGCGGCGTCCTCAATCTCTTCCAGCACGGCCAGGTCCACGCCCTGGGCGGCAAAGAGCTGCTTCATCTCGTCCAGAATGCCCAGATTGTACAGATTGGAATAGACCAGACGGCCGATCAGGTACTCGGCAGAAAAATAATAGGCCTTCCGCTGCTGCAGCCGGGCTTTCTTGCTGCTGCTCCAGTTGTCGGAAATGGCCATCATAACGGCCTCGCCCAGTGCCTCGTGGAGCTCCTGAGGGGTAGCCTCCTGGAGGGTGACATCGTAGGTGTATTTCAGCTGGGCTTCGGTCCATTTGAGAATATTTGTGCAGTTGTAACTCATTTTCATGCTCCAATCCAAAGGCGGCGGCTGCCGCCCAAAGTAAAGATGATCTCCGCGCGGCGGAAACAAACCGCGCAGCCGCTATATAGAGTAACCTTCCCGAATTCTTTTGTCAAGCAATTTCTGGAAAAGCGTTTTCTTTTTCGTGGAAAGTGCTACTTTTTCAAGTGAAATTTATACACATTGACGGAGATATTTTCATCCCCGCCGGTCCAGCTCCCGCAGAAGCAGCGGGGTCATGAGGGGCCTTTCCATCAGGTTCACAAAGCGCTGACACTTGACGAGAAAGGCATAATAGATGTTCTTCCCGCAGCCAAGCAGGGTTTCCACATTGCCCATGCCCTTGGAGAGGATCACATCCGCCTGCTCCATGGCCTGCCTGGCCTCATCGCTCAGCTGCTCCAGGACGGTACCCGCCACCAGATTGCCATTGTCGATCACGGGAAAGGGCAGGCCCACCGCTGCGGCATCGGCCCGGGTGGCATCGTTGGCGGCGTTGCCGCCCCGGACGCAGAAGGTAATTTCCAAATGGGAGAATTTTCTTTGCAGCTGTTCCGCGAAAATCCGGTCGAAGCCGATCTCTCCGGCGTTGTCCGTCAGGTACAATAGCTTTCTGCCCTTTTCCAGGTCGGCGCAGAGCTTTTCATAGGTGCCTTGGTCCACCCGGATGTCCCGGGCCTTTTCCAGCATCCCGGAAAGGGTATCAAAGCTGACCTTATCCCCCAGGGCGGAAAAATCCAGATAATTGCCCAGGATTGCAAATTGCAGCCCTGCGTACACGCTGTCCGGGGCCTGCTCCGTCTCCCGGCGCACGTAGTCCATATTAGCCAGGGCGAAGGCATTGGAGGCCTCCTTTTCCGCTCTGTAGCGGTCCAGGTCCAGGCCATACATTTCGTGAAGCAGTTCATTGGTGGCAGGGCCTACACAGGGCGACGGGGCCGTCACCGGCAGCGCCAGGGCCAGAGCCATCCAGCGGCGCAGAAACTCCGTTGCCTTTTCCTCACTGCCCAGGCTTCTGGCCAGAGCCGCATTCCGGCGGAGCTGGCACTCTATACAATAGGTATCAATGGAGATGCTCAAAGCCTTCCCTCCTGCTCCAGGGTCAATAGCTCTTCAAAGGAAGAGATCCTTGCGTCGTATTTTTCCGGGGTACCGAAGCCGTAGTCCGCCCAGACGAAGGGCAGTCCGGCGGCATAGGTGGCCTCCATATCCCCCTGGGTATCGCCTACGTAGACGGCAGAGGAAATGCCGTATTTCTCCAAAAGAATGCGGATGGTGGTTCCCTTGTCCGTGCCGGTGTCGCCGAAGCACAGGTGGCCGGAGATGCAGCCCTCCAGGCCCATCTTCTGAATACACAGCTCCGGATAGCCCTGCTGGCTGTTGCTGACGATGAAGAGCCGGTGCCGTTTTGCCAGGGCCTCCATAGTCTCCCGAACCTTGGGGTAGCCAATGCGGCAGGGGTTTTCGTGGAGATACCGATTCTCCGTAGCCATGCACCGCTCCATAAGGGCGTACCGGGGCTCCGGGGCAATATCCGGGAACAGGGCGTCGGCAATCTCCGTCATGACCTTGCCGAACAGAGGCCGCAGGGCCTCCGCCGTGACGCAGCGGTCTGCCGCCCCTTCGCTGCGCAGCTGAATATTATACCCCTCCGCAACCAGTGCCCGGGAATCCCAGAGGGTGCCGTCAATGTCAAAAATAATGCTTTCCAAGGTTGTTCTCCTTTTGCATACTAATGAAGCCGCCTTAGTCCTCTCTCAAATGTCTTCTCACCCGGCTGATGATCATATCCAGGGCCACCACGTTCTTGCCGCCCTCGGGGACCACCAGGTGGGCATACTTCTTGCTGGGCTCCACATAGCGCTCGTGCATGGGCTTGACGGTCTGCTGGTACTGGGTGAGCACGCTCTCCAGGGAGCGGCCCCGCTTCTCCACATCCCGCTTGATCCGGCGGCACAGACGGATGTCTGCATCGGAATCCACGAAGATGCGGATGTCCATCAGGTCCCGGAGCTCCTGGTTCTCAAAAATCAGAATGCCCTCCACAATGATGACCTTCCGGGGCTCCAGATGAATCGTCTCCTCGCTGCGGTTGTGCACGGAGAAATCATACACCGGGCACTCCACCGCGTGGCCGTGGCGCAGCTGGTCCAGGTGATAGACCATAAGGCTGGTATCGAAGGCATCTGGCTCGTCATAGTTCAGGCGGCTTCGCTCCTCCATGGTCAGCTCGTCATGGCGCTTGTAATAATTGTCGTGGCTCAGCACCGTGACCTCATCCTCGCAGTCCGCGATGAGGTTTTTCATCAGGGTCGTCTTTCCGCTGGCGCTGCCGCCTGCAATGCCGATGACCAGAATATTGTCATTTCCCATGGTTTTCTTCCTCCGTTCGACTTTTCCCCTCCAAAAGCCGCCAGGAAAGCCCCAGGATTTCCGGCGAGTTTCGGCTGTTCTCTATAATAACCTCTCCGGGACCGTCCCGCAGCAGCCCCGCTTCCTCCAGCCGCCGCCGGGTCTCCCGGGCGGTGCCGTCGCCGCCGTCCAGGATATCCACCTGACCGCCCAAAATGCGGGAGATGGTGTGGGAGGCGAAGGGGTAGTGGGTGCAGCCCAAAACCAGGGCGTCCAGCCGCCCCCGGTAGGGGGTGAAGAGCTTTTGCAGCATATCGATGGTCCGGCGGGTATCCACCATCCCGGCCTCCACGATTTCCACAAGCCTGGGGGCCGGGATCTTATAGATGTCGCAGGTGACGTCATAGCGGTGGAGCAGCCGGGCGAATTTCTCCTCGGAAAGGGTCATGGGCGTTGCCATAACGCCGATCCCGCCGCCGGGGTAGCGGTCCGCCGCCAGCTTTAATGCGGGCTCGATGCCCACAATGATCATATCCGGGTACTTCTCCCGCAGATCCTTTACGGCGGCAGAGGTAGCCGTATTGCAGGCGATGACCAGGGCCTTGAGCCCCCGGGCCATGAGCTTTTCCGCTACGGCGAAGCTCAAATCCCGGACCTCCGCCTTGGTGCGGATGCCGTAGGGAGCGTTGGCGGAGTCGCCGTAATATAGAAATCTTTCATTGGGCATGACCCGCCGCAGATGCCGCAGCACGCTGATGCCGCCTACACCGGAATCGAAGACCCCAATATAATCCTCTTTGGTATTCAACTGCAACACCAGCTTTGTCTGTAGATTTTCTTTTTCATAGGGGATATCTGTTGAACATGATTATAGCAAAAAGCAGACCGGAATGCAAGCCGGGAACGCGCTTCCTCCCCTTCCCGCAGACATACAGCAGGGGGCACCCGACAATGGCGGATGCCCCCTGTATTCTTATGCTTCCAGCGCCTTTGCACCCTGGAATTCTACGTGCAATGGGAGGATCTCCCAGTTGTGCTCGGTGATCTTTGGCAGCTTCTCCGACAGGATTCCGGAGAGGGCGGGGTTGCGGGTCATGACCAGCAGCGTGGGGCCTGCGCCGGAGAGGCAGAAGGCTGCGCCGGTGGTGCGGACCAGAGCCTCGATTTTTTCATAGTCCGGGATCAGCTTCTTCCGGTAGTTCTGGTGGAGCCTGTCCTGCATGGCGTTGCGCAGCAGCTTTTCATCCCCCAGCTCCAGGGCCTTCAGGACCATGGCGCCGTGGGAGATATTGTAGATGGCATCCGCCCGGGACACCTGCTCCGGCAGCACGGAACGGGCCAGAGTGGTGGGCAGGTTGAAGTCCGGCACCAGTGCCAGAAATTCCCAGCCCGGGTGCAGGGGAAAGCTGACGGTGACAGGAAGACCGCTGTCCACCATAGAGGCGGTCAGGCCGCCATAAAAGGCCGGGGCCAGGTTATCCGGGTGGCCCTCCATGGCGTTGGTGATGTTCAGCAGGCCCTGGGTGCTGAGCTTGCTGCCCCGCAGCACGTTGGCGCCCATGGCACCGGCCACCAGCAGGGCTGCGGAGGAGCCCAGGCCCCGGCAGATGGGGATGTGGGCGTTGATATGGATTTTTACGCCCCGGACCTCCTCGCTGAGGGAGGCCAGCACGGCGCAGTAGGAGGTGTAGGCCAGATTGTCCGGCCCCGTGAAGGCTTCGTCGCAGCCGGTGATCTCCAGCCCGGCATCCGTCTCCTCAAAGGTCACGTCCGTATACAGGCTCAGGGCGCACCCAAAGGCATCAAACCCCGGTCCCAGGTTGGCGGTAGTCGCCGGGACGCGAATGGTAACTTGGTTTTTCATTTTTCTGTCTCCTTTTACAGGTGTATGAATCGAGAAAAAAGTTGACAGTTGACAGTGTACAGTTGACAGTTATGGTGTCCCTTCGGGACAAATAAAAATATTTTGTTCATTTCTGAAGGAAATTTCTTAACTGTCAACTGCCAATTGTCAACTGTCAACTGATAAGCGTCCCCGATTTATCTTCCCAATACAAACTCCAGCATCTTCTCTTTCGGAATGACCCCCGTATGCCGCTCGGGCTTGGTGCGCAGGGCGGCCAGGGCGGGTGGAATGGGAATGCCGGTCAGCGCCTGCATCCGCTCCATGCGGTCATACTCGCTGCCGGAGGTGTCCGCGCCGATGGCGGTGAGGACGGCGGTGGAGAACTTGTAGGGAGAGGCGGTGGAGAGCACCACTGTGGGGGCATCGCCTCTGTGGGTTTCCGCTGCGGCCCAGCCGCAGGCGGTGTGGGGGTCCATCAGGTAGCCCTGTTCCCGGTAGACCCGGCCGATGACGGCTTCCGCCTGGGCGTCATTGCAGTACCCGGCGGCAAATTCCGCCTGGATGGCCCCGAGAAGCGCGTCCGGCACCCGGTAGAAGCCCTGCTCGCTCAGGTCCTTCATGAGCCCGGCCACCAAGGCGGTGTCGCCGGAGAGCAGATACAGGAGCCTTTCCAGATTGGAGGACACCAGAATGTCCATGGAGGGAGACGTGGTTTTCAGCAGAGGCCGACGGCGGTCATAGACACCGGTGGTGAGGAAATCCGTCAGCACGTTGTTGGCGTTGGAGGCGCAGATCAGTCTGCCCACGGGAAGGCCCAGCTTCTTGGCCAGGTATCCCGCCAGAATGTCGCCGAAGTTGCCGGTGGGCACGGAGAAATCCACCTTGTCCCCCAGGGAGATGACCTTCCTGCTCAGCAGGTCCGCATAGGATTTGAAATAGTACATGATCTGAGGGGCCAGGCGGCCGATATTGATGGAGTTGGCAGAGGACAGCAGGAAGGGAAGCGCCTTCCTCTGGCAGGCGGCGAAGATGTTCTTCACCCCGGTCTGGGCATCGTCGAAGTTGCCCTCCACGGCGCAGACGTGGACGTTTTCCCCTTCCTGGGTCACCATCTGGGCCCGCTGAACCTGGGAAACGCCGCCGAAGGGATAGAACACGCAGATACTGACCCCGGGCACATCCTGAAAGCCCACCAGAGCGGCCTTGCCGGTGTCGCCGGAGGTGGCGGTGAGAATACGGATTTCCTGGGCGATGCCCTTTTCCTGCTTCGCGGCGGTGAGCAGCTGGGGCAGCATACTCAGCGCCACATCCTTAAAGGCAGAGGTGGGACCCCGGAAGAGCTCCAGCACCTGAAAATCTCCAACGGGAACCGTAGGCGTCAGGTCCTCGGTCTCGAATTTGCCGGTGTAGGCCCGCTTTACGAGAGCCTCCATATTGGGGATATCCGGCAGCAGGGCCGAGAGAATGGCGGCAGACATCTGCTGGGCGGAAAGGGTCAGGCAGTGCTGCCAATCAAATGCCGGAATGGCCCGCGGCATATACAGTCCGCCGTCCGGCGCCAAACCGGACAGTACAGCCTGGGCGCTGTCGACAGCCGGGGATTGCCCCCGGGTGGAAATATAATCCATAAGGTTCCCTCCTACAGGTTGAATTGCACAAAAAGCCCCGAAAGTGAATAGATGCAATTGCGGTTTGTTTCAATTGCATTTTTTGTAGGTATATGATATACTGACGTTTAGAAAAAAGCAAGTGTTTTTCCCACACAAACAAATGAAGAAAAAGAAATCACAATTTGTGAAAAGAGTTCCCCCAACAAGAGGAGAGAGAAAGAGATGCAGATAGGACTTTTGGGCTTCGGCACCGTGGGCCGGGGCGTATATGAGATCATCGCAGGGCGGGAGGACATGACCGTTGCCCGGGTGCTGTGCCGCCGGGATTTGAAGCTGCCGGACGCTGTTGTAACCCATAACTTTGAAGATATTCTGAATGACCCCCATATTGATACGGTGGTGGAGGCCATCGGCGGGCTCCATCCTGCCTATGAGTATGTCCGCAGCGCCATTCTGGCGGGCAAGAACGTGGCCACCGCCAACAAGGCTCTCATCGCCACCTGCTTTGACGAGCTGATTCCCCTGGCCCGGGAGAGGGGCGTCTTCCTGCGCTGCACCGCCTCTGTGGGCGGCGGCATCGGCTGGCTTTCCGAGCTGGAACGTGCCCGGCGCATTGAGACCGTTCACCATGTGGGCGGCATTATGAACGGCACCTGCAATTACATTCTGGACTCCATGACCCGCTTGGGGCTGGGCTACAGCGAGGCCCTGAAGCAGGCCCAGGCTCTGGGCTATGCCGAGGCGGACCCCACCACGGATGTGGAGGGCATCGACACCTGGCATAAGCTCATTGTCTCCGCCAACATCGGCTTCGGCGTCAGCCTGGACATCTCCGGCATTCCCGCCGCAGGCATTTCCCGGATCGGGGCCGAGGATGTGGCCAATTTCAGCGCCAACGGCCTGGTGTGCAAGCTGGTATCCACGGCGGACTGCCAGAGCGGCAATTATTCCGCCTATGTCCAGCCCACCCTGTATCCTCTGGGCCAGCCGGAGGCCGCCGTGCCTGCCAATTATAACCTGATCACCCTGGAGGGGGATGTGTCCGGCCGACAGAGCTTCTTCGGCCAGGGCGCAGGCCGCTACCCCACCGCATACAATGTGGTGCAGGACTGCGTGGACTTCTCCCAGGGCAAGGGCTTCTACACCACCCCCGGGCGGAAGGTGACAGTGGACAACAGTGTGAAGCTGCGCTATTATGTCCGCACGGACCGGGAGGACCCCTGGTTGAAGGAAAACACGGAAAAGCACTGGGCCGGTGCCGTGGTGACCAGACCCGTAGAGGTCAGCGTCATGCACCAGTGGCTGAAGGCCCACCCGGATGCCTTTATGGCGGCGTTTGCTTGAAAGAAGGGAACAATATGAAAGTAGTGAAATTCGGCGGCTCCTCCATGGCGGACGCCGGACAGTACCGGAAAATCCGGGATATTCTCCTGACGGACCCCGAGCGGAAGGTCGTGGTGGTCTCCGCCGCCGGAAAGCGGAACAAGCAGGACCACAAGATCACGGACCTGCTGTACCTGTGCTATGCCCACACCCAGTACGGCGTGGACTGCTCCGGTGTTTTTGAAATGATCACCTCCCGCTATCGGGAGATTGCCAGAGACTTGAACCTCTCCATCGATTTGGAGCCGGAGTTTGCGGACCTGAAGGCCAAGCTGGACAATAAGACCGTAACCCAGGACGAGCTGGCCAGCCGGGGCGAATACTTCTCCGCCCGGCTTATGGCGGACTATCTGGGCTTCAAATTCGTGGATGCGGCAGACTGGGTCAAGTTCCGCTTCGACGGCACTGTGGACCAGGAGTCCAGCTATGAGGCTCTGCGCAATCAGGTGGACGGCATTGGTGTGGTGATCCCCGGCTTCTACGGTCAGCTGCCCGATGGCAAGATCAAGACCTTTACCCGTGGCGGCAGCGATATCACCGGCGCCCTGGCCGCTGCGGCCCTGGATGCCGACGTCTATGAAAACTGGACCGATGTCTCCGGTATCCTGATGGCGGACCCCCGGATCGTAGACAATCCCCAGACCATCCCCGAGGTCACCTACGACGAGCTCCGGGAGCTGAGCTATTCCGGGGCCCAGGTGCTCCACGAGGGCACCATCTTCCCCGTGCGGGAGAAGAACATCCCTTTGAACATCCGCAATACCAACGCCCCGGAGGATCCCGGCACCATGATCCAGGAGCGCTTTGAGGGCAACTCCGATCCCCACCGGTTCATCACCGGCATTACCGGCAAGAAGGACTTCACCATCATCGCCCTGACCAAGCGGGGCATGAGCAACCAGGTTGGCGTGCTGCGGAAAGTTCTCACCGTCCTGGAGCGCCACGACATCTCCGTGGACTATGTGCCCAACGGCATTGACAATGTATCCGTGGTGGTGCCCACCGAGGCCATCGCCTCCAGCCTGTACACCATCCTGGGGGAGATCCAGAAGGAAGTGGAGCCGGACAGCCTGACGGTCCACGATCAGATCGCCGTGGTGGCGGCAGTGGGCCGGAAAATGGCCTTCCGCCCCGGTGTTTCCGGCCAGATCTTTGCCGCCCTGGGCCAGGCGGGCATCAATATCCGCATGATCAACCAGGGCCCTGACGAGCTGAACATCATCTTCGGCGTAGACAACCGGGACTTCTCCGAGGCCATCCGGGTGCTGTATAACAGCTTTGTAAAGTAAGTAAAAAGCCTTCCCCTGGGGGAAGGTGGCTCGCCGCAGGCGGGTCGGATGAGGGACGATACGCAGAACTGACAAGGAGAAAACTCCGCAGTTCGGTTCCGATAAATGGAAAGGTAGCTGCGTAGACTGCTTCCGCATCGGTTCTACATACCGCCCCTCATCAGTCACGGCCCTAAGGGCCGCGACAGCTTCCCCCAGGGAAAGCCAGTTTTTAAGGAGGCAATATTATGAAACTATATACCGTTGCCGTCCTGGGCGCTACCGGCGCTGTGGGGCAGGAAATGATCAAGATTTTGCAGGAGCGCAATTTCCCCGTTGGAAAGCTGAAGCCCCTGGCCAGTGCCAGAAGCGCGGGCAAGACCCTGCGCTTCAAGGGCGAGGACGTGGTGATTGAGGAGGCCCGGGACGAGGCCTTCCAGGGCGTGGACATTGTGCTGGGCGCTGCAGAAAATGACATTGCCAAGAAGTTCGCCCCCGCCATTGTGAAGGCCGGTGCGGTCTTTGTGGACAATTCCTCCGCCTTCCGCCTGGACCCCAATGTGCCCCTGATCGTCCCGGAGATCAACCCCGAGGACGTGAAGAACCACCACGGCATTATCTCCAATCCCAACTGCTCCACCATCATCACCGTTACGGCGGTGAACGCTCTGAATGCCCTGTCCCCCATCCGCACCATGACCGCCTCTACCTATCAGGCGGTGTCCGGCGCCGGTGCCGGCGGCCCCATTGAGCTGATGAACGAGGTGGAGGCCCTGAGCAAGGGGGAGACCTACGAGCCCAAGGTGTTCTCCCACCAGATTGCCTTCAACCTGATTCCCCAGATCGGCGGCGAGCAGTTCGAGGGCTACACCAGCGAAGAGATGAAGATGCAGAACGAGGGCCGGAAGATCATGCACCTGCCGGACCTGCGGGTCAGCTGCACCTGTGTCCGGGTTCCTGTGGTCCGCAGCCACTCCATCTCTGTGAGCCTGCATTTCGACAAACACATTTCCGTGCAGGAGGCCCGGGAGGCCATTGCCAAGGCCCCCGGCTGCCGTCTGGTGGATGACCTGGCCAATAAGCAGTACCCCATGCCTCTGGATACCAGCAACCAGGACATCGTCTTCGTGGGCCGCATTCGTCCGGACCTGACCGATGACAACGGCTTGTGCCTGTGGTGCTGCGGTGACCAGGTCCGCAAGGGCGCCGCCACCAACGCCATCCAGATCGCAGAGCTGCTGGTGAAGGAATAACCGTTTTCCAATTGTATAAAGGAAATGCACCTCGGGCAGAATTTCTGCCGGAGGTGCATTTTTATGAAATTGCGGGAAATCATGACCGGCCAGGTGGTCCGCATCCGGCCGGAGGAGCCGGTGGGGGTCGCGGCCCGAATGCTGGCCCAGTACAATATCGGGGCCCTGCCGGTGTGCGGCTACGACGGGAGCCTGAAGGGTCTGGTGACGGACCGGGACATTGTGACCCGCTGCCTGGCAGCGGGGCGGGACCCGGCGAAAACCCAGGTGAGCCAGGTCATGACCGCCCGGGTGGTGACGGCAAGGCCGGATATGGAGGTCAGTCTGGCCTCCCACCTCATGGGCCGGGAGCAGGTCCGGCGGCTGCCCATTGTGGAAAACGGCAGGCTCTGCGGCATGGTGAGTCTGGGGGACCTGGCAGGGCGGGAGGAAACCGTCATTGATGCCTCCGATGCCCTGTCGGACATCAGCGGCAATCTTTCCAGCCGTTAAAAAACCAGCTGCACAAGAAGCATATAGGCAACGGTGTCCACGCCGATGCTCAGCAGGGTGTCCCGCTTCCAGGCGTCGAGCCCGGCCACCAGCGCGGTGCACAGAAGCTCCGGCAGGTACTTTCCGGGGGTGGAGAAATCCAGTCCCTTCAGGCAGTACACCACCAGCATGGCCATGACGGCGTAGGGGAGTACCTTGCCCAGGTAGGAGACCACAGCCGGAGTCTCCTTTTTCCCGCTGAGGATCAGAAAGGGCAGAAACCGTGTGAGCATGGTCACCAGCACGATGACGGCAAATACGGCATAGCGGTTATTCATGCTTTGCCTCCTTTCCCCGGGTCAGCAGAAGCAGCAGGGCAATGAGGGCCATGGAGGGAATCAAAAAGGCGCTGCTGCCAAAAACAAAACGGCAGGCGATGGAACAGACAAGGCCGATGCAGGCGGGCAGATGATTTTTGGTACTGAGCCACTGTTCGACAGAGATGGTGACGAACAGGGCTGTCAGCACGAAGTCAATCCCCTCGTAGTTCAGTGGGAGCAGCTGCCCTGCAGCGGCTCCCAGCAGGGTGCCGAGGCACCAGTAGAACTGGTCCAGAGCAGAAACATAGAGATCGTATTTGCCCCCATCCTGCCCCGGCTCCTTTTGGGATACCAGAGAGTAGGTCTCGTCCGACAGGGCGAAAATCAAATAGGGCTTCTTTTTACCGGTGTCCTTGTACCGGTCGATCATGGAGATGCCGTAGAACAGGTGCCGGGCGTTCACGGCCAGAGTGGTCAGAGCGGCGGCGAAAATATTGGTGCCTCCGGAGAGCATGGTCACGGCCACAAATTGCATGGAGCCTGCATAGATGAACACGCTCATGGCCAGGGCCCACCAGAGGCTTAAGCCATTTTGCTGGGCCAGAATGCCAAAGCCGAAGCCCAAAAAGAGATATCCGGTCATCACCGGAATCGTGTCCCGGAACGCGGTGCGAAAAAGCCTGGAATCCATGGAAAAACCTCGAATCGGAAAGAATAGTGGAATGCTGTACATTATAAGGATACAGAGAGAAAATGTCAATTGCCGCAGCCAAAAGCTTCCGTGAGGAAAGCGAATTAAAAATTCAAAAATAGTTCATACCCCAACCCCTTGACATTTCTGGCACTCTGGTGTATAGTTTGCTTAGCACTCAAGGAGAACGAGTGCTAAGGAGGAAATGTCAT
Organism: uncultured Eubacteriales bacterium; assembly: GCA_900540635.1. Classification (GTDB taxonomy): domain Bacteria; phylum Bacillota; class Clostridia; order Oscillospirales; family Oscillospiraceae; genus Faecousia. The sequence goes on along the minus strand of UQGU01000005.1, from coordinate 38,009 downwards.
GGAGCTGACCGAGCGGAAAAAGAAGGTGCTGCGCAGTGTGGTGGACCTTTATATCCGGACTGCGGAGCCTGTGGGCTCCAAGGCGATCACGGAGCTGCCGGACATGAATTTCTCCTCTGCCACGATCCGGAACGAAATGGCGGACTTGACGGCCATGGGTTATCTGGAGCAGCCCCATACCAGCGCCGGACGGATCCCGTCCCCGGCGGGTTACCGGCTGTATGTGGATGAGCTGATGCAGGATTACCGCCTCAGCGTGGATGAAACAAAATCCATTAACAATGCCATCGAGGAAAAGGTCCAGCGCGTGGATAAGCTGGTGGAAAAAGTGGCAAAGCTGGTTTCCCAGGCCACCGATCTTCCCGCCATCTCCGCTGCCTCCCGGTGCGACGGTGCAACGGTTTCCCGGTTTGACCTGATCCAGGCCGGACAGGGCAGCTTCATCCTGGTGGTAATGCTCAGTGACGACCAGGTGTTCAACAAGCTGATCAAGCTCCCTGTGTCCGTTGATGAGACGGACCTGAAGCTTCTGGCGGCTCTGCTGAATACCGCCATGACGGAGCTTCCCCCGGAGGGCTTTACCCCGGCACTGCTGGACAAGGTCATGCGGTCCGCCGGAAGGGCCTCCAGCCTGGTGCCGGTGATCGTGGACTTCACCACGGATGTGCTTCGCCACCGGGGCGGCACCAATGTGGCCGTTGCCGGTCAGGCAAGACTTCTGGGCTTCCCGGAGTACCGGGATGTGGATAAGGCCCAGAAGGTGCTGGAATCCATTGATGAAGACACCTTAAGCAACCTGCCCGCCATTATGCAGAGCGAAAACGGGACCAAGGTCCTGGTTGGCCCTGAGAACGTGGCCCAGGAGCTGAAGGACACCAGCGTGGTCATGACAAAATTCGACATTGGCGACGGGATGCAGGGCATGATCGGAGTGGTCGGCCCCACCCGTATGGATTACGCAAAGGTCACGGCCCGGCTGAGCTACTTCGCCGAGAGCCTGAGCAAGGCCTTTGCAAAACCCGAAACCAAGCAGCTGCCTCAGCCAAATGAGGAAGCTTCAGAATCTAAGGAGGTATAGAAGTGGCCAAGAAGGAAGAAAAGAAGCAGCCCGAGACCACAGAGGAATTGATCCCCGAGGAAACCGCAGAAGCACCTCAGGAGGAGCCCAAGGCGGCGGAAGCACCGGAAACCAATCCCTTTGAAGAAAAGTACAATGCAGAGCACGACAGTCTGCTGCGGCTGGCTGCGGAATACGACAATTTCCGCAAGCGTACCGTCAAGGAGAAAGAAGCCTCCTACGGCAACGGCAAGGCAGACGCCATCGTGAAGCTGCTTCCCATATATGACAATCTGGAGCGGGCTCTGAACCAGCCCACCGAGGATGCCGCCTACAAGAAGGGCGTGGAGCTCACCATGAATGAGCTTGTGAAGATTTTCACAAGCCTGGGCGTGGAGATCTTCGGGGCCCCAGGCGACAGCTTCGATCCCAACCTCCACAATGCGGTGATGCATACGGAGGACGAAAGCCTTGGCGAGAATGTAATCGCCCAGGTCTTCCAGAAGGGCTTCAAGGTGGGCGACAAAATCGTCCGCTTCGCAATGGTTCAGGTTGCAAATTAAATTCGTATAAACTTTTTCGTTAGAATATAGGAGGAAAACATTATGTCTAAGATTATCGGTATTGACCTTGGTACTACCAATTCCTGTGTTGCTGTTCTGGAAGGCGGCGAGCCTGTTGTCATCGCCAATGCAGAGGGCAACCGTACTACCCCTTCTGTGGTAGCCTTCTCCAAGACCGGCGAGCGTATGGTTGGTCAGGTTGCAAAGCGTCAGGCTGTCACCAATGCTGACCGCACCGTCTCTTCCATCAAGCGTCACATGGGCGAGGATTACCATGTGAGTCTGAACGGCAAGAACTACACCCCCCAGGAGATCAGCGCAATGATCCTGCAGAAGCTGAAGGCAGATGCGGAAAGCTATCTGGGCCAGCCCGTCACCGAGGCTGTCATCACGGTTCCTGCTTACTTTAGCGACGCCCAGCGTCAGGCCACCAAGGATGCCGGCAAGATCGCCGGTCTGGACGTGAAGCGTATCATCAACGAGCCCACCGCAGCTGCTCTGGCCTATGGCCTGGATAAGGAATCCGAGCAGAAGATCATGGTCTACGACCTGGGCGGCGGCACCTTCGATGTGTCCATCCTGGATATCGGCGACGGCGTCATCGAGGTTCTGGCAACCGCCGGTGACACCCATCTGGGCGGCGATGACTTCGACCAGAGAATCATGGATTACCTGGTTGCCGAGTTTAAGAAGGCTGAGGGCATTGATTTGTCCGGCGATAAGGTTGCTATGCAGCGTCTGAAGGAAGCTGCCGAGAAGGCCAAGATCGAGCTGTCCGGCGTGACCTCCACCAACGTCAACCTGCCCTATATCACCGCCGACGCCACCGGCCCCAAGCACCTGGATGTGACGCTGAGCCGTGCAAAGTTCAATGAGCTGACTGCCGACCTGGTAGAGCGCACCATGAAGCCCGTCCGTCAGGCTATGTCCGATGCAGGCCTCAGCGCTTCCGATCTGCACAAGGTCCTGCTGGTTGGCGGTTCCACCCGTATCCCCGCCGTTCAGGAAGCCGTGAAGCAGATCACCGGCAAGGAAGGCTTCAAGGGCATCAACCCCGATGAGTGCGTGGCCGTTGGCGCTGCCATTCAGGGCGGCGTGCTCACCGGCGATGTGCAGGATATCCTGCTGCTGGATGTTACCCCCCTGTCCCTGGGCATTGAGACCATGGGCGGCGTGTTCACCCGTCTGATCGACCGGAACACCACCATTCCTACCCACAAGAGCCAGATCTTCTCCACCGCTGCTGACGGCCAGACCTCCGTTGAGGTCCATGTGCTCCAGGGCGAGCGGGAAATGGCTGCTTACAATAAGACCCTGGGCCGCTTCCAGCTCACCGGCATTGCTCCCGCACCCCGTGGCGTGCCTCAGATCGAGGTTACCTTTGATATCGATGCCAACGGCATTGTGAAGGTCTCCGCCAAGGACCTGGGCACCGGCAAGGAGCAGCAGATCTCCATCACCGCTTCCACCAACCTGAGCAAGGAAGACATCGACAAGGCTGTTCACGAGGCTGAGCAGTACGCCGCCGAGGACAAGGCCCGGAAGGACGAGGTGGATGCCCACAACGCCGCTGACCAGGTTGCCTACCAGACCGAGAAGACTCTGGGCGAGCTGGGCGACAAGATCGACGCTTCCGAGAAGAGCAAGATCCAGGCCGCTGTTGACCACCTGAAGGAAGTCAACAAGGGCACCGATGTGGAGGCCATCAAGGCCGCTACCGAGGAGGTCCAGAAGGCCTTCTATGCCGTGTCCGAGAAGCTGTACCAGCAGGCAGGCGCTCAGCAGGGCCAGCCTCAGGACGGCCAGACCGGCAATAAGCCCGGCGACGACGGCGTGGTTGACGCCGACTACGAGACCGTGGACTAAGAAAAACTTCACAAGGGGCGGCAGAAAATACGCCGCCCCTTGTTTCGATACAGCAGGAGAGTTGACAGTTGACAGTTAAAAGTTGCCAGAAACCGGAATGTGAGAGGAAAATCTTCAATGCCGGTCAAAAAAGGAATCCGTTTCGAAATTTTTGTTTTCCGGTTGGATTTCCATAAACGTCAACTGTCAACTGTCAATTGTCAACTGGAATCGCTTGAGGTGAATGTGTTATGGCAGAAAATAAACGAGATTACTACGAGGTGCTGGGCGTGGATAAGAGCGCCAGCGCCGATGATATAAAGAAAGCATACAGAAAGCTGGCCATGAAATACCACCCTGACCGGAACCCCGGCGACAAAACTGCCGAGGAGAAGTTCAAGGAGGTAGGCGAGGCCTATGAGGTGCTGTCCGATGCGGACAAGCGCTCCCGCTACGATTCCTACGGCTTTGCCGGTGTGGACCCCAACTTCAACCCCAATGCCGGTGGTTTTGGCGGCGGCTTCGGCGGCGATTTTAGTGGCTTCGGCGGCTTCGGAGATATTTTCAGCGATTTCTTCGGCGGCGGCAGCACCCGGGGTGCTTCTCAGAATTCCCCTCGCCGGGGCGAGAACGTCATGTCCCGGCTGGAGCTGACCTTTGAGGAGGCCGCCTTCGGCACCGAAAAGGAGATCACGGCCCCCAGAATTGAGAATTGTCCTACCTGCAAGGGCACCGGCAGTGCAGACGGCCGGGTGGAAACCTGTTCCCGCTGCCATGGCACCGGTCAGGAGCGGGTCACCCAGAGCTTCATGGGTATGCAGATGCAGTCCACCACCACCTGCTCTCAGTGCGGCGGCCGTGGCAAGATCATCAAAAATCCCTGCTCCACCTGTAAGGGCAAGGGCAAGGTCCGCAAGAACAACAAGGTCAAGGTCAAGATCCCCGCAGGCGTGGATAACGGCCAGTCCGTCCGCGTTCGCGGCGAGGGCTGCGTAGGCGCCAACGGCGGCCCCAACGGCGATTTGCTGGTGGAGATCCGTGTGAAACCCCATGATACCTTCGTCCGGGACGGCAACGACATCCGCTGCGCCGTGCCCATCAGCTTCACCCAGGCGGCTTTGGGCGCGGAGATCCAGGTGCCCACTCTGGAGGGCAACGTGCCCTATACCATCCCCGAGGGCACCCAGACCGGCAAGGAGTTCGTCATCCGGGATAAGGGTATCCCCGAAATCGGCAATTCCCGCCGCAGAGGCGATCTCCGCTTCACCGTGGTGGTAGAAACCCCTACCAAGCTCACCCGGGAGCAGAAGGAGCTGCTGCGCAAGCTGGACGGTTCCCTGGAAAAGAACAATTCCCCCAAGGGCAGAGGCTTCTTCGACAAGCTGTTTTGACGGATCATTGCAGAATGAAAACCACCCGCGAACCGGTAAAAACCGGCTTGCGGGTGGTTTTTGCATTGCTTTTATGCCGTCACTTCCGGCGTACTCACCTGCTCCTCGTCCACTTCCCGGCGGCCCTTCAGGTAGTCCCGGTTTTTCTTGTAGCCCACGGTCAGCAGGGGGACGATGACGAAGACGATGGCCCAGTAGCCGCAGTAGCCGTAGCCATACTTGACGATGTTGGTCAGGCCTGCAAAGGAGATGAACATGGACACAGCCATGATGGCGGTGGCGATGGCGCCCCGGCGAAGCTGGGTGTTCTTCATAAAGCTCAGGTACTTGGCGTTTTCAAACCGGTTGATGAAGCCGAAGACCACCACAACGCCGGAGGAGATCATGCACAGGAACAGCACCAGGCAGTACAGCACTACCAGCCAGTTCATGTCCAGGCTCATGAGTACCGTCAGCGTGGGCAGGGTGGTGCCGCCGGTGACGGTGGTGAAGTAGCCGCTCCAGGCGGTGAGCATCAGAACGGATAGGCCCAGACCCAGCACATTGAACAGCAGCATGCAGCCCATGCCCCGGGTGCAGTCTTTCTTGGTTTTCAGGATGGTGCCACAGGCCAGAACGCCGGGAATGGTGACCCACTGGAAGGCGGCGTAGTTGATGCCGTTGAAGATGGCTTTGGGTACGTTGGAGAAGCCCGTGGAGGCAAAGCTGGCCTTCATGCTGTCGAAGAGGTTCACGCCCTTCACAAGGCCGTAGAAGTAGATGACCAGGGACAGGACCAGGATGGCCAGACCCATGTAGGAGGAGCCCATGCGGACCAGATCGGCCCCGAAGATGGACAGCAGCAGGATCACAACGCCCACAGCCAGGGCCCCCAGATAGTAGTTCACCCCCAGGTACTGGTTCAGGGCACTGGCCGCACCGGCGATGCAGGAGGCCACCACCATGAGGATCATGATGTCGTAGAAGATGTCAAAGGTCACCCACAGCTTGTCATAGGGGTGATAGAGGGCGGAAAACAGATCCTTGTAGCTCTTGCAGCCCCGGGTGTTCCACAGCAGCTGGGCTTCCCGGGTGGACAGGGCCAGCAGAACCATGGCAAGCAGGGCACTGAGAATGCCCACCCAGCCCAGAGAGACGAAGTTGGTATTGGCCTGGTTGCCGGTGGCGAAGCCGCCGCCGGCGTGGGCGGCAAAGGCGGTAAAGCCGATGCTCAGGGCCGCAGCCCAGGAGGATTTGGTCTTGTTCATAACGGTTAGCTCCTTCTCTTTTCTCTTCTTTTACTGGTTTGCCAGATATTTTTTGCCTGCTGCGTCTGCGTCACGCATGGCCTGCACAAAGGCCTCTTTGGTGAAGGTCTGCAAAGAGCATCTCCATTCCAGCACAGTGGCGGCTTTGTCGGCCACGGTTTGCAGATCGTTTTCGGTCAGCTCAATCTGCGCCAGGGTCACGGGCAGGCCTACGGAGGCGTTGAAAGCCAGCAGCTCATCCCGGCGGGCGAAATTCTTGTCATAGGTCAGCAGGGTCAGCACGCCGAAGGAGACGATCTCGCCATGGAGGTGGTTGTGGCCGGAGGCGGGCACCAGGGTGGCACCGTAGTAGACGCAGTGGGCCAGGGAGCTATTGTAGTAATAGTCGTTGGCAGTGGTGGTGAAGTTGGAGACGATGCCTGTGGACACAATGATGCACAGGGCCACCTGGGCCAGAGCATCTCCTGCCACATTGGCCCGGCACTGCTCCAGAGCCTGCTTGCCATAGGATACCAGGGGGTCTGTGCAGCAGGCGGCCATGGTCCGGCCCATCAGGGGGGTGTGGGGCAGGTCCCGGCCCCGGGTGCACAGCTCTACCTCGCACTCCTTGCTCAGGGCGTCGCCGATGCCGGCCCACAGCAGCTTTTCCGGGGCCTCGGCGATGACCTGGGTATCGATGAAGGTGTGCAGGGGGCAGCGGGTGGGATAGAAGTAGTCCTTGAAGCTGTCATCCGGGTTGTAGAACACGCCAATGGCGGTGACGGGGGCACAGTTGGAGGCAATGGTGGGGAAGGTGAACAGAGGCTTGTCCAGCTTCTCGGCCACATATTTGCAGGTGTCCACCGCCCGGCCGCCGCCTACGGCGAAGACCATATCCGCATTCTTCACCTCTTCCAGAGCGGCCACCATGTCGCCGTTTTCATAGGTGGAGTTTCCGCCGTACCAGATGGGCTGCGTCAGGGTCAGTCCGGTGCCTGCTACGGCTGCGGCCAGCTTGTCATAGGCCTTGCTCAAAGCCGTCTTACCGCCCACCACGGCGGCGGTGCATCCATAGCGGCGGACGACGGAGAAAACCTCTTTGTAGCAGTCGGGGCCCACGCTCCAGGCGGGCAGGCAATTGGTGTAGGTGTTCATGATCAAAAGCTCCTTTTCCGAAAATGAAATAAAAAAACAGCCGCGTCCCAAGAAAACTTGAGACGAAGCTGTAGAAAAATCCATATGCTCCGCGGTACCACTCAATTTGCCGGAAATCCGGCCCCTCTGTCACGTCGCCTTTGTCAGTTAAACGTGCGGCACTGTAACGCTTGCCATGCGTCCGGGCTTACTCGCATTCTTTCAGCCGGCTGCTCCTCAGGGATTTTCAGATCGGGTCTATGACTGCCTCGCACCATCCGGCAGCTCTCTGGACACAGAGTCGGGACCTTACTCTTCTGATTCAACACATTTGGTGGGATGTGAAACTGTGAGTGCATGGTACTACGAAAATCCGGGTTTGTCAAGGGGGATTCTTAATTTTTTCACCGGTCAGGGAAAAATGTACGCACGCAAAGGACAAAATTAGTGAGATTGTCCGCAGAGGCAACGGAAGGCCAAGACAATTGTACGAATAAACATTTCGCGAACAACATCGATATAGACCGTCTGGGCCGATGTGGGCATCGGCCTACAAAAATGAGTGCGTTTGCTTTAAGCTGATAAAGTTGCATTGGAGGGAAAGCTTTTTTCCTGAACCCTCCCCTTTTTTCTCCTTCTTCCGCCGAAAAGCGCCCGGGAGGAGAAGCAAATCTGACGGGAAATCAGCGTTCTCGACAGAACGCAAAATGTTTCGATTTCTTTTGAAAACAATATATTTTCTTGACTTTTCTTTGAAATAACTTATAATATTCCCATCAATTGACGAAACCGCCCGGATGCGCTGCCTGCCGGGAGATACATAGACTGCGGTGAAAATGAGGAGTGGTCTGTGTGCGGATTCGGCGGTTTTTGGCGGGGCTGCCGGCGCTGTTCCTGGGGGCAGTGCTGGTGCAGAGTGTGTTTGCCACCACCTATGTGATCAATGACGGCGGCCGGACCTTTTCCTGCACCCTCTACACCGCCTCTACCCGGGAGGCCCTCAGCGCTGCCGGGGTGGAGCTGACAGAAGCGGATGACTACACCCGGGAGGCGGACACCATCTATGTCCGCCGGGCCCCTACGGTGACACTTACCTACCACGGAAAGAGCAGCACCGTGGTCAGTGAGGAGGAGACTGTCCGGCAGCTGCTGGACCGACTGGGCATCCAATTGGCGCAGGACGATGTGCTGTCCCTGCCTGCCTATACGGTTTTGCAGCGGGGCATGGAGCTGCGGATCGACCGGGTGGAGAGCCGGGAGGAGGTGTTCACCCGGGAGATCCCACGGCAGACCAGAACCCTCTGGGCCCCCGAGCTGCCCCAGGGAGTTGAGGAGGTATTGAACCCGGGGCAGGACGGAGCCCTGGAATGCAGAGCTTGGGTCACCTACGTCAACGGCCAGGAGACCCAGCGGGAGGTTCTGGAGCAGCGGCAGACGGTTCCGGCGGTGGACTGCCTCATTGCCCGGGGCTCCGGCCCGGCTGTGGAGAAAACGCAGCAGACCTTGCAGATCGGCGACGGGATCATCACCCTGCCCACCGGGGAAAAGCTCACCTATACCCGGGTGGATCACGTCCGGGCCACGGCCTACACCCATACGGACGAGGGCTGCACCACCACAACGGCCACGGGGACCACCGTCAGCCCCGGCACCGTGGCGGTGGACCCCCGCTATATCCCCTACGGAACAAGGATGTTCATCGTGGCCAGTGACGGAAGCTATGTCTACGGCATCGCCCGGGCCGAGGACTGCGGCGGCGACATCAAGGGAGACCGGATGGACCTGTATATGCCTACCTACGAGGCCTGCATGGCCTTCGGCAGAAGAAGATGCACCGTATACTTTTTGGGCTGACCGGGATAAGACATAGGCAGCGGCATCATGAGAAGAAGGGGCGGTATTGGATTTTCGGTACATGGAACAGGAAATTGGGGTTGACTTTTCTTTCTATTTATATTATATTATCGATAAATGAATATCGGTAATTAATTACTGATAGAGAGCAAAGGATGGTTTATTATGGAAAAACAATATCTTCCCGTTACCAACCCCCAGGAGCTGACCGAGGCTATGGTCCGGTGCCGGGCGGCCCAGAAGAAGTTTGCCGAATATACCCAGGAGCAGGTGGACAGAATCTTCCTGGCTGCTGCCACCGCTGCCAACCAGATGCGGATCCCTCTGGCAAAATTGGCCGTAGAGGAGACCGGCATGGGCGTAGTGGAGGACAAGGTCATCAAGAACCACTTTGCTTCGGAGTATATCTACAATTCCTATAAGGACGCCAAGACCTGCGGCGTCATTGAGGAGAACACCGCCTTTGGCACCCAGCGCATTGCGGAGCCCATCGGTGTGATCGCTGCGGTGATTCCCACAACCAATCCGACCTCTACGGCCATTTTTAAGACACTGATTTGTCTGAAAACCCGGAACGGCATCATTATCAGTCCCCATCCCAGAGCCAAGGGCTGCACCATTGCCGCGGCCCGGGTGGTGCTGGAGGCTGCCGTGGCGGCCGGCGCGCCGGAGGACATCATCGGCTGGATCGACCAGCCCAGCCTGGAGATGACGAACCAGTTGATGCGGGAATCCGACCTGATCCTGGCTACCGGCGGCCCCGGCATGGTGAAGGCCGCTTATTCCTCCGGAAAGCCCGCCCTGGGCGTGGGCCCCGGCAATACCCCCGCCGTCATTGACGACACCGCGGATATCCTGCTGGCGGTTTCCTCGGTGATCCACTCCAAGACCTTTGACAACGGTATGATCTGTGCCTCCGAGCAAAGCGTTGTAGTGCTGGACGGGGTGTACGAGGAAGTCAAGGCAGAGTTCATCCGCCGGGGCTGCCATATCCTGACGGAAGAGGAAGCCCGGAAGGTCCGGGAGACCATTTTGGTGAACGGTGCCCTGAACGCCAAGATCGTGGGTCAGCCTGCGGCCCGGATCGCCGCCATGGCCGGGGTAGAGGTGCCGGAAAGCACCAAGATCCTGATCGGCGAAGTGGAGTCTACAGACCTCAGCGAGGCCTTTTCCCACGAAAAGCTGTCTCCGGTGCTGGCCATGTATCGGGCGGCGGACTTTGAAGACGCACTGAACAAGGCGGATACCCTGGTACGGGACGGCGGATTTGGACACACCGCCTCCATCTACTTAGATGAGGTGAATCACAGGGAAAAGCTGGATGCCTTTGCCCACACCATGAAGGCCTGCCGGATCCTGGTCAATACCCCCTCTTCCCAGGGCGGCATTGGCGACCTGTACAATTTCAAGCTGGCCCCCTCCCTGACCCTGGGCTGCGGCAGCTGGGGCGGCAACTCCGTTTCGGAGAATGTGGGCATTAAGCATCTGCTGAATATCAAAACCGTTGCCATTCGGAGGGAGAATATGCTTTGGTTCCGTGCGCCTGAAAAGGTTTATTTCAAAAAGGGCTGCCTGCCGGTGGCTTTGGCTGAGCTGAAGGAGCACAAGAAGGCCTTCATCGTTACGGACTCCTTCCTGTACAACAACGGCTACACCAAGCCCATCGAGCAGAAGCTGGACGAAATGGGCATCAGCCATACCACCTTCTACAATGTGGCCCCCGACCCCACCCTGGCCTGCGCCCGGGAAGGTGCTGCCCAGATGGCGGCCTTCCAGCCGGACCTGATTCTTGCCATCGGCGGCGGCTCCGCCATGGACGCCGGTAAGATCATGTGGGTGCTGTATGAGCACCCGGAGGCGGACTTCCAGGATATGGCCATGCGCTTCTGCGATATCCGCAAGCGTGTATATACCTTCCCCAAGATGGGCGTCAAGGCCTATTTCGTCGCCATCCCCACCTCCGCCGGTACCGGCTCCGAGGTGACCCCCTTTGCGGTGATCACCGACGAGCGCAGCGGGGTCAAGTACCCCCTGGCGGACTATGAGCTGCTGCCCAAGATGGCCATTGTGGATGCGGACATGATGATGAACGCCCCCCGGGGCCTGACGGCGGCCTCCGGCATCGATGCCGTGACCCACGCCCTGGAGGCCTACGCCTCCGTTATGGCCACGGACTATACCGACGGCCTGGCTCTGCGCAGCCTGAAGCTGATTTTCGAAAACCTGCCCAAGGCCTATGACAACGGCCCCAAGGAGCCCCGGGCCAGAGAAAATATGGCCCACGCGGCCTGCATGGCCGGTATGGCCTTCGCCAATGCATTTTTGGGCGTGTGCCATTCCATGGCCCACAAGCTGGGGGCTTTCCACCATCTGCCCCATGGCATTGCCAATGCCCTGATGATCGACGAGGTCCTGCGCTTTAACGCCGCCGAGGTCCCCACAAAGATGGGCACCTTCCCCCAGTATGACCATCCCCACACCCTGGCCCGCTACGCCGAGGTGGCGGACTATCTGAAGCTGGGCGGCAATACCGACGAAGAAAAGCTGGAAAATCTGATCCGGGCCATTGACGCTCTGAAAGAGCGGGTGGGCATCAAGAAGACCATCCGGGACTATGGCATTGAGGAGCAGGACTTCCTGAACCGGCTGGATGCCATGGTGGAGCAGGCCTTCGACGACCAGTGCACCGGTGCGAATCCCCGGTATCCGCTGATGCGGGAAATCAAGCAGATGTACCTGAACGCCTATTACGGAACATCGGAGAACGTGTAAAACAAGCGTGGGGCTGTCTCGTTGAGGCAGCCCCACTTTTGTCTGCCGAAGAACCCTGCTTTCGCTTCCTGAAAGCAGGGGTTCTTTGACAGACTGCCTTTCCCGCAGAGGAAGGTTATTCCCCAAACAGCTTTCCAAACGCAGCGCCGGTCTTTTCCATCTGGGCCGCGGCCGGTTCAAGGGCGGCGATTAGGTCGTTCAGCCTCCCGAGATCATGCAGCCTAAAAAATCAGCTTATTTTGTTCTACCGGCATAAATGCGGCCTGCAGAATCACATTCTGGAGGGGGGCATCGGCATTGTGCATCCGGGAAAGGAGCAGTCTTCCGGCTGTGCGGCCCTGTTCTGCGGTCGGCTGGTTGATCAGGCTCATCTTCTGCAATCCGTATTGTGCATGGTCACTGTCCAGGAATCCAAGAATTTCAATGTCGTTCGGAACGCTGATGTTGCGTTTCCCAAGAAGAATTCGTGCCTCAATGCTGAGCACATTATTGGAAACGACAAGGGCTGTGCACCCCTGCTCCAGAAGCGCGTCCAGATTTTCCGACCGGAGCTTGGTGGACGAGGTGCCGACCTGAATCAGATTTTCCGTGCTGAGTCCGCCGGCGGCCATACCATCCTGATAGGCCTTCAGCCGGTCTGCCGTTGTGGAAATATTGGGGATTCCCGTAAGGAAACCGATTTTCCGGTGCCCTTTTCGAATCAGATAGTCAATACCAAGCCGCATGGAACCGTAGCTGGATACGGAAACCGCATCATAGGGAGCTCCTGGCAGATACCGGTCGATCAGCACGACCGGGAAACCATTGGGGATTGAGGCCGTCAGGCACTTGCAGTCCGTCATGGTCGTGGCAAGGATCAGGCCGTCCACCAGGCCGCTGGTCAGCACATTCAAGCCTTCCGCTTCCCGAACAGGGTCTTCCCGGGTATTCAGCACCAGCAGACGATAGCCTTCCTGTGCCAGAATGTCCTCCACCTCCTCAATCATGGTGGAAAAATAGGCATTGGAAATATCCGGAACCACAAAGCCTACCAGATTCCTTTTCCCGGTTTTGAAGCTGCGAGCTGTAGAATCCGGGACATAGTGTAATTCTTCAATGGCCTTTTCCACGGCGGCCCGGGTCGTGTCGTTGACATTGCGCGTCCCGTTGATCACATGGCTGACTGTTGCAATGGATACACCGGCAAGTGTAGCCACATCTCTGATGCTGACATTTTTCATAAGTACTCCATTAAACGGTTAAATGACAAAAGAAAACTTGTTAAATACCTAATATCTCTTCTTTACATATATAATATCAGTTTCTGGTCAAAAATGATATGTTGATTTTGTACAATTTTTGAAGAAAAATATTATGGAATATGAATGCTTGAAAAATATAGATAGTGATGTTACAATCCATAGCAGAAAAACGTTTACGCAAACGTTTTATCATAAGCAAAAATCAATTGTAATGAAAGGGAGACAAAGATGAAAGCTTTCAAAAACGTTCCTGCCGCTTTGCCTCCGCCACATCCGCCCTGAAATGCACCCGCTTCGGGGCACAGCAGGGCATCCCCGGCTACGAGGAAGTGCTGGAATTTATGAAAACACACGAGGGAGTTGTGTACGATGGATAATCTGCGGAAATTACAGGCGGCAAATCCCCACATTCGGATCCATTCCATCCATGACCCGGCCTTCCGGCGCTACGGCAGCGTCATTCAGGAGGACACCGCCGCGCTCTGCGCGGCGGCGGAGACGATCCCATTTCCGGAGGCGGGAAGCAAATACGTGGCCTCGACGCCGGAGCTGGATGAGATCCCGGCGGCCGCGAAGCTGCGGGAGATCCACTGCGGCGGACTGGACGAGCAGATCGGCCTGTGCTGGGGGCATTCCCACCAGCTCAACGCCCTTGAGTGGCATACCTGCAACGAGTTCAACGTCGCCGTCCGGGAACTGGTCCTGCTGCTGGCAAAGCGGGAGGATCTGGATGAGGACGGCCGGCTGAACGCGGACAAGGTGCAGGCGTTTTATCTGGCGCAGGGAGAAATGATCGAGGTATACGCGGATACCCTCCACTTCTGCCCCTGTGAAGTGACCGGGGATGGCTTCAGCTGTATTGTGGGATTGCAGCGGGGAACCAATCTGCCCATTGGGCCGGAGCAGAAGGTGAACAGGCTCTGGGCCGCCAACAAATGGCTCATAGCCCATGAGGCAAACACCGGCCTGGTCGAGCGGGGCGCGTTCCCGGGAATCTACGGGGAAAACTGGGAAATCAACCCCATCGCATAAAACGCGGCATACAAATAACTTCGGAATTCCCAGGGCGCGCGGCCCCTGGGAATTTCTTTTGCCTGCGTGCTTTCCTTTTGAAAAAGACTATGGTATACTGTTTTCATAAACTTGAAAAGGACGGTAACAGGCATGGCGGTACAGAACACCTCCCTGGCGGCGCTGCTGCTGAGAATTGAAAATTCTCTTCCAGACCTCAGTAAATCCGAGCGGAAAGTGGCGGAATATATCCGGAAGAATCCCCGGGGCATCATCGATCTGTCGGTGGCGGCGCTGGCGGATGCCTGCGGCGTCTCGGACCCGACGGTGGTGCGGGCCTACAAAAAGCTGGGATTCAGCGGCTATGAGGACCTGAAGCTGACGCTGGCCCAGGCAACCGTTTCTCGGAGGAGATCATCCATGAGGAGATCAGCGCCGGGGATTCCGTCCAGGCGGTCCGGGACAAGGTGTTCCAGAGCGCCGTGCTGGCCTTGCAGTTTACCCGGGATATGCTGGAGCCGGAGACACTGGCCGCGGCGGCGCAGATGCTGATGAATGCCCGGAAAATCGTAATTTTCGGACTGGGCGGCTCCGCGCCTGTGGCGATGGATCTGCACCATAAACTGCTGCGGCTTGGCCTGAACGCGGCGGTATATACGGATCCCCATTTGCAGGTGATCGCCTGCAATTATCTGGATGAGCGGGACGCGGTGCTTGCCGTCAGCCACTCCGGCAGCTCCCGCTGCGTGGTGGACAGCACCCAGATCGCGAAGCACCGCGGCGCGAAGGTGATCTCGCTGACCAGCGCGGGAAAAAATCCGCTGTCCAAGCTGGCGGACATCAGTCTGAGTACCCATTCCAAGGAGACGAAGTACCGTGTCGTATCCATTGCCTCCCGGGTGGCGGCGCTGACCATCGCGGACTCTATTTATACCTATATCGCCATGCGGACGGACGGAGCCAAGTCCTTGCAGATCGAGAAGAGCATGGAGAGTCTGAAATACTGACGTAGATGCTGGCTCAAGAGAAAATGTGCCCATGCGAAGGAATGGCGTTGCGAATCCGATGCTGCCGAGTTAACAATTAAGCCCTCTCTCTACCTTTTTGGCGGAGGGAGGGCTTGATTGCATATACTGACTTCATCCTTTGCAGTTGCGAATGTGCATATATACGGTGTTTTTACTTATGCCAAGCGCATCGGAACATTTCCCGACACTGTCTTTGAAATTGAAGAACCCCTTGGTGTATAGGCGCGAAACGATTTCTTTGTTTTTGTCGTGGATCGGAATGTCCGTATCAGCCATAACGATGCGCTTTACCTCTGCGATTGCGTCGCCGATCAGCTGTGCCGGTGTATCCGAAAAGTTTTCATCCCCAACGCCAGGGCATTCCCGCCCCTTGGTCAGACTGCTGATAATTGAGGAGAGCGGTGTGTTCATGTAGAAATTAATGCAGAGCAGTCCGATTATTCTGCCCTTTTCGCCACAAATGGCGATTGTTGTCGAATGCATCGGTTCACTCTTTTTGTTTTTGGAGTAATATGCAATATACTTGGTACTTTTATTTCTTTTGATATCCTCAAGCATATGCAGTGCCAAATCCGTGATCGGTGCTCCTTCTTTTCGCCCGGTGTAATACCCATTAATAATTTTTATTACGGAACTGTCGTAATTTTCCAGGCTGTGCAGGGCAATCTCGTATCCTTCACCCAAATAATTAGCCAGCCCGTCACACAGTATTTTGTAAGATTCCAGAACCGCTCGATCCGTTTTGGTAAGATGCATTGTGGTTTCATCCATAGTTTCCTAACTCCGTCCGGCATATTTCTCTTATGATACAGCAGCTCTTTTTTTAAGTCAATAAAAATGTTCAATAAAAACGCCAATGAAAAATTGTTCAGTACTACAAAAATAATTTAATGAGAAATATTTTATTGACTAAATAAAATTAACGCGGTAGAATAAAGCCGTTCCAGGAACACAACAAAAATATGGGAGGAATCCAAGTTATGAAAGTTATTTCAACCGAGAAAGCACCGGCCGCTATTGGCCCCTATTCACAGGCAATCATGGTAGATGGGGTTTTGTTCACTTCCGGGCAGATCCCTTTGAATCCTGCAACCGGTTCCGTTGCAGGATCGGACATTGAAACGCAGACCGAGCAGGTTATGCGGAACCTCTCCGCTGTGCTGAAGGAAGCCGGAATGGATTTTGAAAATGTAGTAAAAACAACTTGCTTTATCGCGAATATGGAATATTTTTCCGCCTTCAACCAAATCTATTCCAAGTATTTTGTTTCCAAACCCGCACGCTCATGCGTGGAAGTAAGCCGTCTCCCTAAGAATGTGTTGGTTGAAGTAGAACTTATTGCAAAAAAATAAAAAACAGGAGGAATAAACATGAGCGATAAAAATAACCCGAATACCAACTCAAATGCCGGCCGTTTGAGTAAATGGGGAATCCTTGCTCTTGGCATAGGGGGCTGCATCGGCAGCGGTGTTATTTCCCTTCTTGGATACGGTATTGGCAGAACGGGGTACTCTGTCTGGCTTGCTTTCGCCATTGCCCTTTTGATGGGCTTTATCATCTGCATCCCTGTGCTGTTTGTTACCGGTTCTGTGTGCCTTCCCGGCGGCACATACTCCTTGATTACAGCAATCCTTGGGAAAAAGGCGGCAGGCGTTTATATCATTACGTTTTTCCTCAACCTTCCTGGCATTGCTCTGTATGGTTTGGCGATGGGGCAGTATATTCAGTCTCTCCTTCCTGGTGTGTCTGTGCGTCTGGCTGCTGTTGTAATATTTACGCTGTTTTTCTTGTATACATTGATTGGAATCAAAGCACTGGATAAGCTTCAGAAGTTTACAACAATGCTTCTCCTTGCTGGACTGGCCACTTTTATCCTGGTTGGTTTGTCCAAGGCGGATATGCGTCTCGTAAATCCCGCAACGAATCCGGATTTCCTCATGAATGGAACGAAGGGCCTTTTCAGTGCCGCGTTTCTTCTGATGTATGCCGTCAGTCAGTCCGGCATCATGTTCTTCAGTCGGTTGGCGAGGGATCCCAAACACGATATTCCATTTGCCATTGTTGGTACATCCATTGTCCTGACGGTTGTTTATATCTCCATGAGCATTGCGTCCTCCGCAGTGCTTCCGATTGAGATGACAGCGAATCAGCCGTTGACCTACGTTGCCAAAGAAATCCTTCCGGCGCCGATTTTCATATTCTTCATGATTTCCGGCCCCTTAATGGCGCTTGCAACGTCCCTCTCCGCAAGCTTTATGATGTACGCGGAGCCAATCATTGTCGCAGTCAATGACGGATGGCTTCCTAAAAAGCTTGGGACGATGAGCAAAAAGGGCACACCTTGGGTTATTATGCTGCTCGAATACCTTGTCGTTATGATTCCCATTGTCCTTGGCTGGGATCTTGACATGATTGCAAACAGTGTTCTGCTGATTTCCGCAATTACTGGTATTTTGCAGATTGTAGCGCTGGCGCTTGTCCCACGTAGGTATCCGGATGCCTGGGCAAATCGGAAATGGGGCAGAAAGCTTCCGGTGTGGGTGTTCTATGCTTCTACGGTGGTTGCTATTTGCGTACAGTGCGCACTTGCTTATAATTCCATATCTTCCATCAAACCGTACATCGTAATTACGACGGTTGTTGTTCTGCTTGTCAGCATTCCCTATTCCATCGCAATGGTCAATAAGGGGAAGATTGCAACACGCATTATTGACATTAAGGATGAATGAGGGGCGAAGCGTGAGTGCAATTGAGCAAATGACTCCGGGATTCCGCAGCGCAACAAGCGGACTGTTCACATCGTCCACCCCCGGTCACGCTGTTTCAAATCTCGGGAGTGCTGACCTGTTTTCCCCGGACGGAGGACTTCCGGGCTGCGTGCGTGCCGCTATGTCAGCGGCTATCGAACAGGCCGAGGCCGCACACTATGCGCATCCTCTTGGCACAAAGGAGTTTCGGACAGCGGCAGCAGCGCATTTGAAGGGGAAATATGCTCATTCTGTCGATCCGGACCGTCACATTATGGTGTTTCCCGGCTCAGAACTTGCGCTGCAAACAGCTATGTTGCCCTTCCTGTCCACAGGTGACGAGGTGCTGGTGCCAGATCCAGGGTATCTGGCCAATACCATTGATCCATCGGCATTGGGTGCCAAGGCAGTCGAGGTACCACAGAGCGAGGAAAATCGATTTGCGTTGGACATTTCTGCCTTTGAAAACCGGCTTTCATCGAGAACAAAAATGGTGATCCTGACCTATCCCAACAACCCAACCGGAACCGTGTATTCGTCGGATGAAATCCGGGCATTGTGTCAGTTTGTCATTAAGCATAATCTTATTTTGCTTTGCGACTGCGCGTTCGATGCCTGTATCTTTGATGGCAAGGAGTTGCTCTGGCCTGCGGCGGAGCCGGGTATGTGGCAAAGAACGGTTTCTGTATTTACGGTTTCCAAGGCGTGGGGACTCTGCGGACTTCGTGTTGGGTATATGGTTGCGGACACTCCTATTCTGGACGCGATCCTCGGAAAAATTCCGGCATTGATGGGCTGCGTTTCCAGCATTGTGCAGGCGGGAGCTGCCGCGGCGTTGCAGGATGAGGCTTTGCTGCATCAATATAATGATCGGCTTGCGAAACGGCGCGATTGGACTTACGCGCAGCTTTGCAATGTCCCCGGCATAAAAGTGCTGCTGCCAGATGCTGGCATTCAATTCTGGATCAATGTTTCTGCATTGGGCGATGCCGTAAAGATTGTCCGTTATCTGAAAGAAAAAGCCGGTGTGCAGGTCAACAATGGATCAGCTTTCGGCACATATGGTGGAAAAGGACACGTCAGGCTGGTATTCGGATGCATAAACAGTGAAATGGAATACCGTACAGCAATTAACCGGTTTTGCGATGCCCTTAAAAAGTATACTGATTAAAGGCGCGGGTAATATGTCAAAAGGTCCAGAATGACCTCAGTAAGGGAATAGCCAAATATTTTAGCGGTAGAAATCACAATTATTTCGTGATTTCTACCGCTGTTTTTGCTTTTGGTATAGTACCTTCGGAAATGTGCATTTTACAATAGATTCCTTGGGAACCTTTGAATAAATCAGTTGTGGCTGGAGAACAAATCAAAAAATCACTCGCTCCCGGCACTTGCGGATTTAATCAAAGGTTCCTTCGCATTTGCTAGGAAGGGAAGCCTTGCATTGCGGCCCCTGAAGATAGGCCATAATATGTGTTTTTGCGTTTGTCATGTTTATACCATTTCTTCCGGGTGGAACACCTGGTCGAAGCGTTCCGCCGTCAGAAAGCCCAGCTTTACGCAGGCTTCCTTCAGGGAGATGTTCTCGGCAAAGGCCGTCTTGGCGGTTTTTGCCGCGTTTTCGTAGCCGATATAGGGATTCAGGGCCGTCACCAGCATGAGGGAATTGTGGAGGTTATGGCGCATTTTCTCCCGGTCGGCGGTGATGCCCACGGCACAGTGGTCGTTGAAGGAGCGAATGGAGTCGCTGAGCAGCCGGACGGACTGCAGGAAATTATAGGCCAGCACCGGCATGAACACGTTCAGCTCAAAGTTGCCCTGGCTGGCGGCGAAGCCTACCGCTGCATCGTTGCCAAAGACCTGCACGGCCACCATGGTCACCTGCTCGCACTGGGTAGGGTTCACCTTACCGGGCATGATGGAGGAGCCGGGCTCGTTTTCGGGGATGCGGATCTCCCCCAGGCCGTCCCGGGGGCCGGAGGCCAGCCAGCGCACATCGTTGGCAATCTTCATCATGTCCGCCGCCAGGGCCTTCAGCGCCCCGTGGGCAAATACCAGCTCATCCTTGGAGGTCAGGGCGTGGAACTTGTTGGGGGCGGTGACGAAGTCCTTCCCGGTCAGCTCCGAAACGGCTTTGGCCACGGCGCTGTCGAAGCCCCTGGGGGCGTTCAGTCCCGTGCCCACGGCGGTGCCCCCCAGGGCCAGCTCCTTGAGGTAAGGCAGAGCGGACACAAGCAGCTGCCGGTCCCGCTCCAGGCTGCTCCGCCAGCCGGAAATCTCCTGGGAGAATTTGATGGGGGTGGCATCCTGCAAATGGGTGCGGCCGGACTTGACGATGCCCTCGTTTTTCGCTTCCAAAACCCGGAAGGTCTCAATCAGGGTGTCCAGGGCGGGCAGGAGCTTGTCCTCCATAGCCAGCACCGCCGCAATGTGCATGGCGGTGGGGAAGGTGTCGTTGGAGGACTGGGACATATTGATGTCGTCATTGGGGTGCAGCAGGCGTTTCCCTGCCAGAGCGTTTCCGCGGCCTGCAATGACCTCGTTGGCGTTCATGTTGGATTGGGTGCCGGAGCCGGTCTGCCAGACCACCAGGGGGAAGTTATCCGCCAGGGCCCCGGAGATCACCTCATCCGCCGCCTGGGAGATGACGGTCAGCTTTTCCTCGGTCATTTTCTCCGGTTTCAGGGCGTGGTTTGCCATAGCCGCCGCCTTTTTCAGAATGCCGAAGGCATGGATGATCTCCCGGGGCATGGTCTCCAGCCCTACGCCAATGGGAAAATTGTTCCGGCTCCGCTCCGTCTGCGCCCCCCAGTATTTGTCCCCAGGCACCCGGACCTCGCCCATAGAGTCGTGTTCAATGCGATATTCCATATAATCTGCTCCTTTGTGGTTTCCTTTTTCGATGCATGTCCGGTCTGCGGTGTGTTCCGTGAAGACCAGGCGGTGCAGGTGTTTTGCGCGCAAGGAAGCAAAATCTGCACCAGAGTTACGGGGCAATTATAGCATAGCCGTTCCCAAAAAGAAAGTCTCCGGGTCCGAAGACCCGGAGAAGAAAAGAATCAGATGATCAAGGCGATGCTGTTGGAGCTTAGAGACGATCGGTTTTGATTTTGCCAAAGTCTGTGCTGATCGCATTGGAGAAGATACTGTCAAGAAGGATAAGAACCAGGGAAATTGCCAAAAGAATACGAGAGCGTTTTCTGTGTGTCATGATGATTTCTCCCGTTTTAAGTTGTTGCGTTTTGGCCATAATAGGCGTTTTTCCCATGCTTTCTCAAATAATGCTTGTCCAGCAATTCCTGCTGCATTCTGGTTTGGTCTGGGTTCAATTGCAGGGAGTGGAAGTTCATAAAGGCCACTTCTTCCAGCACGGCGGCGTTGTGGACGGCCTCGGCGGCATCTTTGCCCCAAGTGAAGGGACCGTGGCTATGGACGAGGACCGCGGGAATTTGGGCGGGGTTTTTGCCCGCAAAGGTTTCCACGATAACATTCCCGGTTTCCTCCTCGTAGGCCCCGGCGATTTCCGCCGGAGTCATCTCCCGGGTGCAGGGAATTTCGCCGTAGAAGTAGTCGCCCTGAGTGGTTCCCAATGGCTGAATGCCGAGGCCTGCCTGGGCGAAGGAGGTGGCCCAGCGGGAATGGGTGTGGACGATGCCGCCGCAGTCCGGGAATGCCCGGTAGAGCACCAGATGGGTGGGGGTATCGCTGGAGGGCTTCCATCTGCCCTCTACCCGCTCCCCAGTTTCCAGAGATACCACCACCATGTCATCCGGGGCCATGGCATCGTATTCCACGCCGCTGGGCTTGATGACCACCAATCCGCGTTCCCTGTCAATGCCGGACACGTTGCCCCAGGTGAAGGTCACAAGGCCCAGCTTGGGTAGCTGCAAATTGGCCTTCCAGACCGCTTCTTTAAGTTCTTCCAGCATAGCCTTACCTCAGCTTCCAGGCAAGGTCACTGAGAAACAAATCCTTTTCCAAGTTCTCCACCGTGGTATCCTTGCCGATGTGGACGTACTCAATACCCATCATATTGGCCCAGTCCTTCATCTGCTCGGCGGTGACATCGTAGCTCAGAACGGTGTGGTGGGCCCCTCCCGCGGTGATCCAGCACTCCACGCCGGTGGTCAGGTTGGGCTCAGCCTGCCACATGACCCGGGCCACAGGCAGGTTGGGCATGGGCATGATGGGCTTCACGGGGTGAATGTCCTGGACAATCAGCCGCAGTCTTCCCCCCATATCGATGAGGGAAACAACAATGGCATCCCCAGGCTTGCCCTCAAAGACCAGCCGGGCGGGGTCTTTTTCATTCATGCCAATCCCCAGATGATGGGTTTCGATTCTGGGCCGGACGGCGGGGTCAGCCACGCTGGGGCAGACCTCCAGCATATGCGCGCCCAGAGAATACTGGTGCCCCTCCACCAGATGGTAGGTGTAGTCCTCCATAAATGCGGAAGCGCCGTTTCCGTTTTCACCCATGGCTTTCAGGATAGCGGTCATGGCGGAGACCTTCCAGTCGCCCTCGCCGCCGTAGCCGTAGCCTTGGGCCATCAGGTGCTGAGAGGCCAGACCCGGCAGCTGCTCCATGCCGTAGAGATCCTGGAAGGTGTTTGCAAAGGCCTTGCAGCCCTCCCGGTCCAGCATCTTCTTCATGGCGATTTCTTCTCTGGCCTGGTAGCGGATGGCGGCAATGTCATCGGTAGCAATGTCGTAGGAGGCCTTGTAGGTATCCATCAGAGCATCGATTTCTTCCTCGGTGACGGCGTTCATCTCCTTCACCAGGTCGCCCACGGCCCAGGTGTTTACCTGCCAGCCCAGTTTGATCTGAACCTCTACCTTGTCGCCCTCGGTGACGGCGACCTCGCGCATATTGTCCCCAAAGCGCATGACTTTCAGGCTCTTGGAAAACGCCACGCCGATGGCGGCCTTCATCCAGTCGCCCAGACGCTTAAGGCACCTTTCATCCTTCCAGTACCCCGCAATGACCTTCCGGGGCATACGCAACCGGGCGGCGATGAAGCCGTGTTCCCGGTCGCCATGGGCAGCCTGATTCAGGTTCATGAAGTCCATATCGATTTCTTCATTGGGGATTTCCAGATTGTACTGGGTGGCGAAGTGGCAATAGGGCTTCTGCAAATTCACAAGGCCGTTGATCCACATTTTTGAAGGGGAGAAGGTGTGGCACCAGGTGACGATACCGGCGCAGGAATCGTCGTGGTTGGCCTCCTTCACAATGTCCGCAATCTGGGAATTGGACATGGCCGTGACCTTATAAACCAGAGGATAGGGCAAACGCTTGCTCATTTCCTGGGCCATTTCCTCGGCCCGCTTTGCCACGGTTTCCAGAACCTCCGGCCCGTAAAGAGCCTGAGAGCCGACAACAAACCAAAATTCGTAGTTATTCAAATTTGGACACTCCTTAATTATTGCTGACTGCTGCGCGTTCTGCCGGAAGCTGTGCCCAAAACCGGGCGAGATACTTTATAAGTCCCTGCCTGTCTTCCGGTGTGGGCGTCAGCACGGCGGCATTGGCGTTGGCAAATACCTTGTTGGACAGAAATGCTTCCAGACTGAGACCATGCCCCACCAGCAAAAAGGCTGCCAGCAGCGCCATGCCGTAGGCCCCTCCCTCGCTGGCGGTTTCCATGACCCATACCGGACAGTTTGCAGCCGCCGCAAGATATTTCTGGCCGACTACCGGCGTTTTGAACAGACCTCCGTGACCTGTGAGCCGCAAAATCGGTACCTGCTCCTGCTTCAGAATTTCCAACCCCATTGCCAGAGTGGCCACGGTGGAGTAAAGCTGCGCGCGCAGAAAATTTGCCAGGGAAAAATTGCTGCCCGGACTGCGCAGAACCATAGGTGTTCCCTGAGCCAGCCCCATGATGGGTTCGCCTGCCAGATAATTGTAAACTGTAATGCCGCTGCAGTCCGGCTCACCCTCCAGACTTTTTTCGTAGAGCTTGGTGAAGAGCGTATTGTCATCTACGCGGCAGTCAAATGTTTCCAGGCATTGCCGGAAAATAGCTGTCCAGGCGTTCATATCGTTGGTGCAGTTATTGCAGTGAACCATAGCTACCGGTTTCCCTGTGGGGGTCGTTACCATGTCGATTTCCGGATGAACATGGGAAAGCTGCTTCTCGAGTACTACCATTGCGAAGATGGAGGTGCCTGCGGAAACGTTCCCGGTGCCCGGCGTTACGGAGTTGGTTGCGGTCATGCCTGTTCCGGCGTCACCCTCCGGAGGTGCCAGGGGAATGCCTGCGGGCAGCAGCCCGCCGAGGAGCATGGCCCCTTCTTCCGTCAGGCGGCCGGCCGGTTTCCCTGCGGGAAGCACTTCCGGCAGCAGAGCCTCCACCTTCCATGGAAGGTCCTTTTCGGCCAGAAGCCCATCCAGAATCCGAAGCATTTTCCGGTCATAGCATAGCTGTGCACTGTCAATGGGGAACATGCCGGAGGCCTCTCCGATGCCAACGGCGTTGATGCCCGTCAGCCTGTAGTGTACATATCCGGCCAATGTTGTAATGTGTGCGATCTTGTCTACGTGGGGTTCCCCGTTTAACACTGCCTGGTATAGGTGCGCAACACTCCAACGCTGCGGAATATTGAAGTGAAAGGCTTTCGTCAGTTCTTCCGCAGCCTGTGCAGTCGTGGTGTTTTGCCAGGTACGAAAAGGAACCAGCAGATTCCAATCCCTGTCAAAAGCAAGATAACCGTGCATCATAGCGGAGATCCCCATGGCGCAGATGTTTTCTCTGCCAGGAAGCTGCGACAGGGCTTTTTGCAGGCCTGGCCAGACCTGCTCCAGAGGGTAGGTCCATATGCCGTTTTCAAAGGTGGAGGCCCAGGTGGAATTGCCGGAAGCAATGTTTTGAAAGCAGTGGTCAATGGTAATTGCTTTGATGCGGGTGGAGCCAAGCTCCAGTCCTAAATAAGTGGGTTCCATTTTTTGCCTCCTTACAAACTGTGTCTTTTGAAATATCCGCCTGGCAGTGCAGCCAGACGGATATTTCATTCAATAGGATCGCTCAGGGAATCAGACCGACATTCGTGGAAACCTGAGTGACTTGCATCATGGTGTAGAGCATTGCAATGGTAAAGCTGCCCAAGTAGATGCTGCCGGTTTCTTTGAAGTAACGTCTGCCGATCACGGTCGCAACAGGCACCAGCACCAGGAAGGGGAAGAGGTTGTGTGTCCGCATGGCGTTGAATACAAATGTGCCGGTTTTTGCGTAGACAATGTACTGGATGGAGATCAGAATGGCCAGCCCCAGGAAGTTTGCCAGGCAGCTGAGTACGGTCACAGCCCATTCAGGCATGCCCTTGACACGGTTGCCGCCCTCTACGACCAGACTGTTGACCAGATAGAAGGCCATAAACGCAGGCACATATGCCACCCAATAGAGAACCTTGTTGGGATTGAAGGTCCGCATGGCGATGAGCCAGAAGCGGAAGTCGGTCGTGAAGAAGAAGTCCGCAATAAACACCATGGCGTAGGCGGCAAGGAAGGTCATAAAGGCCAGCAGCAGACTCTTGAAGAAGCCGGAGACGCTGGTCTTGTAGCCCCAGCCGTCGGTGCTCATGCCATATTTCCGGCTGAATAGGAAATAGGACAGCAGGAATACGCCCAGGATACATGCGGAGGAGACCAATGCCCAGGCGGCGATTTCGGTGGTCGTGCCTTCACCGAACCATTTGGTAACGGTCATAGGCGCAAAGGATTGCTTGCCGACCCAATAGTGCATAACGGGCATGGCCAATGCCGCTGGCAGCAGCATATTGATCACATAGCCAATCCAGTAGACCCAGCGCTTCTTCGGAGAATCCAGCGCAGGTGCTGCGGGAAGCACCTTGTCTCCGCGTTTCAGGGTGGAGAAGAACGGAACCGCATCCATGACCCAGGAGGCGAACTGGAACAGGAACAGCAGAATGCCGACCAGTCCCAGACCGTTCAGCAGCTGCTTGCCGAGCCAAACCTGATTGCTGGGATCGATGTAGCTGTAGCCATCGGGCACACCCATGCAGGTATAAAAGAATTCGGTGACATCCCGGGAGGTATTGGAGGAGAAGGTATTTTGAGGGTGAATTTCCGGGTTCTGGTAGTAAACGCGGTAGCATTCTTTGCCGTTGATCTCACCTTTGTAGTATTTTCCTTCCTCAACGGGGCCAGTGGCGGTGGGATCGACCTGGTGGATAAAGTCCAGGGCAGCGGCGCTTTCCAGAATGTGCGCGGGATCGTTGCCCGCATCGCTCTGGCGGAAGAAGTACTCATCGTACTTGCCGGCAATAACGCCCCAGTCGGAATCTGCGTAAACAGGTTCGTCAATGCCCTCGAAGGTGTAGGGAACGTACTCAGGATCATAGCCGATTTCCAGGCAGGCCTTTATTTTATTGATACCCAGATCTCTGGCTTCCTGCTCCACGTAGTACTTCAGTGTGGTTGTTGTGATTGCTGCACCCATGGAATGCCCGCAGATGCCGATATTATCCATGTCGATGCAGTCCAGATTGCTGCAGGCGTACTCCAGCAGGTAACGCATATTGGCGAAGTTCATCTGGGGGGATATGAAGCCTCTGGGGGTAGAGCTGCCATGTCCGAACGCATCGCCGGAGATGACAATGAAGCCACGCCGCGCCAGCTCCACCATGTTCATATCCTGCATCTGCAGGTTGTGCTGGCTGCCGTGCTGCAGAATGACAAGCGGAAGCTTGTGCTCTGCGCTGGCTTGCTCCGGAATATACATCTGAGCGTAGAGCTCAGCACCGTTGCTGACAACCAGGTTGATCTTATGAATTTTGACCCTCCCGCCGTTGCTCTGAACCAGACTGGAACCAATCATGCTGACGAGGATCATTGCAATTGCAATGATCAACCAGAATCGCTTTGGCAATGTCTGCTTTTTCATAACTGAAATCTCCTTTTTTCTTTCTATTTGTGATACGGTGTCGCGATCACCGCATGACATACATTGACATGCAATAAAAAGAGGAAAATCTGTGTACAACCGAATGTATTGGCATTATTCATAATTCTTGCTTGCGTTTTTTCTTTCTGCATGTTAATATTACACCATCTTCGGACGGTAAGAAAGAATTTCTTTTTTCTCTTATAGACATTTATTGACTTGTTAGGAGGTTTTCTCCCGTGCTGGCAAAATTTGAAAAGCGGGCCTATGCAGGAAATGAGCGGGTCTGGGTAGGCAAGTACAGAAATCTGCATAATATTTCCCACTGGCATATGGAGCACGAGCTCATAGCTTGCCGGGAGGGCGGTGCACAGGTCATGCTCAACGATAAGATCTATACCATTACCAGCGGCCAGTGTATTTTTTGCCATGGCGGAAGCGTCCATTATATTGATGCCTCTCCAGACAGCTTGATGCTGGTGTGTCTTCTCGACGAAAAAATGTATGAACCGATCACTTCTCCGTACCAATTGGTAAACCCCGTCTTTGAGGACAAGTACAGGATCCTTCCCAAGCTGTCGGAGATTCGCCATGAGTTATTTGAGCAGCCGAAGTTTTTTGAATGCCGCACAGAGGCTATGATCGGAGAAATCCTGGTGGATATCTTCCGGGGAGAACCGCTTATACAGGGAAACTGGAAGGTCAGCGACGTGATCAATCGATATAAGCAGCTGCTGAACTGCATTGACCGGGAATATGAGAATATCACCTTCCAGGATGCCGCAAGCTATATGAATGTTTCTGAGGCTTATTTTTCCAGATACTTTAAGCGCCAGGCGGGAATGACCTTTTCTCAATATCTGAATGTGGTTCGTATTGAAAAGGCGGTGCAGATGATTGGCAGTGACCCAACCCGTAAAGTTACGGATGTGATGCTGAGCTGCGGGTTCAACACGATTCGAAGCTTCAACAGGGCGTTCAAGGACATTACGGGCTACACGCCCAAAACGCTGCCCGCCGGATATGTTCTGAATACCCGTTCCGTTCCGACGGTTCAGGAGCGCTTTGACCCCACACTATCCACTGCGGAGCTGCTGGAGGAATAAAAAAGCAGGCACCCTTTTCGAGTGTCTGCTTTTTGAATGTTTACCCTTTACTCAATGGCAATAACCGTCTTCTCAGGCAGCTGCTTCTTTACGTTCTTGGGAACGCTCAGGCGCAGGACGCCGCCTTCGTATTTGGCGCTGATGTCCTCGGGCTGGATGTTGGAGCCTACATAGAAGCTGCGGCTGCAGGCGCCGGTGTAGCGCTCCTGGCGGATGTACTTACCGTTCTTATCGGTCTCGTCCTTATCCAGGCCCTTGGCTGCGGAGATGGTCACATAGCCGTCCTTCAGCTCCACATTGATCTCGTCCTTCTTGAAGCCGGGCAGGTCAATATCCAGCTCATAGGTGTCCTCGGTTTCCCGCACATCGGTCTTCATCAGATTCCGTGTGTGCTTGCCGTACAGGGGATTCTCGGCTCTGGATGCAACCATACCGAAGGGATCATTAAAGAAATCATCAAACAGGTTCTCACCAAAAATGCTAGGCAACATAAGTCATTCCTCCAATTCAAATGTTTCGCGGGCGCTGGAGATGCCAACGTTGGCGTTCTTTTGTTACCGGATCTGTATCTTCCGTTCCTCTTTCAGGAACAGCTATACTATACCACACTTTTTAGCACTGACAAGTGGAGAGTGCTAATTTTTCTTTGAAACTTTTGTGAACGGAGCGTAGACTATTTGTGACTTTCGGGGAATCTTCCCTTATTCTTGGGAAAATATCGGTATTTGAGCCGATAAAAATTCAATTATCAGGCGTTCATAGGCATCCCGGGGCCAAGCCTGTTATCCGAAGCAAAAGAACGGCAGGATTTTTATTGAACATTCCCTGTTTTATACGCAGCCGGATTTTCGCTTGCGGCTAACTTTCGGGGCCTGGCCGGACGAAATTCAGGAGGGTTAACGGTTGCCAAAAGGGGCGGATGTGTGGTATGATAATCCAAAAAGAAACACACAGCCTGACAAAACAGAGGAGACCATATGATAAACGTTTGCGACATTCAGGTCATGAAGCCGCTGCTTGCTGAGCACGGGTTCCATTTTTCCAAGGCCAAGGGGCAGAATTTTCTCATTGCCTCCTGGGTGCCTGCCTCCATTGCCCAGGAATCCGGGGTGGATGAACACACCGGCGTGCTGGAGATCGGCCCCGGCATCGGCCCGCTGACCCAGCAGCTGGGGCTCCGGGCGGCAAAGGTCTGCGCCGTGGAGGTGGACACCCGGCTTGCCCCCATTCTGGGCAAGACCGTGGGAGAATTTCCCAATGTGGAGATCCTATGGGGAGATGTACTCAAGCAGGACATCCGGGCCCTGGTGGCAGAGAAATTCCCCGGCCTTCGGCCCATGGCCTGCGCCAACCTGCCCTATTATATCACTACCCCCATTCTCTCCGCCCTCCTGGAGGCGGACTGCTTCGATGCCGTGACGGTCATGGTGCAGAAGGAGGTTGCCCAGCGCATCGCCGCCGCCCCGGGCACCGGGGACTATGGCGCATTCTCCGTGTTCTGCCAGTATTACACCGAGCCGGAACTGCTCTTTGACGTGCCCCCCAGCTGTTTCCTGCCCCAGCCCAAGGTGACCTCTGCAGTGGTCACCCTGCGCCGCCGTGCGGAAAGGCCCTGGGATGTGGCGGATCAGGATATTTTCTTCCGGGTGGTCCGGTCCAGCTTCGCCATGCGGCGGAAGAAGCTCTCCAACGGCCTGGCCTCCGGCTTCCCGGAGCTGGGCAAGCAGGGGGCTGAAGATGTGCTGCGGGTGTGCGGCTTCCCTGAAAACGTCCGGGGCGAGACCCTGGGCATTCCGGAATTTGCACGGATTGCCAATGAGATCGTCCGGCGGAGGGAAGCAAAATGACCGAAATTCTGTTTCTCGACCTGGATGATACCATCCTGGATTTCCACAAGGCAGAGCGTCTTGCCGTGGCAAAGACCTTCCGGGAGTTCGGCCTGGAGCCTACGGACGCGGTGCTGACCCGGTATCACGAGATCAATAAGCAGCACTGGCAGCGTCTGGAAACCGGGGAGATCACCCGGGAGCAGGTGCTTACCGGCCGATTCCAGGTCCTTTTTAACGAGCTGGGCCATGCGGTAGACCCGGAAAGCGTCGCCCGGAGCTACGAGCACAACCTTGGCATTGGCCACTACTATCTGCCCGGGGCCCGGGAAGCTCTGGAAGAGCTCCGGGGAAAGTACCGGCTGTTTCTGGCCAGCAACGGCACCGCCTCGGTGCAGCACAGCCGCCTGGAAAGCGCGGGGCTGTATCCGGTGTTTGAGCGGGTCTTCGTCTCCCAGGAGCTGGGCTTTAACAAGCCGGCCAGGGAATTTTTCGATGCCTGCGCCGCCCAAATTCCGGGCTATGCTCCGGAAAAAGCCATGATGGTGGGCGACA
Source organism: uncultured Eubacteriales bacterium (assembly GCA_900540635.1). Lineage (GTDB taxonomy): Bacteria > Bacillota > Clostridia > Oscillospirales > Oscillospiraceae > Faecousia. The sequence goes on along the minus strand of UQGU01000005.1, from coordinate 7,747 downwards.
GCCTGTCCTCGGATATCCGCGGCGGGAAAAATGCAGGGATTCGGACCTGCTGGGTGAATCCCGACCACAAGTCTGCGCCGGAGGGGCTGACGCCGGACTACGAGATAGAATCCCTTTCCCAGCTGCCGGAACTGCTGTGCCGGGATACATCAAAAGTGAACGAAAGCTAACGGGGGGCTGCCTTGCGGCAGCCCCCCGTTGTCAAATTCTTATTTCCACAGTCCGTCCGGATACAGACCCGCTTCGGTCATGGCCTTCAGAGCGGCTACGACCACGGGCTTGTCGGCGGCATAGGTGACGCCGTACCACTTATCCGGGGAGTAGAGCATCTTTACCGTTGCCTTATCCTCAGCCAGCAGGGCAGAGACGGTGGAGGGCAGGAAATATTCGCCCTTCATGGGATTCTCCGCCAGGGCCCTGTCCAGGAATGCGGGGAACCGGGCCTCGCTCTCGGCGGCGAAGCTGGGGGTAAAGCCCCACATATTCATGGAGACGGTGGTCTTCTCGGGCAGCTCTGCCCAGGTGCTGCCGTCCTCGGTGAAGCGGATCACGCCGTCGGCCTGCTTCTCGATCTTGGTGCGCTCTACGACGCTTTCCAGATAGCCTTCCTCATTCACCTGGCACACGCCCCGGGCCACGGAGCCATTGTCCGTCACGGTCTTGCCCAGCTCATAGCCCACCATGCAATAGCGGTACTTGCCGTCATCGGCATGGGCGGAGAGGTAATTGTAGATCTCCTTGAAAGCGGCCTTGCCGTAGTAGTCGTCGGCGTTGATGACGGCGAAGGGGGCATCGCCGATGGCCTCCCGGGCGCAGACCACCGCGTGGCAGGTGCCCCAGGGCTTGGTGCGTCCTTCGGGGACGGTGTAACCATCGGGGAGCTTGTCCAGCTCCTGATAGGCATAGCGGATCTCCAGGGGAGCCTTCTCCAGCCTGGCCCCTACGGTCTCCATGAAGTCCTTTTTAATGGCTTCCTTGATAATGATCACGGCGGTGTCAAAGCCGGCCTCGTGGGCATCGAACAGGGAGTAGTCCAGGATGGCCTCACCCTCGCAGCCTACGGGATCGATCTGCTTCAGTCCGCCATAGCGGCTGCCCATACCCGCAGCCATCACAACCAGAATGGGTTTCTTCATTTTCTGTTTCTCCTTTTACTTTGTCTCTTCTTCTACGATCTTCGCCATCTCATCCCAGTGCTTCTCCATTTCGGAGACCAGCTTGAACTGGGTGCGGGCGCGGTCCAGATTGTGGTCGGGATAATGGATACCGAAATAGTGGTCGCCGTCTAAGTAGTCCGTCAGGAAGCGGACGCCGCATTCCAGGGTCATGGTCAGCGCGCCCAGAGGCAGGGCCTTCCGCTCGTTCTCGGTGAGACCCGGGCAGGCAGTCAGGAAGCCCCGGGTAAAGATCCGGTACAGCTCCAGATCGATGGTCATCTTGCTCAGGTCCTTTTCGTCCTCGGCAGCGGTAGCTGCGCCGAAGCGGATGGAGTCGCCGAAGTCATAGGCGCTGAGGCCGGGCATGGTGGTGTCCAGGTCGATGACGCACAGGGGTGCCCGGGTCGCTGCGTCCAGCATGACATTGTTCAGCTTGGTATCGTTGTGGGTGACCCGCAGAGGCAGCTCTCCGGCACGAAGCATGGCCGTCAGCTTGCCGCCCACGGCCTCGTGGGCCAATACAAAATCGACCTCCGGCTGCACGGAAGCGGCCCGGCCCATGGTGTCCTTGTCCAGGGCCTCCCGGAACAGACGGTAGCGGTCAGGGGTATTGTGGAAGTTGTGGATGGTCTCGTGCAGGGTTTCAGCAGGAAAATCCGCAAGCTGCTGCTGGAAGGTGCCGAAGGCAATGGCGCTCTGGTAGAAGTCCTCGGGGCACTCCGGGGCCTGGAGGCACAGGCTGTCCTCCACAAAGTCGTACATCCGCCAGTCGCTGTTTTCGCCCATATGTACCCAGCTCTTGCCTTCGTCCGTGGGGATCAGCGTCAGAGCTGCCCGGGGATCGGAGGACTTGCTGTGCAGATCCTTTGTGACGGCCTCAACATTCTCCTGCAGACCGGCAATATCCGGGAAAGCCCGGTTGCTGAGCTTCTGCAGAATATACCGCCGCCCGGTATCCGTCACGGCCAGGTATGTCTCGTTGATGTGCCCGCAGCCATAGCGTTCACAGGAAACGACCTCTCCCTGGGTCTGAAAATGGGAGAGCACTTCTTTCAAACTTGGTTCCATTTCTTTTCTCCTTTTCCGCTGAACAGTATATCAGCAAGTGCGTAGTGTGTAAAGCTCCATTTTCTTTTTGAAAAAGCCACCTGTGCAAGCAGATGGCTTTTGGTTTGCCTTTTACGCTGCCTGCAATGAGGCGGCAAACGGTTACGGCAGGCTTGCTTTGCATAAATCAATTATATCAAGCATACTTTCAATGTCAAATTAAATTTTGCTGTTTTTTGGTAATTTTGCCTGCTATTGCGCAATTTTGTTAAAAAGATACAATTTCTTAGCGTGTATTTTGTACATTAATCATTTCATTCTTGGGTTCGCTCTGCCGAATGTCCGGAATGCTCCGTTTATCAAAAAAGCCTCTTCCTGCACATGCTTTACCATTTTGAACTCTGCACGTGCCAATCTTCTAATTTAAAAAAGCCACCTGCGCGAACAGGTGGCTTTCACTTAGCCCTTTACGCCGCCTGCGGTGAGACCGCTGGTCAGGTTCTTTTCGATGGACATGAACAATATCACCACGGGGATGATTGCAAAGATGGAGGCTGCGAAGAGATACTGCCACTCGATCATATTGTAGCCGTTGAAAATGTTGATGCCAACGGTCAGCGGCTTAAAGGTATCGGTGGAGATCAGGCACAGGGCCACGGTGTATTCATTCCAGGCGTTGATGAAAATGAAAATCAGGGTGGTGACAATGCCGGGGGCTGCCACGGGCAGCAGAATTCGGAGCATGGCCTGGACACGGTTGCAGCCGTCAATGGTGGCCGCCTGCTCCATCTCCGCGGAGATGCTCATAAAGGTACCCCGCAGGAGCCAGATGGTAAATGCCTGGTTAAAGGCCGCATTGATGAAAATCAGGCCAAGAATGGAGTTCGTCAGGTTCAGGATCTGCATGACCTTGTAGATACCGATCAGCAGAACCACCGGGGCGAACATCTGGGACACGATGATAAAGCCCAGGAAGGCCGTCTGGCCTTTGAACTTCATGCGGGCCAGGGCGTAGGCCGCCGGAATACCGCAGAGCATGGCGATGACGGTGGAGCCGCCTGCAATGAGGATGGAGTTCAGCATGTATTTGGCCATGGGCGCTCTGGACCAGATGTCCACAAAGTTCGACCACATATATTTAACGGGGAACACGGTACCGTTGATGCTGAAAATCTCCTCACGGCTTTTCAGAGCCGTGCAGAACATAACAAAATAGGGGTAGAGAATAAACAGGCAGATGAGCACCACCACAAAGTAGAGGAGGATCCGGCTCAGGAGCTTTTTCCAGTTAACACAAACATCGTCCTTCATAGCTTAATCCTCTCCTTTCTTCAGCGTGGAGACCATGTAGCAGCTGGCGCAGACCAGCAGAATCAGGAAGCCGATGACGGAAACCGCGGCGGCCTCGCCCTGCTTGCCATTGTAGAAGGCCAGCTTGTAGAGGTAGGTAACCAGGGTATCGGTACGGCTGGCGGGGTCGCCCTTGGTGATGGTCCAGACGATGGGGAAGGAATTGAACACGTAGATGATGTTCAGCACCGTGGCCACGGTCAGGCTGGGCTTTACCAGGGGCAGGGTGATGTGGAACAGCTTCTGCCAGTAGCTGGCGCCGTCCACAATGGCGGCCTCATAAAGGCTGCTGTCGATGCTCTGCAAGCCGGACAGCGCCGTGAAGCACACGAAGGGAATGGTTACGAAAATACCGCAGGCAATTTCCCAGGCGAAAAACGCACCGGGAGTGGGAGTCCAGTTGACATTGGTCTGGATGATGCCCAGGGTTTTCAGCAGGGTGTTCAGTGCGCCGTAGTCCGTATTGATGATGAACTTCCAGGCGCTGGCCTGAATGACCAGGGTGGTGGCCCAGGGGAACACCACAATGGCCCGGGCGACCTTGCGGCCCTTGAACTGGTTGTTCAGGATCAGGGCCAGAATAAAGCCAAGCACCGTGGACAGGACGACCACCAGGACCGTCCAGACAACGGTATTTTTCAGCACCATGGTAAATTTGCTGCTGCCAAGGACCTTGCTGAAATTTTCAAAGCCCGCAAAGCCCTTGATGAGGCCCGCCTTGGTCACCTGGCTGAAGGCCATGCGGAATACGAATCCGATGGGGACAATGATGAAAATCGCCATGAGGATCACGCTGGGCAAAATCCAGATATAGGGCTCAATCGTGCTGCCCAGGCGACGGGGTGTGTTCTTCTTCACGAAGCAACCTCCTTCTGTTTGGTTCCTTGTCCCCTCAAATGCCCTGCCTGAAAGCATTTCAAAAAACAAGGGTCTGCCGATGCTTCCCGGGGATGCACGTCCCGGAAACAGCGGACGTGAAAAGCGGGCCGAGCCTTGCAGCTCGGCCCGCTCTGGGTTTACGTAGAAATAGAGTGCTTAGCCTGCAACTTCAGACTGCAGCTCGTCCAGCAGCTGCTGTGCGTCGCCGCCCAGGAGCACCTGCTGCTCCACATCGATGACGCCCTGCTTCACGTCTGCCCACTCAGCCTTGGCGGTGGGGTAGAACTTGGAGGAACCGACAACGTCGATCCAGGCAGTCATGCCGGGGTTGGCCTTGGCACACAGCTCAGCGCCGGTGGAGGTAGCGGGCAGGAAGTCTTCCATCAGAACCCAGTCAGCGTAGGGCTCGTCATCATAGAAGGCATCGATCACAGTGGAGATCGCGGCCAGCTCGGCATCGGTGTAGCCGTTGTCGAAGCACATGAAGCGGTCCATAACGCCGACGGAAGCACCGGCCTTATCGCCGTTGGTGGGCAGAGAAGCAACACCGAAGTTGATGCCGCCGTTCTCCTCGCAGTACTTGGAGATCTGGTTGGGTCCGATCATCATAGCCAGCTTGCCGGAGGCGAACATCTCCTGCAGGTCGTAGCGGGTCTCGTTGGTGGGATCGGTGTTGGTCAGGCCGGACTTGATCAGGTCGACAACGAAGTTGACAGCTTCCACGTTCTCAGCGGAATTCAGAGCCCAGTTGTTGTCGGCATCCACGAAGCCGCCGCCGTTGTTCCAGGCATAGTAAGCGAAGCAGGCCTGACCTTCGTCGGTGGTCATGTCAACGCCCCAGGGGTAGACATCGGGGTTGGAAGCCTTGATGGCCTCGCAGGCAGCCTTCAGCTCTTCCCAGGTGGTGGGAACGTCTACGTTGGCAGCGTCCAGGATGTCCTTGTTGTAGTACAGAGCGCGGGCGGAAGCCAGATCGGGCACAGCCCAAACGGTGCCGTCAACAACGGACTGCTCCAGGAAGGAGGGGTAGAACTTGGCGTAGGTCTCCTCGGAAACCCAGTCGGAGGCGGGCAGCAGCAGGCCGTCAGCCTGGAAGTCGGCGAACACGTCGATGTTCAGCAGGTCGGGAGCTTCGCCGTTGGCAACACGGGTGTTGACCACGGTGTAGATGTCGTTCCAGGACACGCAGTCCACAACGACCTCGATGTCGTCGTGCTCAGCGTTGAACTTGGATGCGAAGTCAGCCCACCACTGGGTGGTCTGCTTGCCGTACTGGGCGGTGATCATGGTGACGGTGACCTTCTCGCCGGCAGCGGCGGGGGCCTCGGTCTCGGCTGCCTTGGTGGTCTCGGCAGTGGGGGCGGCGGTCGTTGCGGTGGTGGAGCCGGAAGAACCACAGGCGGCCAGAGCCAGAACCATGGTCAGAACCAGCAGCAGGGAAACAAGCTTTTTCATTTGGTTTTCTCCTCCTAGTTTTTCAGCATTTGCGCAGACCCGATACACGGCGGGTTTGCTTTGCACAAATAAATTATATCAGCTATCACAACTATCACAACAATGTCAAATGATTTTTTGCTCATTTTTGGCATTTTTGCCTATTCATGCACAAGTTTGTAAGATAACGACAATTATACAGCACTGTTTTTATGCAATATTTACATCATTCTTTCCTTGCTACCGCCCCGTATCTATGGTATAATTTTCATGAAAAAGCTGGGAATTTGGCCTATTTTTATCATTTTGAATTCTTTGTTTATCCATAATTCCAGCTTTTGGGAAAGGCCAACTTTATTTCATTTCTGCAATCAATGCACTTTTGGAGGAATCGAACATGAATTATCTCGGCGTTACCTATTCCATCGGGGCCAAACCCGAGCTGGACCCCGGCTTCATTCCCTTCGGCGTGTGGATGGACGCCTATCTGAAGGATGCCAAAAAGCCCATCGCCATCGCCATTGAGCGGGACCGGGGCCAGGTCTCCGTCCGCAAGACCTTCATCCACGGCACCCCCGACATGGCCAAGGCAGACTACCGCTATGTGGAGCGGCTGGTCAAGTTCCTGCTGTGGTCCATCGGCGGCTTCAAGGTCTATGTCTGCGGCTGCGACCATATCGCCAAGCAGCTCCAGGCCGACTATTCCGAGAACGGCAAGCGGGCCTTCGACTACGACTTCTTCCACAAGCTGTATGAAGTAAATCTGGAGATCATCGGCCTGCCTCTGGACAAGTGCCCCGCCCCCAACGAGTCCACCCAGCCTCTGGGCGGCCACATGGACGGCTGCCGCATCGGCTTCGACGCAGGCGGCTCCGACCGGAAGGTCTCCGCAGTCATCGACGGCGAGTGCGTCTATTCCGAAGAGGTCGTCTGGTTCCCCAAGCTGAACGAGGACCCCAACTATCAGTACAATGAGATTCTCACCGCCTTCCGCACCGCCGCCTCCAAGATGCCCCGGGTAGACGCCATCGGCGTTTCCTCCGCCGGTACCTTCATCGGCAATGCGCCCATGATCTCCAGCATCTTCTATAAGGTTCCCCGCAGCCGCTGGGACGAGGTAAAGACCTGCTTCGACCGGGCCGCTGCCGCAATCGGCGATGTGCCCATCGTTGTTGCCAACGACGGCGACGTGTCCGCTCTGGCCGGCGCTATGGGCCTGAACACCGGCAACATCATGGGCCTGGCCATGGGCACCTCCGAGGCCGTGGGCTATGTGGACGCAGACAAGAACGTGCTGGGCTGGATCACCGAGTTGGCCTTTGCCCCCGTGGACCTGGCAGAGGACGCCATGCAGGACGAGTGGTCCACCGACTTCGGCGTGGGCTGCAAGTATTTCTCCCAGGACGCCGTTATCAAGCTGGCCCCCAGAGCGGGCATCGAACTGGACCCCGCCCTGTCCCCCGCCGAGAAGCTGAAGGTCGTTCAGGCCCTCATGGCTGAGGACGATCCCAGAGCCGCCAAAATCTACCACGACATCGGCGTATATCTGGCAAATGCCGTCGTTCTGTACTCCCACTTCTACGACATTGAGCACCTGATGCTCATGGGCCGGGTCATGTCCGGCAAGGGCGGCGACATCATTCTGGACGTGTGTCAGAAGGTCCTTGCCGCTGAGCATCCCGAGCTTGCCAAGCACTGCCAGGTCATGCTGCCCGACGAGAAGACCCGCCGGGTAGGCCAGTCCGTGGCCGCAGCCAGCCTGCCGGAGATCCGGAAGTAAAGTCTAAAAATGCCAACCGGGCCGCCCCGCAATGGGGCGGCCCGGTTTCAGCTTGTCAAAAAAGCCTCGCAGAGTTTGGCGGCGTAAGCCGCCAAATAAA
>UQGU01000004.1 GCA_900540635.1 uncultured Eubacteriales bacterium | reverse complement strand
GGCAGACTGCAAAAACTTGTCGGAAAAGCCCGTAAGGGGTTTTTCGACAGCCTGATGGCTCCCCTGAATGGGGAGCCATTTCGCATTTCTATAGCTCTTTTCCGTTGGTTTTTGCCACATGGGCGTACCAATCAGCGCTGTCCTTATAGATGCGCGTTCCGGTGGGAAAATCCACATACACCAGGCCAAAGCGCTCGCCGTAGCCGCTGTGCCATTCGAAGTTGTCCGTCAGGGACCAGTGGAAGTAGCCTCGCAGGTCCGTGCCGTGGGAGAAGGTGTTTTTCAGGCACAGGAGATACCGGTGCAGGAAATCCTCCCGGTTGGGGTCGTGGACCTGGCCGTCCAGGCTTACCACATCGTTGCAGCTCAGGCCGTTTTCCGTGATGTAGCAGGGCAAGCCGTACCGCCGCCAAAGGAAAGCCACGCCCCAGTCCAGAACCTCGGGCGTTACGGGCCATTTCAGAGCCGTTCTTGGGAAGCCTTCATAGCGGGGGATGAAATAGGGCGCACCCTGGGCTTCCCGGACGCACCAGCCGTTGTAGATGTTAAAGCCCAGGAAATCCGGCTTCTGGTGGATGATCTCCAGCTCCTCCGGTGTGACGGCAGCCATCAGGTCCCGGAGCTGCCCCAGGGCGCAGTCCTTGGGGAATGCGCCAAAGCAGATGGGATCCAGGGCCATTTGATGGGTGAAAAGCCAGTCGTTGTCGAAGACCTGGAAGGTGGCCTTCTCTGCGGCGGCAATGTCGGCTTCCGTCTCCGGATAGCACAGCCGCCCGGTGGTGGCAATGCCGATTCCGGCCCTACCGTCCACGGCCCGGATGGCCTGAGCAGCCAGACCGTAGGCAAGCAAAAGATGCTTCCAGACAAGGAAGACCTTGTCCATGGGCTCCTGCCGCCCGGGGGCGTGGATGCCGTTTCCGTAGCCCAGGGCAGCCACGCACTGGGGCTCGTTCAGCAGAAAATAGTGCTTTACCCGGCCCCGGAAGTGCCCGGCCATCATCCCGGCGAACCGGGCAAAGGCCTTGGGGGTCTCCGGATTCAGCCAGCCGTCCCTGTCCTCCAAGGCCTGGGGCAGCTCCCAGTGGTAGAGGGTCATATAGGGCGCAATGCCCGCCTCCAGGCAGAGATCGACCAGGCGGTCATAGTAGGCAAGGCCCTTTTCATTCCAATTTCCGTCCCCTTCCGGGTCGATTCTGGCCCAGGAGGTGGAGAAGCGGTAAGCGGAAAGGCCCATGTGCTTCAAATTTTCAATGTCCCATTCCGGGTGGGCATAGCTGCGGCAGGCGGTGTCGCCGGTGTTGCCCTCAAAGGTCTTGCCGGGGGTGTGGGAGAAGGTATCCCAGACGGATTTTCCTCCGCCGTCGGCCAAGGGGTCTCCCTCAATCTGGTAGGCACTGGAGGCAGCGCCCCAGACGAAATTTTTTGGAAATTTGCTCATCCCAGGGTCACCTCCACGATGACGCTGCTGCCTGCCGGGGCGACGGGCAGCACATTGCCGGTGATGGGCTTGCCGTCTACGGTGACGGCAGCCACGCCCTTCTGAACCCCCTTGGGGTTCTCCACATGGACGGTGTACTCCGCCCCCCGATAGCGGCGGTGGAGGGTGAAGCGCTTCCAGTATGCCGGGACGCAGGGGTCAATGCGCAGACCGTTCAATGAGGGCTGCATACCCAGAATGCTCTGGGAGATGCTCAAAAACGTCCAGGCAGCGGTGCCGGTGAGCCAGCTGTTTTTCGCCTCGCCGAAGCTTGGGGCGTCAATACCGGCCACCATCTGGCTATACACATAGGGCTCGGTCCGGTGGATCTCGCTGATGGCTTCCGTATAGGCGGGGCAGGTGCGCTTGTACACCTGGAAGGCCCGGTCCCCGTGGCCCAGCTCCGCCTCGGCGCAGACGATCCAGGGGTTATTGTGGCAGAAGATACCGGCGTTTTCCTTGTATCCGGGAGGATAGGAGCTGATTTCGCCCAGGTTCAGGTAGTATTCCGTATAGGCAGGCTGCAGGAGCACAATTCCGTATTTGGTGTCCAGCCGGGCTTCCACGCTCTTGAGGGCCTTGGCGGCCTCGCCGGTTTCCTTGCCGATGCCCGCCATGACGCACATACCCTGGGGCTCGATGAAGATCTGGCCCTCCTTGCACTGCCTGCTTCCCACGGGAGCGCCGTAGGCATCGTAGGCCCGACGGAACCATTCCCCGTCCCATCCGGCAGTGAGCACGGCCTGCTCCATGTCGGCCACGGCAGCGGAAATCTTATCCGCCTCCTCCGTATGGCCCAGGTGGCGGCAGAGCTCGGCATAGGCTGCGCCATACTTGACGAACATGCCGCCGATGAAGACGCTTTCGGCCACGGGGCCCTCGCTGGGGCCGGTGATTTGGAAGCTCTCGCCGGGGTGGGCAGAGAAGCAGTTCAGATTCAGGCAGTCGTTCCAGTCCGCCCGGCCGATGAGGGGCAGCTTGTGAGGCCCCAAGTGAGTCATGGTGTAGGTGACGCTGCGGCGCAGGTGCTCCATCAGGGGCTGGGACAGGCTCTCGTCATTGTCGAAGGGTACCTGCTCCGTGAGGATGGAGAAATCGCCGGTTTCCTTGATGTAGGCATCCGTACCGGCAATGAGCCACAGGGGGTCGTCGTTGAAGCCGGAGCCCACGGCCAGATTGCCCTTCTTGGTCAGGGGCTGGTACTGGTGGTAGGCGCTGCCGTCCGGGAACTGGGTGGCAGCAATGTCCAGCAAACGCTGCCGGGCCTTTTCGGGAATCATATGCACGAAGCCCAGCAGGTCCTGGCAGGAATCCCGGAAGCCCATGCCACGGCCCATGCCGCTTTCAAAATAGCTGGCGGAGCGGGACATATTGAAGGTCACCATGCACTGATACTGGTTCCAGATGTTCACCATCCGGTCCACCTTTTCGTCCCCGGTTTCGGCGGTGCAGCCACTGAGCAGATCGCCCCAGAACTGCCGCAGCCCCTCCAGGGCCCTGTCGAAGGCGGCGGGGGAGCCGAATTTTTCCATCATGGCGTGGGCTTTTGCCTTGTTGATGACCCCGGGGGAGACGAATTTTGCTTCCTGGGGATTTTCAATATAGCCAAGGCCCAGAACCAGCTGCTTTTCCTCGCCGGGGGTCAGCTCCAGGTCAAACTCCATGGCGCCCACCGGGGCCCAGCCGTGGGCGTGGGAGCCGGTGCAGCGGCCGTTTAAGACCGCTGCGGGTTTTGCGGGGCTGCCGTAGACCCCAAGAAATGCATCCCGGGCGGTGTCGAAGCCATCGTAGGGCCTGTCGGACCACAGGAATGCATAGTGGTCCCGGCGCTCCCGGTACTCGGTTTTGTGATACAGGGCGTTCTTTTCAATTTCCACCTCTCCTGTGGAGAAATTCCGCTGGAAATTGGAGCTGTCGTCCATGGCATCCCACAGGCAGAACTCCACATAGGGGAAGAGGCTCACTTTTTGCGTTTCCGCCGATTCGTTGCGGACCGTCAGCTTCAGCAGCAGGCAATTGTCACCGTTTGGCACCAGCATGGCCTGCTCTAAGGAAATGCCGTCCTTTTTGCCCTGGATGACGGTATAGCCCAGGCCGTGGCGGCAGCGGTAAAAGTCCAGCGCCTGCTGGGTGGGCTGCCAGCCGGGGTTCCAGACCGTTCCGTCCGCCATGCGGACATATACATGGAAGCCGTCGGCATCCAGGGGGCTGCCGTTGTAGCGGTAGCGGGTAATGCGCCGCAGGCGGGCGTCCTTATAGAAGCAGTAGCCTCCCGCCGTATTGGATACCAGGGCGAAGAAGTCTTCGCTGCCCAGATAGTTGATCCAGGGCAGCGGCGTCGTGGGGGTATCGATCACATACTCCCGGAGCGCATCATCAAAATGACCGTACTGCATAGGGATCCTCCTTACATCTTTTCAACTTATTCGTTTTCTGAAAACGTTTAAGTTAAGATATTCTCTTTTTTAGGATAGCGCATCTTTGCAAAAAACGCAACTTATCTTTTCAAAAACTTTGATTTTCGTCAATTATGTCCAAGAGAGAACGCCCGTTTCTGTGCGATTTTGAAAACAGGGCGAAAAATGCGAAAGTTTTACGTTGTCAATGTGCCCAGATTTTCGCTGTGCTTTTGTGGAAACCATTCAAATTTCACGTTCTGGTCAAAAAATATGAAATTACCTCTTGCAATTTTAGGAAAATTGCGCTATGCTTTGGTTACGAAAACGATTGAGGAAAATCGTCGAAAGGAGTGGAGCCGATATGGTCAGCATGAAGGACATTGCCCAGCGCTGCGGCGTTTCCGTTGCCACGGTGAGCAAGGCCCTGAACGGCCAGCCGGACATTGGCCCCGAAACCAGAGACCGGATCTGTGCAGCCGCCGAGGAGATGGGCTATGTGACCAACTCCGCCGCCCGGGCCCTGAAGGCCAACCGGACCTACAACATCGGCATCCTCTTCGTGGACGAGCAGAACAGCGGTCTGACCCATGAGTATTTCTCCTCCGTGCTGGAAAGCCTGAAGGTGGAGGCCGAAAGCCGGGGTTACGATGTGACCTTCATCAACCGCAATGTGGGCCGCCGCACCACCTATTTGCAGCACTGCCGCTACCGGGGTGTGGACGGGGTGATCATCGCCAGTGTGGATTTTTCTGATCCCCAGGTGCTGGAGCTGGTGGATTCCGAGCTGCCTGTGGTCACCATTGACCATATCTTCAATAATCGTCTGGCCATCGTCTCCGACAATGTCCAGGGCATGGAGGCCCTTGTAAAATACGCCTACAGCCAGGGCCACCGGCGCATCGCCTTTATCCACGGCGAGCGCACCGCCGTTACCGAGAACCGGCTTACGGGCTTCTACCGGGCCTGTGGGGAGCTGGGCTTCCGGGCGGATGAGGCCATTGTCCGCCAGGGCCTCTATCACGAGGCCAATACCTGCGCGGAGATCACGAAAGAGCTGCTCTCCCTGCCCAACCGCCCCAGCTGCATCTTCTTTCCGGATGATTTTTCCGCCCTGGGCGGCCTGAACGCCATCCGGGAGGCGGGGCTGCGAATCCCGGAGGATATTTCCGTCATTGGTTACGATGGGATTCCTTTGGCAGACATTCTCTCCCCACGGCTTACCACCTACCACCAGGATACGAAAGCCATGGGAACGGCGGCCGCCAAAGGCCTCATCGATCTCATCGAGCACCCCAAGACGACGCTTTTAGACCGGATCGTCATTCCGGGCAGCCTGCGGATTCGGGAATCCGTGGCAAAGCTCAGATAAATTCGGTGTTATCCGCAGAAGCGGTACACATAAAACAGTTATCAATTTAAGGAGGAACATACAATGAAAAAGGCGCTATCCATGATTCTTGCGCTGGCCATGGTCTTTGCACTGTGTGCCTGCAGCTCTCAGCAACCCGCATCCACCACCGCGGCCGCAACCACTGCCGCACCTAAGGCAGACGATACCCAGACCGAAGCTCCCGCCGAAGAGTCCTCCGAGGGCAAGGTGTTCAACATCTATGCCTGGAACGAGGAGTTCAAGGGCTTCTTTGAGAAATACTACACCGTTCCCGAAGGTGTCACCGTCAACTGGATCATTACCCCCAGTGACAACGGCGCATACCAGGAAAAGCTGGACCAGGCTCTGCTGAACCAGGAAAATGCCGCCGCTGACGACAAGGTGGACCTGTTCCTGGCCGAAGCTGACTACATCCAGAAGTACACCGGCTCCGACTTCACCCAGGATGTCACCAAGCTGGGCGTTACCGACTTCTCCAATACCTATGCTTACACCGTGCAGTGCGCTTCCGATGCCAACAGCGTCGTCAAGGGTGTCTCCTTCCAGTGCTGCCCCGCCGCGCTGATCTACCGCCGCTCCATCGCACAGGATGTCCTGGGCACCGATGATCCCGCAGAAGTCCAGAAGGCCCTGTCCGACTGGGACAAGTTCAATGATGTTGCCGCACAGGCCAAGGCCAAGGGCTACATGATGACCGCTTCCGAGTCCGCTACCTACCGCGTATTCTCCAACAACGTTGACGAGCCCTGGGTGGACGCCGACAACAACCTGCAGATTCCCGAGGCAATGAAGACCTGGATGGCACAGGCTAAGGACTTCACCGACAAGGGCTACACCCAGACCTGCGACATCTGGTCCGACGAGTGCACCGCCCAGATGTTCGGCGACGGCAAGGTCATGTGCTACTTTGGACCTGCCTGGTACTACAACTTCTCCATGGGCAACGCACAGGATGCCGAAAAGGGCTGCTATGGCGACTGGGCCATCTGCGAAGGTCCTCAGGCCCACTTCTGGGGCGGCACCTGGCTGCTGGCTCCCACCGGCACCGATAACCCCACCATGGTTGCTGACATTATGAACCTGTTCATCAACGACGAAGAGACCTGCTCCAAGCTGGTTTCCGACGATATGCAGTTCTCCAACAACCAGGCCGTCAACGCCAAGTTCGCTTCCGATCCCGACTTTGGCAACGCTTTCCTGGGCGGCCAGAACGACACCGCGATCTATGTAGAGCTGGCAAAGAACATCGTCTTTGAGAACCACACCATCTACGATCAGCTGATCAACGAAGATATGCAGAAGTGCTGGCGTGAATACTGCGACGGCGATGTGAGCGAGGAGCAGGCAATGGCCAACTTCTACGCCATGGTCTCCGAGAGCTATCCCACCATCGTCACTCCGTAACCTTCATTCTCTTTCTCCTCTCCGGGGCAGGGCCTGCGCCCTGCCCCGGGAATGCTTTCCGGCGTTCCGGGTGGGGAAACCTTCCCCATCCGGAAGACCGGAAAAAAATACGCTCCAACCGTCCCTGCGGGAAGGTTGAGAAAAAAGCTTTCCCTCCGGGGGAGCTGGCTCGCGACAGCGAGACTGAGGAGGGGCGTAGCGGGCGCGAGTGGTGCAAAAAATGCACAGTGCTCTCGCTGGTAAGGCCCCTCTTCCACCACCGCCTACGGCGGCGGTCCCCCTTCCCCGTGGGGGAAGGTTTTAGAGGAAACGCTCTACACGTAAACCAACCAAGGGAGGAAAATCATATGCAAACAACCGTAAAACCCGCCTGTGTCAAGGGGAAAAAGGGCGTAAGCTACGCCAAATGGGGCTACATTTTCATTCTGCCCTTCTTCGTGACCTACTGCATCTTCTCCCTGGCACCCCAGGTGCTGACCATCTACAACAGCTTCTTCGAGAACTACCGGGAGGGCCTGACCCAGGTGGGGCCGAAATTCGTGGGCTTCCAGAATTATGTAAAGCTCTTTACCCCGGATAAGAACGGTTCCATCAGCATCCTGAAATTCACTGCCAACACCCTGCTCATGTGGATCGAGGGCGCGGTGCCCCAGGTGCTCATCGCCCTGCTGCTGAGTGTGTTCTTCACCAGTTACCGGCTGAAAATCAAGGGCCAGCAGTTCTTCAAGACCGTTATCTATATGCCAAACCTCATTATGGCTTCTGCCTTCTCCATGCTGTTCTTCACCCTGTTCTCCAACGTGGGCCCTGTGAACCAGCTGCTCGTTCAGCTCGGCTGGATCGACGAGGCAATTCCCTTCTTCGACAAGCAGATCACCGTTCGGGGCCTGGTCGCCACTATGAACTTTCTCATGTGGTTCGGCAACACCACCATTCTGCTGATGGCGGGCATTATGGGCATTGACCAGAACCTCTTTGAGGCCGCCAATCTGGACGGAGCCAACTCCCTGCAGGTCTTCTTCCGGGTGACCCTGCCCCTGCTGATGCCGGTGCTGGTGTACACCATCATTACGGCCCTCATCGGCGGCTTGCAGATGTTCGACGTACCCCAGGTCCTGACCAACGGCGCGGGCACCCCCAACAGAAGCTCCACCACCCTGATCATGTATCTGAACAACTTCCTGAAGACCAGCAAGAACTACGGTATGGCCGGTGCGGTCTCCGTGATCATCTTCATCATCACGGGCCTGCTCAGCATTCTGGTGTTCAAGAGCCTGACCAAGGACGACAACTAAGGAGGTGTCATCATGAAATCCAATTCTTCCGACAGCCGCAGGGCCAAGGCCATGCTGACACTGAGCAGGATCGTGGTCTACATCATTCTGATCTTCCTGTCCATTCTGTGCCTGTTCTCCTTCTATATGCTGATCATCAATTCCACCCGCACCAATGCGGACCTGCAGGGCGGCTTCAAGTTCCTGCCCCAGGGGAATTTTCTGACCAACTTCAAAAACGCCTGGAACGACGCCTCCATCAATATCCCCAGAGGCATGGCAAACAGCTTCTTCGTGGCCGCCTGCACCTCCATCCTCACCACCTATTTCTCCGCTTTGACAGCTTACGGCCTCCATGCCTATGACTTCAAGCTGAAAAAGGCGGCCACCACCTTCATTCTGGCGGTGATGGTCATCCCCAAGCAGGTCAGCGCTTCAGGCTTTGTCCAGCTGTGCTACAAGTTCGGCCTGACGGACAGCTACATTCCGCTGATCCTCCCCGGCATTGCCGCCCCCGTGGTCTTCTTCTACATGAAGCAGTACATGGCGTCGGTGCTGCCCATGGAGATCGTAGACGCTGCCCGGGTGGACGGCTCCGGTGAGTTCTACACCTTCAACCGCATTGTCCTGCCCATGATCAAGCCCGCCATTGCCGTGCAGATGATCTTCTCCTTCGTGGAGTCCTGGAACAACTACTTCCTGCCCGCGCTGCTGCTGAACAAGAACGAAATGAAGACCGTTCCGATCATGATCGCCCAGCTCCGGGCGGCGGACTATTCCAAGTTTGACCTGGGCAAGGTGTATATGTTCATCCTGCTGGCCATTCTGCCCGTTCTGGCCGTATACATCTTCCTGTCCCGCTTTATCATCAAGGGCGTCACCGCCGGCTCTGTGAAGGGCTGATACAAAACACAGCACCCCGCGTTCCTGTTCCGGAACGCGGGGTGCTTAAATTACACCGGCTCACCCAGATATTCGGAGAGCCTATCCAGGCAGTTCAGCCCCTCGGTGTAGCCCTGCCAGTACAGGGCGCCCAGCTTTTCCGGGTCTCCCTCCACCCGGGATACCCGGATGGGCTTTTCCGGAGCCAGGACAAAGATCCGGCCCTGCTGCTCCAGGGTGTCCAGGCGGTCACACAGGCCATTGTAAACCGTGGGAATTCGGTCCACGTTCCGGGCGAATTCCGGCCAGCGGCGGTATACCGCTTCGGCAGTGGCCCGCTCCTTTGGAGGCTTTCGATAGCCCCGGTGCCGGGTTCGGATGACCACGATTTTCTCGTAGCCCTGGCCCAGGGCCCAGTCAAAGGGAATGCCGCAGCTGCACCCGCCGTCCAGACAGGGCACCCCGTCCACATTCACCATGGGGGTCACAAAGGGCATGGAGGCCGAGGCCTTGGCGGCGGAGAAAATGTCGCACTGGCCCCGCTCCCAGAAGACGGCCTCTCCCGTGCGGCAGTCCGTGGCCTCTGCCAGGAAGCGGCGGCGGGGGTCATGGAACCGGGCCTCATCCAGGGGTTCGATGGCATTGTAGTCGTTCAGCAGGAAGTCCAGGCGGATGAGGCTTTTGCTTTTGCGCAGGGCGTCGGTGCCGATATAGGCCTTGTCATGGCGGTGGCCCAGGTTTGCCCGGGCGGACCGGCCGATCTGGCCGCTGACGTAGCTCACCCCTGCCAGCGCCCCGGCGCTGACGCCCAGGGTGCATTGAAAATTCAGCCCCCGCTGCATCCAGGCATCCAGAGCTCCCTGGGTATACATCCCCCGGAAGGCCCCGCCCTCCAGCACAAGGCACCCCTCTACGATCCTGTCCGGTGCGTACCCCGTGGGGATACTGCCCAGCTTCGAATAGATTTCCTGGCCCATACAGCCGCTCCTTTTCCTGTGGTTTTTCCTGCATTTTATCAGCTTTTTTTCGAAAAATCAAGGGAATATTGAATCACCCCGGCCGGTTTCGGTCGGGGTGATCCTGCGTAACAAAGAACAAACAAAATCCAGGCGGCAAGGGGGATCGAACCGCACAAGATGTAGGTTAGCCTCTGCTAACTATTATAGCGGAGAATAACGTTTTGTCAAGAGGGAATTTACGGAAATCAAGATAAATTGTACGAACGATTTTTTATGAATAGCTTCGAAAAAAGGCCGATTGAGGCATATCAGCCCAAAATCGACGAGCGGGACGACTTAACAGAAAAAACGCCCAATTTATTTGACAAACCAACAGAATCCTGTATAATAAAACGTAAGTGGAAGCCCACCGTCCGAGTCGAGTTTTTTCCTCCTTTGTAGACGGTGTGCGGTAAAAGACGGTTGCCTGTCATCCCGCGAAGGCGGAATGGAGGCGTGTATACAGCCCTCGCGGGAAATCTATCTCGGGGAGGCAATATACATATGACTGAGGCTATTTTGACTGCCCTTGGAGCCCTTGGCTCCATTGCCAGCATTGTGTCTCTCGTGCTGTATCTGCACGATAAAAAGTGAGCCGTCTGCCGCAAACAGACGACTCACAGTTTGAGAACTAAGTTCTCATCCAGATGACCGTATATGTAGCGGCAACCGTCGGGTTCCCACCACGGGGAGATGCTTGTTACCCGCAGGCATCTCCTTGTTTTTATTATAGCCCCAACTTATCGGAAAGTCAAGGCCGTACCGGGCCGGTAAAAAACCTTATTCCCCGTAGCCCTGGGGGTTCTTGCTCTGCCAGTTCCAGGAATCCCGGCACATGTCGGCCAGGGTCTCCTGTGCCTTCCAGCCCAGGATCTCTGCGCTCTTGGCGGGGTCTGCATAGCAGGTGGCGATGTCGCCGGGGCGGCGGTCGGTGATGACGTAGGGCACATTCACATGGTTCACTTCCATGAAGGTGTGCACCATATCCAGCACGCTGTAGCCCGTGCCGGTGCCCAGGTTGAAGACCTCGCATCCCTGATGCTCGGTGACGTATTTCACGGCGGCCACATGGCCCTTGGCCAGGTCCACCACATGGATATAGTCTCTCACGCCGGTGCCGTCGTGGGTATCGTAGTCATTGCCGTAGACGCTGAGTTTCTCCCGGCGGCCGATGGCTACCTGGGTGATATAGGGCATCAGGTTGTTGGGGATACCTCTGGGGTCCTCGCCGATCAGGCCGGACTTGTGGGCGCCAATGGGATTGAAGTACCGCAGCAGCACCACGCTCCATTCGGGGTCGGCGTGAGAGATGCCGGAGAGGATCTGCTCGGTCATGTACTTGGTCCAGCCATAGGGGTTGGTGCAGCCGCCTGTCCGGCTGGTCTCCCGCAGGGGCATTTCGTTGTCGGCGGTGTAGACCGTGGCGGAAGAGGAGAAGATGATGTTCTTCATGCCCACTTCCTTCATGACCTTGGTCAGCACCAGGGTGGTATTCAGGTTGTTATCATAGTATTCCCAGGGCTTTGCAACGCTTTCACCCACGGCCTTCAGACCGGCAAAGTGGATGACGCAGGAAATCTCGTTCTCGGCAAAGATCTTCTTCAGCAGGGCCTCATCCCGGACGTCGCCCTCATAGAATTTCAGGGTTTTCCCGGTGAGCTTCTGAACCCGGTTCAGGCTTTCGGGATTGGAATTGCACAGATTGTCAATGACCACCACGCCATAGCCGTTCTCCAGCAGCTCCAGGCAGGTGTGGGAGCCGATATAACCGGCACCGCCGGTCACCAGTACGTTCTTCATGTTGCAAGAACCTCCTTATATTTTCTGCCTTCATTTTAGTACACAAAGGTGGAAAATGCAATGATTCTTTTTGTAAAATATAGTTGATAAATTGGCATAAAAAGGGGCTGTTAGAAAACGCTCTGTCTTTGCGAACCAGCGCGCACGCTGGTGTGGCAATCCCCCGGATTTTCAAACATCTTAGTTGCAAACCTAAGCTGTTTCCATTCAACCGGGGGGCTGCCACACCAGTGACGTCGGTCACTGGTTCGCAGCGACATACTTTTCTGACAGCCCCTATATCATTCTGCGCTGAACAGCATCCGGTCGCTTTCCACGTGGAAGGCCTTCAGCAGGTCCTCCGGGGTCATATTGGCCCGCTGCGCCCCTGCCAGCTCCAGGATGATGCGCCCGTCCTTCATCATGACGGTTCGGTTGCCGAGGGCCAGAGCGGAGGGGACGTTGTGGGTGATCATCAGGCAGGTGATGTGGTTTTCGGCCACGATTTTTTTCGTCAATTCCAGCACCTTTTCCGCCGTGGCAGGATCCAATGCGGCGGTGTGCTCGTCCAGGAGCAGCAGCTTCGGGGTCACCAGGGTGGCCATCAGCAGGGTCAGGGCCTGTCGCTGTCCGCCGGAGAGCAGACCTACGGGGTGGTTCATCCGGTCCTCCAGGCCCAGCTCCAGGGCGGCCAGGCGATCCCGGAATTCGGCCCGGTCCTTTTTGGTAATGGTGGAGAAGGGGGAGCGGCCGTGGCCCGCCCGGAGATAGGCCAGCGCCAAATTTTCCGCAATGGTCATGCTGGGGGCTGTGCCCCGCAGGGGGTCCTGGAACAGCCTGCCAATGCACTTGCTGCGCTTGTAGTCCGGCATATTGGTGATGTTCTGGCCGTCCAGCACCACGGTGCCGGTATCCGGCCGGAAGGAGCCTGCAATGGCCCCGAACAGCGTGGATTTTCCCGCGCCGTTGGAGCCCAGCACTGTGACAAAATCTCCGGCCTCCAGATGCAGATCAATGCCGCACAGGGCCTTTTTCTCATTGACCGTGCCTGGGGCAAAGGTTTTTTGAATATTCGTAAGGGTCAGCATCTTATACCGCTCCTTTCTTTTCCGCCCGCAGGGCAGGCAGGCCGATGGCCAGCGCCACGATGACGGCGGAGATCAGCTTCAGGCATTCGCTGGGCAGGTCCAGCCGCAGGGCCAGGGCGATGATAAACCGGTAGAGAATGCTGCCCAGCACCGCCCCGAAGGCTTTGAGACCTACGCTGCCCTTTCTCGTCAGGGTCTCGCCGATGATCAGGCTGGCCAGGCCGATGATGACCATGCCCGTGCCCAGGTTGATGTCCGCCGTCTTCTGGTACTGGGCCAGAATTGCGCCGGACAGGGCGGTCAGGGCATTTGCAATGCACAGTCCCACGGTGACGGTAAAGGCGGTGTTGATGGAGCTGGCCCGGACCATATCCGGATTGTCGCCGGTAGCCCGGATGGACAGCCCCAGCCGGGTCCGCAGGAACAGCACCAGCAGCGCCGCTGCCAGAAGGGCCAGCACCGCAGCGGGAACCAGGCGGTAATAGGTCCCCAGCAGGGGCTTGAGGGCGGTGAAGACGGTGTCCGCCTTCAGCAGGCTTACATTGGAGGAGAAGCCCATCACCGCCAGATTGACGGTGTACAGCCCCGTATTGGTGATAATACCTGCTAAAATAGAGGGAATCCGCATTTTTGTCTGCAAAAATGCGGTGATGTACCCCGCTGCGGCTCCCGCAGCCATGGCTGCGGGAATGGCAAGAAAGGGATGCCCGGCAACGGCAACCGTCGCCGACACGGCGCACCCCAGGGTAAAGGCCCCGTCGGTGGTCATATCGGCGATATTCAGGGTTTTGTAGCTCAAAAACAGCGCCAGGGCAACCAAAGCATAAATACACCCCAGCTCCAGAGCACTGAGAATCACGGCGGATGAAATCATGAAATCGACTCCCTCGGTTATCTAAATGGATTTGTAAAATGAAGCCTGCGAGGGGACGAGTTGACAATTGACAGTGAACAGTTGACAGTTGTGGTGTCCCTTCGGGACGATTTGAAATTCGTTTGATTTATTTCCGAAGGAAATACCTTAACTGTCAACTGTCAATTGTCAATTGTCAACTCATTTTCTGCTGACTTCATGTTTTACGAATGTCTCTCACTCCTGCGTTGTGACTTCCTTCACCGTACCCGCCATGTCCTTGAAGACGCCATAGTCCAGGCCCAGGGTCTTGGCGGTGTCGGTGTTGACGGTGATGATGCCGCCGTCCATGACATGGTATTCGGGAACCGCGCCGCCCAGAAGAATGTCGACGGCCATATCGGCGGTGTAGGTGCCCAGCTCCGTGTAGTTCACACCGCAGGTGGCGAAGGCACCGGCAGTGACAAAGGAGTCTGCGCCCGTGTAGTGGGGAATACCGGCCTCGTTTAGAATTTCCGCAACAGCGGATGCGGCAGCCATGACCACATTATCCGTGGGGGTGAAGACGGCCTGCACCCGGCCCACCATGGCGGAAGCGGCGGTGAGGATCTCGTCGGTGGTGTTGCCGGTCTTTTCCAGATAGGCAATGCCCTTGCTGTCCAGGTATTCCTTGGCCTCCCGGATGGGGGTCACGGAGTTGGCTTCGCTGTTGGAGTACAGCAGTCCCACGGTTTCAATGTCGGGATTTGCTTTCAGCATCATGTCCAGGATGAAGGCGGTGTTCAGTGCATCAGAGGTGCCGGTGATGTTGGCAATGCCCGTCAGCTGGGCCTCGCCCGGATCGGAGATGGCTGCATAGATCACAGGGATCTGATTGTCCTCGGTGGCCGTAGCCATGGTGGTGGCAGCCAGAGTGGCGATGGGAATGATGGCGTCGTAGCCATCGGAGACCACCTGGGCGCCGATCTGGTTCAGAACGGTGGCGTCGTTCTGGCCGTTGAAATCCTTGTAGGCAATGGCTATGCCCTTCTCTGCGGCCTTGGCCTCCAGCTCGGCCTCAATGGCCACCCGGATCTCATCCAGGGAAGCGTGGTCCAGCTGCTGGACGATGGCGACCTTGTATTCCTTGCCGCTTTCGGCAGCAGCAGTGGTGGATGTGGTGGAGGATGCGCCGCAGGCGCTGAGAGAAGCGGCCAGAAGGGAGACGGCAGCGATCATAGACAAAAACTTTTTCATAGTAATAACTCCTTTTATAGGGTAAAATCAGATTTTTAGGGTGAAAAGCTCTGAATTCACCATCGTCTGCCCGGGTTTCTCATAAAAATGCTCCTTTCGCGGAAAAACAAAAAAGTCCTTGCTCCCCCGATTGGGGGAACAAGGACAGAACTTACAAATTCTGCGGTACCACCTTGTTTGCCGTTTGCAAAAACGACCGCTCTGCACGGTGCCAACACACCGCCTGCCACATAACGCCGGCATTGCGTCAGAGGATACTTGGGAACACCCGTTCTCCCTGCCCTCGGCGGCCCATTTGCTGCTCCGCTTTTCGCCCCGCTCTCAGCTCTTCGGGACTCTCTGTGGATGCGCTGGCAGCTTTACTTCCGCTTCTTCGGTTTGCCTTTTGAACTTGGAACCTTTATACACCAGAAAAGTCCGTTTGTCAAGAACTTTTTTCCGTGGCAGGAAGATTCTTTTTGATTGCCCCAGGAAAATCATTTTCAGTATTCCCGGACAACGCCCTTTACGAGCCCCAGGATCTGGGCATGGGTGCCATCGATGGGGGCATAGTTCTCGTTTTCCGGCATAAGCCAAATCTCCCCGTTCCGGCGGCGCAGCCGCTTAACGGTGGCCTCGTCATCGATCATGGCAACCACGATCTGTCCGTCATCGGCGGAGTCCTGGGGGCGGACAATGACCTTGTCGCCGCTGAGGATACCGGCGTTTATCATGCTGTCCCCCCGCACCCGCAGTGCATAGCAGGTGGGGTCCTCCCAGGGAATGGTGCCCTCCTGGTTTTCCACGGCCAGAATGGGCAGACCTGCGGTGACAACGCCAATGACCGGGATCTGCCCCGGCCGGGCCCCCGTCACCAGGGCGCGCTTGCGGCCCTTGGCCTCCGGAGCCTGAAATACGCCCTTTTCCTGCAAAGCCTGAAGATGGTAGCTGACGGACGCGGTAGACCGCAGCCCCACCGCCTCGCCGATCTCCCGGACAGAGGGGGAGTAGCCGTTCTCCGCGATAAACGCATTGACAAATTCCACGATCTTTTCGGCTTTGTTGCTGGTTCTGGGCATAAAAGCACCTCCATGAGGATTTTTTCTTTATTATAGCACATATGATTGAAAAAGAAAAGGGGTAAAAAGAAAAAATGCCTCCCATGAAAGGACAATGGCATCAACTTAGGGATTTCCCCGCAGGGGCCGATGTGGCCATCGGCCCCTACGAGAAATGGGTGAATTTGCCTTGCGTTGATGACATTACCCGGAGGGGAAGCTTTTTCCCAGCCTACCCTTCCGCGAGCTTTGCTTCCAGTCTTTGGGGGAAGGACTCCGCATCCCGGTTCCAGGCTTCATAGGCCGGGTCTTGCCTGTGGTCCGGCAGGGCGGTGTGGTCGGTCAGCCAGGCGCCCAGCCATGCCGTGACCTTGGCGGCGCCGTAATAGTTCAGGTGGTCCCCCCGGTCGTAGGTGTCCGTCTGCCAGTCAATGGCAAGGGGCAGCAGATTGCCGTCTAAGTAGGTGCACCCAAGGGATTCCGCCAGGTATGCCATGGTGTTGTGCCGGGCCATGCTCCAGTTTTCCGGGCTGGGAATGCTGAAAAGCACCAGCTCGGCCCCGCTTTCTTTGCAGAGGGCGGCCATGGTCTCCAGAGAGCAGAGATTCCGCTTTGTCAGGTCTTCCCGGGCCTCGGTGGGGACCATATAGCCTGTCAGGTCGTCCAGAGGGTCTGCCCGGGTCAGCAGGTGGTAGCCCCGGTCGGGATACTCCCCCGTAAAGTCCGGAGTGGAGAAGAGCTCCTGAGCGGAGTACGTCTTCCAGTTGCTGTGATACCGCAGCACGGGGAAAAGTGCTTGCAGCTTTGGCACCAGCAGGTCCTGGGTGGAGTAGGCCCGGTAGAGCACATTGGTCTCCAGGACCACCACCTTGGGACTTTGATTTTTCAGGGCTTCCCGCAGGAAGTCTTCGGTCTCATAGGGCTTCTGGTCCACGCTGGCGCAGACGAAGGAGGCAATGCCGGTGTCCTTCCAAAGCGCCATGGGCACGAAGCC
Organism: uncultured Eubacteriales bacterium; assembly: GCA_900540635.1. GTDB lineage: Bacteria > Bacillota > Clostridia > Oscillospirales > Oscillospiraceae > Faecousia. The sequence goes on along the minus strand of UQGU01000004.1, from coordinate 69,076 downwards.
GGAATAGGCCTCGCTGTCCCCCAGAAACAGCACATCCAGGCTGTTTTCCGGCTGGGAGCTGACGGCCAGGGGGTCCGTTTCCAGCATTCCGCCGGAAGCGGTATTGTTCTTGGGCCGGAACAGCAGCCCAAGCAGCACCGCCGCCAACAGCAGCGGCAGCAAAAAGCAAAGGGAGCGGGTGATGTGTTTTCCCAAGGGTCGGCCTCCTTACAGCGGGCTCTGCTTGATCTTTGCGTAGCGCCGGGGGAAGCGGGCCGGGGTGGGGGCGATCTTTTTCAGCAGGATCACGGCGTGATCCGCCCCGTCCACGTCAAAATGGGTGACGGACTCCGTCCTGAGGCCCAGCAGCTTGATCGCATTTTTGCATTCGTCCAGCTCCTCCTGGGCGGCGGCACCCTTCAGCGCCGCCACGTACCCCCCCACCTTTACATAGGGGGCCAGCAGTTCCAGAAGAATATTCAGTCTGGCAACGGCCCGGCTGGAGGCCACATCGAAGCTTTCCCGGCAGGAGGCCACGGCCTCCTCGGCTCTGGCCGTGACGCAGTGGGCGGAAATGCCCAGCTCCGGCAGGATCTCCTCCAGCCATGCCACCCGCTTGCCCAGGCTGTCCAGCAATGTCACATCCGTATCCGGGCAGGCAATGGCAATGGGCACCCCGGGAAAGCCCGCCCCGCAGCCCACGTCAATGAGCCGCTTGCCCTTCAGATCCAGGCACCGGGTCAACGTCAGGCTGTCCAGCAGGTGCAGCTTGGCCACCTGGACAGGGTCTGTAATGGCGGTGAGATTCATGACCTTGTTCTGTTCAATTACCGCCTGGCCGAAGGCGCAGAGGATATCCGCCGTGTGGTCCGGCAGCACCGGCTGAAAGCCCGGCAGTCCGGCTTTCAGCGCCGTTTTCATTTTCTGATCGATTTCCATGCCGTCTCCTTTAACCGTTGGCGTCCTGGGCTGTCCACTGGGCATTGACGATGCCCGTCAGATCCACCTGGGTCTTGTCCAGAGGATCGAAGGGGGTCTCCTCTTCGGCCATGCTGGGCAGCAGGACCTGCTGAATATGCCAGCTCACCAGAAGATCGCATACCTCTCCATAGGAGGCCAGGCCGGAGGTATCCCCGCTGGTCTGCAAATAGGTATTGTTCACGGTGTCGCCCACCTTGGTGGCGGTTTCATTCTTGTGGGTCTGATAAAAAGCGTCATACTGGGCCATGTCGTAGCGCAGATAATCGCTGGCACCCTCCGTGACCCGTGTTCTGGCCTCCAGGGCGGCCTGACCGGACACGGAGCTCAGCGCTGCAATGCAGTACCGGTAGGCCATAAAGTAGGCGGAATACCGGAACTGCACATCGGAATTGGCAGATGCCGCCAGGAATGCCGCAAAGTTGGCATCCCGCTCATAGGCGATGCACATTCTGTGGGCCATCTCGTGGCACATGGTGAAGGGCAGGCTCACATCCGGGGCATTGGGATTCACGGCGGCCTCGCCGGTGAGCGCGAAGGTGAAGCCCGTAATGCCCATGGAGGTGTACATATCGGACCAGCCCAGCTTCTTCACCGGCAGGGTAGACCCGGCGAAGACGGGATAGTGCCTTTCATAGGTCAGCGTATGGAAGCCGTCGCCGGCCATTTGGGAGAGCTCTTCAAATGTCCGGAAGCTCACCGCACCGGTGGAATCCCGGGGCACCTGGGTGGCCAGGGTATTGGCCTGGTTGCGGTAGTACTCCGTAGCTTCCGTCAGCTCCTCCAGGGTATAGGGAGAGGTATCCAGCCGCAGGTCCTCGGCGATGGGGCCGGCATAGTAGTTCAGGCCGTACAGAGCGGTATGCAGGCAGTAAACGCAGCAGCCAACGGCCAGCACCCAGCCGAACCACTGGATGGGGTTCCACTTGAGCACGATCATCAGCACGATACTGGCCAGTACCAGCACCCCCAGCGCCACGGCCAGCAGCTGCCAAAGGCAGAAATTCACCTGGCCGCTCCACTGGGCCAGCATGGTTTGCAGAGTCCGTGTTACGTAGGGGTAGATCATATCCACCAGGGCAGAAAACCGCTGCCCATAGGCCATGAGCACACCGGTAATGGCGGCAAAAATACCGGCCGCCAGATATCCGCGTAAATATTTCAAAGGGAAGTCCTCCTTATAGGGGTCATAAGCGTCTTTTTCTACTTAGTATCATAGTATATCACATTTGTCATGGATTGTCTTCCCTTTATTTTTTAAATTTTCTGGAATTTCCAATATCCAATGCCATTTTCGCAGGATTATTTCTGTTCCGTTTCTTAAATTCCCGTCCAAAGGGTAGAAATTTTCCCGGAACTGTGGTAAAATGTCCATAAGTATACCATATGGAGAGGATCACTATGCTGGAATTGTTGGCCCCTGCGGGGTCTATGGATGCGCTGCGGGCAGCGGTGCAGAATGGGGCGGATGCTGTCTATCTGGGCGTGGGGACGTTTAACGCCCGCCAGAGCGCCAAAAACTTTACCGTTGACTCCTTGCAGGAGGCTCTGCGCTATTGCCACGTGCGGGGGGTGCAGGTCCATCTGACCCTGAACACCCTGGTGACGGACCGGGAAATTCAGCCGGTCCGGGAGTTGATCCGGGCTGCCGCCCAGGCGGGCGTGGACGCCTTCATCGTCCAGGACCTGGGCGTGGTGCAGTTGTGCCGCCAGATCGCGCCCCAGGTGAGCATCCACGGCTCCACCCAGCTGACGGTGCACTCCCTGGCCGGGGTGCAGATGTGTGCAGCCATGGGCATGGACCGGGTGGTGCTGAGCCGGGAGCTGAACCGGCAGGAAATTGCCTATATCTGCGCCAACTCCCCCATTGAAATCGAGATCTTCGGCCACGGCGCACTGTGTATGTGCTATTCCGGCCAGTGCTATCTTTCCGCCATGATCGGCTCCCGGTCCGGCAACCGGGGCCGCTGTGCCCAGCCCTGCCGCCAGAGCTACGGCTACTCCCGCTGGGAGAACAAATACCCCCTGAGCCTGAAGGACAACTGTCTTGTGCAGTACGTCAAGGACATTGAGGCCATGGGCGTGGCCTCTTTGAAGCTGGAGGGCCGGATGAAGCGGCCGGAATACGTGGCCGCCGTGACCCAGGTGTACCGCCAGGCCATTGACGGTGCGCCGGTAACCCAGGAGATGATGGACACCCTCTACACCGCCTTCAACCGCCAGGGCTTTACCGCCGGATACTACCAGGGCAAGGTGGACAGAAAGATGTTCGGCATCCACGAGGATACCCCCGAGGACCAGAAATTCCTCCAGGCCGCCCGCCAGAGCTACGAAAGCGGCGAAGCGCCCCTGGTAGACCTGAAATTCCGGGCCGTGGTCACCGTAGACGGCAGCAGTCTCACCGCCACGGACAACGAGGGCCACATGTGCATGGCCCAGGGGCCCATGCCGGAGCGGGCCGTGAACATGCCCCTGACAGGCCAGGCTCTGGCCGCCCGGGTGGCCAAGACCGGCGGCACTCCCTTCCGATGCGTGGAGGTGCGCACCCAGGTTGAACCGGGGCTCATGCTCCCTGCCTCTGCCATCAACGCCATGCGCCGGGATGTGCTGAATCAGATGACCGCCCTCCGGGCCCGCCGGGAGGACAAGCCCGTCCGCCGGGCCAAGGAGATCCCCTATTACCGGGGCCCTGCCGGTCAGCCGGGGCTGACGGTACAGATCATGACAAAAGAGCAGCTGACATCCCGCCTGCTGAATTCCGAGACCAGCATGCTCTATGTTCCCTTGCACATTTTGGCCGACGACCCCAAGCTCTGCCAAAAATTAGCCGCCCGGGGACGAGTGGCCGCCGTGCTGCCGCGGATCGTCCACGACGACGAGCTGCCCAAGCTCCGCAACCGCTTGAACCAGGTCCGCAGCCTGGGAATCCGGGACGCCCTGGTGGGCAATCTGGGTCTGCTGCTGCCTGCCAAGGAGGCGGGCTTCCGGCTGCGGGGAGATTTCGGGCTGAATATCTTCAATTCCGCCTCTGCCCAGGTGGCCCGGGAGCTGAAGCTGGCCTCCGCCACGCTGAGCTTTGAAATGACCCTGCCCCAGATCCGGGACATCAGCAAGGCCGTGAACATGGAGCTCATCGCCTATGGCCGCCTGCCTCTGATGATCACAGAGCAGTGCCTTATCAAGAATAAAACCGGCGAATGCGCCTGCCAGACCGGAGTCCCCGTGAAGCTGACGGACAAGACCGGCGCAGACTTCCCCGTCATCAAGGAAGCGGACACCTGCCGCTCGGTGCTGCTCAACGGCAAAAAGCTCTACTGGCTGGACCGGCAGAATGACCTTGCCAAGCTGGGCCTCTGGGCCATTCGCCTGAACTTCACCACGGAAAACGCCAGAGAGGTAGACCGGGTGCTGGAAGAGTACCTGGTCCCCACCAGCTTTGACCCCGGCGCCTGCACCAGAGGGCTGTATCTAAGAGGAGTGGACTAAAAAGGCTTCCCCTGGGGGAAGCTGTCGCGGCCCTTTGGGCCGTGACTGATGAGGGGCGGTAAAGAGTATGGATACAGAACAACTTATGCAGTTACAATTTCTTCAAAGAAACGAAAGATTGCTTTGGCTCTGCCGTGCTTCTCCTAATGCCGCCCCTCATCCGCCCCGCCTGCCGGCGGGCCACCTTCCCCCAGGGGAAGGCTTTTCTCCCATCCCGAAATTTACTTTTTCTTCAAATGCAGTTCGCATTTTCAGCATATCCTCACTGTGAAAGGAATTTATAGCTTATGCAAATCATTTTAGCATCCGGGTCTCCCCGGCGGCGGGAGCTCATGGGGCTGTTCGGCAAGGCCTTCATTGTGCGCTCGGCGGATATTGACGAAACCATGGACCCCCAGAAGGCCCCCTTTGACGAAGTAGCCCGGGTCAGCCGGTTGAAGGCTCTGGCCGTGGAGCGGGGGGCCGAAGATGTGGTCATCGCCGCAGATACCATCGTGGTCTGCGACGGCACCGTTCTTGGCAAACCCCATACGGTGGAACGGGCCGTGGAGATGCTCTCCATGCTCTCCGGCCGGGCCCATCAGGTCATGACCGGCGTTACCGTGGTCCTGGGAGACAAGGTAGAAACCTTTACCGAGGTCACGGACCTCCACTTCCGCCCCCTGACCCAAAAGGAGATCCGCCGCTATGCCGAGAGCGGGGAGCCCCTGGACAAGGCCGGTGCCTATGGCATCCAGGGTGGGGCCGCCCTGTTCTGTGAGCGGATGGAGGGAGACTATTACAATGTAATGGGTCTGCCTGTGTGCCGCCTGGGCCAAACCCTGAAAGCCCTGGTTCCCGGCTGGGAGGAGGACGCATGAAGCAGCTGTTCAATACCAAGCTCCGCATCATTCTGGTCGTCGCCGTGCTGGTGACGGCGGGTCTTTCCGTTCTGTCCGGCCTGACCAACCAGAGCATTCCGGACCTGCTGGTCCAGGGCGCGCTGACCCCCTTCCGGGCCGTGGCCACCAGTCTGACCAACACCGTAGAACGCTACTACAGCTACATGTTCAAATATGAGGCTTTGGAAGCGGAGAACGCCGTCTTGAAGGCCCAAATCGCCGAAATGGAGGACACCACCCGTCAGGCGGCGGCCATCAGCCGTGAAAACGAGCGTCTGCGGGCCCAGAATAAACTTCTGGCTACCCACGAGAGCTACGTCATGACCGATGCCTATATCATCGGCTGGAGCTCCACGGACTTCACGAACGTGCTGACCATCAACCGGGGCACAAACTCCGGCATTGACGTGAATATGTGCGCCGTCACCGCCAACGGTGAGGTGGTGGGCCTGGTGACCCAGGTTGGCCCCAACTATGCCGAAGTGAAAACCGTGCTGGACTCCACCCTGGAAATCAGCTCCACCATTTCCGCCTCCGGCTACAATGGCATGGTGTCCGGCGGCTATATCCGGGGCAATGACAAGCTGCTGCGGATGAACTATCTGCCCTCCGCCGCCATCATTCGGAACAACCAGCAGGTGGTTACCTCCGGTTCTACGGTGTACCCCAGAGGCCTGGTGGTGGGCTCTGTTGTGGACGCAGGCTTTGAGGCCACCGGCGTTGCCAAATACGCCCTGCTGGAGCCCGCTGCGGACATCAACGCCCTGGAGCAGATCTTCATCATCACCAGCTATACCACCGATACGGGCACTACCATCGCTTCTTCCACTCTCACCGACGCCACCACCGACGCCACCACCGATGCCTCTGCCGAAACCACGGCGGAGACCACCACCCCGTGAGGCCCGCCATGGCAGAAGAGCAGAAGAAAAAACGCCCAAATTCCAAGGCCGCACCGAAGACCCGCTCCGCTCCTCCGCGCCGCCGCAGGCGCCGCAGAGGCAGCGCCTTCGCCCGGTGGCTGGTGGACACCGTGGACAAGATCCAGGCAAGTCAGGCCGAATTCCAGCCGGATAAGCAGCGCTCGCCCTTTGTGCGCTCCCTGCACTTTACAAAGCAGCAGCGCATGAATCTTCTGCGCTGGGTGCTGCTGATTCTTAGCTGCATTCTATGTCTGGTCATCCAGGACTGCGTCATGAGCCGCATCAAGCTCTTCGGCGCAACAACGGACCTGGGTGTGGCCGCCATTTTGCTGGTGGGCTTGCTGGAGGGCACGGAGACCGGAAGCATTTTTGCACTGCTGGCCTCCACCGTCTACTATTTTTCCGGCTCCGCCCCCGGAGCCTACTGTGTGGCCCTGATCACCGTGCCTACCATGCTTTGCGGTCTGTTCCGGCAGAAATACTGGCGGCGCAGCACCGGTTCCATGCTTCTGTGCAGCAGCATTGCCATGCTGGTGTATGAGCTGGGGCTTTTTGGCATGGCCGTCTTCACGGGTGTGACCCATTTGGGACGGCTCCCGTATTTTGCAAAAACAGCGGTGTATACCATCGTGCTGATGATCCCGCTGTACCATCTTTTCTATCGCATTGGAACCATCGGAGGTCATGTATGGAACGAATGACACGCCTGCGTGCGAGAATTCTGCTGGGTCTGTTTGCCTTTATCATGGTGCTTTATGCCATGCGGCTTTTCAACCTGCAGATCATCTCCACAGATGGCAACACCGACAACACAACCTATTACACCACCGTCACCACCGTCCGGGCCGCCCGGGGCGATATTCTGGACCGGAACGGCAAGGTTCTGGTTGGCAACCGCGCCTCTTACGACCTGGTTTTCAACCATTTCGTTATCAAATCCGCAGATAACCGCAATGAATACCTGTATACCCTGCTGAAAAAGTGTGAAGAGCTGGGCGTTGAGCACCAGGACCATCTGCCTGTGACCACGACCCGGCCCTTTGAATACACCCTGTCCGACTACTCCACCGCCTGGCAGGGCTACTACCAGAACTATATGTCCGACCGCAGCTGGGACCCGGACGTAACCGCCCCGCTGCTGATTGAAAAGATGCGGGAACTCTACAAAATTCCCGCGGGATGGACCGAGGAGGAGGCCCGGGCCGTTATCGGTCTGCGGTACGAATTTGACCTTCGCGGCGTCACCAAGCTGCCCAGCTACGTCTTCATCTCCGACGTGGATTCCGAGAACCTGGCAGCCATTCTGGAGCTGAACACCCCGGGCCTGATGGTGGAATCCTCCACCGTCCGGGAATACCACACCACCTATGGCGCTCATATCTTGGGCTACATGGGTGCTATGACGGATGCCGAGTGGCAGGAAAATCAGAAGCTGGGCTATTCCATGGATGCCGACGTGGGCAAATCCGGCTTTGAGCAGGCCTTTGAAACCTACCTCCACGGCATTGACGGCCAGCGTCTGGACAAGGTCACCAAGGAAGGCACCATCGTCTCCCAGCAGTATCTGGAAGGCAAGGAGCCCGTGGCCGGAAACAATGTGGAGACCACCATCGATATCGACCTGCAAAAGGTGGCCGAGGACGCCCTGGCCAAGCGCATGAAGGAGCTCACCGACCCCAATATCAATACCGGCGGCGAGGGCGAAGGTATTGATGCCCAGGGCGCAGCCGTGGTGGTCATGAAGGTGAAGACCGGTGAAATTCTGGCCTGTGCCAGCTATCCCACCTTCAACCTGGCCACCATGAAAGAGGACTGGGACGCCATCAACAGCGACGACCTGAAGCCCCTGTTCAACCGGGCCTTCGGCGCAACCTACGCCCCCGGCTCCACCTACAAAATGTGTACCCTGGTGGCCGCCATGGAAAACGTCTATGGCCCCACCAACCCCAAGGCCGGGCAGCCCATTTATGCCCCCGGCGAGACCATCTATGATACGGGCGTGTTCAGCCACGACGACTTCCCCGATTTCCACCCCACCTGCCTGTTCTATTCCAGCAGCTACGGCAGCCACGGCGACCTGACCGCCCAGGATGCTTTGAAGGTATCCTGCAACCTGTTCTTCTACGAGCTGGGCTACCGGATGACCATCGACATGATGGATGAGACTGCCAAGGGCTTCGGCCTGGGCGAACCCACAGGCATCGAGCTCACCGAGAAGGTTGGCTGGCGGGCAAACGAGGCCAGTAAGAAGGCTTCTTATAAGAACAGCGCCGATGCCGCCTGGAACGGCGGCGACCGGGTGCTTTGCGCCATCGGCCAGTCCGAGAACCGGTTCACCCCCCTGCAGCTGGCCGTCTACACCTGCACCCTGGCCAACCAGGGCACCCGCTACCGGGCTACCTTCCTGAACCGGGTCACCTCCTCCGACTACCGGACTCTGGTCTACTCCAACAGCCCCGAGGTGGTCAGCAAGATGAACATCTCCGATACCACTTACAACACCTATGTGGACGGTATGCGCCGAGTGGTCACCATGATCGGCGGCACCGCCACCACCTGCTTCGGCGGCCCCAAGGACGAGGACAACACCCAGTGGCCCAGCAAGATCACCGTCTGCGCCAAGACCGGTACTGCCCAGCACTCCTCCGGCGGCTCTGACCACGGCGTCTTCGTGTGCTTCGCCCCCATGGATGATCCCCAGGTTGCCATTGCCATCTTCGGCGAGAAGACCGCCCACGGCTCCTCCATGGCCCCTGTGGCCGAGCCTATTCTGAAGGCCTACTTCGAAATGGTGGACGCCAGCGAGGTCTACACCTACGAAAACGGACTGAGCTGAAAAGCAGGAACGGCCTTCCCCTGCGGGGAAGGTCGTTCGTTATTTTATACGATCGGGTGCTTCAGCGCCCATTCTCTGCCGTATTTTGCCAGCTCATCCTTTTCGATGGCGTCGTTCCAGGGACGGAAGCAGATGCCGTTGGGGATGCCGGGGTAGAATCTTCCGGCAGGGCAGTAGGTATCCACCGCCCGGCGGACCTCCGCCCGGATGGCCTCCTCCGTAATGTCTTCAATGTCGATCTTCGGGCCGTCAATGCCGCCTACCATGGCGAGCTTTCCCTCCGTCACCCGCTGGATCTCCACAATGTCGTTCTGGGCGATCACGCCCTGCCAGATGTCGATGCCGATCTCCACCATATCCAGCACCAGGGGCTGGCAGATGCAGTCCGCGTGATGCATATAGAGCATGCCCTCTTCATGGATCGCATCGGCAATTTCCTTCTGCAGCGGTTTGATGATCTCCCGCCACACTCTGGGGGGCAGAAACACATTCTGCTTGGAGCCCCAGTCGTCATGATAGAAAATGATGTCCGGGTGGATCTGCTTACCCATTTCGTGGATATAGTCGATTTTATAGTCCGCGATCACCCGCAGCAGCGCCGCCATCTCCTCGGGGTATTCCAGATAGCTGCACAGGGCGTTTTCCATGCCCATCAGATGGTGGCTCCGCTCAAACAGGCCGCCGCCAAACATAACGCCCACAAATTTTTCGCCCCTGTCCGTGGCGTCGGCCACCTGTCTGGCCGCGGACCAGTCCAGCCCTTTGGCAGGTGGCACCACCAGGGAGTCCTGCCAATGGGTAATATCCTTGATGACGGCATTTTCGGCAGTGACATGGGGATGCGGGCCGGGGGCTTCGGGCTTGTAGATATAGACGGTCCCCCAGGGGTCCTTGTGCTCCAGCCCGTCCTGGGGAACCATGCCGGACATCAGCACAGGGTCCGGCACAAGCTGGATGGCATCCATCAGGTCAAAATAGCGGTCCGGCTGCTGCCGGTTGTAGATCGCCATGGCGTTCTCACGCGGGGTCATCATAGAAAAGCCTCCTCACATTTAGGATGCTCTCATGATAGCATATTCCCTTTCAAAACGGAACGGACGGGAAGTCCAAAAGCTTCCCGTCCGTTTTGACGCTTTTTGTACCTTTTATTCCCGGATCCTGGGCAGGTTCCACCGATAGTGTGCCGCCAGGCACCGCAGGGCGATAACCAGGGAGAAGCCCAGGATCATGGCCGTCCGCTCCCCCAGAGGCAGGGTGAGCACCAGCAGGATGCCTCCCGCAATGGCGGCTACGGCATAGATGTGCTTGAGAAAAATATCCGGAATGCGGCCCGCCAATACATCCCGCAGCGTTCCGCCCCCCACTGCGGTGAGAAAGCCCAGAAACGCCAGCAAAAAGGCATTGCTTTCATAGCCGCAGGAGATGCCCACCATAATGCCGTCCACCGTAAAGGCCGCCAGGCCCAGGGTATCGAACCAGAAAAGCATCCTGTCGTACAGCGGGCCTGCCCACTTGGGCATTTTCCGGTGCCAATAGCACAGGAAGAAGACGATCACGGCCACCACCGCCGCAATGGACACATACAGAGGATTCCGGAACATATTGGGCGGGATATTGCCCACCACAATATCCCGGATCACGCCGCCGCCGCAGGCCGTGGACACCGCCAGTACGATCGTTCCGAACAGGTCCATTTTTTTGCCCACCCCCACCAGTGCCCCGGAGATGGCAAAGGCAACGGTGCCGATGAGGTCAAAAAGAATAAGCAGAAATTCCGTCATTGCGTTTGTTCCTTAATTTCAGCCCGGCGCTTTCCGCGCCGGGCTGATGTTTTATACTTACTTCACGGGGTTGGAAGACCGCAATGTCACATCGTGGTAGCCGCCCTCTACGATGGAGACAGAGGACACCAGCGTCAGCTTGGCATCCCGCTGGAGGTCGGGGATGTTGGTGACGCCCACGTTGCACATGGTGGACTTGACCTTGTACAGGGAGGCCTCCACATTGTCGTGGAGGGGGCCGGCGTAGGTGACGTAGGAGTCTACGCCCTCTTCAAAGCTCAGCTTGGTGGCGCCGCCCAGGTCGTAGCGCTGCCAGTTCCGGGCCCGGTTGCTGCCCTCGCCCCAGTATTCCTTCATATAGGCGCCGTTCACCATGATCTTGGGGGTGGGGCCCTCGTCGAACCGGGCAAAGTACCGGCCCAGCATCAGGAAATCCGCACCCATGGCCAGAGCCAGGGTCATATGATAGTCGTGGACAATGCCGCCGTCGGAGCAGATGGGCACGTACACGCCGGTCTCCTGGAAATACTGGTCTCTTGCGGCTGCAACCTCGATCAGAGCGGTGGCCTGGCCCCGGCCGATGCCCTTGGTTTCTCTCGTAATGCAGATGGAGCCGCCGCCGATGCCCACCTTTACGAAGTCCGCACCGGCCTCAGCCAGGAACCGGAAGCCGTCCCGGTCCACCACGTTGCCGGCACCGATCTTCACGGTGTCGCCATAGGTCTTGCGCACCCACTCGATGGTCTTCTTCTGCCAGCAGGTGTAGCCCTCGGAGGAGTCGATGACCAGCACGTCCACACCGGCCTCCAGCAGGGCAGGAATTCTCTGCGCATAGTCCCGGGTGTTGATGCCCGCACCCACCAGATAGCGCTTCTTTCCGTCCAGCAGCTCCTGGGGGTTGGCCTTGTGAGAGGCGTAGTCCTTCCGGAAGACGAAGTACAGCAGGTGGTCGTTTTCGTCCACGATGGGCAGGCTGTTCAGCTTGTTCTCCCAGATGATGTCGTTGGCCTCTTTCAGCGTGGTCTCCGCGGGGGCGGTGATCAGCTTTTCCCGGGGGGTCATGAAGGAGGCAACCTTGTCCGTAGGCTCCATGCGGGAGACCCGGTAGTCCCGGCTGGACACGATGCCAAGGAGCTTTCCGTTGGCGGTGCCGTCATCGGTGATGGCCACGGTGGAGAAGCCGTTCTTTGCCTTCAGCGCCAGAACATCTGCCAGAGTGTTCTCCGGGGTCAGATTGGAAGCGGAGGTGACGAAGCCGGCCTTGTGGTGCTTGACCCTGGAGACCATGGCCGCCTGGCTCTCAATGGACTGAGAGCCGAAAATGAAGCTGATGCCGCCCTCCTTCGCCAGTGCAATGGCCAGGGTGTCATTGGACACGGACTGCATGACGGCGGAAGTCAGGGGAATGTTCAGGGAAATGGCGGGCTCTTCCTGGCCCTTGCGGAACTTGACCAGCGGCGTCTTCAGGCTGACCTTATCCGGGATGCAATCCTCAGAAGTGTAGCCGGGCACCAGAAGGTACTCGCTGAAGGTGTGGCTGGGTTCGGGATAGTAATAAGCCATGGTTTCTTTTCCTCCTTAGTAAACTATATCAGTTGACACATTAAAGGCTTCCCCTGGGGGAAGCTGTCGCGGCCCAATGGGCCGTGACTGATGAGGGGCGGTACGAGGTATCGATGACAGCCCGCCCATGCAGTTTTTCAATCATTAAATTTGAGAAAGTCTTACCACAGTTACGTCTGTGCCGCCCCTCATCAGTCTCGCTTCGCGAGCCAGCTTCCCCCAGGGGAAGCCTTTTTTATACCGTCTTCCCGTCGCCCTGGTCCAGCACCGGGACGACCTCCTGGCCCTGGCGGGAATAATGGCGGAAATTACCAACGACCTCGTTTACCTGGCTCATAATGGCGAAGGTATGGGGATACCGCTCCACCACGCCCGAAAGGGCGGCTACCTGGCTGTTATTGACCACGCACATAACCACATCCACTTCCTTGCCATTGTACATTCCCTTGGCAGGGAATACCGTGGCCGTATGGTGGAGCTTGGTTATGATTTCCCGGGAGATCTCCTCGGGGTAGTTGGTGACGATTTCAAAGCGAACGGCGCTGCGGCCGTTCTTCAGGAAGCGCTCCGCCATGGTGGTGGTGGCAAAGGAATAGAGGATGCACAGCAGCACCGGCTCTACCTTAAAATCATACACGAAGTAGCTGGCCACGGCCACCATGGCATTCATAATGAAGCTCAGGCCGTACACACTCTTCTCCGGGTACTTGCTGTGAATAATGGCCGCCACAAAATCCGTGCCGCCGGTATAGGCGCTGGCCTTCATGAGAATGGCATACACATAGCCCATGATGATGCCCGCAGTCAGGGGCCCCAGAATGCGGCTGGTTCCGTTCTTGGTGGAATAGGCAATGGCGGACAGATCCACCTTGTCCAGAATCAGCAATCCTACGGAGAACACCACCACATAGACCATGCTTCTGACGGCAACGGGCTTGCTGACCTTAAAGAAGACCAGCAGTGCCAGAGGAATATTGATCAGCAGGCTCATATAGCCTACGCTGATGCCGCTGACATACTGGATGATGGTGCAGATACCGTTGAGCCCCGAGGGGGCGAAGGAATTTGGAAAAACGAACAGCTCATAGTTCAGCGCCGCCAGCATGGCCACGGCGACAATGACGAGATAGGTCCAGACCCGTTTCAGATTGTGCATTTCTCCGTTTGTAACCTCTTTATGTAATAGTTTTCGGCCAATTGGCTGTGGATAACTTTCTCCCCTCCAATTTGACCGAATGGTTTTTCTTTGATACAATACTATAGCATAGGGTTTCGCCCCGGTCAAGAGGGTTTTTTCCCGGGGCAAAGGCAAAGATTTCCGGAAAACGATGGCGCATTTTGTTCATCCTTTCCATACAATGCCTGTGGAAAAGTGGTTGTAATCTGTGGAAAAATGTGTTACAATAGAGGATGAAATAGTATGCCTCTGCATGGGTTTTCCACACGGGTCTGTCCGCAACGTTTTTCTGTGAAATCCATATAAACCTGTGCAGACGTTGGGAAACTCCGGACGAATTGGCAAGCGCTGCCGGCAAGAGATTTCGGCTCCTGGCAAGGAATTGCAGCATGGGGGCAGAAGCTCTGCCGCTCAGCCGCAGACAATTTCTTCAGAGCTTCCCATAGAAAAAAGATAGAGAGGAGCAAGCCATGTATTCATCTGCCTATGTCTGGGCAAAGATCCTCAGCCATATGGAGGAGCGGCTGGGGGCCGTGACCGTGTCGGCCTGGTTCGATGACGCGGAGGTGGTGGAGCTGAACGAGAATAACCTGATTCTCTACTCCCCTTCGGACTTCCGCCGGGAGATCATCCGCCGCCGCTGCACCGACTATGTTCAGGATGCCCTGAAGGAAATTTTTAATTCCGATGCCAAATTGCTGGTTTTTGGAGATGAGGAACGGGAAAACTATCTCAATAAGGGAAAAGCTGCCGCCCCCTCCATGGACTTCAATCCCCAGTTCACCTTCGATAACTTCGTGGTGGGCCCCTCCAACCGGTTCGCCCATTCCGCAGCCATTGCCGTTTCCAAAACCCCTGGACAGGTGTACAATCCCCTGTTCATCTATGGCCCCGCCGGTGTGGGCAAAACCCACCTGCTCTACGCCATTGCCAACGGCATCCGCAAGCAGAATCCCAATGCCAACATTGTCTATATCAAGGGCGACGAGTTCACCAATGAGCTGATCGCCGCCATTGCCAACGGCAAAAATATCGAATTCCGGAGCAAATACCGGGAAAGCGACCTGTTCCTTATCGATGATATTCAGTTTATCGCCGGTAAGGAATCCACCCAGGAGGAGTTTTTCCATACCTTTAACAAGCTCTATGAGGAGCACAAGCAGATCGTCATGACCTCCGACCGGAAGCCCAGCGATATGCTCACCCTGGAGGACCGGCTGCGCACCCGTTTTGAATGGGGTCTGCTTGCAGACATTCAGCCCCCGGACTATGAGACCCGAATGGCCATCCTGAAAAATAAGGCCAAGAGTCTGGGCCTCACCCTGTCCGACGATGTGCTGAACTACATCGCCGTCAACGTCACCAACAACGTCCGGCAGCTGGAGGGCACCGTCAAAAAGATTCTGGCCTATCGGGACCTGAACAATATGCCCCTGGACCTGCCGAACGTGTCCCGGGCCATTGACGATATGTTCAAATCCGAGGGAAACGCCCTGCCCACCCCCAGCCTGATCATCAGCCAGGTCTGCAAATTCTACTCCGTGGATGAAAACGTGCTTCGCGGCACCCTGAAAAACAAGGGCGTAGCCGAGGCCCGGCAGATGGCCATGTACCTCATCCGGAAGCTGACGAACCTCTCCCTGCCGGACATCGGCAAGGAGTTTGCCAAGGACCATTCCACGGTGCTCTATGCCATCCGCAAGGTGGAGGTAGCCCTGAAAAACGGCGACAAAACCATCCAGGAGAACATTCAGACCATTACGGCCAATATTAACGCCTGCCTGTAAAATGGCTTCCCCTGGGGGAAGCTGTCGCGGCCCAAAGGGCCGTGACTGATGAGGGGCGGTACAGACTCTTGGGCGGAACCGCTGAGCAGTTTGCCGCGCGGAAGCAGAAGCATTTCATGCGGAAGCCCTGTCCGTATTTCGGCTGGGTGCCTCCGGCGGCGGTTTTCTTGCTTCTGCAAGAAAATCGATAAGAAGCAGCCGGTCAGCGCCTCCCTTAAGCCGCATTCTTTCCCCCTTTCTTGGCGGGACAAGAAAGGGGCCGCCGGAGGCACCCCGCCGAGATGCGGACAGGGCTTCATTTCAAAAAAATCCATCCCAAATCCCCCACCCATCCGCACCCCAAATTTTCTCCACAGCCCCTGTGAAATGTGAAAAGATAACCTGTGGAAAAAATCCGGACAAAAATTCCGTTCACAGGCCCTGTGGAAAGAATTGAAAGTTTCCACAGTCGGGTGTGGACAAAAAACAGCGCCGCCTCTAGGAGATTCCCCGGTTTTCCACATAAATTTCCCCTACTGCGGCTGTTACTACCTAATATCCTGTAAATAAATATATATCTTTATCGTAATACAAGAAAGGATGAACGCGCATGCGCTTTACCTGTGAAAAAAATCAGCTGCTTCAGGGACTCAATATCGCGTCCCGTACCGTAGCGGTCAAAAGCTCTCTGAGCTTGATCGAGGGCATTCTGTGCAGAGCCGGAAACGGTATTTTCCTCACCGGTTATAATATGGAGACCGGCATTACCTATGAGATCGATGCCGACGTCAAAGAACCCGGCGAGTGCATCCTGCCTGCCAAGCTCTTCGGCGACATTGTCCGCCGCCTGCCGGAAGGGCCTGTCACCGTGGTGGTTGACCCTGCCTTCAAGGTCTCCATCCGGGCCGGCTTCGCCTCCTTCACCATTTCTGCCGAGGACGCCGAGGACTATCCGGAGCTGCCGGACGTCAACGACGGCCGCCCCATTCAGATCCCCCAGAGCAAGCTCAAGGAGTTGATCTCCGGAACCATCTTTGCCGTGGCCGACAACCAGGCCCGGCCTATCCACAACGGCGTAAAATTTGAGGTATCCGATACCGCCGTCACCACCGTGGCAGTGGACGGCTTCCGTCTGGCCCGGCGGACCTACCACCCCGAAGAGGGGCTGGCACGGCAGATGGATTTCGTGGTTCCCTCTCAGGGGTTGAAGGAGCTGGAAAAGATCCTGACGGATTCCGAGGAAATGGCCTCCTTCCTGCTGGGCAGCAAGCACATTCTCTTCCAGGTGGGTGCAGCAACCCTGGTCTGCCGCCTGCTGGAGGGTGACTTCCTGGATTGGCGCCGGGTGGTGCCCACAGGCAGCCCCATCAAGCTGGTTGCCAACGTCAGCGATCTGGCCCAGAGCGTGGAGCGTGTGGGACTGATCGTTTCCGAAAAGAACAAGAGCCCCGTGCGCTGCATCTTCTCCAACCAGGAGGTCCAGATGCGAACCTCCAACACCTTGGGAGCTGCGGAAGATAAGTGCTCCTTTGCCGGTGACGGCCAGGAAACGGAGATCGGCTTCAATGTCAAGTACCTTCTGGAGGCCCTGCGGGCTGTTCCCAGCGAGGAGGTCACCCTGGAGCTAACCAACGGCCTGAGCCCCATCGTCCTGACCCCTGTAGACGAAAAATATGACTTCGCCTACATGGTCCTGCCGGTACGGATCAAGGGATAAAAAAGCTTCCCCTAGGGGGAAGCTGGCTCGGCGAAGCCCTGACTGAGGAGGGGCGTTTCCCCACCTGAGCGGCAAGAAAAATCGGAAAAAGAATCATTTTGGAAGTGAAATCATGAAAGTAACCGTCAAGAAAAAGGATGAAAGCAAGCTCCTGCCCATTGAGACGGAGTTCATCAAACTGGATGCAGCACTCAAATACGCGGCCCTGGTAGCCACCGGGGGTGAGGCCAAGGAGGTCATCGCGGAAGGAATGGTCACCGTCAACGGCGAACCGTGCACCATGCGGGGCAAGAAGCTCCGCCCCGGCGACAGCTTCTGCTTCAACGGCGAGAGCTATAAGATCAGCGGCCATGCAGCTGTGTGAGCTGAATCTGCGGGGCTTTCGGAACTACGACGACCAGCATTTTTCCTTTGATCCGGGGGTAAACCTGATCGTGGGCCGCAATGCCCAGGGAAAGACCAATCTGTTGGAATCCATCGCCTTTTTGGGCAGCGGAAAGAGCTTCCGGGCCCAGAAAACGGCGGAAATGATCGGCTTTTCCCGGGACTTTGGGGAGCTGGAAGGAGTGGTTCTGTCCCAGGACCGGGAGCAGACCCTGCGCTGGGTGCTGTTTCCCGGGGGAAGACCCCGGCAGCTGTGGCAAAACGGGGTGAAGAAGAAAAGCGCTTCCGAGCTCACGGGGGTGCTGCCCACGGTGCTCTTCTGCCCGGAGGATCTGATGATCCTCAAAAGCGGCGGCGCTGCCCGGCGGCGGTTTGCGGACCTGGTGCTCTGCGCCCTGCGGCCCAACTACGAGGCGGCCCTGACGGAATACGGAAGAATCCTGGAGCAGAAGAGCCGGATTCTGAAGGACAGCGCCGAGGATATCCGTTTGCTCTCCATATTGCCGGACTACAATATCCGGCTGTGTCAGGTGGGGGCGCTGCTGATCTCCTACCGGGCGAGGTTTTTTGAGGCCCTGGGCAAGGAAGCAGCGGTGTTTCACGACCGGTTTTCCGGGGGCAGCGAGGTGTTTTCCCTGGAATACAAGACCGTTTCCACGGTTTCGGACCCCTTTGCGCCGGTTTCCAAGCTGACGGAGGACTTAAACGCCCATCTGGAGGCCCACTACCGGGCGGAGCTCCAGTCCGGCCAATGCCTGACGGGCCCCCACAAAGACGACTTTACCATCACCCTTTCCGGCATTGATCTGAAGGCCTATGGCTCTCAAGGCCAGACCCGCACCGCAGCCATCAGCTTGAAGCTGGCTCAGAGAAAGCTCATGAAGCGGGAGTTTGGCGAAGAGCCCCTGCTGCTGCTGGACGATGTCCTGTCCGAGCTGGACGAAAAGCGGCAGGATTTCGTGCTGAACCAGATCTCCACCGGCCAGGTCTTTATCACCTGCTGCGAACCCGGCAGGTTTACCAAGCTGGGGAGGACGATGGAGATATCCAACGGGGAAGCGGTATAAATTGACAATTGACAATTGACAATTTTTTTAGTTGACAGTTGACAGTTGACAGTGAATGTGTCCCTTCGGGACGGATTTTAAAACAAATTTGATTTGGAATTCCGGATTATTTCCTGGGATTCCGTTCAATATTTCATTTTTTCAAAACATTTCCGCAGGAAATACCACAACTGTCAACTGTTAACTGTCAACTGTCAACTGATTCAGGTTTTCTCCTAATTTATATATAACACGACAGCGTATTATCGACACAAAACGTTAAAAAATGGAGGACAACATGTCTGACGAAACAAAAGTGACTCAGGAATATGGCGCGGAGCAGATCCAGGTGCTGGAAGGGCTGGAAGCAGTCCGCAAGCGGCCCGGTATGTATATCGGCTCCACGTCTTCCTCCGGTCTGCATCATCTGGTCTACGAAATCGTGGACAACGCCATTGATGAGGCATTGGCCGGATACTGCAAGCATATTACCGTGACCATCAATCCCGGCAATTCCATCACCGTCACCGATGACGGCCGCGGTATCCCCGTGGATATCCAGCCCCAGACCGGGCGGCCCGCATTGGAGGTCGTGTATACCGTGCTGCACGCCGGCGGCAAGTTCGGCGGCGGAGGATACAAGGTCTCCGGCGGCCTGCACGGCGTGGGCGCGTCGGTGGTCAACGCCCTGTCCGAGTGGCTGCGGGTGCGGGTGCATAAAAACGGCAACATCTATGAAATGAAGTTCGCCCGGGGCCACATCACCCAGGAAATGAAGATCGTGGGTAAGACGGACCACACCGGCACGGAGGTCACCTTCCAGCCGGACCCCGAGATGTTCGATACCCTTGTATACGACTACGAAATTCTCCACGAGCGGATGCGGGAAGAGGCCTTCCTGAACGCCGGTCTTTCCATTGCCATTACCGATGACCGGGAAGAGGAGAAAAAACAGGACGTCATGTGCTTCGAGGGCGGCATCCGGGAGTTCGTCCGCTGGGCCAACCGGAACAAGACACCCGTCTTTGAGGACGTGATCTACATGGCGGGCTCCAAGGGGGACGCCAGTGCAGAGATCGCCGTGCAGTACAACGACGGCTACAACGAGTTCATGATGAGCTTTGCCAACGATGTGCGGACGCCCGAGGGCGGCATGCACGAGACGGGCTTCAAGACCGCCCTGACTCGGGTGCTCAATGCCTACGGCGTAAAAAACGGCATCATCAAGGGAGACGACAAGGTCTCCGGCGAGGACTGCCGGGAGGGCATTACCGCCATTATCTCCGTCAAGCTGACGGATGCGCAGTTCGAGGGTCAGACCAAGGCCAAGCTGGGCAACGCTTACATTCGTACCCTGGTGGACCAGGTGGTGAACGACCAGCTGACCACCTATTTTGAGGAGCACCCCCAGATCGCCAAGCTGATCCTGGACAAGGCCATGATGGCCAACCGGGCAAGAGAAGCCGCCCGGAAAGCCCGGGAATCCATCCGCCGGAAGACCGGCCTGGAATCCGGACAGATGCCGGACAAGCTCCAGGACTGCAACGAGCGTGACCCCAGCCTGTGCGAAATCTACATCGTGGAGGGCGACTCCGCTGCCGGCTCTGCCATCCAGGGCAGAGACTCCCGATTCCAGGCGATTCTCGCCATGTGGGGCAAAATGCTGAACGTGGAAAAGGCCCGGGCCGACAAGATTTACGGCAACGACAAGCTGTATCCTCTGATCGTGGCCCTGGGCGCGGGCATTGGCGAGGAATTCGACATCAGCAAGCTGCGCTATCACAAGGTCATCATCATGGCCGATGCCGATGTGGACGGCGCTCATATTCGAACGCTGCTTCTGACCTTCTTCTTCCGCTATATGCGGCCCCTGATTGAAAACGGCTATGTCTATTCCGCCGTGCCGCCTCTTTACAAGCTGACCCGGGGCAAGACCACCAAGGTCGCCTACTCCGACGAGCAGCGGGACCAGGTTTCCGCCCAGATGCGCGCGGACAATCCCAATGCAAAAATCGACATTGCCCGGTACAAAGGCCTTGGTGAAATGGACCCCCACGAACTGTGGGAGACCACCATGGACCCCGAGCAGCGGTCTCTGCGCCGGATTACCCTGGACGACGCCGCCCGGGCGGACGAGATTTTTACCGTCCTTATGGGCGAGCAGGTAGAGCCCAGAAAAGACTGGATCGAGCGCAACGCGAAGTATGCAGTCAATCTTGATTTCTAAGGAGGTGACGTATTATGGCACATAACAGAAGCTACAAACCTGAGGATATTGCTTTTCCTGACCAGGTGATCACCGAATCCCACCTGGTGGAGGAAATGGAGAAATCCTATATCGAGTACGCCATGAGCGTCATCGTTGGCCGGGCCCTGCCGGATGTGCGGGACGGCCTGAAGCCGGTCCATCGCCGCATTCTCTACACCATGTACGAATCCGGCCTGACCTCTGACAAGCCGTTCAAAAAGTCGGCCACCTGCGTGGGCGATGTTTTGGGTAAATACCATCCTCACGGAGATGCCTCTGTATACGACGCTATGGTGCGTCTTGCCCAGGACTTCTCCATGCGCTACCTTCTGGTGGACGGCCACGGCAACTTCGGCTCCGTGGATGGCGACCCCCCTGCCGCCTACCGTTACACGGAGGCGAGACTTTCCAAAATCTCCAACGAGATGCTCCGGGACATTGACAAGGACACCGTGGACTGGGACCCCAACTTCGACGAAAGCCGCAAGGAGCCCCGGGTTCTCCCCAGCCGATTCCCCAATCTGCTGGTGAACGGCTCCTCCGGCATCGCCGTGGGCATGGCCACCAATATCCCACCCCACAACCTGAAAGAGGTCATCAACGCCTGCATCTGCGTGCTGGATGACCCGGAATGCACGCTGGCCAATCTGATGGAGCACATTACCGGCCCCGACTTTCCCACCGGCGGCATTATCATGGGGCGCAGCGGCATTCGGGCAGCTTATTCCACGGGCCGCGGCAAGGTGGTCGTCCGGGCAAAGACCGAGTTCGAGGAATTCGGCAAGGACCGGACGAGAATTATTGTTACCGAGCTGCCCTACCAGGTGAACAAGCGTCAGCTGATCAAAACCATTGCCGACCAGGTGAAGGACAAGCGCATTGACGGCATTTCCGACCTCCGGGACGAGACGGATCGGAACGGTATGCGCATGGTCATTGAGCTGAAAAAGGATGCCAATCCTCAGGTGGTGCTGAATAATCTCTTCAAGCAGACCGCCCTGCAGTCCAATTTCTCCATTATCATGCTGGCCCTGGTGGACAACCAGAAGCAGCCGAAAATTCTGTCCCTGCGGCAGATTTTGGACGAGTATCTCAAGTATCAGGAGGAAGTCCTGACCCGCAGAACCCAGTACGATCTGCGCAAGGCCCAGGAGCGGGCTCACCTGTTGGAGGGCCTGCTCATTGCCCAGGACAACATTGACGAGGTCATCCATATTATCCGCTCCTCCTATGACAACGCCAAGCAAAACCTGATGGACCGGTTCAATCTGGATGACGTCCAGGCCCAGGCCATCTGCGATATGCGGCTCATTGCCCTGCAGGGTCTGAACCGGGAAAAGCTGGAGGCCGAATACAAGGAGCTGGAGCAGAAGATCGCCTATTATCAGGAACTTTTGGCAGACGAAAGCAAGCTGCGTGCCGTTCTGCGGCAGGAGCTGGTGGAGATTCGGGACAAGTTCGGCGACGAGCGGAAGACCGTTATCCAGGACATTGAGGACGAGATCGACATTGAGGACCTGATCGACGAGGAGACCTGCGCCTTTACACTTTCCAATCACGGCTACATCAAGCGGATGCCCGTGGATACCTACCGCACCCAGAGCCGGGGCGGCCGTGGCGTGAACGCTCAGAATTTGAAGGAAGAGGACTATGTGAAGAGTCTGAACATTGCCTCGACCCATGACCATATCCTGTTCTTCACGGACAGGGGCAAGGTCCATCTGCGCAAGGGCTATCAGATTCCCGAGGCAGGCCGCACCGCCAGAGGCACGGCCATTGTCAATGTGCTGCCCCTGGATGCGGGCGAAACCGTCACCGCTATGGTGGTGACAAGAGAATTCCATGAGGATGAGTATCTGCTCATGGCCACCCGGAAGGGCGTGGTCAAGCGGCTGCCCTTCATTGCCCTGAAGACCAACCGCAAGGGCGGCATTCGGGCGCTGACATTGGAGGAGGACGATCACCTGATCAACGTTCTCCGGACCAACGGCAATGACAACATCATTCTTGCCACTGCCCAGGGCATGGCCATCTGCTTCAACGAAAACGATGTGCGCTGCATGGGCCGGGATGCCGCAGGCGTAAGGGGCATCAGCCTGAACGAGGGCGACTATGTGGTTGGCGCGGAAAAGATGGAAGAGGGCAAGACCCTGCTGACCCTCACCGAAAACGGCTACGGCAAGCGCACCGCCCTGCCAGAATACCTGCGCACCGGTCCCGACGGGGAGAAGATCCCCCAGAGCCGGGGCGGCAAGGGCCTGAAAAACTACAATATTACTCCGAAAACCGGCAATATTGCCGGCTGCCGCGTGGTGGGCGACAATGACGATGTGATGATCATCGAAAATGGCGGCGTCATTATCCGGGTTCCCGCCGCCTCCATCAACGTCTACAAGCGGGATGTCCAGGGTGTCATCGTCATGCGTGTGGAAGAGGGCAACAAGGTCGTCTCCCTGGAGCGGGTGGAACAGGACGAGGAGCCGGAGACTCAGGAGACTCAGGAATGAAAACCGTGACCCTTTATACCGACGGGGCCTGCTCGGGAAACCCGGGCCCCGGCGGCTGGGGGGCCATCCTCAGCTATAACGGAGTCCGGAAGGAGCTCTCCGGCGGCGAAAAGAGCACCACCAACAACCGCATGGAGCTCACCGCCGTCATTCGTGGCTTGCAGGCCCTGAAGGAGCCCTGCATTGTGGAGCTCTATTCCGACTCCAAGTATGTCATCGATGCTTTGCAAAAGGGCTGGGCCTGGGGCTGGAAGAAGAAAAACTGGGTAAAAAGCGACAAAAAGCCGGCCCTCAACCCGGATCTGTGGGAGGAGCTTTTAAAGCTCACCACGGTCCACGAACTCCGCTACCACTGGGTCAAGGGCCACGCCGACAATCCTATGAACAACCGCTGCGACGAGTTGGCAGTGGGAGAATGGAAGAAGCTGAAATAATGTACCTATCCATTGGCAACGACTTTGCTGTCCGGGACAAGTCCATCATCGGCATTTTCGACCTGGACAACACCTCCTATTCCAAGCGCACCCAGGCTTTTCTGGAAAAAGCAGAACAAAACGGCCAGGTCGTCCCCTGTGACGACCTGCCCAAAAGCTTCGTCCTCACCGCCGAGTACGGCCTGAGCCAGGTGCATCTGACCTCCCTGAATGCCTATACCCTGGAAAAACGGTTGGGGAAGGAAAAATAAGCATATACTGTTTTAGAAAGGAGCAGCCATTATGATTTATACGATTGACGAGATTTCCCGTAGAATTCAGCCGGTTGCTTCTGCGTATGGCCTGCGGGCTGTCTACCTTTTTGGCTCCTATGCCAGAGGAGAGGCTACGGAGAATAGTGACATTGATTTGCTGATCGACACATCCGGAACGAATCTTCGCTCCCTGTTCTCTCTGGGAAAACTGTATTGTGACTTGGAATCGGCGTTGGAAAAGAAAATAGATCTGATCACCCTGTCGTCTCTGGAACAGACAACGCGCCTTCCCAGCGATGAACTGTTTCGCAGCAATATTGAAAAGGAGAAGGTGAAGCTCTATGATGTCGCCTGATTTGCAGAGAATTCTTAGAATCCGCGATTATTGTCTGGAAATTCAGAAAACCATCTCACGATATGGAAATGATTTTCAAATTTTTGACAGCGATGGAGATTATCAGAGAAGCATTGCTTTTTCTATCCTACAGATTGGAGAGCTTGGCGGTTCCCTTTCTGAGGCATATCGGAAAGAAACCTGCAATCGTATCCAGTGGGGCCTCATTAAGGGGATGGGCAATATGGTCGCCCATAGCTATGGAAGCATGAGCCGGGAAATTATATGGGAGACAGCCGCAATGGATATTCCCGTTCTTCTGAATTTTTGCGAAGAACAGCTGAAAGAAACCTAATTTGTTTCGTTTCCGTTTCGTTTTTCGGGGTATACTATCCGAAAAACGGAAGGGATGCTTTTTTATGTGTACTGCTGCCACTTACAAAACGAAAGACTTCTACATGGGCCGAACTCTGGACTATGAGCGGTCCTATGGGGACAAAATTACCGTTACTCCCCGGAATTTCCCACTGCGGTTTCACTGCCTGCCGGAAATGAAGCGCCACCATGCGATCATTGGCATGGCGGCGGTGATGGAGAACTACCCACTGTATTACGAGGGCTTCAATGAAAAGGGCCTGGGCATCTGCGGGCTGAATTTTGTGGGAAACTGCGCCTATTTCCCGGAAAAAAATGAAAAAAATAACCTTGCCCAGTATGAGCTGATCCCCTATCTGCTTGGAAAATGCGAAAACGTGTCCCAGGTGCGGGAGATTCTGGAAAATGGAAATCTGCTGAATATCCCCTTCCGGGAAAATCTGCCCCTGGCCCAGCTGCACTGGATGATCGCGGATGAGACGAGCTGCATTACCGTGGAATCCATGGCGGACGGGCTGCATATCTATGACAACCCCGTGGGGGTCATGACCAACAATCCGCCCTTCCCCTATCAGCTGTTTGCTCTGAACAATTACCGCTCTCTGGGCGTAGACACCCCGGAAAATACTTTTGGCACGGACTTAAACGCCTATAGCCGGGGCCTGGGCGGTTTGGGTCTGCCCGGGGATCTTTCCAGCCAGTCAAGATTTGTGCGCGTGGCTTTTACAAAGCTCCATTCTCTGTCCCCTGACGATGAGCTGCACTCCGTCAGTCAGTTCTTCCACATTCTCGGCAGCGTAGACCAGCAGCGGGGACTGTGCCGTCTGAAGGAAAAGGAATATGAGATCACCCTCTACACCTGCTGCTGCAATGTAAGCAAGGGAATTTACTACTACACCACCTACGATAACCACCAGATCACCGCCGTAGATATGCACAAGGAGAATCTGGATGGCGACAGCTTGATCGTTTACCAGCCGATTGCGGAACAGCAGGTGCGGTATCAGAATTAAAATAAGCCCGGCGCGGAAAGCGCCGGGCTTTGCAATTTAGTTGCCCATGAGAATCTGGGCCAGTTTGCTGTCTCTATCCAGAATGACGGTTTTTTCGCTGCCGGTCAGGCTGGCTTTCAGGGCATCCAGGGCACGGGTGAATTCATAGAATTCCTTTTGGTCCTGGGTCTGGTAGGCACTTGCCAGCATCCGCATGTATTCGCCCTCGCCCTCGGCCTCCAGCTTGGCGGCCTCGGCTTTGGCATTGGATACGATGATGTTTACCTGCTTATCCACATTGTTGCGGATAATGGAGGCTTCGTAGTTGCCGTCGGCGGTGTATTTTTCCGCAATCTGGTTCCGTTCGGAGATCATCCGGTTGTACACGGCGTTCAGGTTGGATTCCGGCAAGTCAAACTGCTTGATTTTCACATCCTCCACCCGGATGCCGTAGGTCTGGGCCAGGGCGTCCACGTCGGTGGCAATGGAATTGTAGATGTCGTTCCGCTTGGCACCGTCCTCCATGTTCACAATGTCCGCCTGGGCCAGGGTGCCCATTACGGTTTTCAGCTCGTTATAGGTCAGGGCGTCCAGCCGCTGCTCGGCATTGGAGGTGGTGCCCAGCCGCTGATAGAAGAGCTTGGGGTCTCCGATGGACCAGAGAATGTAGCAGTCCACGGTCATATTCTGCTTGTCAGAGGTCAGCACCTCGGAGGGCGGAATGTCGTAGAGCTGGGTGGCTTTGGTGAAATATTTCACGGAGTCCACAAAGGGCAGCTTGAAGTGCAGGCCGGCATCGGATGTGGTGGCAATGATCTTGGAAAACCGGACGGTGCAGGCGTATTCATCCTCCCGCACGGTGAAGAAACAGCCGGACAGCACGATCACGGCCAGAATCACTACGGCAATCAGGGTTACGGTTCTTTTTTTCACTGCGTTTCTCCTCCTTCGCTGCCTACCAGAGTTTCCAGAGGCAGGAGCATCTGCATGTCGCTGCCGGTGCCGGTATTGATATACAGCTTGATGCCCGGCAGGATATCCGAAATGGCTTCATAGTACATTCTTGTTTTGGTGACCTCGCGATTCAGAGCATATTCCTGATACATGGCGTTGAACATGGCCACCTGTTCGGTTGCCTCGTTGATGCGCTTTTCCTTCAGGTATTGGGCGTTCTGAATCAGCTTGTCTGCCTCGGCCTGGGCCTTGGGCAGCTGGGCATTTTCGTAGGCTTTCGCGTCATTGATGACGGTTTCTGCCTGCTGCTTGGCGGTTTCCACATTTTTGAAGGCTTCGATGACCTCCTGGGTAGGGGGCTCGGCATCCTGAATTTTCACATCCACCAGAGCAAGGCCAATGTCATATTGGGTAAGAATCTCCGATACCAGGTTTTTCACCTGCATCTGGATGTTTTCCTTGCCGGTGGTCAGCACGGAATCCACGGTGGAGGAACCGACCACGTTGCGCACCTGGCTCTGAACCAGATTGCGCAGGATCAGCTCCGGCTCATTGGAGGAATAGAGGTACTGCACGGGATCGGAGACCTTGTATTCCACAAAGAAATCCACGTTGACGATGTTGTAGTCGCCGGTGATCATGGCACTGTCCCGGTCGTTCACATTGTAGCCACTGATCCCCACCGGGTCATAGCCCAGGGTGATCTTCTGATAGACGTTGACGTCTACTTTCTGGACCTTTTGAATGCCGAAGGGCAGCTTCAGGTGCACGCCGGCATCGGTGATGTCTGTCACCCGGCCAAAGGTGGTGACCACAGCCTGCTGCTTGTCGTCCACGGTGTAGTAGCAGGTGGAGACCAGCAGCAACAGCACAAGGATCACGATGACCGAAAGGACCGTATGTTTTACTTTTTTCCAGTTGGGCTCCTTCTTTTCTTTCGGCGGGGCCCAGCGGTAGGTTCCGTTTTCTTCCATTGTAATTACTCCTTTTCCAGGTTTTCCATCAGTGCATCTGCCCGGTCCCGCAGAAATGCGGCACACCAGGCATAGAGCATGATGGAAAGGGCTTTTTGTATTTTCTGATTTGCACCGGGAATCCGCTCGGGAAGCTGCCGGACGCTTTTTTCAATGCCCTCCTCCAGTGTACCCTTGCGCCCATAGACCTGAGCGGCCAGGCTCACCAGAAGAAAATAAAGCTCGGCATCGTCAATCAAATCGTCCCCGCTTTCATCCAGCTGCCCATTGACATAGCTCAGAAGGTCACAGACCTTATCAATGGACATGGATTTTCGAAGCAGATTGATGGTGAGAATGCGGCAGAGCTGATCCAGGGAGTATTTTTTTCCCTGGGAGTTGGAAAGATATTTTCTGCGCACCCAGTTCTGAATCATATAGGGCTCCAGCCCGGAGATGGCAGAGACCTGGCTCAGGCTGATGTTCCCGGCCAGAAAAAAAGCGTTGAATACGTCCCGAATCTTCTCCGCGTCCTCCGTCTGTGCGGCGAGGACGGTTCCCGGTATTGTCCACTGCATGTGGGATGCTCCTTTCTTTTTTACTGTATCTAGATTATAACACATAATCATACGATTGTCAATAAGAATTATGTGACTGTGTGCAAAAGCTCCCACTGTGCATTAAGAGTTTGTAGGCCCCAAGCGGCCAATATCCTCTATCCCTTTCAGGGAAGCCTGACAGCATTTTTTAGGAACCACGCTTGTACGCAAGGGCCCTCTTCTATAAATTATGGTATAGTTGCCACTGGCAGATATGGAGAATTAGATTTGCTCTGCGACGCACCGTGTAGGAGATGAATTTTTCGTTTTCCCCTCTTTACGAATCCATATTTCTGTTGTAAAATAAAGCAATCAACGATTAATAAGGGGGGAATGGAATGAACTGTCTGAGATGCGGGGCTGAGGTCGCGGAAGGAGAAAGCTTTTGCGCGTATTGTCTTGCGGAGATGGAAAAATACCCTGTTCCGCCGGATACCTATGTTATGATCCCAAAGCGGTCCGCCCAACGACCTTCCGTTCGGAAGACGTCTCTGTCTGATGATGAAAAGCTGCGTATTTTCAATTCACAGCTGAAACGGGCGCGGATTTGGATTGCGGTGCTTCTGATCGTCATAGCCGGGCTCAGCGCGTTCTGCGTTTGGCTTCTGCTGCGGGATCAGCAGCCCGTTGTTGGACAGAACTATTCCACCGTCTCCCCCACTGCCTCCACTTCCGGACCCTTGCCCACTGAAAAGTAATGTTTCACGTGAAACATTACTTTCCGGAAAATGCGGCATCGGAAGATGTTTCACGTGAAACATTCCGGTGCGGAGAATGAGAGGAGCGAAAAATGGGAAAAATCATAGCCATCGTAAACCAGAAGGGCGGCGTGGGCAAAACCACTACGGCGGTGAACCTGACGGCGGCCTTGACGGATCTGGGCAAAAAGGTGCTGCTCTGCGACTTTGACCCCCAGGCAAATGCCACCTCCGGAATGGGCGTGGACAAGCGAAAAATCAAATATTCCTCCTATGATGTGACCATCAACGGCGTCAGCATTGAAAGCGCCATTCTGGAAACGAAGTTTGGAGATGTGGTCCCCTCTTCCGCAGATCTGGCCGGTGCAGGCGTGGAGCTCATCGGCTCCGATGATCGGGAGCACCAGCTGAAAGCAGCCTTGGAAAGCGTGAAGGACAAATATGATGCCATATTCATCGACTGCCCGCCCTCATTGGAGCTGCTGACGCTGAATGCCCTGTGTGCAGCGGACGGAATTCTGGTTCCGGTGCAGTGCGAGTACTACGCACTGGAAGGCCTAAGTGATCTGATGGCAACCCTGCGGACGGTGAAAAAGAAGCTGAATCCCAAGCTGGAGATTTTCTGCGTGGTACTGACCATGTATGACGGCCGGACGAACTTCTCCGCCCAGGTGGCGCAGGAGGTAAGACGGCACTTCCCGGGGAAGGTGCTGGCAACGGTGGTTCCTAGAAATGTCCGCCTGGCCGAGGCACCCAGCCATGGCCTGCCCGTGACCAGCTACGATAAATTCAGCCGCGGCGCTGCTGCCTATCGGGATATGGCAGAGGAAGTCGCCAAGAAGCTATAAGGAAAGGATGATTTCATGGCATCACAGAAGGGCCTCGGCAGGGGCCTTGGTGCGCTGCTGGGTGACTTGACGGAAGAACCGGAAAGCACCGGCGGTCTGAAAACACTGCCGCTTCATAAAATCGAACCCAATCCCAACCAGCCCCGCCGGGATTTTGACGATGAGGAACTGGAAGCTCTGGCAGAGTCCATCCGGCAGCATGGCATTATTCAGCCCCTGACCGTTCGGGAAATGCCCAATGGGTATTACCAGATCATTGCAGGCGAACGCCGCTGGCGGGCTTCCCGTCTGGCAGGCCTGGACGAGGTGCCGGTTGTCATCATGGAAGCCGACGACCGGAAGGCTATGGAGCTGGCGCTGATCGAAAATCTGCAGCGGCAGGACCTGAATCCGGTGGAAGAGGCCCAGGGCTACGATGCCTTGATCAATCGCTTTGGGATGACCCAGGAGGAGGCCGCCGAGCGGGTGGGCAAATCCCGTCCCGCCGTGACAAATGCTCTGCGGCTGCTTACCTTAAGCGAGCCGGTGCTGGAAAAGCTGAAAAACGGAGAGCTGACTGCCGGGCATGCCCGGGCCATTTTGCAGCTGAAAACCGAAAAAAAGCAGCTGGAAGCAGCCCAGAAGATTGCTGCATTGGGCCTCTCCGTCCGTCAGGCGGAGCTGCTGTGCAAGAACATGAGCCAGGAAGCGCCGAAGAAAAAGGAGATCATCCTGGAAGTGGACTATGTAGCCGAGTGCGAGCGGAACCTGAGCAAGGCGCTGGGCCGGGGCGTGAAAATCGTCAACGGCAAACGCAAGGGTCGCTTTGAGCTGGAATTCTACGGTCAGGACGATCTGCAAAATCTGCTGGACGCCCTGATGAATCTGAAAAAATAAGTCATTAAGAAAAATCAACCAAGAGAGGTAATTGTCATGATCGATATCAAGCGAATCAAGGAAAATCCCGAAGCCATCAAGGCCGGTATGAAGGCCAAGGAAGTGGACTGCGACGCCACCATTGACCGCATTCTGGAGCTGGATGTCCAGGTCCGGGGCCTGAAGACCCATACCGAGACCAAGACCGCAGAGAAGAACAAGCTTGCCAAGGAAAACGGCAAGCTCTTCGGCCAGAAGAAGGGTGCAGAAAAGAAGGGCGAGGATACCTCCGCTCTGGAAGCCCAGATCAACGCCAACATGGCCGCTTCCGTGAAGATCGACGAGGAAATCGCCGAGGACAAGCAGAAGCTCAAGGAACTGGATGACGAGCTGACCACCTGCATGCTGTCCCTGCCCAATATGCCGGACCCCGATCTGCTCCCCGGCGGCAAGGAGAACAACCAGCCTCTGCGCTACATCGGCGAGAAGCATTCCTTTGATTTTGAGCCCAAGCACCATGTGGACCTGTGCCAGAACCTGGGCCTCATCGACTACGAGCGGGGCGTCAAGCTGGCCGGTGCCGGCAACTGGATTTATACCGGCATGGGCGCTCGCCTGGAGTGGGCTCTGCTGAACTACTTCATCGACTGCCACGTGGCTGACGGCTACGAATTCATCCTGCCGCCCCACATGCTGGAGTACCAGTGCGGCCTGACTGCCGGTCAGTTCCCCAAGTTTGCAGATGAAGTCTACAAGATCGCCAATCCCACCGACGACCGGGTACACTATATGCTGCCCACTGCCGAGGCAGCGCTTGCTTCCGTTTACCGGGATGAAATCCTCACTGAGGCCGATCTGCCCAAGAAGTTCTTCGCCTATACCCCCTGTTTCCGCCGGGAGGCCGGTTCCCACCGCGCCGACGAGCGGGGTATGGTCCGGGGCCATCAGTTCAATAAGGTAGAGATGTTCCAGTACACCACCCCCGAGGGCTCTGATGAGGCCTTCGAGGAGTTGGTGCACAAGGCGGAGAATCTGGTTGCCGGTCTGGGCCTGCATTTCCGCACCGTGAAGCTGGCCGCAGGCGACTGCTCCGCATCCATGGCCAGAACCTATGATATTGAAATTCTGATTCCCTCCATGAACGGCTACAAGGAGGTCTCCTCCGTGTCCAACGCCCGGGATTACCAGGCCCGCCGGGGCAACATCCGCTTCCGTCGTGCCGACGGAAAGATCGAGTACGTCCACACCCTGAACGGCTCCGGTCTGGCTACCTCCCGTATTTTCCCTGCCATCGTGGAGCAGAACCAGCGCGCCGATGGCTCCGTGGTCATCCCCGAAGCCCTGCGCAAGTACCTGGGCGGAATGGAAGTTATTGAAAAGAAGTAAAGTATCGGTAAAAAGCTTCCCCTCCGGGGAAGCTGGCTCGCGTAGCGAGACTGAAGAGGGGCGTAATGGGAGAGGGTGGCAGGAAAAATTCAAAAGTTCAACCACTCTACCGTCTGGGGCCCCTCTTCCATAAATTGTGGGATAGCTGCCACTGGCAGCTAGGATGGATTCCGTTCGCTGCGCGACGCACCGCCTCTGCGGCTGTCCACCTTCCCCCAGGAGAAGGCGAAAAAGCAAAAGGAGAGTACATCATGGATAAGATCAAAAAACCCAAATGGTGGAATGAGTTCACGGCCTTTGCCATCAAGGGAAACGCCATGGCGCTGGCTGTCGGTACCATTATCGGCGCGGCATTCTCCACCATCACCAAAAGTCTGACCGATGACATCATCATGCCCATCGTGTCCATCTTCATCGGCGGCGTGGATTTCTCCGAGATGAAGCTGGAGCTGCCCCGGCTGTTTGCGGAAAAGTATGATGATGCAGGAAATCTCATTAAGAATACCCTGAACTACGGCAACTTCATCTCCGCAGTCATCAATTTCCTGATTCTGGCCCTGGTGGTTTTCTTCCTGGTAAAGGGTCTGAACAAGCTCTCTGAGCTGGGCAAGAAGAAGGAAGAGGAAGCCAAAGCGGAAGAGCCCCCCAAGGAGCCCGAGCCCACCAAGGAGGAGCTGCTGCTCACAGAGATCCGGGACCTGCTGAAGGAAAAATAAGCTTTTTTATCCACAGGAAGTTCACTTCCTGTGGATATTTTCTTGCAAAATAGTTTGACAAATGGAGCCTTAAAGCCTATAATAAGTACAATGGGAGCGATTGGGGCAAGGATCGTGCCGCGGCGCTTTCAATGTATGCAAAATGCCGGAAAACAGGCATTTATGATTCCATAAATTCATAAAAGGATGGATCAGATCATGTACAAAATCGTGCGTAAGAAAGAGCTGAATGATTCCGTCACTCTGATGGAGATCGAAGCGCCCTTCGTTGCTAAGAAAGCAAAGGCCGGGCAGTTTATCATCTTCCGGATCGACGAGAAGAGCGAGCGCGTGCCCCTTACCATTGCCGGTTACGACCGGGAGAAGGGCACCGTCAGCATTATTTTCCAGAAGGTTGGCTTCTCCACCAAGGCCCTGGGCGCTCTGAATGAGGGCGACTATATCCGGGACTTCGTGGGTCCCCTGGGCAAGCCCACCGATGTGGAGGGCAAGAAGCGGGTCTGCGTGGTCGGCGGCGGCGTTGGCTGCGCCATTGCTCTGCCTGCAGCCGTGGCCTTCAAGGAGGCCGGTGCCGAGGTCGATGTGATCATCGGCTTCCGGAATAAGGACATTGTCATTCTGGAGGATGAGTTCCGGGCCTGTGCCGACCATCTGTACCTGATGACCGATGACGGCTCCTACGGCGAGAAGGGCTTCGGCACCGTAAAGCTCCAGGCTCTGCTGGAGAGCGGCGTGAAGTATGACGAGGTTCTGGCCATCGGACCTGTGCCTATGATGAAGTTCGTCTGCAAGACCACCGAGCCCTTCGGCGTACACACCATGGTGTCCCTGAACCCCATTATGGTGGACGGCACCGGTATGTGCGGTGGCTGCCGTGTCACCGTGGGCGGCGAGACCAAGTTCGCCTGTGTGGACGGCCCCGAATTCGACGGCCATAAGGTGGATTATGAAGAGCTGATGAGCCGGAACGGCACCTACCGGGAGCGGGAAGCCGAAGTTGCCAGAGACCATGTCTGCCGTATGGAAGCCATGGGCAAGGCACTGATCAAGTAAGGGAGGAAAGAAAAATGGCAAATATGACTTTGACCAAGACCCCTATGCCTGAGCAGGACCCCAAGGTTCGTGCCCGCAATTTCAAAGAGGTTGCCCTGGGCTATACCGAAGAGATGGCCAAGGAAGAGGCAGGCCGCTGCCTGAACTGCAAGAACCCCAAGTGTGTCGAGGGCTGCCCTGTCAATGTGCGCATCCCCGAGTTTATTCATAAGGTAGCCGAGGGCGATTTCAAGGCTGCCTACGAGATCATCACCTCCACCAATGCCCTGCCCGCTCTGTCCGGTCGTGTCTGCCCCCAGGAGAGCCAGTGCGAGAGCAAGTGCGTCCGGGGTGTTAAGGGCGAACCTGTGGCCATCGGCCGTCTGGAGCGCTTTGTTGCCGACTGGTACCGGGAGAACGTGAACACCAAGCCCGAGAAGGCCCCCTCCAACGGCATGAAGGTGGCTGTTGTCGGTTCCGGCCCTGCCGGCCTGACCTGTGCCAGCGATCTGGCCAAGAAGGGCTACCAGGTCTCCATTTTCGAGGCCCTGCACACCGCAGGCGGCGTGCTGGTTTACGGCATCCCCGAGTTCAGACTCCCCAAGGCCATCGTTGCCAACGAGGTGGAGAATCTGAAGGCCCAGGGTGTAGAGGTCATGACCAATATGGTCATCGGCCGTGTTCTGACCATCGACGAGCTGTTCGAGATGGGCTATAAGGCCGTCTTCGTGGGCTCCGGCGCAGGCCTGCCCATGTTTATGCACATTCCCGGCGAGAGCCTGAAGGGCGTTATGTCCGCCAACGAGTATCTGACCCGTACCAACCTGATGAAGGCCTATGACGAAAGTTCCGATACCCCCATCATTAAGTCCAAGGCTGTAGCCGTCGTTGGCGGCGGCAACGTGGCCATGGACGGCGCCCGCTGCGCCATGCGTCTGGGTGCGGACAAGGTGTACATCGTCTACCGCCGCGGCGAGGCCGAAATGCCCGCCCGTAAGGAAGAGCAGCACCATGCCAAGGAAGAGGGCATTGAGTTCAAGACTCTGTGCAACCCTGTGGAGATCCTGGGCGACGATACCGGCCGTGTCTGCGGCATCAAGTGCGTCCGCATGGAGCTGGGGGAACCCGATGCTTCCGGCCGCCGCCGTCCCGTGGAGATTCCCGGCAGCGAGTTCGTGCTGGATGTGGATACCGTCATCATGGCTCTGGGCACCAGCCCCAATCCCCTGATCCGCTCCACCACCCCCGGCCTGGAGACCAACAAGAAGGGCGGCCTCATCGTCAATGAGAACGAGATGACCACCCGCGAGGGCGTCTTCGCCGGCGGTGATGCCGTCACCGGTGCTGCCACCGTCATCCTGGCCATGGGCGCAGGCAAGAAGGGCGCAGCCGCCATCGACGCTTACCTGCAGAGCAAGTAACAAACAGATACCTGCAAGCTACAAATCCGTAAATTTATCCACAGCTGTTTCCACAGCTGTGGATAAATCATGTGGAAAAACGGTTGCAGCCTGTGAAAAAAGCAGAAAATCAACCTCAAAGGGGCCGAAACCCGGGAAAAACCCGGCGCTCGGCCCCTTTCCTGTTTTCCACACCCCCTGCCCTGCTGCAAAAATGTTTCCACAATGTTTGAATAGCCTGTGGAGAAATTCCGGGAAATGCGAGAGAAAAGCTGGGTTTCAAATGCCAAAGAAGGGGTAAAAATCGCTTGAGGAAAGGAATAGACGGGAAAAACTCCACAGACAGTGAAAGTCCTGTGGAGTTTTTTGGATTGACGTGTGAAACAAGCACATAGAAAAGCAATGCTTTGGTGGAATAGGGATTCTTTTTCACAGATATTGAAAAGAATGTGAAAAAAAAGAAATCTATAGAGAACATAACAAGATTACAATAATTATAATAAAAGGAGGACTCTCCAGTAGAATTGGCTCATGTCAGCGAGACGAATGAGGGGATAATGGACGAGAGCAGCAGGAAAATATGTACAGCTCTCGTGCGCAACGCCTCTCTTCCAAAAATTATGGTACAGCTGCCACCGGCAGCTATAGAAGATTCAATTCGCTGCGTGACGCACCACCCGTGGTGGAAGGTAAAAAGCTTCCCCTCCGGGGGAGCCGGCAGGGCGAAGCCCTGATTGAGGAGGGGCGTTCCGTGCGAGAGCGGTTGGCGTAATGCGCCTATAGGGGCCCCTTTCATGGGAGCCTGGAAGTAAATTTCGGTAAAAATTATCAGAAAATCTCCACAATTTATGAAAAACCTGTGGAGTAAAATAGGATTCTATAGAATTAACATAACAAGAAGACAATAATAGAAATAGGAATAGAATTACATCTTCCCTATTGACAACCCTATATGACAATGATATAATGCAAACTGACAAGGATACTTGTCACAACGACAATGAAATATGTCACATGGAGGTGGACTATGACACTGGGAAATCGCCTGAAGGAGCGGCGGGCGGCATTGAATGTAAACCAGCAGGAGATGGGGCGGCTGTGCGGGGTGTCCCGGCAGACCGTCAGCCTGATCGAGCGGGGGGACTACTCCCCTTCCGTGACCCTGGCCCTGACCATTGCAAAGGTCTGCGGCGTAACCGTGGAGGATGTTTTTTACCTAAAGGAGGAAGAAGAAAATGGAAACTGAGAAGATTCAAAAGGCGAACCGAAAGGCGATGCCCAAATTCATTGCGCTCATGGCTGTGAGTCTGCTTGTAGGCGGCAGCATCGGCTTCTGTGCTGCGTTTTTCGGCTTTAATACATTTGCCGGAAAGCTGGCTGCTGCCGGGGCGTTCTTTGCGGGCCATATGGCCCACTGGTTGCTGCTTGCACTGGCCTTGTTGGTGCCTGCCGTTTGCCTGCCCGTCTACAATCAGAGCAGAAGACTGGTGCAGAGCTGGGACGGTGAGGATAACGCCGTTGCAGAAAAAGCAGAAGAAAAGCTCTCAATGGTTATGTGGATCAGCGGTGCGGCCATGATTCTGGGCTATTTTTTGATTGCTGCTGCCTATATGGCGGGAAATTCGATTTTCACCGGCAAGGACGTGCTCTTTGGATTTTGGCTGAGCATTGTGGCGTTCGTGGCGCTGATGGTTGAAAATACGCTGCTGCAGCAAAGGAGTGTGGACTTGACAAAGCGTCTCTACCCGGAAAAAACAGCGTCCGTTTACGATACCCATTTCCGGAAAAAGTGGCTGGACAGCTGTGATGAGGCGGAAAAAATCATGATCGGCCAGTGCGCCTACAAGGCCTATATTGCAGGAAATCAGGTTTGCCATGCCCTGGCGGCAATTCTGGCCGTTTCCGCCCTGCTGTTCCGTACCAGCTTCCTTCCTTCTTTGGCTGTCTGCGCAGTGTGGATGGTCATGCAGTGCGTTTACAGCCGGGAGGCGATGCGGCTTTCCCGGGCTGGCAGCCAGATCACGGAGTGACCGGAAAAGGCACCCTGTTCACAAATTGCCCCGGAAGTCTTAACAAAATATTCACCCATGCTCCTCTATTTCCGTTATAATAGCAAATATCAGAAAGAATAGGCCCTGCGGGGCTTTTGAAGGAGCGGATGAACAATGGCTGTATCTGTACTGATCGTAGAGGATGACCGCAATATTGCGGAATTGCTGCAAATGTATCTGGAAAAGGAAGGCTACGCCGTGACCGTGGCTGCGGACGGTGGCCAGGGGCTTGCAAAGTTCCGGGCCATCAAGCCGGATCTGGTGCTGCTGGATGTGATGATGCCGGTGATGGACGGCTGGGCAGTCTGCCGGGCCATCCGGGCCGAGAGCCAGACCCCTGTTATCATGCTCACTGCCAAGGGCGAGACCGACGACAAGGTGGCCGGTCTCAAGAACGGCGCGGACGACTATATCACCAAGCCCTTTGAAATGAAGGAGGTTCTGGCCCGGATTGAGGCCGTGCTGCGCAGATCCAATGGCTCTGCCGCAGAGAAAAAGGCCCGTCGGCTTGTGTTTGACAAGCTGGTTATCGATATGGATGCCTTTGAGCTCACCGTGGACGGCAAGAAGGTGGATACCCCGCCCAAGGAGATGGAGCTGCTGTACTACCTGGCCTCCTCCCCCAACCGGGTCTATACCCGCAACCAGCTGCTGGACGAGGTATGGGGCTTCGACTACTTCGGCGACTCCCGGACGGTGGACGTCCACGTCAAGCGCCTGAGAGAAAAGCTGGAGGGCGTCTCCGACCAGTGGAATTTGAAAACGGTCTGGGGCGTTGGCTACAAGTTCGAGGTTTTGCAGCAGTAAATAGTGGCCCCGCCGGTCAATCCGGCGGGGTTTGGCATTACAATCGTGTTTGGTGTCAGCACCTTTTTTGGCTGAAAGTTGTAAACTTTTTGTGCTTTGCTTGAAGAAGCCTATATTGGGTGCTATAATTTTACCAGGAAAAAGAGCAGCCGGAGCGTGAGCGGGGTGGAATATCCGCTCATTTTTTCTCCGGCGGGAAAGAGAGGAAAATGCCTATGAAATCCTCCTTCGGCCGGAGCTTTTCCGTGTTTGCGGGGATTCTGCTGGTGGCGCTGACGGTGCTGGGCGGGTCCTTTCAGATGATGGTGCAGAACTATCTGACGGAGACCTCTTTCACAAGACTGGAGCAGGACGCGGCGATCATTCAGAATCTTGCGGCCTGCCTGGACGAAAACAGCATGAGCAGCCGGGAATTTCTCATGAATCTGGATGTGGCCGCCAAGGTATCCGGGTCCGATGCGGTGATCTGCAATGCCAAGGGGAAGGTTGTCATCTGCTCCGATGGAACTGCGGATTGCAGTCATAAGGGACTTTATGTAAACAGGGATTACCTGAATAAGGTCATCGAGCAGGGCGGAGACCGGGCAACCGGGATCATCAAGGGGCTCTACGAGGACGAACGCTTTCTGGTGTCCAGCCCTATTACCAACGAGGATGGACAAAATCTGGGCATTCTCATTGTCTCCTCTCCCCTGGCGGGCGTTAATGCGGTGCTGACCAAGATATCCAATATCTTTCTGACCATAGCGGCCTTTGTGGTGCTGGTTTCCGTGGCGGCGGTGTCTGTCTTCGCCCGGCGGGAGAGCAAGCCCCTGCAGGAGATGGCCAAGGTTGCCAATGCCTTTGGCCACGGCAATCTGGAAGCCCGGGTCAAGATCGAGGAGAGCTACTCCGAAGAGGTGGAGGAGCTGGCCCTGGCCTTTAACAATATGGCGTCCAGCCTGCAAAAGAGCGAGTACCGCCGCCAGGAGTTCGTGGCCAATGTGTCCCATGAGCTGAAAACCCCCATGACCACCATTTCCGGCTATGTGGACGGAATGCTGGACAAGACCATTCCGGCGGAAAAGTGGCCCCATTATTTGCAGATCGTCTCCGACGAGACCAAGCGCCTGTCCCGATTGGTCCGCAGTATGCTGGATATCTCTCAGCTCCAGACCCAGGAGGGCATTCCGGAGGAGAAGAAGGTTCAGTTTGACCTGGAGGATGCTTCCAGCCAGGTGCTGCTGACCTTTGAAAAGAAGATCGACGACAAGCACATCAACGTGGAGGTGGATATGCCGGACCATCCGGTGTTCACCTTTGCCAACGAGGACTATATTACCCAGGTCATCTACAACCTGATCGACAATGCCGTGAAGTTCTGCCCGGACGGCGGTACCCTGGGGCTGAAAATCAAGGAGGGCGGGGCCAAGGCCTATGTCTCCGTCTCCAACGACGGCGACACCATCCCTCCGGAGGAGCTGCCATTGGTCTTCGATCGGTTCCACAAGCTGGATAAGAGCCGCTCCAAGAATCGGGACGGCTGGGGCCTGGGGCTGTACATTGTGAAAACCATCGTCTGCGCCCACGGTGAAAACATCAGCGTCACCAGCCGGGACGGCAAGACAGAGTTCACCTTCACCATGCCGCTGGTGAATTAAAAAAAGCTTCCCCTTCGGGGAAGCTGGCTCGCGTAAGCGAGACTGAGGAGGGGTGTAATGGGCGAGAGCGGCAAAAATACGCACTTCTCTCGCACGTAAGGCCCCTCTTCCACCGCTGCGGCGGTCCCCCTTCCCCGATGGGGAAGGTTAGGGGGTCGGTCGGCGGGGCACCTTCCGCCAAGGGACGGCTGAGAATGAATTCGGAAAGGAGCAGCGTATATGAACGACAGAGGGTTTCCCTTTGACAGCGGATGGGACGACGGGGTCTACGGCACCGGGTCTACCCAGCCGCCCAAAAGCCACAGAGCGCTGCTGGCACTGCTGCTGGTGATCATCATTTTCCTCGGGGGCATTGCCACGGCCCTGAGCATTCTTAATATCCGCCTGTTTCATGAGCTCCATCAGAGGGAGGACGCTCTGACGGTGGCCTACGCCGTCCAGAGCCAGACCGAGGCCGAGGCGGAGGTGGACCCCACCTTGGCCGAGACCTATCCCAGAGAAAAGACCACCGTGGATTTGCAGCAGACCCCAGATGGGGACTCGCGGGAGGGGGAAATGAGCCTCCAAGAGATCTATGAGACCAACATTCCGGCGGTGGTTTCCATTTCTGCCTCTACCGGTTCCGGCAGCTCCACGGGCACCGGGGTTGTCCTCTCTGCCAACGGATATCTGTTGACCAATTACCATGTGATTCGTCAGGCTCTTTCCATCAATGTGACTTTGACGGACGAGCGGGAGCTGCGGGCTACCCTGGTGGGAGAAGATCCTGTGTCCGATCTGGCGGTGCTCCGGGTGGATGCGGAGGACCTGACCCCCGCCCAATTCGGAGATTCCGACGGCGTGCGGGTGGGCGACAGCGTGGTAGCCATTGGCGATCCCC
This sequence comes from uncultured Eubacteriales bacterium, assembly GCA_900540635.1. Classification (GTDB taxonomy): domain Bacteria; phylum Bacillota; class Clostridia; order Oscillospirales; family Oscillospiraceae; genus Faecousia. The sequence goes on along the minus strand of UQGU01000004.1, from coordinate 28,596 downwards.
TGGGCGTGGAGCTCCGGGGCACCATGACCGACGGCATTGTCTCCGCCATCAGCCGGGATGTGCAGGTGGACGGCCGGGTCATGAATCTGATTCAGACCAATGCCGCCCTGAATTCCGGTAATTCCGGCGGCCCCCTCATCAACCGCTTCGGCCAGGTCATCGGCATCAACACCATGAAGATCGGCACCTTTGCGGACAGCTCCGGGGTGGAGGGTCTGGGCTTCGCCATCCCCAGCGCCACTGTGCAGGAGATCGTCAACCAGCTGCTGAGCCAGGGCTATGTGTCCGGCCGCCCCTGGCTGGGGATCGAGGGAGAGAGCTTCTCCACCTTCTACCAGCGGTTTTACCGGATCCCCAAGGGACTGTATGTGACGGATGTCCAGGTGGGCAGCCCTGCCGAGGCCGCAGGCCTGCGCATCGGGGATATTATTCTCACCGCCGACGGCGGCTCCGTGACGGATATGGATGCCCTGAATGCCCAGCTCTATACCCACGCCCCCGGGGACAGTATGCGCCTTTCCGTATACAGAAACGGCCGCCAGGGAGATGTGACGGTGGCGCTGACGGAAAAGCATTGATGCGGCCTGCCCACGGGCTGCGGACCGATGAGAACATCGGCCCCGTGAAAGAAAAACGTGGATCGAAACCAACAATTGCAAAAGAGGTATTATGAAAATGGAACCGGTATATACCCAAAATTATGAGATCAAGGACAATATGGTGGACTGCTTTGGCAATCTTCGTCCGGGCCAGATTCTCTTCATCGCCCAGGATATGGGCACCCGGCACTGCCAGGAGCTTTCGCTGAGCTATGATGTGCTGGCAAGCCACCGGCTGTTCTGGGCCGTGACCCGGCACCGGGTGCAGATCACGCGGCTTCCTAAGTCCGGTGAGACCATTCGTGTGGAGACTTGGGCCATGCCCACCACCCGGGTCGCCTACCCCAGAAGCGTTGTGGCCTATGACGAAAAGGGCCAGGAGATCTTCCGCTCCATTACCCTTTGGGTGCTGATGAACATGGATACCCGGGCTATGATCCAGCCGGGCCAGAGCGGCATTGAGGTCGTGGGCACAGACCGGGGTCTGGAGCTTGCCTCCCCCAAGGGCATTGTTCCCCGGGATATGGTCAATTCCAGTCCCAGAAGGGTGTGCTTCACGGACCTGGACCGGAACGGCCACATGAACAATACCCGCTATATGGAGTGGGTGGAGGACCTGTTCCCCAGCCGCTTCCACCGGGAACACAAGCTCAAGGAGTTCACCGTATGCTATCTGGCGGAGTGCCGGGAGGGACAGACCCTGGATATGCACTACGAAATCATGGAGGGGGGCACTGTCCAGGTGGATGCTCACCGCACAGAAAACGGCGAGGACCACCGGGTGTTCTCCGCAAGAATGCTGTATGTGTAAAATTTGTCGGCAAAGCTCCGTTAGGGCTTTGCCGACTGCTTTTTGCAGGCGCTGCGGGCCCACTGTTCGCCTGTGGAGCACAGGAAGAATGGCTGTGTTTTTGACAGCCCAAAAAAGTGGAAAAGTGGATAACTGGGTGTTCTGTCAACCGAAAATCTCCACAGCTGTGAAGGATACTGTGGAGATTTTTTCACAGTTTCCCAAAAAATGCAGGAAATAACAGGCTTTTCCACAGCTTGTCCTGTGGAGAAACCTGTGGAGAATGTGGATAACTTCTGTGAAAAACCGGTGCGTGGCCTGTGGAAAGAAAATTTATGTTCCGCGAACAAGTGTATGAGAATGAAATCACAATGTGGTAAGAATGTTCGCAGCTTTTTTCCGAACAAAATATCCCCCTGGGGGGCTTCAAATGCCGTATCTGAATCGATATAATAAGAACGAAATCTCGAACCAATACATCGGGGAACTGAAAAAGAAAGGAAAAGAAAATGAAAATGAAAAAGACCTTGGCAGCATTGCTGGCAATGGTCCTGGTATTTGGCCTGACAGCCTGCGGGACCAAAAATGCGGGAGAGACTACGACTTCCGTGGAAACTACAGCTGCAACAGAAGCCACTCCGTCTACGGAAACGACAGCCGCTGAGCAGGAGGCTTCCCAGACGCGCACGATCGTAGACGGAAATGGCCGTGAAGTCGAGATCCCAAGTACCGTGGAAAGCATTGTCTGTGTCGGCGTGGGAGCTTTGCGTTATACCTGCTATGTTGGCGGGGCAGATCTGGTTGTCGGCGTGGAGGACTACGAGACCGACGAGTCCGGCAGTGTTTTCCGCCTGTATAACTATGTCAACTTCGATAAGTTTCGGGATCTGCCCGTTACCGGAACCAACGGTACTCCCTTTGAGGAGAAGATCATCAAAGTAGATCCCCAGGTGATCGTCATGTCCGCATATGCAAGTGTGGATGCCGATGAATTAGAGGCTAAAACCAACATTCCCGTTGTGGTTGTTCCTGGCAGCGATACAACTTTGGACGACAAGGCCTATGAGACCATCCGTATTCTGGGCGAGCTGTACAGCCTGGAAGACCGTGCAGCAGAGCTGACCGCTTATCTGAAAGGCGTTGAAGAGGACCTGGATTCCCGTACCGCCGGTGTAGCCGAGGCGGACAAACCAACGGTTTATGTCTGCGGCGTGTCATTCAAAGGCAGCCATGGTTTTGAGGGCACGGAGGCCTACTACGGCCCCTTTGAGCTGATTCACGCGAACAATCTGGCGAATACCACCGGCCAGACTGGCGCATTCGACATCGATACCGAGCAGGTTCTGGCGTGGGACCCCGATGTGATTTTTGTGGACTTCAACGGCATGAGCTTGATTAAAGACGACTATGCCGCGAATTCCGCATTCTACAACAGCCTGACCGCAGTGAAGGAAGGTAAGGTTTATTCTCAGATTTCCTTCCGTTATTGTGCTTCCAATCTGGACACCGCTCTGGCAGATGCTTATTACGCTGCGACGATTTTGTACCCCGAGCAGTTTGCCGACGTAGATCTGGAGGCGAAGATCGGTGAAATCTATGAGCACTTGCTGGGCAGCAATCCTTATAACGATCAGAAGGAAGCCGGATATGCGTTCAGACCAGTTACCATCGGTGAATAACAGCGCGGAAGAAGATCTGCGAAAAAACAAAATCAAATGTGTCAGCTTCCTTTCAGTGCTGTTTGTACTGCTGGTTGGTGTAGCCCTGCTCTCCTTGCGGGCAGGCTCCTATAATACGCCGGTAGCAGAACTCATCAAGGGTGTGTTTGGCAGGGCAGAGAATGACAAGATCAACATCATTGTGCGCAACAACCGCCTGCCAAGAATCTGCACGGCGCTGCTTGCAGGGGCGGGGCTGGGCACTTCCGGCGCGGTCATGCAGGCAATTCTGCACAATCCTCTGGCGTCGTCTTCTACGCTGGGCGTGTCCCAGGGCGCCAGCTTTGGCGCAGCCTTTGCCATTATTATTCTGAATATGGGCACTGTCGGGGCTTTGGGCAATATGGCAATACCGGTCTGCGCGTTTGTTGGCAGTATGGGTGTGGCGTTGGTGATTCTGGCACTGAGCCGCATCCGACAGATCAATGCCCAGGGCATCGTCCTTGCAGGAACGGCAATCAGTGCCATGTTCTCCGGTGCTACGACCTTGATGCAGTACTTTGCCAACGAGATCGAATTGACAACACTGGTGTTCTGGACCTACGGCAGCCTTAGCAGTACGGATTGGGGAGATGTAGGCGTTATGGCGGTGATTCTGCTGCTGGTATCTGTCTACTATGTACTTCATCGCTGGGACTACAACGCTCTGCTCAGCGGCGAGGAGATAGCGGTTAGCCTTGGAATCAATGTCAAACGCTTGACAATGTCTAATATGGTGCTGTGCTGCCTGATCTCCTCTGTTATTGTGTCATACGTCGGACTTATCAATTTCATAGGCTTGATTGCGCCGCATATTGTCCGGCTAGTGGTCGGAAACAACCACGCTTATTTGATTCCCGGCTCTGCCATGGCTGGTGCGCTGATTTTGCTCCTGGGCGACCTGTTCTCCCGGGTCGTGATCAGCCCGGTGGTCCTGCCAATCGGAGCAATCACATCCTTCCTCGGCGGTCCCATGTTCCTGTATCTCCTGTTCAAGGGAGGAAAGAAGGAATGCTAAAGGTTGAGAAACTGTGTTACCATTACAAAAATGGACCGAAAGTTTTGAAAGATGTGGATTTTGCCGTGAAGGATGGGCAATTTATGGCCATTCTCGGCAACAACGGTGTGGGCAAAAGCACAATGCTGAAGTGTTTCAATAAGATCCTGACCCCGGATGGGGGCAGAGTCCTGGTGGACGGCGAAGATCTGCTGAAAATGCCAGGGCGCGAGATTGCAAAGAGAATTTCCTTTGTTGCGCAGAATGTGCCCAATACCCAAATGATGGTTCGGGATATGGTTATGCTGGGTCGAAAGCCCTATATGAAATGGGGATTCTCCACAGAAGATATGCAGATTGTGGATGAAGTCATGGAGCGGCTTAGCATTACGCATTTGCAGGGCAGGTATCTCAGCCAACTCTCCGGCGGCGAGCGGCAAAAGGTTATGCTGGCGCGGGCACTAGCGCAGAGACCTCGCATCCTGCTTCTCGATGAACCAACCAGTTCTTTGGATATTCAGAACCAATACCAGGTTTTGCAGATCGTTCGGAATATCTGCGATGCGGATGGGTTGACTGCCATTGTGGTTATCCACGATTTGAATCTGGCACTTCGATTCTGTGACTATTTTGTACTGCTGAAAAACGGGCAGGTATACCGCAGCGGCAGCCGGGAGATTCTGGGTCGGCAATCGCTGAAGGATGTTTATCGGGTGAACGCCCAGGTAACCAATGTTCAGAGCCAAAACATTGTTTTGGTTGACAGAGATTTTGGAGGAAGCTTTAACCATGAAGAATTACGATGAGAATAAGGAACTCTGGAAAAAATGCGCCGCATTTCATGGCCATGTCTGCGGTGGCCTGACAATCGGCTATAAGGCGGCGCTGTACGCAATGGAACTGTTGGAGATGGAGTTTTCCGAAGATGAACAGATCGTCTGCATTGCTGAAAATGACGCTTGCGGTGTGGATGCCATTCAGGTCATGCTTGGCTGCTCTATAGGAAAGGGAAATCTGCTGTTCCATATGCGGGGCAAGCAGGCATTCTCCTTCTACAACAGAAAGAACGGAAAGTCTGTCCGCCTGGTGCTGAAGCCGAAGCCGGACGGAATGACCCGAGAACAGTCCTTTGACTATTACCAGTCTTGTCGGCCTGAAGATATGTTTGATGTAAAAAAGGCGGTGATTCAGCTGCCGGAGAAAGCACGGCTGTTTGATTCCTACACCTGTGATTGCTGCGGCGAGAGCACAGGCGCAAATTGGATCAGGCTTTCCGGCGGAAAGAAATTGTGCCTGGACTGCTACCAGACCTACGACCGCTTTGACGTATAACATCGAAAACCATGGAAACCCCCAATGCCGGGCAGTCCGGTATTGGGGGATGACTTTTTTGGGGGATTGTATTTGCGCAGGGAGAAGCGAGCATTGTGTCAGGAAAACAGGTGAAGAAAAGCTTCGTTATGTTCCAACATCACAAAAAGTCCCATCCCCTGCCCTCTGCTTTTTGGGTTCCGGGACCGTGGCACAAACATGGGAAAGCCGTTACAATAAAGCTATAAAATGTGGGGGGAACCACATTTGCGAAAGGAGTTATTCACATGGCAGTTGGACAATTTATGAAGCGGGCCGCAGAGCGGGATTACAGCAAATTCTGGGCGGAGGAAGGGAGCTTCCCCTGGCTATTCCAGCAGGCCCTGCCGCCGATCACCGGGCGGCCCATCAGCGTCCGGGAGAACTACGCCCGCTGCGTCCGGGGGGAACAGCCCTACTGGATGCCCAATTATTTTCTGGAAAAGAATATCCTCTGGCCTGATGCCGTGGAGGAGCACCCTGTGCCCGAAAAGAACGGCTTCGACTGGTGGGGCGTGGACTGGTACATGGAGCCGGGAATCGGCGGTATGATCACAAAGCCCGGCACCCGGGTAATCTCCGACTTTGCCGAATGGAAAAACGAGGTGGAATGGCCGGACCTGGGCTGCGTGGATTTCGCCTCGGACGGCAAGAAGCTCCAGACCCGCTTAGACCCGGACCGCCCCCATATCTTCGAGTGTACCGAGGGCGTGTTTGAGCGGCTCCATGAGATGATGCCCTTTGACGAGAGCCTGCTGGCCTTCTATGAGGAGCCGGAGCTGCTGGAGGAGTTTTTCCAGAAGATGGCGGATTACAAGATCGAGGTCTGCCAAAAGGTCTTTGAAAACTACGGCGTGGTGGATGGCGTGCTCTATCACGATGACTGGGGCACCCAGCGGGGGGGCTTCTTCTCCAACGAGATGTTCCGGGAGCAGATCATGCCGGCCACCAAGCGGATCATGGACTATATCAAGTCCCAGGGCAAGTTCATCGAGCTCCATTCCTGCGGCAAGAACATCCAGTATGTGCCGGAGATGATCGAGCTGGGCATCGATATGTGGACGCCTCAGGTGGGCATCAACGAGCCGGACTTCCTGGTGGAGCACTATGGCGACAGAATGACCTTCGCCTTCGATATGCCCATCGCCCCCGATGCCACGGAAAGCCGGATTCGCCAGCAGACCCGGGATTTTGTGGACCGCTTCGGCGCCAAGGGCCGGGTCATGTGCTGGATCATGGGCACCCCCGAGCAGTCCGCCATCGCGGGCGACGAGCTGTATACCTATTCCAGCGCGTACTATAAGAAGCTGTATAACCGGTAAAACGACCCGGGGCGGCAAACGCCGCCCCGGAATCTTTTTGGATGGACACGGAAAGAAAATTATGATAAAATTGTGTATATATACAGCATGATCCAGCTGAAACGGTGGTGTGCCGGGGGAATGTCTGCGGTGTGGAAGGGGCAAATATGGCAATGGGGAAAGAAAATCTGGAAGATATCTATGCAGAGCTTTTGAACAGCCCTGTCACCTCAAAGACCAATTACATGCAAAGAGACGAGACCAAGCCCTTTGTCAGGTCCTTTGAAAGCTACTTATCGGATACGAAGACAAAAAGCAGTCCGATTCGGGGCGAGATGGACTATTTTGTGTCCAGAAGTCCCGAATTTGGCATCAATATCAGCTGGGTGTCCAGTCAGACTGAGGGATTGACCTACGACTATTGTACCTTTGTAGCCCCGGGCGGAAGCAGCCAGCTTTATCATGCGCAGCTCATGGTGCCGGAACCGTTGAAGATGTATCCCCATCGCCATGACTATTTCGAGCTGGTGTATGTGCTCTCGGGGCGTTTCCAGCAGACCATCGGCAATCAATGGGTGACCATGGAACAGGACGACCTGCTGCTGCTGGATACCAGCACGGTACACACGGAGTATATTGCAGAGGACGGTGTGGTTCAGTATCTCCAGATCCCCAAGGCAGTCATGGAGGCAGTATTTCAGGAAATCACCAGATCCAAAGATCTGGACGAGTTTTTTGCAGCCAGTATGCTGAAGCAGAACAGCAAATATCGGTATATATCTTATGCAAACTGCGGAGCGTATCCCAGGGCCCTTTTGGAGCAGATGCTCCGGGAGAAGGTCGCAGGGGAGCCGGGAAACAGGTATGTGCTGTTTGCCCTGCTCATCCGGCTTATGGACTGGATCGGCCAGGCACCGGCACAGCACCGCAGCTCCGTCACAAAATCCACCTATGGGGACGGCAGGGTCCTGGGCCAGCTGCTGCAATATCTGGAGACGAACAATTGGCGTGTGGACAGGAGCGCCATGGAGCGGGACCTGCACTATACGGAGAGCTATCTGAATAAGGTCCTGCGAAAATCCACCAATATGTCTCTGACGGAATACTGCATCGAAAAGCGGCTGGAATATGCCGTCACGCTGCTGACAACCACCAGTCTCAGCATCGGAGAGATCATCGCCAGGTGCGGTTACCAGAATAAGACCCATTTTTACAGAATGTTCCAGGAGAAATACGGGAAGACACCGCTGGAGGTGCGCAGAGATCGCATGTAAAAGATACATATGTTTTTTTACAGAGTCGGAATTTCCGGCTCTGTTCTTTTTTAGAAAATTAGCAAAATGCACAAAATGAGAGTGACATATATGCGGAATAAGACGAAAAATGACGAAAAATGATACTCGTTTTTTCGCGGAGTTCCTTTGCGGTCATTGAAAATCGGGCGAAAAACCGATACCATATTTGCATGAGGTTGAAAAACAATACCCCAAATGACCGGCTGGGCCGAATAATTCTTGGATACCCGATCAAAGGAACGGAGGAGCGTAATGGAAAGAGAACTGATCCTGGCTGCACACAAGGTGTGTAAAGCCTTTGGCCCCACACGCGCACTGATCGATGTGGATGTGGAGGTTCGGAAGGGCGAAATTCGCGGCCTCATTGGCGAAAACGGTTCCGGAAAATCTACATTTTGCTCCATCGTTGCGGGAGCTCTGGAGATGGACAGCGGTGAACTGGAGCTTCACGGTGAAAAATACGAGGTCAAGAGCATGGTGGAGGCCCAGAATCACGGTGTCGCTATGATCGTTCAGGAGGCAGCCACCTTCCCCGGACTGGATGTCGCCTCCAATATCTTTGCCGGACGGTTGGAGCAGTATACAAAGTGCGGCTTCCTGGACTGGAACACGATCTATGCGGAAGCGGACCGTATCCTGGAAGATATCGGCGTTCCGGAGATCAAGGGCCGGATGAACATTGAACAGCTGAATTTTGAGGACCGGAAAATCGTGGAGATCGCCCGGGCCATGGTGAATAAGCCCGAGATCCTGATCATTGACGAGACCACCACCGCACTGGCAACCAAGGGCCGCAAGCTGATCTATGCACTGATCGAGCGGATGCACAAGGAAAACAAGGCGGTGCTGTTCATCTCTCACGATCTGGATGAGCTGATGGAGCGGTGCAATACCATCACGGTGCTGCGGGACGGCCTGATCATTGATACGCTGGACCGGGAGAACATGTCCATCGAGCGGATGCGGTCGCTGATGATCGGCCGGGAGCTCCAGGGGGACTATTACCGCCCGGATTTTGACGGGAGCTGCAGCGAAGAGGTGCTGCTGAAGGCAGAGCAGGTAACGCTGCGTCCGTATTTTAAAAACATTGACGTTACCCTGCACAAGGGCGAGATATTGGGCTTCGGCGGCCTTTCCAACTGCGGTATGCACGAGCTGGGCCGGCTGCTCTTCGGTCTGGAAAAACCGCTGACCGGCAGTGTGACGCTTTATAAGGACGGGGAGCCCGTCCAGATCACATCCCCGTCCGTGGCGGTGGACCGGGGCATGGCCTACGTCTCCAAGGACCGGGACAAGGAATCCATCGTTCTGCAGGCCAGCATTCAAAGCAACATTCTGATGCCTGCACTCAAGCGGCTGAGCGGTGCACTGGGCTTCATCTCTCCGGCAAAGGAGCGGGCACTGACCAATCAGCAGATCAAGGTGATGAGCATCAAGTGCAGAAACGGCAGCCAGCTGGTGAAGGAGCTGTCCGGCGGCAACAAGCAGAAGGTGGTCTTTTCCAAGTGGCTGGGCACGGATTGTGATGTGTTCATTCTGGACTGCCCTACCCGCGGCATTGACGTAGGCGTCAAGGCCGATATGTATAAGCTGATCATGGAGCTGAAGCGGCAGGGCAAGGGCATTATCATGATCTCCGAGGAGCTGCTGGAACTGATCGGCATGAGTGACCGGATGATGATTTTCAAGGACGGAAAGGTGTCGAAGGAATTTGCCCGCAGCGCCGACCTGAAGGAAAACGACATCATCGAGTACATTATTTGAGGAGGGCACACCATGGCAGAATCCAGTAGAACCAGTGAGCAGAATCTTCTGATTCAGGCGCGCCTGGATAAGCAGGCAGCCAGGAAGCAGGTCATCGGCAGGATCGTCCCCTATTTTGGCCTGGTGTTTCTGTTCATTTTCTTTACCATCGTTACAAAAGGACTTTTTATCAGTAAGAAAAACCTGACGAATATGGTGGAGCAGTGCTTCACCATGTGTATCGTGGCAACCGGCGCGGCCTTTGTCTATGCCCAGGGCAATATGGACTTCTCCATCGGCTCTGCCTGCGGCGTTGCCCAGATGTGCGGTGCAATATTGCTGCTGCACAAGGGCTGGCCCATGCCCCTGGCGATGGCCGTTACGATTTTGGTTCCCGTGCTGACCTGCAGTCTGGTTTCCACCATCGCCGTTGTGTTCCGGGTCCCGGTGTTCATCGGCTCCATGTGTGTCCGCTCCCTGCTGGCGGGTCTTCTGACGATCGGCGTTGCAAAGGCAGAGATCGTGATCCCCGTGAGCAATTGGCCCATTATGACCAACGGTGTATTTAAGGCCGCCGTGATGCTTGCGATCATTGCCGTCGGCGTCTATCTGTTCCATTTTACCCGGGTGGGAAAATGGGCCAAGGCCATCGGCGGCAACCGTAATACCGCAAAGCAGGCGGGCATTAAGATCGTCCAGCAGCAGTACCTGGCCTATATTCTTCTGGGCATCTGCGTGGGCATTGCAGGTGTGTTCCAGATGTTCCGCAATTCCACGGTCTCCACCGCAGCCGGAACCGGCATCGAGTTCAACATCATGCTGGCAGTGGTCCTGGGCGGCTTCCCCATGTCCGGCGGCGATAAGGCCAACCTGCCTGCCGCAGTCGTGGGTGCCATCACGGCGACGCTTCTGACCAACGGTCTGGCAATGTGGGGTCTGGAGCCCAACCTGGTCAACGGCGTCAAGGGCATTATCTTCGTTATCATGGTCGGCTTGAGCTATGACCGCAGTGCGGGCAAGCTGGTGACCTGATATATGTATTCCGTCGCAAACAGCGTAAGCTGAAAAAAGTGAAAAAGGAAGGATAAAAACATGAAAAAGATCGTTTCTCTGATCCTGGCGCTGGCGTTGCTGCTGGCTCTGACCGCCTGCGGCTCCGGCACCTCTGCCGGTACTGCCGAGACCACCGCCCCTGCCTCCACCGTGGACGACAGCAAGGGTACCCAGATCGATGCCGATGGCAGCGTCATCACCAAGTATGACAAGGCCACCGTCAGCACCGACAAGGAGCTTCCCCATTTCAAGATCCTGGTCCTGTACAACAGCTTCACCGATAAGCTGGGTTCCCAGTATAAGTCCTCCATGGAGTATATTGCCGAGCCCCTGAACATTGAATTCACCTTCCTGGAGACCGGCAGCAACGCCGATGAGGCAACAGCCGCCATCGAGGCCGCTCTGGTCAACGGTTATGACGGCTGCATCGGCACCGTCGCTACGGAAGCCCGTGCCGCCCTGTTTGACAAGGCCGGCGTTCCCTATGTGGTCTGCGGCGGCATGCCCTCCAGCGAGGAGCAGGCCAAGACCATGGCTACCTACGGCGCTTACCTCGGCAGCGTTGTCGTGGACGACTACGGCGCAGGCTGGGCAATGGCAGAAGCACTGTATGCAAACGGCTGCCGCAACGTCATGTGGGACGGCCTGTCCCGGGGCTACTCCGGTCAGCATGATGCCCGTGCCGCCGGCTTCTTCGATGCCGTGGCCACCCACGACGATATGAAGATCATTGTTGAGAACTGGGACTACACCCAGTGGGCAGACGGCATTGCAACCGCTGCTGCCACCTATCCCGAGCTGGACGGCGTTGGCTGCACCTGCCTGATGGCCAATATCTACAATACCATCGAATCCGAGGGCCTGGTAGGCAGTGTCCTGCTTGCCGGTATCGACGTTTCCGAGGGCACCGGCCGCGCATTTGAAAACGGCTCCCTGGCCTATATCGCCGGCGGCAACTATGCCTGTGAGCAGATCTGCTTTGCCGTGCTGTACAACTATCTGCTGGACGGCACCCGTGTGATCGCCGATCCCGCCGTGAACCTGGCTATGAACAATATCAACCTGAACAGCCTGGATGATTACAACAACTATATCAAGTATCTGGACTCCGCAGTCCCCGCCTACACCGCCCAGGAGCTGCTGGATATGACCCACTATGTGGATGAGACCTTCACCGCCGAGAAGATGGTCGAGGTGTGCAAGACCTATTCTCTGGAGGATGTCATGGCCCGCCATGCAGATCTGGTTCAGTAAGTTTTATCGGTAAATTAGAAGCGGCCATAGAATACGGCCAATGGAGGTATTACCTTGAAACATCAAAATAAACTTGCCGGAAAGCTGCTGGGGCTTGCCAAAACGCTGGTCATTCCGGTTGCCGTTTATGTGCTATTCGGAATTCTCTCCGGCGGCCGTATGTTTAACTCCCGTGCAATTCTTACGGTATTGCGTCAGGCGATCCAGCCGTCCATCATCTGCTATGCCCTGCTGCTTGGCATGAGCATCGGCATGATGAACTTTGGCGCGGGCTCCTTCGTGATCTGCGCTGCCATTATCGGAAACGGCCTGTCCAATATGCTGGGCTGGGGCCTGCCGGGACTGGTGTTCTTTGCAATCCTGATCTCCCTGATCTGCAGCGCCATTATGGGCCTGCTCTACAATTGGCTGCGGGTCCCCTGCATGGTGCTGAGCCTTGGCATGATGCTGGTCTTCGAATCCATGCCCCGGGTATTTTTCCCCGGCGGCGCCGTGATCGCCACGGAAAACGCCTTCCTGGCGCGGCAGCCCTGGTGCTTTGTGATCATGGCTGCAATGATGGCGGTCTTCTACATCATCTACAACAAAACGCCGTATGGCCACAACATCCGGGCAATCGGTTCCAATCAGTCCGTTGCTCTGGCGGCCGGTCTGAACCTGGATAAGATCAAGTTTACCAATTTCATGGTAGGCGGTTTCTTCCTGGGCGTTGCCGCAGTGCTCTATATGTCTGCGCAGGGCAAGGTGCAGAACGTGAGCGCCCTGGGCTCCATGGCTGTTATGATGGATGGCTTTATGGGTGTGTTCCTTGGTATGCTGCTGGCCCGGTGGTCGGATCCCAGCATTGCCGTGTTCTGCGGTGTGCTGACCATGAAGATCCTGGCCAATGGTTTTGTGGCGGTGGGCCTGGAATCCACCTGGAAGGATGTTGTGACGGGCCTGTTTATGCTCATCATCATGGCCGTATCCGAAAATGCAACGCTGCCCGGCAGGATCAAAGCCGACAAGGCCTTCGCCGCAGAGGCTATGGCTGAGCGCGCATCCTGAATCGTGTCAAAATCAAGGCCAGCACTGCGCAATCCGTCTGCGGAGGACGGCGGCTTTTTCCGCTGCCGCTATCTGCCGGACCGCGCGGTGCTGGCCAAAAATGAAAACGGAGGTGTTCCCCTATGCAGAAAAGCAGTTTGAATCAACACTGGAAATTATCTCACCATCTGGGCTCTCTGATGGAAAGCATCAGCGGCGGCACGGATTGCCCCGAGGAGGTCAACCTGCCCCATGATGCCATGTTGGCCATGAAGCGAAGCCCGGATTCTCCCTCCGGCGCCAATACGGGGTATTTTGAAGGCGAAAATATTTGCTATATCAAGGAATTTACCGTTCCTGCAGCCGAGAAGGATAAGGTGCATTATCTGTACTTTGACGGGGTCTACACAAATCCTTCCTTTGTGATCAACGGCGCATTTGTGAAGAAATTTCACCATGGCTATGTCCCCTGCTGTATGCGCATTGACAAGTACATCCGTTATGATGAGCCCAATGTGCTGAAGGTTTCCATCCGGGGCACGGCGCTTCCCAACAGCCGCTGGTATTCTGGCCAGGGCATCTACCGGGATGCGTGGCTGCTCACCGGTGACAGGCTCCACATTTCCCAGGACGGCCTCCATGTGACCACTCTGGACTGCTCGGAGGAGCTGGCACAGATCGAAGTGACTGCGGATGTTTGGAACGAGGGCCCGTCGGCCAGAGAGGGCTATGCGGAGCTGACCGTATTGGATGGCAGCGGCAAGGTCGTCGCAGAGCGGAAGGCACGCTTCTATGCGGATGCCAACGGCAAGGTCCTGGTCCGGCAGCGTCTGACGCTGGATAAGCCGAACCTGTGGGATGTGGACAGCCCCAATCTGTATTCCGTGAAATGTCGCCTGACGGACCGGGGGACCGGGGAGACCGTGGACTGTGAGGAAGCGGCCTTCGGCATCCGGAAGCTCCAGCTGGACAGCAAATACGGCCTGCGGATCAACGGAAGGGTCGTCAAGCTTAAGGGCGGCTGCGTTCACCATGACAATGCCTTCCTGGGTGCCGTATCCGTGGAGGATGCAGAGGTGCGCAGAGTGCGCCTGCACAAATCCATGGGCTACAATGCCATCCGTACGGCCCACAATCCCCCCAGTACAGCTCTGCTGAACGCCTGCGACCGGCTGGGCCTGCTGGTGATGGATGAATTCACCGACATCTGGACCGAGGGAAAGACTGCCTATGACTATTCGGAGTATTTCCCCGAATGTTTCGAAGAGGATGTGGAGCGAGTCGTCCGCCGGGATTACAATCACCCCAGCATCATTCTGTGGTCCATCGGCAATGAGATCCCGGATACCGGAAATCCCATCGGGACCCAGTGGGGCCGGAAGCTGGTGGAAGCCTTTAAACGTCTGGATTCCACCCGTTTTGTTACCAACGGCCTGAATGTTATGCTTTCCGCTTCCTCCTGCATTGGTGAGATCATCCGGCAGCAGAAGGAGACAATGGCAGCGGACGGCGTCAATGATATCATCGGGGCTTCGAATATGATGGACCTGATCACCGGAAGCCCGCTGATCGATCCATATGTGGAGGAGTCCTGCGATATTCTGGACGTGATCGGTTACAACTACGCCAACGCACGCTATGAGCGGGAGCATCCGCTGCATCCGGAGTGGATATTCTTCGGCTCGGAGACCTTCTCCGGCGCACTGGACACGAACTGGGATACGGTTATGCGCAATCCCTACGTGATCGGTGACTTCTGCTGGACCTCTATGGATTATCTGGGCGAAGCGGGCTGCGGCCGGATCGCGGCGCTGGACGAGGACGCCGGCGCATTCTGCGGGGCCTATCCCTGGATTGCCGCAGCGGACGGGGATTTTGACCTGACAGGCTTCCGCAGACCCATGTCCTACTGGCGGGAGATCATCTGGGGCGGCGGCAATCACCAGCCCTACCTGGCCGTCCACAGAATGCAGAATGTGGGAAAAGAGCTGTATGTCAGCCGCTGGAATTTCACGGACGCCGTCCACAGCTGGACCTGGCCGGGCTACGAGGGCAAGCAGACGACCGTGGAGGTCTACTCGGATGCCCAGGAGGTGGAGCTCTTCATCAATGGGGTATCCCAGGGCAGGAAGCCTGTGGGGAATGATTTCCACCGGTGCTATACCAGCTGGGATGTCACCTATACGCCCGGTGCGGTGGAAGCAGTCGCCTATATGGACGGGAAAGAGGTTGGCCGTCACAGCCTGAAGACCGCAGAGGGCTGCGGAGTGTATGCCGCTGCCGATAAGACGACCCTCCGGGCAGGCAGCAGCGACCTGAGCTATCTGGAGATCGAGCTGCGGGATCCGGAGGGAGTCATGGTGATGACCTCGGATAAGACTGCGTCCGTCCAGGTCACGGGACCGATCCGTCTGGCAGGCGCGGGCTCCGGCGATCCGAAGACCACCGAGTGCTACCTCGACAATACCCACCGCTTCTTCGAGGGCCGTCTGCTTGCTATTCTGGCGGCGGAGGAGCACCCCGGTGAGGCCACTGTCACGGTCACCTGTGAGGGCCTGGAGCCGGTCACGCTGACCTATACCGTCGTATAACATATCGGTTTTCTTCCGAAAACGCATAAAACAGCAAGGCGTTCCGTTTCCCTGCAGGGGGGCGGAATGCCTTGCTGTTTGTGCATAAGATCCTTGGAAGGCCTTTATTCCTTTTCCAGTGCCATGACCTTAACGATCCGTCTCTGGTGCCGAGGCTCTCCGGAGAAGGGGGTGGAGACCCAGGTGTCTACGATCTCCAGGGCCAGGTTTTCGCCGACGATGCCCGCACCCAGGGCCATCATGTTGGTGTCGTTGTGCAGCCGGGTCAGCTTGGCGGACAGCACATCGGACAGCAGGGCGCAGCGAATGCCCTTGATCTTGTTGGCGGTAATGGACACGCCGATGCCGGTGGTGCAGAGCACAATGCCCTTCTCGCATTCGCCGGAAGCCACAGCCCGGGCGGCGGCGGCGGCAAAATCCGGATAGTCGCAGCTCTCGGGGCCGTTGGTGCCGAAGTCCATCACCTCGTAGCCCGCTTTGCGGAGATGGTCCGCAACCTTATTTTTCAGAAGATACGCGCCGTGGTCACAGCCCAGGGCAATTTTCATATTTCTTTCCTCCTGTATAAATTCAGGCAACACCGCACAATACGAATTGTCTTGTGCGCTGCTGCCTTAAATTGCAAATCCCCCATCTACGTTCAGCACGTTTCCGGTGATAAAATCGGCCTCTGCCAGAAATGCCATGGCTTTTGCCACGTCCTCCGGTGTCCCGTTCCGGCCCAGGGGCGTCTCCTGGGCCAGCTCTTCCAGGGTTTCCGGGTCTACCTGGGCGCACATATCCGTCAGGATCACTCCGGGGGCCACGCAGTTCACCCGAATGCCGCTGGGGCCCAGCTCCTTGGCCAGGGCCTTGGTCAGGGCGATGACGGCCCCCTTGGTGGCGGAATAGGCCGCCTCGCAGCTGGAGCCAACCCGGCCCCACATGCTGGAAACCGTCACGATGCTGCCGCGCTGCTTTTGCAGGAAGCTGGGCAGGGCGGCATTGACGCAGTTGTAAATACCCTTGACATTCACGTCAAAGATCCGGTCCCAGTCCTCCTCCTGCATGGACTGCATAAGCCCATAGAAGCAAATGCCCGCATTGCAGATGAGAATATCCACATCGCCGATCTGCCGGAAGGCGGCCTTCACGGCGGTGCTGTCGGCCACATCGCAGCGGATGGGGGTGGCGCCGGTTTTTTCGGCAACGTCCGTAGCGGCTGCGTCGTTCTTCTCATAGAGGAAGAACACCCGGTGGCCCTTCTGCGCGAACAGCTCCACCGCCGCCCGGCCGATCCCCCGAGACCCGCCGGTGATCACAACTGTTGACATAACATTCTCCTTGAAGGCTCCCCTGCAAGGGGAGCCCCAAATTTATCTTCTTCTGCTCTTGGTCCGGTGGTCGGAATACTGGCGGATGGAAGAGATCTTGCTGTCGGACTCGGACATGAAGGCCTTCAGCTTCTCTTCAAACAGCTGGTCTGCCGTCTTGGGGGCTGCGGGCTGCACGGGGGCGCGGTTGGGGCGGCTGTTCTGACCTTCCCGGCGCTGTCCGCCGTTGCCGCGGAATTCGCCTCTGGGCGCATTCTCCCGCTGGGGCTTGGGCTCCAGGCGCTTGATGGACAGATTGATCTTGCCATTGTCCAGGCCAATGACCATCACCTTCACATCCTGGCCCTCGGTCAGGTGCTGGTGGATATCGCTGACGTAGGCATTGGCAACCTCTGAGATATGTACCATACCGGTCTTATTCTCCGGCAGGGCGATGAACGCGCCAAAATTGGTGATGGACTTGACTTTTCCCTCTAAAACGGCTCCGACGGTTAACTCCATAGATGCTATGTTTCCTCCAAAATTATTTCAGGCGCAGCGGTGTGCTGCTGCCGGTTTTCAATTTCCGCTGCCGGGCTGGATGATGACCGCGTCGGGGTCTACAAGCCCCAGCTCGTCTGAGGCAATGGCCCGGATGGCCCCGTCCGACTCCATATCGGTCAGGCGCTCCTGCAGGCGGCGATTCTGCCCTGCGGTCTGAGCGGCCAGAGTCCGGGTGTCCGCGATCTGGGACTGTACGCTCAGCCTGACCCAGCTCAGGGCCGCCAAGGCCAGCATGGAAAATACCACCAGACTGAGGATCAGGACCTTCAACAGCGGCGTTGAGCGGTTCCAGACGATCCTGGTGCTGCCGATTTTTACGGACGACTCTTGCATTGGGTTTCCCTCCCCGGTTCAGCGAATTCTTCCGTCCTATTGTAACCCATTTTCCGGCAGATGCAAACACATTTTTTGCGATTTTAAAAATTTTTTTCGGGACAGACAAAAATACACCGGCCATGGCCTTCAGAAGAGACCAAAACCCATAAAACACCGGCTGCAGCACCGCACCCAGGCTTTTATCCGTGGCCCAAAAGCCGGGAAGCATCGCTGCGGCACAGCCAAGCCGCAGGTCTCCGCCGCAAACGCCAAAATTCAGCCAGCAGAGCCCCGCTCCCGTCATCAGCACAAACAGCGGGTCCCCTCGCTTTCCCAGGGGCCGCAGGAAGCCCCACAGCAGCCCCAGAGCCGCGCCAAGCAGAAAGGACGCGCCAAGCATTGTCCCCATTAGCCCAGCAGCCTTTGCAGGAAGGAGCCGCTCTGCCGGGGGGCCTCGTAGCTCAATGCGCTGATCGTGCCCTCCACCGTTACCCTTCCCCCTTCCACGGACAGCTCTTTCAACTGCAGCTGCTCGCCCTGGACCGTCAGCATTCCCATATCCGTCTGCAAAACCACCGCGTCCTCGTCAAACCGGACCACCTCCGTGACACCCGTAACACTGAGGCTCTTCCGCTCGGTCAGCCGCAGGCTGTGGCTCTCCTGAACCAAGGCCTCCACCCCCTTCCCGGAAGCAGTATATGCCCCCGCTCCCCTGCCCAGAACCGAACATTTCCTTCGGCAATCGTTGACAGGCCGGGCAAAACGGGGTAAAATATTTCTAGAAACGGAAAGGTGTGAGCGCTATGAAGAAAAAGGATGTTCAGAGCATGGTGCGGCTGATGCTGACGCCGGTGCTGATGGTGATCCTGGGCATTGTTCTGGTGGTACGGCCGGACTCTGCCTCGGCTCTTGTGGGCAAGGTCCTGGGCTGGGTCCTGCTGGTGGTGGGCATTGGCCTGCTGGTGGAATCCATTGCCGTGAAGGAGCTGACCACCAGCAGGATCCTGTTTGTGGTGGTGGCGGCTGCCCTGGGCCTGTGGCTGGTGCGCAATCCCCTGCGTCTTGCGGCTGCTCTGGGCCGGGTCGCCGGGCTGCTGATCCTGGTGCGGGCCGTACAGGATATCATCAACGCCGCCCGCTGGAAGTGCGGCATGAAGTATGCCCTGCTGTCTGCCATCATCGGCGGACTGCTGATCCTGCTGCCCATGACCACCTCCCGGGCGGTTTGGGTCATTGTGGGCCTGCTGGTCATTGCGGTGGGTGTGCTCATGGCCATTGACCGTCTGAAGCCCGGAAAGCTCCTGGGCGACGGCGGCAATATCATCGACGCCCAATGAGATACGCCTGCTGCTCTCTGGACGGGCGCGGCGGCCATGAGGCCGGTTGGGCCCTCCTGCGGCAGCTCTATCTGGAGGAGACCGGTCAGTCCCTGCCCCCTGTCCGGCTGACCAAACGGGGCAAGCCCTATTTTCCGGACAGCCCCTATCACTTCTCCATCTCCCACACCCGCCGCCATGCCGCCTGCGTCCTGGGAAAGCACCCCGTGGGCCTGGACCTGGAGGAGCTGAACCGCCCCATCCGGCTGGAAACCGCCAGAAGGGTGCTCTCCCCTGCGGAATACGCCCAATTCGAAGCCGCCCCAGACAAGCGCCGGGCATTTCTGACCTTCTGGGTGCTGAAGGAGGCCCGGGTCAAGTGCGACGGTACGGGGCTGCTGGGCTTTCCAAATCGGACGGACTTTACCCTCCGGGACCCCCGGGTCTGGGAATGGGACGGATGCCTTGCGGCCATGATCGTAGAGAAAGGATAGAAAAATGCTGTTTGATACCCACGCCCATATGGATGACCGGGCCTTTGATGCGGACCGGACAGAGCTTCTGACCACTTCCCTGCCCCAGGCGGGCATTGCACTGCTGATGAACCCAGGCTGTTCCGCCGCCTCCTCCGAGGCGGCGGCGGCTCTGACCCGGGAATACGACTACATCTATGCCGCCGTCGGCTCCCATCCGGACGCGGCGGACGAGGTAAACGACGCCGTGCTGGACCGCTACCGGCAGCTGTGCCGGGAAAACCCAAAAATAAAGGCCGTTGGAGAGATCGGCCTGGATTATCACTATGAGGACATCCCTCGGGATGTTCAGAAGAAGGCCTTCGCCGCTCAGATGGAGCTGGCCCGGGAGCTGAAAAAGCCTGTCATCGTCCACGAGCGGGAGGCACACCAGGACGGCATGGACATCGTCACCGCCTTCCCGGAGGTGACGGGGGTGTTCCACTGCTTCTCCGGGTCTGCGGAAATGGCAAAATGGCTGGTTGCCCGGGGCTGGTACGTAGGCTTTACGGGGGTGCTGACCTTCAAAAACGCCCGCCGCGCCCTGGAAGCCGCCGCAGCGGTCCCCCGGGACCGGGTGGTCATTGAGACGGACTGCCCCTATATGTCCCCGGAGCCCTTCCGGGGCAAGCGCAACGACCCCACCCGGCTCTACCGCATGGCCGAGGCTCTGGCGAGCATCTGGAGCGTAAGCCCGGAGGAGGCCCAGGCCATTACCTTCGAAAACGGGAAACGGCTGTATAGAATAGAAAACCGCTTCCCCTCCGGGGAAGCTGGCTCGCGTTAGCGAGACTGAAGAGGGGCCTAATAGGCGAGAGCGGCTGGCAAAAACGCATACAGGTGACACCCTGCTCTCGCGCACGGCACCCCTCTTCCACCACCGCCATAGGCGGCGGTCCCCCTTCCCCGTAGGGGAAGGTTAGGAATTTTGTATTGAAAACCTACGCAATCAATCGTATAATAGGGCACAAACCAACGACAGGAGAGAACTATGCTGAATCAATTTTCCAGATCGGAGCTGGTCTTTGGCAAG
Organism: uncultured Eubacteriales bacterium; assembly: GCA_900540635.1. GTDB lineage: Bacteria > Bacillota > Clostridia > Oscillospirales > Oscillospiraceae > Faecousia. The sequence continues at coordinate 7,868 of UQGU01000004.1, read as the reverse complement.
GATGCCATGGAGCGGCTGAAAAACGCCCGGGTTGCCGTGTTTGGCATCGGCGGCGTGGGGGGATATACCGTGGAGGCCCTGGCCCGGTCCGGGGTTGGGGCGCTGGATCTGATCGATGACGACAAGGTCTGCATCACCAACCTGAACCGGCAGCTCTTTGCCACCCGCAGCACCGTGGGCAAATACAAGGTGGAGGTTGCCAAGGCGCGGATCCAGGACATCAATCCCAACTGTCAGGTGACCGTGCACCAGACCTTTTTCATGCCGGACACCGCCGACCAGTTCGATTTTTCCCAGTATGACTATGTGGTGGATGCCATCGACACCGTTACCGGCAAAAAGGAGATCATTCTCCGGGCCCGGGCAGCGGGCGTTCCGGTGATCAGCTCCATGGGCGCGGGCAATAAGGTGGAGGCCTCGGCCTTTAAGGTTGCGGATATCTACAAGACCAGCGTGTGCCCCCTGGCCCGGGTCATGCGAAAGATCTGCCGCCAGAACGGCATAGACCACCTGAAGGTGGTCTACTCCGAAGAAAAGCCCATCCGTCCCCTGGAGGACATGGCAATTTCCTGCCGGGCTCACTGCGTCTGCCCTCCTGGCACGGCCCGCAAGTGTACCCAGCGCCGGGACATCCCCGGCTCCACGCCCTTCGCCGTGGCCGCCGCCGGCATGATCATCGCCGGTGAGGTAGTCAAAGACCTGACGGCCTTCGACCGGGGAGACCGCTAAGCACGAACGCATAAGAGAACAGAACCCCCCAGGGAACGTCCGCTCCTGGGGGGTTCGTGACGAAATGGCGTATTTTGAAGCCCCGGGAAATGCTGCACCAGCCAAGACACAGGGATGGACGTTGTACATGGGGACAACGAATGGGGCCGTTGGGATTTACGAGAAAGAAACAGTGCCGCCCGGTGGGCACGCGAGAGCGACCACCGGGCGGTGTGTCCGTTTGGGAGCGTGTACTCCTTTTTGACTGGAAAGTCAGGCTTTTCCAATCGCCGGATAAATTTTTCGCCAGTCGTCGGAAAAATGTTTCAGGTGATTGGTGAAGTTCACGAATTCCTGGAGAAATCCCGCTTAGTTCCATTGCATTGTCCACGACAAAACAGCCCACGCACCAATCATCCTTTGCCCCTCATCATACATAATTCCCCTTTTCCTGCAAATACTTCTACCGGAGTAAACAGCGCTTTGCGCTTCAAAGGAGAAAAGAATATGAAAGCAACAGGCATTGTACGCCGGGTGGACGACCTGGGGAGAATCGTCATTCCGAAGGAGATCCGCAGAACCCTGCGAATCCGGGAGGGCGACCCGTTGCAGACATCATTGACACGGTGGGAAGTGTACTGCTTTTCTATGTTGGATTTGGCCAAGAGGCGGGGGTGGTAGGGGTACATAGGGACAACGAATGGGGGCCGTAGGAATTTACAAGAGAAAAACAGCGCCGCCCGGTGGGTTCGCGAAAGCGGCCACCGGGCGGCGCTTATTTACAAGACGGCATAAATTGCTGCAAAGTGCAGGGGATGCGGTGTATATCCGCATTCTGTCATGTATTCCCTTTTTTCTGCGCGGCAGAGCCCACCGCATGGCCTACTGTATTCCGCCGGATCAGCGTTGTATTGGCGCAGATGCGCATGGGGGTATTTTCAACCTCATTGCGAATCACACTGACCAAAAGCTGCGTGGCGGCCCGGCCCAGGAAATGCTTGGGTACGTCAATGGTCGTCAGTTGCATGTTGACGAGATTGGACATGGCCGCATTGTCAAAGCCAATGACGGAAATATCCTCCGGGACGCGGTAGCCCCGATCCTGGAGGGCCTGAATGCAGGGGATGGCAATGGTATCGTTGTCCGCAACGAAAACAGTGGGGAGCTGGGGTTTCGTGTCCAGGTAGTCCGTCATTGTGGGGTAGACATCGCTGCCGCCTACAAAGACAGCGGAAACCGGAATTACCGACGCGGGCGTATCCGCAGAGCTCCGGTTGAAGGTATCAATGGCCTGATAGGCCCCTAGATGTCGCTCCTCGAAATTACGGATTCCCGTGTTGTTCCACAGGAATCCAATGCTTCTGTGGCCCATCTCCAGCACATGACGCACGGCCAGACCTGCACCCTGGGTATTGTTGATGGTTACGCTATGGAAGGAGGTGCTGTCAAAGGAATTATCCAGGACCACCAGGGGGAGCCTTAGCTTTTCAAAGCGAACGCCCTCATACTCCAGCATTTCCGTTGCCAGAAGAATGACACCGGAGCAGCCGCAGGCTTCAATGGCATGAAGCTGGTCGTCCCAGTCCTCATCATCCAGGAAATAGATAATTTGCAGTGCATAGTTTTCTTCCCGACAGGCGGTGCCAATGCTTTCAATGATGGCAGTAAAGAAGGTATTGTCATTGCAGATCCAGTGGTAGCGGCGGAAAACCACCAGGGCAATGGTTCCCTCAGGGGTGTTGCGCTGGCGGGGCTTCCGGAGGCCGTATTCCTGGGCCAGCGCAAGCACCTGCGCTCGGGTTTCCTCGCTGACCCCCTTGCGCCCATTCAGGGCCAGGGAGACGGCCGAGGGGGAAATGTTCAGCTTGGCAGCAATTTCTTTCGCAGTCATAGGCAATTCTCCAAACTTCATATATTTGCACTCATAATACTTCAAAAACTAAATTTTGTCAATCTTTTAGTAAAATACTAAATTACCTAAATATTGAGTAGAGAAATAGAGTGCGGATATTTTGAGAAATTTAGAGATGAATGTCCCAAAACAAAATAAGCAGACAGTTCTGAATAATCAATATGTACAAAATATAGACATAAATATTGTAAAAATGAGAGAAAACAACGGAACACTATTTACAAAGCACATAAAGCATGATATAAATTAGTCATCAAGGTTGAGCTAAAAATATATTTAAGAACTAAACGTGAGTTCAGAAAACTCAGCCTTAAAATTAGGAGGTAACCGAAATGAAAAAGCACACTCATCGTACATGGCTGTCCGTTCTCAGCATGGCATTTGTTTGCGTCTTGCTGTTCGGCCTGACCGCCTGCGGCGGCAAGCAGACACCAGCGGAAACCACTGCCGCCCCCGCTTCCGATGGAACAACCGCAGCAGCTGCGAAGGATGCACCGGCTGCCGGTACCCATGGCAAAATTGCCGTGCTGCGGAATATGCAGAACTCTGACCACACGGCGCAATTTTTTGCAGGCGCCATTGCCGAGGGAGAAGCACTGGGCTACACCGTGGATACCTATATGTCCGACCAGGACGATGTGAAGATGCAAGATCTGATGGCGCAGGCTCTGGAAAAGGACTACGACATTTGGATCGTTTCCCATGCCAATGAGGGCTACCAGTACGATATGGTTTCCAAGGCAGTGGAAAAGGGAATCAAGGTTGTCTGCTTCGACGGCGGCGGCGAGCATGTGCCCGGCGTGACCTATACCTCCCAGGAGGACACCAATCTGGCCAGCATGTCTCTGGATGGCATGATTGAAAAGCTGGAGCAGATGGGTGCAACGCAGCCCATCAAGTTCGCAGAAATCAATATTCTGGGCATGATCGTTCCCTTCGACACCCGTCATTCCGTCATTGAGGAATACGAGAAGGAAGGCAAGCTGTCCTCTGAGATCATCAGTCCGAACCTGGCAGGCGATACCTACAGCCAGATCTATACCGCTGTGACTAACTTTCTGAACAACAACCCTGGCAATGTGGGCATTTGGGCCGCCAGTTCCGGCTTCCTGGATGGCGCTGTGGACGCTGTGGCCGATGCAGGCCGCGATGACGTTGTGTTCACAGCTATTGACATTTCCAATACGGAGCTTGCCAGAATGGTGGCAACTCCTGCTTATTACTGCTGCGCAGCCGTGGACCCCTACGTCATCGGCATGGTGGATGTGCGTTTGGGCGTGCTGAAGACCCTGGGCGTGGAGACTCCCGAGGTCTATGCCTTCCCTGCTGTGAACGTCTACGGCGCAGACATCACTGATGCAGACAGTATGGCGACTCTTGGCGAGAAGTTCGACGACTTCGGCTGGAGTGAAGCCTATAATACTGAGGAAATTCAGGCTCGCCGGGCAGAGGTGGCCGGAAACTAAGCAAAGCTCTCATATTCACACAGCAGTGTGATGAGGTGCCGCCCGGAAGCATCGCGCGGACGGGCGGCACTTTTACAGAATCCGACAGAAAGGCGGTAAAGCAATGGCAGAAACAACGCTGATCCAGATGCGAAACATCGGCGTGGAATTCCCCGGTGTAAAAGCCCTTCAGAATGTGGATTTCGATTTTGAAAGCGGCCATGTAACAGCCCTGGTAGGCGCAAATGGCGCAGGAAAATCCACGCTGATGAAGGTCCTGTCCGGCGTTTATTCCCACTATGCATTACCACGTTCCCATTTGGATACAGCCTGACGGCTGAAGTCCTCTCCAAAGAAATCAGCCACGTCGTCTTGAGATAATCCCTTTTCCTCTCTTCGAGCTTTTAACTTCTCACCAAACATATCAATCACCTCTCTTTCTGATTACATTGTAAGCGATATGGAAGAAAAAATCAAAAATCTGAATTTGCATCTAGCAACTTAAAGTTGCGAGGCGCTATTCAAAACTTTTCCTCTATTTTGAAAAGAAGCTATAGTATCTCTTTTGTTAATCTGCCGTTTTCCACCTGGCAAGCAGTGTCCGTGTGCTACCCGGACGCAAAATTGCTTGTTGGGGAAATCCCCAAGCCCCTAAGATCAGAACTTCGTTCTGGCTGCGCATTTCAAGAAATGCTTCTTGAGAAAACTGGGAAGACGCGGATTTTCATGGGGCACTTACTTCCGCTTCTTCCGATTTCCCTTTCCGTGCACCATATACGGTACGGATTTTCCCCGCAGGTTATTGGCGCTTTTCAAATGTGCGGACTTTTTCAGAATGTTGATCTGCGTCACAAATTCCTCCTGGGTCAGCTTGTCATAGTCAATTCCCAGAGAGGCCAGGAAGATGCGGGCCTTTCGCTCTTCCTCCGTCCCCTCGTAGTGCATGGCGGTTTCCAGCTGCTGGTGGATGTCCATGGCGGGTGAGGCGGTATCGGCGGTGGTGGTGTCTGCCCGGTGGGCTTCCCGGATGTCGTGGAGAATACCGTCAAGATCCTGATGGATAACATGGGCGAAGTAATTCTCCTCTTTTACCTGGGCCAGCTCCAGAGTACGCAGGTACAAATCATTTTCACCGGGATTGTATTTCTCCATAATCTGCTGCCGGTTTGCTTCCAGGAGGGCGTTCATATCGTGAATCCGCATATCGGCAATGCGGTCAACAAAAATTTCGATATCCACCAGGAACCGCTGGAAATCCCTGTGCAGCGCCAGCTCGGACAGCAGCCGATTGTTGATGCTCCCGCTTTTCAGCAGCGCAATCATTTCATCACTCAAATGCAGATCCTGTAAATCTGCGTTTGGGTGATTTTTTGTTTCCGTCAAACCCAGCAGGTAGTCTGTGGAGACACCGTAATATTTTGCAAGGGTCGTGATGCTGAATGGGCTGATATCCTTGAAGTCGTCCGATTCATATTTGCCCAATGCAGATTTGGAGATGCCGGTTTCTGCGGCAAGCTGCTCTAAGGTCAGGTGCCGTTCAATACGCAAATCTTTCAGTTTTTCCTGGATTGTCAGCTTTACATTCATAATGGCGGCCTCCAAAATCGTTTTCTTTCATTATAGCATATCTGTCTATAAGCGTGGAAATTTTGTACTTCAAACGCCTTTTCCGTCCTCTGGGATATACGGGAAAGGCGTTTTCTTTTTTATAAAATAGCTTCACTGAATGAAATGCAGCTTGACAAGTAAATGACCGTCCGAAAGGGATATGTCCTCCGGGAAAAGCAGCGCCGAGACCCATCAGGCAGCGCACCAAGGAAGACGATACGCCGGGGAAAATCCCGGGCAGGAACCGGTTCGGGGGAGAACGGCGCACCTATCCCCATCCATCCCAAGCATCCCAACGGATAGATGGGATGGAACGGGATAGAGAAAATCAACATCACAAAATTATCAATAACATCACAACGCTGCCATCGGCAGGAGGAAACCAACCCGCATGAAAAATACAAATTCTGGAAACAATACCCGCAAAAGGGGGCACTGATATGGAAATTATTCGCGACGATGCCAAAAAGCTGGTGCAGGTCTGGCTGACCCGGCAGGAAGGGGAGGACAGCGCCGTGCAGGAACGCTTGCAGCCCATGTATGCCCAGTGGAAGCAGCAGAAGTATATGGTGGCGGTATTTCACTCCGGGCAGGAGGATTTGAAGGAGAACACCCTGGCACTGCTGGCGTATAACAAACGGCGCAGTGCGGAACTGGCGGTGCAGCGGGAGAAAAAGCAGCGGGCGGCTGGACTGGAACGCTGAATGTCAAACTCAGGCGGAGGGGAGAAATTTCCTCCGCCGTTTTTGGTTTTGTCCTTGCAAAGTTCGGGAACATCGTGTACAATATTATTCATACAAGCTAATGGATAAAAAGATATAATGGATATATGAGACACGAAGGGAATGGAGGCAAAAAATGAAAGAGCTTGCTCACAACGGAATTCAGCTTTTTGAGAATCAAAAAATCCGCGTGGCGTGGGATGAAGAACGGGAGGAATGGTATTTCTCCATTGTGGATGTTGTCGGTGTTTTGACGGATCAGGAAACACTCAGAGGTGCCAGTAACTATTGGGCAAAGCTGAAAGAACGCCTGAAAGCCGAAGGCGCAGATCAGTTGCTGACAAATTGTCAGCAACTGAAAATGAAGTCTCCCAAAGATGGCAAACGATATAAAACCGATGTTGCCAACACCGAGCAGCTTCTGCGTATCATTCAGTCCATCCCTTCCAAGAAAGCAGAACCGTTCAAGACGTGGCTGGCCATGGTGGGCCGGGAGCGAATTGAGGAGACCATCGACCCGGAGCAGGCCATTGACCGGGCGCTGGAAACCTATCTCAAAAAGGGCTATTCCGAGGAATGGGTACATCAGCGGTTGCTGGCCATCCGCATTCGCAACGAGTTAACAGACGAATGGAAAAAGTGCGGTGTGCAGAAGGGCAAGGAATACGCCATTCTCACAGACGAGATCACCCGTGCGTGGTCCGGCATGAGTACCCGGCAGTATAAGCAGCTCAAGGGGCTGAAAAAGGAAAATCTTCGGGACAATATGAGCGATTTGGAGCTGGTTTTGACCATGCTGGCCGAAGCGTCTACCACCGATATTGCAAAGGCCGAACAGCCCCAGGGGCTGAACGAAAATCAAAAGGTTGCCCGCCGGGGCGGCAATGTGGCCGGGATTGCCCGGAAAGCACTGGAAGCCGAAACCGGGCGGCCTGTGGTAACTTCGCAGAACGCTGAAAGCTTCCGCCAGCTTGTCATCGACATTGTGACCGACGCAGCGCAGCTGCCGGAACAGACGGAGGAGGGCACAAATGGGAAATGAACTTGCCAACCGTGGAGAAATTTTGCTGTACAGTGATGACAGCGGAAAAGAATTTATCAATGTGGTTTTCAAAGACGAAACCTTTTGGCTGACCCAAAAAGGCATGGCAGAACTGTTTGATTGCTCAACGGATAATATTTCCCTTCACTTGAAAAATATATACGCTGACGGCGAATTGGAACAGCCGGCAACTACCGAGAAAATCTCGGTAGTTCGCACAGAAGGGACTCGGGAGGTCAGCCGTACCATCGAACACTACAACCTCGATGCCATCATCGCCGTAGGCTACCGTGTGAACTCCAAAAAAGCCACCCGATTCCGTCAGTGGGCAACAAAAACCCTGAAAGAGTACATCCAGAAGGGCTTTGTTCTCAACGATGAGATGATGAAGAACGGCCGCCCCTTTGGCAAGGATTACTTTGATGAGCTGC
>UQGU01000003.1 GCA_900540635.1 uncultured Eubacteriales bacterium | reverse complement strand
TTGAGCCCTATATGCCCAGGGAGAAGACCCGCTACCTCATGGGCGTGGGCACCCCCACCAATATCATCGAGGGCGTGGCCCGGGGCGTGGACTTCTTCGACTGCGTCATGCCTGCCCGGAACGCCCGCCATGCCCGGCTGTTCACCTGGGAAGGGGCCATCAACCTGAAAAACGCCAAATACCAGCTGGACGACGGCCCCATTGACCCCCAATGCGACTGCCCTGTGTGCCGCCGGTATTCCAGAGCGTACATCCGTCATCTGTTTGTGGCGGAGGAGATGCTGGCTATGCGCCTGTGCGTTATGCACAATCTGTATTTTTATAATCAGCTTATGCAGCGCATCCGGGATGCCCTGGATGCGGGAACCTTCGGCGATTTCCGCCGGGAATACTCCGAAAAGCTGGCAAGAAGAATTTGACGGTATCTTTTTTGCCGGGGCAGTTGGAAGCACAGTTTCCGGCTGCCCCGGTAAATTATACGGCGCAGCCTAAAAAAATCTTAAACTTTGCACTTCTTAATTTTTTGTTACGTTGGTTGAAATGGCTGGACGCCCATGGTATAATGCTCTTGTTTTACGAAAGATTTTCCCCTTTCCGTTCTGGGCGGAAGGCAGCAAATTGGAGGCACTATGGGCATCTTTTTTCAAATGAATACACGCAGCCGGATGCCCCGGATTTTTGCGGCAATGTTGGCGCTGCTGCTGCTTTTGCAGACGCTGCCGTTTTTCGTTATGGCGGATGGGACAGACGACACAGAGCAGGTCACGGAAGAGACCACCGGCATTACCGAAGAGCCTGCCGAAGAGGCCGCCGAGACGGAGACCACGGACATTCCCGAGACCGCTGAAATCCAGCGCTTCTTCCCGGACTACACCCTGGATGACTATGCCGATGTTATGTATGGCACCGGAACCATTAAGAACAACGGGTGCAGCGTGTGCTGCATGGCCGTGGTGGCCACTTACCTGACGGGGCACCAGTATTACCCCGACGAGCTGGCAAAATGGTTTGGCGGCAAGGCCGAAAACAATACGGACCGTATCCGCTATATGGCGCAGGCCTTGCAGCTGCCCATGACCGAGGCGGAGAATTACGACTATGTGAAGCAGGCCCTGCGGGAGGGAAAGATCGTCATCCAGCTGATGAACAGCCGGTCCCTCTTCACCAACAGCCAGCACTTCATTCTTCTGAAGGGCTTCAATGAGAACGGCAAGATCGAGGTCTACGACCCCTCCACCTACAACCGCCAGAGTTGGCGGCTGAATGACCGGTTTGAGAACGGCTTCGGCACCGATGAGATCTGCTGGGGCTACGATGGCGCGTTCATCTTCGATCCCAGCCAGATGAGCGACGCTCCCTTTGTCTATGAAGAGCCGGTGCGGCCCTATGTGGAGCCCCGTTACGACGGCCTGAAGCTGACCGACGACGAGACCAAGCTCCTTGCCAAGCTCATCTATGTGGAGGCCAGAGGCGAAAGCGAAGAAGGCCAGCAGGCCATTGCAGAGGTGGTCCTGAACCGTCTGGTATCCGGCGACTTCGGCTCCTCCATTACAAATATGATCAATGACGAGAGCCAGTTTGTTCCGCACAAGCTGATCCTCACCGCAGACCCCAGCCAGGCCCAGTATGAGGCCATCGACCGGGCACTGTACGGCCCTTATGTGCTCCCCAAAGAGGTCACGTTCTATGGCCGTGTCCGCACCACCGACAGCGTCTGGGGCACCATTGGCGGCCATATCTTCTGCTATCCCTGGCACTATAAGGACACCCACGAAATTACACAAGCCAGCTGAGCACCGCAAGCATCGCCTTGCGGTGCTTGCCTTTATGCGCAGCCTCTTAATGCACAGCGGGAGGTGGCCCGCAGGGCTTCTGCGGTATAACCCCTCAGCCTCGGCTGCCGCCGGGCCAGGGGCTGTTAGAAAAGTATGTCGCTGCGAACCAGTGACCGATGTCACTACTCCGCGCTAAGAGCCGGCTTCGCCGGTTGCGCTATGTACGTGACTGCGGTCACAGTGGTGTGGCAGCCCCCCGGTTGAATGGTAACAGACTGGTTTTACTACCAAGATGTTTGAAAATCCGGGGGATTGTGCCCGAAGGAAATACCCTTGGGGTACCACACCAGCGTGCGCGCTGGTTCGCAATGACGGAGCGTTTTCTAACAACCCCCATGGACATTTCCCTCTTGCGAAACTGCGCAGAAATGTGTACAATAAAAGAAAAAACAGATAGGAGCTGTACTATGGAAACTTGGTTGGAAAGTGTTTATTCCGACGGTTCGTCTGAATTTGTCTCGAATCCTTGCCCAAAAATTGGGGAGAGCGTGACGGTGTCACTGCGGATGTACGCAGACGCGCCGGTAAAGTACGTCTACCTGCGGTCTATCCCCAATGGGGGAGAGCTAAAAATTCCCATGCACCGGGCGCGGGAAGCGCGTGGGCTTGTGTATTGGACCTGCGAGTTGCCCATCATCGAGCGGCGGACGCAGTACCATTTCTACATCGCCACGGAGAATTGCATCTATTTCTATACGCAGAAGGAGATCACAACCTATCTTCCGGAGCACAGCTATGACTTTGTGCTCCTGACGGACTATGTGCAGCCCGCCTGGGTGAAGGATGCAGTGTTTTACCAGATCTTTCCCGAGCGCTTCTGCAACGGAGACCCGGGCAACGATGTGAAAACAGGGGAGTACAGCCAGGATGGCTTCCCGGCCATCCGCATGGAGCACTGGGACGATACGCCCCTGACCTATGAGCAGGGCCACTGCATGGATTTCTACGGCGGCGATTTGCAGGGCATCCGGCAGAAGATCCCCTATCTGAAGGAGCTGGGTGTCACGGCCGTGTACTTAAACCCCATTTTCTATGCCCCCTCCTGCCACAAATATGACTGCCTGGACTACTTCCATGTTGACCCCCATTTCGGCGGGGACGAGGCTCTGGCCGAGCTGAGCAAGGCCCTCCACGAAAACGGCATGAAGCTGATTCTGGATATCTCCATCAACCACACGGGCACGGCCCACCGGTGGTTCAACAAGGACGGCGCCTACTTTCCCAAAACCGAAGGGGCCTACAACAACCCCGATTCCGTGGAGCGGGGCTATTACTTCTTCGACAAGGACAATCATTACCACGGCTGGTGGGACCTGCCCTCCATGCCCACGCTGAACTACACCTCGGATTCCCTCCGGGAAATCGTCTACCGTGGGGAGAATTCCGTCCTGAAAAAATGGCTCAAGCCCCCTTACAGCATCGATGGCTGGCGCTTCGATGTGGCCGACGTCTTTGCCCGGAACGGGGAGGTGCAGCTGTCCCACGAGCTGTGGCCGGAAATCCGGAAGAGCATCCGCCAGGAGAACCCCCAGGCTTATATTCTGGCCGAGGACTGGGGGGACTGCGCCCAGTATTTGCAGGGTACGGAGTGGGATTCTCCTATGAATTACTATGGCTGCGGCCGGGCCATCCGCTCCTTCTTTGGGGAGCCGGACCTGTTCCTGTCCCGCACCCCGGAATTAAAGGCCATCCCTTGCCGCATGACCGCCCAGGATTTGGAGATGCGGGTTATGCAGCACCTGGCCAAGCTCCCCTTCGCCCTGTGGGAGACCCAGTTTAACCTCTTCGACAGCCACGATACCCCGCGGCTGCACAATAACCCCCAAATCTCCCAGGCGGACTTCAAGGGCGCGGCCTGCTTCCAGTTCCTGCTCACCGGTGCAGCCTCTATCTACTATGGGGACGAGGCGGAAATTGACGGCACCACGGATTCCAACGAGGGCTGCCGCTACCCCATGCCCTGGCAGAAGAATTTCCAAGGGTGCGCCCACTATCAGCTGTACCGCACCCTTTGCAGCCTGAAAAAGGCCCATCCGGCCCTGCGCCGGGGCGGCATGAAATTTCTCTATGCCCAGGGGGATACCTTCGCCATTGCAAGATTTACCGGGGAGGACGTCCTTGTGGGCGTCATCTCTAAGTCTGATACCCCGGAGACTGTCCGCCTGCCTCTGGGCACCCTGGGGGCCAGGGCGCCGAAGGGGAAGCGGGACCTCTTCGGAAGCGAACTGCACTGGCAGGATGCGGACAAGGCCGTCCTGCTGCAAATCGAGCCCCACGGCAGCTATCTGTTCGAGTGCCAGTGACGGAATTGCAAAAAATCTTCCTTGATGGAGCCAGGTCTTTCGGTATTTTCGCTGAAAGACCTGGCTCTCTTTTGCGCAGATTTCACAATCGCCTGCTCTTTCACGTTAGCACACGCTAATTCTTTGAGAGAAAAATTTAGGATAAAATCCAGCACTTTGCACGAAAAATAGCAGTTTTGCACAACTTAGCTCCACTTTGCTTGCTATCGGCTGTGGAACTTGTTATAATGAAACCGCCTACATCAAAGGAGGAATAAACTATGCTGGATGAATCCTACTACCGGAAAACAGACGAGATCATCGCCCGCTACGGCAAGGAGCCCAAGGCGCTGATCCCTGTCATGCAGGATGTTCAGGCGGAATACCGCTACCTGCCCGGTGAGCTGCTGTCCTATATTGCGGAACAAATCGGCATTACCGAAACAAAAGCCTACAGCGTGGCCACCTTCTATGAAAACTTTTCCTTTGAAGCCAAGGGAAAATACGTGATCAAGGTGTGCGACGGCACCGCCTGCCATGTGCGCCACTCCACCCCCGTGCTGGAGGCCCTCTGGAAGGAGCTGGGTCTGAGCAAGAAGAAGCACACCACCGACGACATGATGTTCACCGTGGAGACGGTCTCCTGCCTGGGTGCCTGCGGTCTGGCACCCACCATGATGGTCAATGAGCAGGTCCACCCGGCCATGACCCCTGAAAAGGCCCTGGCACTGATTGCGGAATTGAGAGGTAAAGGCTGATGATCCAGAATATTGAAGATCTGACCCAGGCGCGGGAAACCGCCGCCGCGGAAATGAAAAGCTATGACTGCCGGGTGCTGGTCTGCTCCGGCACGGGCTGTATCGCCACCGGCTCCAATAAGATCCACCAGCTGTTTCAGGAGTTGATTGCAGACGACCCCGCCATCGATCTGCAATTCGCCCCCCACGATGCCGCAGAGCATGACGGCCCCAAGGTTGGCGTCCACAAGACGGGCTGCCAGGGTTTCTGCGAACTTGGCCCTCTGGTCCGCATCCAGAAGGGGGACCGGACCGTCCAGTATGTCAAGGTCCAGCCGGAGGATGTAAAGGAAATCTACGAGCACACCATCCTGGGCAACGATGTCATTGAGCGCCTGCTCTACCAGAAGGGCGAGAAGAAGTACGTCCAGCCGGAGGATATCCCCTTTATCGCCAAGCAGACCCGGATTGTTCTGGAAAACTGTGGCAAGCTGGATGCGGAATCCCTGGACGAATACCTGGCTGCCGGGGGCTTCAAGGCCCTGGAAAAGGCCATGTTCCAGATGGACCGGGACCAGGTCATTGAAGAGATCGATAAGTCCGGCCTCCGGGGCCGTGGCGGCGGCGGCTTTCCGGCGGGCAAAAAGTGGAAGCAGGTTGCCCGGCAGAAAGACCCCATCCGCTATGTGGTCTGCAACGGCGACGAGGGCGACCCAGGTGCCTTTATGGACGGCTCCGTCATGGAGGGAGACCCCTTTAAGCTGATTGAGGGCATGATGATCGCGGCCTACGCCGTCCGCTCCTCCGACGGATATATCTACGTCCGCGCGGAGTACCCCATGTCTGTGGCCCGTCTTCGCCACGCCATCGCCCTGCTGGAGGAGCGGGGACTGCTGGGGGACAACATCCTGGGCTCCGATTTCTCCTTCCATATGCACATCAACCGGGGCGCAGGCGCCTTCGTCTGCGGCGAGGGCTCTGCACTGACGGCCTCCATCGAGGGCAACCGGGGCATGCCTCGGGTCAAGCCCCCCAGAACCGTGGAAAAGGGCCTGTGGGAGCGTCCCACGGTGCTGAATAACGTTGAGACCTATGCCAACGTGCCCAAGATCATCCTGCAGGGCGCGGACTGGTACCGCACCATCGGCACCGCCGGAAGCCCCGGCACCAAGACCTTCTCCCTGACCGGTGCCATTGAGAACACGGGCCTGATCGAAGTGCCCATGGGTTCCACCCTGCGGGAGATCATCTTCGACATCGGCGGCGGCCTGAAAAACGGCTCCACCTTCAAGGCTGTCCAGATCGGCGGCCCCTCCGGCGGCTGCCTGACGGAGAAGCACCTGGATGAGCCCCTGGACTTCGACTCCGTGAAGAAGTTCAATGCCATCGTAGGCTCCGGCGGCATGGTGGTCATGGATGAGCACACCTGTATGGTGGAGGTTGCCCGGTTCTTCATGTCCTTCACCCAGCGGGAGAGCTGCGGCAAGTGCGTTCCCTGCCGGGAAGGCACCAAGCGGATGCTGGAAATTCTGGAGCGCATTGTGGCCGGTCAGGGGGAACTGGAAGATCTGGACCGGCTGGAGGAGCTGGCAACCATGGTCAAGACCATGGCTCTGTGCGGCCTGGGCAAATCCGCCCCGCTGCCCGTTATCTCTACCCTGAGTACCTTCCGGGATGAGTACGTCGAGCACATTGTCGATAAGAAGTGCCGCGCCAAGGTCTGTACCGCCCTGCGGAAATTCGTCATCAACCCGGACTTCTGCAAGGGCTGCGGCAAGTGCGCCCGGAACTGTCCTGTGAATGCCATCTCCGGCAAGGTCAAGAATCCCTATCATATCGATCCCACCGTCTGCATCAAGTGCGGCTCCTGTAGGGAGAACTGTGCCTTTGATGCCATCTATGTAGAAGCGTAAGGAGGGGCAGCCATGGGAACCATTACCATCAACGGCAAAAAAGTCGAATTCACCGATGAGAAGAACGTTTTGACCATTATCCGCAAGGCGGGCATTGATATGCCTACCCTGTGCTACCATTCCGAGCTCTCCACCTTCGGCGCGTGCCGCCTGTGTACCGTGGAGAACGACCGGGGCCAGTGCTTCGCCTCCTGCTCGGAAGAGCCCAGGGACGGCATGGTCATCTATACCCATACCGAGCGGCTGCGCCGCCACAGAAAGCTCATTGTGGAGCTGCTGCTGGCCGCCCACTGCCGGGACTGCACCACCTGCATGAAGTCCGGCGAGTGCGTATTGCAGGACCTGGCCCACAAGATGGGCGTGAGGGAGGTCCGCTTCCAGGACTACAAGGAGCACAAACCCGTGGACTACAGCTCGCCCTCCATCGTCCGTGACCCCAACAAATGCATCCTCTGCGGCAACTGTGTGCGGGTGTGCTCGGAGATCCAGGGCGTAGGCGTTCTGGGCTTTGCCCACCGGGGCACGGATGCGGAGGTGACCCCCGCATTCAATAAGAAGCTGTCCCAGACCGCCTGCGTCAGCTGCGGCCAGTGCCGGGTGTATTGCCCCACAGGCGCTCTGACCATCCGCACCCATTTGGACGAGGTCTATGCCGCCCTGGGTGACCCCAATACCCGGGTGATCGCCCAGATCGCCCCGGCAGTCCGGGTAGCGGTAGGCGATGCCTTCGGCCTGCCCAACGGCGAGAACGCCATGGGCAAGACCGTGGCGGCCCTCCACGCCATGGGCTTTGACGAGGTCTTCGACACCAGCTATTCCGCCGACCTGACGGTCATGGAGGAATCCGCCGAATTCCTGGACCGGGTGCACAACGGCGGCAAGCTGCCGCTGCTGACCTCCTGCTGCCCCGCCTGGGTGAAATTCGTGGACAACGAGTTCCCGGAGATGAAGGAAAATGTCTCCACCTGCCGGTCTCCCCAGGGAATGTTCTCCGCCGTTATCAAGGACTACTACCGTGACCCTGCCCACTCTGAGGGCAAGAAGACCTTCGTGGTGTCCATCATGCCCTGTACCGCCAAGAAGATGGAGGCTGTGCGCCCCAATTCCTTTACCCATGGCGAGCAGGATACAGACATCGTCCTCACCACCACGGAGCTGACCCGGATGATCAAGAACTTCGGCATTGCCTTCGATAAGATCGAGCCCGAGGCCTGCGATATGCCCTTTGGCCTGTCCTCCGGCGGCGGCGTGATCTTCGGCGTCACCGGAGGCGTTACCGAGGCGGTGCTGCGCCGCTTGGCAACGGATCACAATTCCGCTACCCTCAATGCCATTGCTGCCTGCGGCATTCGCGGCGAGGAGGGCATCAAGGAAGCCACCATTCCCTACAACGGCATGGATGTGAACATCTGTGTGGTCTCCGGCCTGGCCAATGCCCGGAAGGTCATGGAGCAGGTCCGCTCCGGCGAGAAGCAGTACCATCTGATCGAGGTCATGGCCTGCCGCCGTGGCTGCATCATGGGCGGCGGCCAGCCCATCCCCGCCGGCCCGCGTCACAAGGCCGCCCGTGCCCAGGGCCTGTACAAGGCCGACAAGGACCGGATTCTGCGCAAGTCCGATGAGAACCCCCTGATGGATGTCTTTTACAACGGCTACTTCAAGGGCAAGGCCCACGAGCTGCTGCATAATCACGAATAAGTTTCCCAAACTGGGCGGCAAAAATGCCGCCCGGTTTTTTGCTCTTTGAGACAGGCTTTGCCCGTGAAAAAAGCCATCTATGCTGCAAAGACCATCTTTGGAAGCCCTTCGCCTTTTGTCTGCTGGCCATGTACTGGTTTGATCCGTTGGTTTGGGCTTTTTATTGGCTGGCGTGCAGAGATATCGAATTTGCCTGTGACGAGCGGGTCATCCGTGCTCTGAAGATGCCGGAGCGGAAGGCCTATGCGTCGGCCCTGCTGGCGTGCAGCGACGGCAGGAAGCGTGTTCTGGTATGCCCGGTGGCCTTTGGCGAGACGGCGGTGGTGCAGCGAATCCGCAGCGTTCTGAACTATAAAAAGCCACGCTTTTGGGTGATCCTTGTAGCCGTCATCCTGATTCTTGCCGTTGCAATTGGATTTTTAACGGTTCCAAGGAGCGTCCCGGAAGAGGGAAGCAGTGATTTTATTTCGGAGGAAACTGTGCCGCCGGAAACGCTTCCGGAAACACAGGCACCTGCCGCGCCTACCGGGGAGGAGACTTCTCCGGTAGAAGAGGACAACCCGGAATGGGCGCCATACCAGGATGGAATTCGAATCGATACCTACGAAGGGGAAACCTTCACAGCCCAGATCATGCTGGTTCGTGACCCCTCCCGGCTGTATCTGGCCACCTCTTCCGAGACGCTTTCCAAGGACACTCCGGGGATGAAAATCGATGCTGCAATGGAAAAAGAAGGGGCTGTCGCCGCGATCAACGCGGGAACATGCTGGGACGACGGCACCGGAAGTCTGGAAGTTGGCAGTGTTCCTCTGGGACTGAACCTTTCCAAGGGAAAGGTGGTATGGAACGATTTTTCTGCAATGACCCCGGATACAGGCTTTGTTGGCTTCAACAGGGATAATATTCTGATCGTTGCCAACTCCGTGACAGAGGAGGAGGCGTTAGAGCTCGGGATTCGGGACGGCTGCGCCAGCGGAACGGTCCTGATCGTCAACGGAAACGCGGTGGACATCGATCATACCGGCTACAATCCCAGGACAGCCATCGGCCAACGCGCCGACGGAACCGTGATCCTCGTCTGTACCGACGGCAGAACCGAAGAGCATCTCGGCGCAACCATTCCGGATGTGACCGGCATTCTTCAGGAATACGGAGCCGTGAATGCCTGCGCACTGCTTGGCGGCTCCTCTGCCAATATGCTCTATCGGGATACGCAGGGGCTGTACGGGGAAACAGGAACCGTTCACATGTTCAATCCGAAAATCTGCCGAGCTCAATATCTTCACCGGTCTGGCACTGCGCCGGTTGCCCGCCTTCTGGATGGTCAAACCGTAAGAACCTCCGGATAGATCGTTTTCAAGGGGCACTGAGATCTGCAAGAAACGGATCTCAGGCCCCGGCCCTCTCTGGGGGGAGAGGCTTTGAAGCCGATGACACTGCTGCTGATTTTCTCACGATCCAGAGTGGATAGGTGTTCCACTAGTCCGGAAGAGAGTAAATATTATCTTCATAGAATTCATAAATATTAAGGAAGCAACCAACTGTTGCTAAATTTATATGTCTATAGATGGATTCATAAAATACACATTTCGCTGATCCAGCTTCTCCCGCAGCCGCTGCAGGCCCTCGCCGAAGCGCTGGAAATGAACGATTTCCCGTTCCCGCAGGAAGCGGATCACATCGTTGACATCCGGGTCGTCGCTGAGTCTTAGAATATTGTCATAGGTCACCCGCGCTTTCTGCTCGGCGGCCAGGTCCTCTGTCAGATCGGCAATGGGGTCACCCTTGACGGCCATAGACCCGGCGCTCCAGGGGAAGCCTGCCGCCGCCGTGGGGTAGACGCCTACGGTATGGTCCACAAAGTAGGGAGCAAAGGCCGGATCTCGGAATTGATTGTCTTTCAAATTTCGTGTCAGTTGGTGAACAATGGCACCAATCATTTCCAGGTGGCCCAGCTCTTCTGTTCCCAGTGGAGCATCTAAAATGGGCCAGTGTATTAGATATGCGGACAAGCTGGGTGTTATTGGCCTTAAGGTACATAGCTTTTCAACGTTTGATAGAATTAAGAAATATGATAATCTGCATGGTATAGAAAATGCCGAAAACACAAACTGTGTTGAAGAGGGAGAAACAAAACGGACGATTAACTTATACGCATCTGTTTCGATAAAAGGTAATTAAGGTTAAAAATAGATATCTCGTTCGTTAATGTAATCACTGTGTTTCTTATAGGGGACTGCCAACTTGATTCACTTTTGAGTTGGCAGTTTGCTATTGACTTTCCATCTACTTATCCCATATAATGTCAATAAGTGAACTAGCTTTAAACCATTGCAAAAGGATGGAACACCTCACAATAGGAACAGTTTTAAGCGGATTGTTTCACTTGTCGACGACGAGTATATGCAAAAGCGATGGACATGCTTTTTAAATGCAGTAAGTAATACACTTAACCCCTCATTTTTATTGCAATAATTCCGATTTTTCTTGACTTTTTGTGAGGGAGTATAAATTTCTACAAAAATAGAGTCTCTAAACAGGTGCTGGTTAAATTCTAACATAAACTGAGGAGGTATCAATTATGCGAAAAAACAATCTTACTTCATGGAAATATACAGAATCTCTTGAGTGCTTGCTATTTTTTGCTCAACGAATGGATGAATTGCTATTTCACCATACGATTGATACTTATCGATATTCAGCGCTATCCCTTAGAGGACTGGCAGCTGAGTATTGTACTGTATACCATGATGTGAATGCCGGCACCTTGAATAAGAAAAATCTGAGTCACATTATAGATGAATTTTCATACCGCATTAAATCCGATGATACTGCCAGGGAAATTCTAACAGGTGAATATGTCGACCGCTTTATAAGGAACAATGGTAAATGGGATATAAAGACGCAATACGAAAACTTACAGTATGTTGGAAGAAAATTAAGCAATAGAGCATATTACAATGGTCTTGTCAACCGACTAAAAAATTTGATTGCTGAAAACAAGCAAAAAAAAGAAATTGACGAGAAAACAACGTTATTTGTTAAAGAACTACTAGACTGCGGGTACAATGCAAATTATGTGTATCAAGTACTACATGAGGTGTTTTTCCATCGAGAAGTATCATCGCTAGAAAGCTTGGAGGTTTTTCTAAGCCAGTTTGATTTTTCAAAGAAAAAGTTTGATGTATATATTGGATACTCAAATGATATGGCTTCACTGTTCCCTTTATTTAAGAAGCTTAATATTTCTGATTTAAAAATTTCGATGTTAAATTTAGATTCAGTGCCAACAGGAATTAAAACAAAACGGCAAAAAACAATTCTTAAGTTTGAGGGAATAGAGAGTTATGATATGTACTCAGCGTTTGAACTTGTAAATGCGATTTCATCGTGTGTTGTGAACTCGTATTCCTTTTTTCGGCATGAACCAAATGCTATACACACTTACGGGCAAGTTAAAAGTGAAAATGGGAGTATTATTACTATTCGCTCGAAGAAACTTTTAAAAAATAGTGTGTCAATTCTTTCACGGCAAGATGCAACTCAAAATGCGGAATTGCTCATTAAAATTATATTTGCAAATTTTGATAACCTCTCTGGCTTTATGAAAGTAACTAATATTCATAACTCAGCGATATATTCTGAAAATACGAGTGAGTCCTTACTATCTTTATGGTCGATTCTTGAATCGATTGTTGATGAGGACACGATTTCGGATAAGGCCAAATTGGATGGTCTTAATGCTGAGAAGGAACGTAGTAAAATTGGAAATGTCATATCATATACTTTACCGTATCTAAAAAGTACCTATATTAAAAAGCTAGTGGAGACGTGCATGCTAGATATAATCAGATGGGATTCTAATTTCTTTGATGAATATATAGCAAAGAATGATTTTGGGACTAATAACTTGGAGCACACGTTTGCTTTCCTAGCATTCACATCTACGAAGTCAGCGAGAGAAGATTTGTATTCTAGGACAGAAGATTTTCCATTGTTGCGATATAGAGTGTCCACTTTATCTGATCAGCTACATAACAGTAGGTATATAAAAGCAACTATTAAAAACCACGTTCAACGGATTAGCTGGCATTTATACAGAATTTATCGTGCACGAAATTATATTATTCATGATGCGACTGAAAATGAACAATTGAATCAAGAACTGCTTATTAATCTTCATTCGTATGTAGATACACTATTTTTGAAAGCAATTGAGCTTATTGATAATTCTCCTTATAATGACTCAATTCATGATGCGCTTATTGGGCATAAATTGGCTGTCCAAATTATGGATGAAATACTGGAGAATAAAGGTAATGAAGAAATCACATCTGAAAATGCATTAAAGTATCTCTATTATGATTTCGAGAAATAATAAAAATATTTATCCGCATAAATTTGAGGAGACAATTTATGATTCTATACCATGGAAGTAATTTAACGTTATCCGAACCGAGGCTTATCGTTCAGAACCGCTTTCTTGATTTCGGTTTTGGCTTTTACACGACAACGAACAGGGTACAGGCAATCAGCTTTGCCAAGAAAGTTACCAACCGTCGCAGAGAAGGAATACCTACCGTCAATATTTATGAAATCGATGAAGAAAAAGCATTCAAAGAATGCTCCGTCCTGCGGTTTGATGAACCGAATGAAACATGGCTGGATTTTGTTTCAGACAACAGAGCAGGTAAATTCATGGAAAAGACCTATGATTATATTTTCGGACCGGTTGCGGATGATAATGTCTACACGACTTTTATGCTCTATACTACGGGTGTATTGACGAAAGAGCAGACGGTAGATGCGTTAAAGGTTCGGAAGCTGTACAATCAGTTGGCAATTACATCCCTGAAGGGGCTGTCCTTTTTGAAATTCGTTGGAACGGTTCCAAAGGAGGAATACTGATGGATCAAAAGAAGTTTGAGGCAATGCTGGTATTGCTTGTCCCGCAGGTCATTGGACTCATTGTTAAGAACTACGGATGTGACGAAGTAACTGCTACGAAAGAATTCTATGAATCCAAGGTATATTCTGTCTTGGAAGAGGAGGATACAAAGCTATGGCATTTCAGCCCTTTGACACTCTTCAATATGTATGATGAGGAACGAAAGACAGGGACGATCACATTTCCGGAGGAAGCGTTATGAGCAGACAGGGCGATTTTATGGTATACTGCACGGAATTGTATAAATCGGCAAAGAATATGACAGGCAAACAGGTGTCCGATTTATTCACCAAATACCATGTTTGGGACTACATTTATTCTTGCTTTGAGGCGCTGCATACCACGGGCGCAAATTATATTGTAAACGATATTGATGAATATATTACAGCACGGCAGCCGTCAATGGCGTAAGGGGCACGGCCGCTTGAATGCTAAGAGGAGCCGCTTGCCTGCCAGAGTAGGTAAGCGGCTCACTTTTTGAAACGGATATTTTGCAAATGAATAGAAAGAGACTGGAGGGAATCACATGGCGACCAATCCATGGAAGAATATGTTTCCACCGCATATCTGGCAGCGAGGTGTGGATTATTATCGTGATGGGCGTGTTTTAGATTTACACTGCCGGAATAGTGAGGTTACGGCACAGGTAGAGGGCAGTGAAACCTACACAGTGTCTGTGACATTCAACAAGGCGAGGGACGGCATTACCGATTACTTTTGTGATTGTCCTTACAGAGAGGATGGAACACCTTGCAAGCACCTTGCCGCTGTATTGTGCGCTGTGCAGGACGAGCCCAAAGGTCCTATTCTGGAAGTAAAGGACAAATACACAGTAGAAGCGCTGGTGGGGCTATTGTCGGAGTCACAGATGCGGAGCTTACTGATTCGGTTTGCGGAAGGCGATTCCCATATAAGAGAGGTGATTCAGCTCACAGCAACCAACGAACTACCGCAAACGCAGAAAAACCAGTGGGAAGCGGATTTGGGAGAGCTGGCGGATTCCGTGTCAGATAGGCATGGATTTATTGATTACGAAGATGCGTCGGAGTATTGTGATGCTCTGGTGGAGTATATGAATGATCGACTTCCTGATTTGCTTTTTGCCGGAAAGACAATGGATGCGTTTCAACTGACCTGGCTGACATTCCAAACAGGAGTGGAACAGGATATGGACGATTCTGATGGTGGCCTTTCGGTACTGGCCAGCTTCTGCATGGATGCCTGGTCACAGATTCTGGAACAGGCTGACTTAGAGGAACAGCGGGAGATACTCCACTGGTTCACTGCACATTATGCGTCACTGGACCTTGGCAAAATGTTTCTGGACGAGTATCTTTATGACGCTCCCTGGAAAGACGGGATTGGGCCGGAATTACTGTCGTTTCTGGATCGGCAGATACAAGAGTGCTTAAAAAATGAAAACAGCCAATACCGTCTGGAAGACTTGATTGTCTACAGAGTGAAATGGATGGAGCGGCTAGGAAAGAGCGAGGAGGAACAAGAACAATATTTTGCACAGTACCACTATCTTCCTAGGATTCGTGAAATAAAAATTTCCAAGGCCGAACAAAGCGGCGATTGGGTTACCGCACTTGCACTGCTGGAGGAAAGTCGAGAGATTGACAAGGACAAGCCAGGATTGGTGGCAAAGTACAGCACTCAAATGATTGAGATTTATGAAAAGACAAACAAACGGGAGCTACTGTTGAAAGAATTGAGGGACTACCTTTATGGATTCAGACAGGATGATCTGGTTTATGCATTAAAGCTCAAAGCGCTATTGACACCAGAAAAATGGGCGGCTGAACGAGGTCGTCTATTGAATAGTACGACAATGCGCTCTCAAGTATATTCGCTTCTGGAGCAAGAGCAAATGTACGAGGAACTGATGCAGACAATTGAAAAGAATACTGACATTTACGCTTTGGAGAGATATGAGCGTTTACTGAAGAAATCATATGGGCAACGTTGTCTGAATGCTTATGTTACGCATCTGCAAGATGCAATGGGACGAGCCTACAACCGGAAGGCCTATTGGTCAGTAATTCAGACTTTGAAAAAAGTTCGGAAATATCCCGATGGGAAAGAGACTGCTAAAGGCTTGGCTGATTGTTGGAGAGCGAAATATCCCAGACGAACCAGTATGTTGGATGAGTTAAGCAAAGCTGGATTTTGACGGTTATATGGTGGAACTCAATGTTGAAACCTTGCGTGTTTTTACGAAAAACAAATTGAGCAACTGCCACATGGCTGCATCTAAAAAGAGTCCGAATCCAAAGTCGGGTGATAAACTGGGAATTGGATGATTTTATTTTATGAATATGCGCAACAGTAAGCGAAACGAGCAAACTGGACAAGGGAAGAAAGAATAAAATTGTAAATGATTCATTACTGAAATGTTGTATGTTTTGCGAAAGGCAAATTGAGCGACTGCCCCAGTGGAGCATCTAAAATGGGGCAAAATCCTATTCAGAGGGACAAGCCCGCCCACCCTGGGCTGCTAATACATACCATAATAACCCAAGATAGAGTTCTTCGGTATAGCGAAAGCAACGAATTCTCGTTTACAGACAAACCCAATGTGGTGGAACGAGGTGCAGAGCGGACAATCAACATCTTCGCTGCGCTGGTTTAATTGCATGAAATTCAGACTGATTATAGAATAATCGTAATTAAAAAGGGAGAAGAACTATGTTCCGAAAGAAATACTATCTCAATTTAACCAGCATAGATTGCCGAGTGATTCTCCTGAACCTGGTTCGACTGTAAATCGACTGATTCAAGAGGGGAGATTGACGGACTGTATAGACGAACTGATTATGAAAGTATCGTCTACAGCAATGCGCAAATAGGTAGGATATGAGAGTGAACGGTATTGTGAACCAATAACTTCTTGCATATACGACAGAATTGTTATATAATTATATAGATTAATCGTATAAAATGACGAGGGGTGAAAACTGTGGGATCAACACATAGCCGTTCTGAAATCACTTCAGCTGATATGCAGCAATTGGGGTTTGAATATCAATATCTCTATTTTGTAATTAGGCTTTTGCAGATGCAACACGGAGATGAGGTCGGTTACGAAGCTAAAGATGACGTTCATGTTGTTTCTGCAACCTCCAAAACCACCTTACTCATCCAGGTTAAGCACACTGTTTCAACGAACTCTGCGGGTAACCCTCCGAATTTATCGTTGCTCTCATCGGATTTCTGGAAAACTCTTTCAAACTGGAGCAAATTGATTTCAGATGAAGTGGCTGGACGGAGTAACGATAAAACCAAGGAAGAGTTTATCTCTCAATCAAATTTTATCTTAGTTACAAACCGGGCAATAACAGATACCCAGATTTCAACGCTGCTTCAGAAATCAAAAGACCGATCTATTAATGGCCAAGACGTCGCAAATACGTTGCGTGAAATATGTAAAAGCACAAAGGATAAAACAATCCGTAAGTATATTGGGGATGTGCTTAACTTAGGCGTTAGGAACCTTTTCCTCCTATTTCAGAAAGTGGAGATCAATTCCACTCCATCTAATCTTTTTGATGAAATTCGGCGTGAAATTCGCAATAAGATGGTTGCCGAGGAGTATGTTAATGATGTTCTTCATGCTTTATATGCACAACTAAAAGAGGACTTTTTTTCAAAAGTTTCAATGAAAACACATCAAATTATTGGATATGATGAATGGCAATGCAGATACCAGCCGGTTTTCAACTCCGTACGAACCACGTTACTCCCTATGCGTTCATATCAGCCCATACTACCTGAACACCTAGAGCAGCAAGTATTTGTTAGGGAACTGGTCGAGATAGGCGCAATCGGTCTTGATGACAACGGACTCGCCGATATCGCAGAGTTTACTGAACACTATTTATCCATCAAAATGCAACTGGACGATTGGCGAGATGATGGAAAAATTGATTTACTTACTGTGCAGCGCTTTCATGAAGATGCAAAGCAATTGTGGAAGAATATACACCGTTCGTGTCATCGTACTACTAATAGCGATTATGTCCTTGATTTAAAAAACGCATGTGACTGCTTTGACAAAACCATGTTACAGCGATTGAGTGTTTTGTCTACAGAACTCGGCATATCTCTTTCAAATGGTGAGTTCATCTTTCTTGCAAATGACAAAAAAATTGGCTGGAGAAATCGATGGGATCAATAGGGGGTTATATGGAATTACATTGTTTTAATGAAAATGAGCTGCTGACTGGAATATCAATTCTTGCGGTACTTCGCCATACGAAGCAATTAGAATTATCCAAGTGTATGCTTATAGAACCAATTTTGAGCTATTCAGCGGCATTACAATCTCTTTGCCGAACAAATTCTAGCATAAAAAGCATTGAAGATTTTATGATCAAACAAAGCGTTTCTTTTGCAAACTTTAATGATAGATATCAAGAAAATTTGCTTTTATCTTTAAATTCCATTTTGCTTTTCTCTAAGTTGCAGCTAATTTCATTTAACGGGAAAGTAGCCTGTTTTTCTGGTGACGATTTTGATTTTGAGGAACCGACATTAGGCAGTTCGGCCCGCAAAAGAATAGTTGCATCTAAAAAGCTTGCAGAAATTCTTCAGAAAGGAGACGCAAGTGATTTTTACTTAAGCTTGCGAATTGAAGTATGAAATTCTTTGTAGATAAATTACTTCTTTGGCTCAATGATGGTCGATTAAGGACTTTACAATTTGCCAATGACAAAGTAAATGTTATAACAGGAAACAGTAAAACTGGTAAAACAGCTATTTTAGAGATTATTGATTATTGTTTATGTGGTAGCAACGAAACAGTTGTTATCTCACAAGAACATATAGCTGAAAATGTTGCATGGTATGGAATTCGTTTCTCAATAAATGATAAGCTTTTTACAATTGCACGGGGTAAAATAGCCGAAAATCTTACTTTTTCTACAGATTATTACTTTTCTCAAACAGGAGAAATTCCCGATATTCCTTTTGTAAAAATCGGAGAAGCTGAGTTGAAATCCATTCTTGACGCTGAATTCTCTATTGATGATGAGTTAACTATATCTCATGGCGGTAAGGGTATTAAGAAAAATACGCGGCTATCATATCGTTATTTTCTCATGTTTAATACATTATCAAAAGATATTGTTGATAATGGGAAACTATTTTTTGACAAACTAACGATCGAACGCTACCGAAATGCTTGGCATCAAGTATTTGATCTGGCACTTGGTGTGGTTACTCCATCATCCCTTACTCTTCAACGGCAGATAAATGACCTTGAACAAGGAATCATCTCATATGAACAAGCTAAACATAAAGCAGAGCGACTGTCTTTACAATATGAATCTTCAATTCTTTATCTGATCAAAAAAGCAAAAGAGGCAGGTTTAATTGATGAAGCGGTCACGGGCGAAGATGCCAAAGATGCATTTATATCCCTTATGGAGGATGGTGCAAAGCACCTTACGACTAATTACTCTGCGGAGCAGGAATACGAAAAGGTTCAATCTGCTCGGGATGAAATTTCCCTCAAATTAGCAAAACTGGAACGATTTAAACATAGATACTCAGAATATAAATCCCACTTAAAATTAGCGCAAGATTCATTAAGCCCAATCAATTATATTCAGCAACAATTTTCGGAACGCACTGCAGGAGAGTACCGACAATTTTTAGATTGTCTCTCCCAAGAATTATTAAAAATTAAAGCGGATCTTCACCGAAAACATCCTTTTGAACTTGATGTTGAGCACCAAATTAAGGCTTTGCGCATTCAGTTAGCTGAACTTGACGATGAGCTGTCAAAAAAACCATCTGTTGAATTCACATTGATCCCCGCTGCGCAGAAACTTATTTCTCTGGGGGAGATTCGTTCTGATTTTAATCACATTAGACCTTGTAAGACAGACATAGCCACTATTTCACAAAACATAGGGAAATTACAAAAAGACTTAGCCACACTCCAGACGCAACAAACAACAATCGATGCTAATCGTATGCTAGTCGTTAACACATTGAACGAGTATATTCAGCAATATATACGGGAATCTAAAGATGCACTTGATGAGTATGGTGAATATAATGCTTGGTTCGACTATACTCATTCAGCTCTATCGCTCAAGAAAAACCACAGTGCCACCGTTGCACAAATTTCTAGCAGTTCAGATCATTTATTTATGCATCTTTGTTTATTTGCTGGAATGCACCATATGCTCTTAGATGGAGAACCGAAATATGTTCCGAGCTACTTGATTATCGACCAGCCAAGCAGGCCATATTTTAACACGGAAACATATGACTATGCAGACAGTGAGACTGCTGTTTCTAAAAAAGATGATTGGAGTAAAGTACTTGGTATTTTTCAATTATGGGATTTCTTTTTTGAATTAATCCTCAGAGAAGGTAAGCATTTCCAGATTATCATGTTGGAACATGTATCTCCAAGTGCGTGGAAAGAATGCAAACATATAAACCTTGTTGCAGTTTTTGATGGTATCTATGATGCGCTTATTCCACCTGTTGAATTAACTCAAAAACCTGAATAATACTACTATTTGTTCCTTTTACCACATCAATTGTTCCTTATGGAGCGATTGATGTGGTTCCTTTTTACACAAAAACAACTCAGTCATAATGTCTATTATCATTACATAGCCGTCTGCTAAACCGCAGGCGGCTAAATCTATTTTAAGGAGGAAAATCCCAATGGCAAAAACAAAGGTCATTGCGGTTGCCAATCAAAAGGGCGGTGTTGGGAAAAGCACTACGGTGTACAACCTGGGTGCCGGACTGGCGATGCAGGGCAAGAGAGTGTTGCTGCTGGATGTTGACCCCCAGGGCGATTTGACCAAGATGCTGGGATTGCGGAAGCCGAATGAGCTGCCGCTGACACTTGGGAACGCCATGAACGATATTGTGGCAGGTGTCAGCGGCGGAGAGCATCCGGAGGTGCGGCAGCACCATGAAGGATTTGACTTTGTTCCCGGAAACCGAACCCTGTCCGCTGTTGAGGTAGGACTGGTGAATGTTATGAGCCGGGAAACGGTACTGCGGCAGTATGTAGATGAAGTCAAAAAGAGGTACGATTATGTGCTTCTGGATTGCAGACCGTCGCTGGGTATGTTGGTAATCAATGCTCTGTCAGCATCGGATTATGTTTTGATTCCGGTGCAGGCAGAGTATTTTGCTGCCGAAAACATGACGGAACTGGTAAATACCGTGCAGAGCATCAAGCGGCAGATTAATCCCAAGCTGAAAATCGGCGGTGTCTTTATGACTATGGCCAACGAAACCAATTTCCGGAAGGACATTGTGGCCTCAGTAAAAGCCTCTTACGGGAAGCACTTGCCAATCATGCAGACCATTGTGCCGGCTACGGTTCGGTTGGCGGAAATCAGCACAGCCGACCACAGTATTTTCGTCCACGAACCCAAGGGCCGTGCCGCAGAGGCATACCGAACACTGGTGAAGGAGGTGATGGAAATTGGAGAAAAGCAGCGCAGCAAGGCTTCTGACCTCAGTCGATAGCCTATTTACCACCCAGGAAGAACGAGATGTCGCCAAGCAGCCAAGGGTGCAGGAAATCCCCATTGACCAGATTGATGATTTTCCCAATCACCCATTCAAAGTCCGTATGGATGAGAACATGGAGCAGACAGCAGAAAGCGTAAAGCAGTACGGCGTTCTGGTGCCAGCGATTGTCCGCCCAAAGGAGGACGGGCGATATGAAATGGTATCCGGCCATCGGCGCAAAGTGGCTTGCAGCCTGATTGCCAAACAGAGTATGCCGTGTATTATCCGTGACCTGACCAATGAGGAAGCAACCATTATTATGGTGGATTCCAATTTGCAGCGGGAACAAATCTTGCCGTCAGAGAAGGCGTTTGCCTACAAGATGAAATTAGAGGCGATGCACAGAAAGGTGGGAAGGCCAAATCAAGGTAACTCTGTCCCAGTGGGACAGAATTTAGGGAAAACAGCTCGAGAGGAGTTAGCTTCTAATTCTCCAGATAGCAATACCCAGATTCAGCGGTTCATCCGCTTAACCGCACTCATTCCTGAAATTCTCGACTTGGTTGACAATTCCGCTTTGAAAGAAAAAGACAAGCTCCAAATCGCCCTTCGTCCCGCTGTGGAGCTTTCCTATCTCACGGAACAGGAGCAGCACGATCTCTATGAAACCATGACCACTGAGGACTGCACCCCTTCCCATGTTCAGGCTATGAAAATGCGGAAGTTTTCAGAGGAAGGGCGACTCAATATGGATGTGATTTTCTCCATTATGCAGGAGGAAAAGCCCAACCAAAAGGAGCAATTCAAGATTCCAAGGGAGCGTATCAGCAAATTTTTTGCGCCGGGGACGCCTGCGCAGAAAATTGAGGATACGATTATCAAGGCGTTGGAGTTTTACCGAAAGCGTCAGCGGGAACAGGAACGATAGCCACTTACAAGGGGGCAGTCTGCTCATCTGGTGTGATGTACACAAACCGGAATGCTGGTTCCCCCTCTCCACACCTCACCCCTTCTTAACTGCCTGTACAATCCGAAAAAGAGAGCTAACCTGAAACCCACTTTGCCTGAATCCAGGTGGAGATTTTTTACGAAAGGACGGTACATCGGTATTTATGTTGAAACGATGTTTCGCATTTCTTCTGATACTGCTTTTGCTGGTTGGGCTGTTCCCAACAGCATTTGCGGAAGGAACAGGAGCGATTGAAGAAACTGCACCGGAAGAAATCGAAGAAAGCGAAGAAATAGTCCCGGAAACGGAAGAACCGGGACCGCCCCAAGAGGATGAATCGTGTTTCCCGGAGGATGATCGTCTCCTGGACGATGATTTTGCGCTCTATGCGGGTGCTGAAATTACGGGAGCGCCCAATGCTTTTGCTAACCTGACGCTGCCAAGCGGAGGTATTGACATTCCGGCACAGGGATATATCCAGCACAAGAAGATCCTTCCGCTGTATTCTGTGTATCTGAAAAATCAGGCGGGCTATGCGAATAACTACTATGTTGCCTATTGCATCGAGCCCGGAGTGGAGCTTGGAAACCAGGGGGGACACGGCGGAACTTCTTATACAATAGACGAAATGGAGGATGGCAGCGGCGCTATGTATCGGCTCAGCCGGGAAAAGGTATTGGCCATTGGAGTTGCCCTGATGTACGGGCAGCGAGAGATTGCAAGCAAAAAAGATGCGCAGATATTGCGCTATGAGAAGCTGTGCCGTCATGCGGCAACCCAGGCAATTATCTGGGAACTGGCCTGCGGATGGCGTAGTCCCACGCCGCCATACCCCCAGCTGAATTCCACGCTCTACGATGCTATCACGCCAGCATTGTACTGTGCCTCTTCTGTATGGGGCACAAATTTTTATCTGGACGGTATGGACGATGCCTACCGGGATATTGAAGCGAAGATGGCGCAGCATTACACGATTCCAAGTTTTATGTCTGAGAGCAGGAACGCTGCACCAAAGTACACGTTATTGCCGGATGGAAACGGGAAATTCAGCATAAGCCTGACTGACACAGATGGCATTTTGGAAAAGTATTCCTTTTCCAACACCTCAAATCTTACGTTTACGGTTCAAGGAAATGTTCTGACAGTCACAGCGAACTCACCTATAGCGGAAACCATCGTGGCACCGACAAAGCAGATTCCAAGCTTAGATAATCAGGTCTTTTTCGTCTGGGAGCATGGGGAACAGCAGAAGTTGATGTCCTGCAAAACAGAGCCAGACTATCAGTCTGTCCCTGCTTTTTTTTCCGTAACGGTGTCGCCCCAAACCGGCATACTCAGCCTGACGAAATCAACGGAGGATGGAGCCAACCTTGCAGGTTGGCAGTTCGGTATCTATTCTGACAGCGGATGTACGAACCTGATTTCGGGCGTTCACACCACAGATGCCAACGGCGCACTGAATGTTTCCGATTTGTCGGCCGGAACGGTTTATGTCAAAGAACTGGGCCACCAGGATGCCGCAATCCAGGCACAGTATTCCTGTTCCGGTACGAATCCTCAGATGGTAACGATTCTGGCCGGTGAAGCGGCGACAGTTCAATTTCATAACCGCTTGAACAAAGGAAGTGTGAAGCTGGTTAAAACCACAAACACCGGCGAGAATTTAAGCGGTTGGAAAATCGACCTGTTTCGAGATGCTGACTGTACCGATGCTGTTCCCGGTTCTCCGTTCATCACCGGAACAGATGGCACAGTGGTCATAACGGATTTGCTCCCCGGAACCTATTTCGCAAGGGAGCAGCCCGGAGAGGATGGCTACTGGGATTATGATACCGCCGTAAAGCCGGTTACGGTTGCGGCCAATCAAGCGGCAAGCGTCACCTTCCGCAACATCCACTACGGCAAATTGAAAATTCGCAAGACCGTGAGTGGCGGTGGAAGCGTAGAAGGCTGGCAGTTCAAAATTTCCGACGTAGATGGAAACACACTGGGCGGTTCGCCCTTTACCACTGATAAAGACGGACTGATTTTGACCGGAAGTTTTCTGCCCGGAACCTACACGGTAGAGGAATTGCTCCCGGAGGACAGTCCCTATCAGTGCATCAGCCAGAACCCCCAGACTGTAACCGTCAAACAAGGACAAACGGCAGAGGCAACCTTCACCAACATTCTGCGCACCTGCAGTATCCGTATTGAAAAGATCAATACCGCCGGAGAGCATCTGTCCGGGGCCACTTTTCTCCTGGAATGGAGTGCAGAAGGGGCCCTCTGGTATCCGGTAATCTATTCCGAAGAACCGGTCAAAGGCGGCTGTTCCAATCCGAATCTTGTTGATGGGACACTTACTACCGGCGATGATGGAGTGCTGCTGTGGGACAATCTCTATCCGGGCCTTTTCTATCGGGTAACGGAGCTAAAGGTACCCAATGGCTATCAAAAGCTGCCGGATTACGCCTTTGTTGGAGAACTCACGGAAGAAGATCTTCAGCTTTCCCTGCAAGTCGTCAATGCCAAGATCTACACTTTGCCAGAAACAGGCGTAAGCACAGAACTCCTTATGCGCATCTCCCGAATCTTCTGTACAGTGGTTTGCGCCGCAATGCTGTTCATCTCCTTTAGGAAGAAACGAAGTTAAGCCATGAAAACATTCCGCTATTTTGCCAGGGATTCCCCCTGGCTTTTTGCTGCCAAAATACAAACCGAAAACAAAAGTTTTACTGTGAAAGGACTTAAAACCATGAAAAACAAGTTTATGAAAATTGTCTCCCTGTGTCTGGCTTTGGTACTGTGCTTCGGCTCTGCCGTCTCTGTTTCTGCCGCCGAAGTGGGCGACGCAGTCATTGATGAAACCCAAAAGGGATCTTTGACCATCTACAAATATGACCTGACGGGCAGCGAGGAAGATGGCGTATGGGACAGTTCCTATGTGTCCACCGGCGTAGCTGACCAGGACGGGGTCAATGAAGTTATGAAAAACTATGCTCTGAAAGGGGTGGAGTTCAGCTACCTGAAGATTGCGGACATTGTGCAGCACACCGGCGAGACCAATCTTGTGGAGGCGCTGTACGCTCTGGATCAGGTTAAGAGCGCTGACTTCCTGAAAGCCCTGGGCCTGGAAAACGGTGCCCAGCGATACACCGGCGGGGATGCTCTGGATGGAGCCAAGTATTATTACCAGTCTGATGTTCTTATTTCTGCGCTGTCTGCTGCGCTGACTACCAATTCCACGGTGACAAAGAATGCTCTGGAACGATATGCAGCCGCAAACGGTGCTGCGGCCATGCCCCTGACGGACACCTATGGTAAGACCAAAGCGGAGAATCTTGACCTGGGTCTGTATCTGATTGTGGAAACCAGGGTCCCCGAAAATGTAGTGTCTACCACCGATCCTTTTCTCATCTCTCTGCCTATGACCGCCGTAAACGGCACCAACGCAGCGGATGGCGGTACACGCTGGATCTATGATGTAACGGTTTATCCCAAGAATCAGACCGGCGAACCTACTCTGGTGAAAACCCTGCGGGAAAGCAAGGCCAATTCCGGCAAGAATAACGGCAGTTCTACCATTACGGACGGCTTCACCCATACCGGCACTGCCTCCGGTGGTGATACCGTGGAATACCAGATTCTTTCTACGCTACCTGCCATTACCTCTGAATCCACCTATCTGACCAGCTACTCCTTTGTTGACACACTGAGCCAAGGTTTGACCTACACCAAGGGAATTGTGGGCCTGGAATTCTTTACGGATAGCGGGTGCACGGATTCCGTTGCCAAGTGGCTGGAAACAGACGGTAAATTCACCGTTTCTTATGCTGCTTCCGAATCCGGCGAAGCTATGACTATCACCATGACCAAGACTGGTCTGGAAGAAATCAACAGCGCAAAGACGGTCTATTCCGAAGCCAGCATGGTAAATTCCGGCTATTCCGACCTAACTCTGCGCATCACCTACACTGCCAAGCTGGACAGTGACGATTCTGTTGTCTACGGTGATGACAGTAACCCCAACCAGGTCACGCTGACCTGGAAGCGTACCTCTGCGGATTCTGTAGGCACCCTAAAGGATGACTGCCACCTCTACACCTATGGCATTGACCTGACCAAGAAGTTCAGTGACAGCAAGGGCGACTTCTCCAAGGTGGAATTTGTGCTGCACAATGACACCGACAACTACTTTGTGCAGGCAAAGCTGGATGAAAGTGACGGTATTTACTATGTGACTGCTCATGTTGCAGACGAAAAGGATGCCACCCATTTTATCCCGGTCACCTCCGGAAGTACACCCGGTAAGGTAATTGTAAAGGGTTTGGAGGATGACACCTATCGGATCACCGAAGTCCGCACCGACAGCGGCTATACGCTGCTGAGAGAGGACATCCAAGTGGTGATCTCCCAGACGGAGAGTGAAACCCTCTGCGACAACCACCATCTGCTGACGGCCTCTGCCAAGGTGGATGGCAACGCCGTTACCATGCTGGTAGATAATGGCAGTGCCAATGCGGAAGCTCCGTTGACGGTGATGAACACCCGTGGCTTTGATTTGCCCGAAACTGGCGATAACGGCACCATGATGTTCACCGTGGCGGGCATTCTACTGATGGCCGGTGCTGCAGCCATGATTTTCCTGTCTCTGCGAAAGAAACAGCACTGATTTGAAACTGGAAGCTCCGGAGGGACACGCCTTCGGGGCTTCCTCCAATAAAGGGGATTTCTATGAAACGAAAGATTCTCTGGATGATTTTGGGGGCAGTCATGTTTTTTGCCGCTCTGGGATTGACGCTGTACCCTGTGATAAGTAATTATGTAAACAAGCAGTACGCATCTGAAATCTACACCGCCTACCAGGAGGCCATTGCCCAGACGGATGACACCAAGTTGGAACAGGAGCGGGGCAGGGCAGCGGCTTACAATCAGGCACTTATTTCTGGCAACGGTTTCACTCAGAATGCTTTGCAGTCCGCTTCTGAAGGCTATGACTCAATTCTGAATCTTGCCGGTGACGGGATTATGGGCTATGTGGAGATCCCAAAAATCTCCACCCGTTTGCCAATTTATCATGGCACCGGCGACAGCGTTCTTCGCAGAGGCGTGGGACACCTGTTGGGAAGCTCCATGCCCATTGGAGGGGAAAGCACCCACAGCGTACTCTCAGGCCACAGCGGAATGGCTAGCCAGACCATGTTTACTGATTTGGAGCAGTTGGAAATAGGGGATGTGTTCTATCTCCGGGTGCTGGGGGATGTGCTTGCTTATCAGGTTTCTGAAATCAATACCGTGCTTCCCACGGATACCAGTCTGCTGGGCATCTGGGAGGGACAGGACAATTGTACCCTTGTGACTTGCACGCCGTATGGCATCAACACCCATAGGCTGCTGGTAACCGGGAAACGGATAGAGGACACAGAAGCGGAACAGATAGCGAGCGGAGCCAAAGCGACAGATGGAACCGACTCCCACTGGATGCAGTATTATCTCCGGGGACTGGAAATCGGTTTGGCGGTTGTATTTGGATTGCTGACTGTCCTGCTTCTGCTGTATTGGCTTTGGAAACGGCTGCAACGGAGAAAACAGCATGGTTAGAACGCTTTTAAGAGTGCTGTATCTGAGCATCTTTCTCCTGGGGCTTACCATCTTTTCTATTCCCTATGCCCAGCGCATCCGGGCTCAGCAGGAAATGGACAACAGCATCCAGGCGTTTCAGGCCCAAGAGATAATTCCCCCTGCCCAGACAGAAAACCTACCCACAGAAGAAACACGGGCCTATACAGAGCTTTGGGAGGAAATGTGCGCCTACAACGAGAAAATACACGATGAACAACAGGCATTATTAAGCAGCCGTGCAGCTTTGCAGAAAACCGACTTTCAGCTTCGGGACTATGGAAGAAACGACGAAGTGTTCGCAGTCCTGAACATTCCCAAAATCAATCTGGATATGCCGGTGTATCTGGGAGCCACAGACCAGAATTTGGCGAATGGCGCAGCCCATCTTTCCCAGACCAGTCTGCCCATTGGCGGCGAGAATACCAACTGTGTGATTGCCGGACACCGGGGGTGGAACGGAGCCTATTATTTCCGTTATGTGCCGGACTTGCGAAAGGGCGATGTGGTCACGCTGCAAAATCTATGGGAAACCCTCAGCTATCAGGTGGTGGAAACGAAAATCATTGCTCCCAGCGATGTGGATGCCATTCGGATTCAGGAGGGCCGGGAGCTTTTGACGCTCTTAACCTGCCATCCCTACGCCAGCGGAGGTAAGCAACGGTTTTTAGTGATTTGCGAGCGAGTTTATAAGGAGGATGATTATGGAAAAACGGATGGCGGGTGATTATGAAATCATCCATGCTTTTCATATCGGAGATCGTGAAATTGTGTTGGGAGAAAGCCTGAACTGCAATCCGGGAGAACGCTATATGTGCGCTTATTGTCAGCAGAACGAAATCACGGCATCCTACAGTGATGTGATGATCAGCGATGATTATTGTGAAATTGCCAAGCTCTACGGAGAACGGCTGTCCGAACAAGCCAAGAAAACCCGAATGGAGCAATTCAAGCCCAAATTTCAGGGCATCGACACAACACCACTGACGCACAAGGACTGTACGCCAATTTCTGCTGACAGCAATCTGAACGGAGAAATTGTTGTTATCCGCCCTGGTGTCCTGCGGCGGGAATACCAAAATGCGACCAATCAGCTGAAGCTCTGCATCGGCGGCTTTGGGGCATATCCGCACAGCCGTGGTTCTGCCTGCTTTTGTGTTGACTTGTATTCCGGAGAACAATCCCGATTTGAGCGTCAGGATATTCTCGGAACGATGGACCGTTCCAAACTCCCGGAGTGGGCAGTGCTTACGCTTCGCTCATATGAACAGGGCCATCGACAGAAAACCCATGTGGTCAGAGAGGAACGTTGATGGAAGAAAGAATCAATATCGGTTACCGCATTACAGATTCTATCCATATCGGAGAAACTGAGTTTGTAATCGGAGAAAAGCCGAGCAAGCCTCCCATGTTCGTTACCTGGGCCTGCAAGAATGGAAATGACTATTGTTGGGGGCATTATCTCGGCAGTAGAGCGGATGCGGAGCGGGATTTGGTGAAACGGGCAGCAGAACGGCTTCGTTTTTTAGAGAGCATTTTCAGGCACTGAATGAAATACTGGAACCGGAGAATTGGTCACGCTTTCTGACTACGGCTTGCCGTAATTTCCGACTGAGCTTCCACGAACAGGTCATGCTATATGCCCAAAAGCCCGATGCTACCGCCGTGCTGCCCATCGAGGGGCACAATGGCTGGAATCGCCGGTTTGGACGGTGGGTAAACCGTGGCGCAAAAGGAATTGCTATGTTTGATGGGCAGTACGGTGTTCGATACTTCTTTGATATTGCCGACACCCACGAAAGCGCCAAAGCCAAAACGGTTCCCATCTGGGATGTTCACCAGGAAGATGTGGATGCGGTGACGGAGGCTCTGGAAACCCGGTTCGGCAGTTTGAATGTAGGGGCTCCCCTTGGAGCAGCGCTGATTTCTGCGGCAGCCAATGCCGTGGAGGATCACTTCCGGAATTATCTTGCGGCACTTTTGGAATGTAAAACGGAAAGCAACCTGGATGTATTGGATGCGGAGTCCGTAGAGGCCATGTTCAGGCCGCTGCTTCAAAACAGCGTAGGCTATATGCTGCTGGTCCGCTGCGGTGTGGACCCAGAGCTATATTTCCAGGCAGAGGATTTTCGGTACATCGGTGGATTCAATACGCTGCAAACCCTGAATGCGCTGGGAACGGCTGTCAGCGACATATCTGCTATGTGTCTTTCGGAAATTGCCAGGACTGCATTGCGGCGGCAGCACGAAAGAGAGAATCACACCTTTGCGGAATCTTCGGAAAAGAAGTATTCTGTAGTCAGAAACCAGAAAAACAAGCCAGAAAGGGGCGAAGAACATGACAGCCATCACCTACATGAAGCAGGGGGATTATCTTCTTCCGAACCTGATTCCGCCGACATTCCCGCAGGAGCTTGGGAAATACGCAAGAATGCGCCGCAGGTTCCTGATGGAACACCGGAAAGTGACCTATACGAATCTGCTGACCAGCGGGCAGCTCTACCGCCATCTGACGGAGATCGAGCAGACCGCCCGGAGCCGAATGGAGCAGACGGTTTGCCAGATGGCCCAGGCTCAGGGAGTGACGGAGGATCTGAAAGCCGCCGACCCAATGAAGTGGGTGGGCCTGATGAACAACATCCGGGCATCGGCAGAGGAACAGATTTTTCAGGAGCTGATTTACGCATAGATGAAATACCACCGCTGCCCAGCGTGGAGGAACAGATTTCCTTCCTGGGCGGCGGTTTTGTTTTACCGGAGCAGGATGGCAACCAGCAGAGCTTAGGACAATCTCCGTTGGAAACAGCAAAAGAGCTGATTCACCTTTACTGTCAGGAAACATTCGAGCAGGATGCGGATTATTCCAATCTTGCTCATGTTGATCTTGCCTATAGTTCTACCTCGGACAGCCAGCATACAGTTGAGATTTTTGCGGACCTGACAGAAAGCCGTTTGGTGTATCAGGTTGACAAAGAAACTGTCCACGAGGTGCACTGTGAAAACCTTTCGGAACTGAATTCCTATCTTGCAAATCTTGATTTCGACACTATGATTGCCGATGCGGAGGAACAGTATCAGAAAGGCATTGAAGATTCTTTCGACGACATTGACCCGGAACAAATTCGGCAAGATCTGGCAAAACGGGGGATCGTCAACGGCAAAGTAGTTGACCCGGAAGCGCTGAACCGTGATCCGTTTATTCGTCAGGTTATGGCAGATGCCGAATCGGCGCAAGAGCCTGCCTCTAACCATCCCAAGACAAGGCCGAAGAGAGAGCATATCAGCTTTGAAGCGCTCTATCCTGAAATTCCAAAAGCGCAGCGCAGTAATTTCCGAATTACTGACCCAGAATTAGGTAATGGCACAGCTGCCGAAAAATATGTCGCCAATGTGCTTGCCATCCGTACTTTGAAGCGTATTGAGGACGAAACCCGGCTTGCCAGTCCGGAAGAACAGGAAATCCTTTCCCGCTATGTTGGCTGGGGCGGACTTGCGGACTGCTTCGATGAAAAAAACGCCAAATATCCGGAGCTGAAGGCCCTGCTTACCGAAGAAGAATTTGCAGCCGCCAGAGCAAGCGCCCTGACAGCCTTTTATACTTCGCCTACCATTATTCACGCCATGTATCAGGCGTTGGAGCAGATGGGCTTCCGGGAGGGCAATATCCTGGAGCCATCCTGCGGCGTGGGTAACTTCATCGGTATGATCCCAGGCACCATGGCGGGCAGTCACATCTACGGTGTGGAGCTGGATTCCATCTCCGGCAGAATCGCCCAGCAGTTATATCAGAACAGCTCCATTGCCGTTACAGGATTTGAAAAGGTGCAGATGCCGGACAGCTTCTTCGATGTAGCCATCGGTAATGTACCTTTTGGGGATTTTAAGGTGCTGGATAAGCGGTATGATAAACATCATTGGCTCATTCACGATTTCTTTTTCGGAAAGGCCTTGGACAAGGTCAGACCCGGCGGCATTGTGGCGTTCATCACTTCCAAGGGCACCATGGACAAGGAAAACCCTGCTGTGCGGAAATATCTTGCACAGAGAGCAGACCTGATTGGAGCCATCCGTCTGACAAACACAGCCTTTAAGCGCAATGCCGGCACAGAGGTCACCAGCGATATTTTGTTCCTGCAAAAGCGTGACCACATGACGGATATAGAACCGGACTGGGTACATCTGGATACGGATGCCAACGGTATCCGGCTGAACAGCTACTTTGTCCAGCATCCGGAAATGATTCTGGGCGAAATGGTCATGGAATCCACCCGGTTCGGCATGGACAGCGTGTGCAGGGCGGACGAGAATGCCAACCTGTCAGAGCTGCTGCAAGGTGCCATTCAGAATCTTCATGGCCAGATTACCGAATACCAGCATGATGAACTGGAGGAAGAAGATCACTCCATTCCCGCCGACCCCAGTGTGCGGAATTTTAGCTTTTGCGTTGTGAACGGCAAGGTCTACTTCCGGGAAAACAGCCGAATGAGTCCGGTGGAGCTGTCTGTCACCGCCGAAAATCGTATCCGTGGTATGATGGCACTCCGGGATTGTGTACGGCAACTTATTGACTACCAGACGGAGGGCTATCCTGATGAGGACATTC
The DNA here is from genome assembly GCA_900540635.1 of uncultured Eubacteriales bacterium. GTDB lineage: Bacteria > Bacillota > Clostridia > Oscillospirales > Oscillospiraceae > Faecousia. Next base: position 59,061 of record UQGU01000003.1, on the reverse strand, counting down.
ATAAGGAACAGGCACGGCTCAACACCCTGTACGACGATTACACCAGGAAATACGGTCTGCTGTCCAGCCGAGGGAACAGCCTTGCCTTTGGAGAGGATTCCAGCTATTTCTTGCTGTGTTCCCTAGAAGTCCTGGATGAGGAAGGCAACTTCAAGCGCAAGGCCGATATGTTCGCCAAACGCACCATCCGTCCCCATGTGGCCGTTACCTCCGTAGATACCGTTAGCGAAGCGCTTGCCGTATCCATTGCGGAAAAGGCACGTGTGGATATGCCGTTTATGGCGGAATTATCTGGTAAGACTGAAATAGAACTGGAAACGGAGCTTGCCGGGGTTATTTTTCGGGATGTAAACTGTGCCGAGAGCCCAGAGGAGATCCCCCTTGCGTTCGTGGACTTGAACCGTTTTCCGTTTGTCACAGCAGACGAATACCTGTCTGGCAATGTGCGCCGAAAGCTGCGGATGGTGAAAGCTTTACAGGAGGTATTACCGCCGGAAAAGAAAGAAAACTTAGATTGCAATGTGGAAGCTCTGACTGTGGTACAGCCAGTGGATTTGGATGCCGGAGAAATTGGAGTCCGCATTGGTGTCAACTGGGTGCCAAAAGAGGTCTACGAGCAGTTCCTTTTTGAAGTGATTGGCACCAGTGCGTATGCCCGAGACAAAATCCATGTATTGTATTCGCCCCATACCGGCGAATGGAATGTGACTGGTAAATCCATGGATGGCAGCAATATCAAGGCGTTTACCACCTACGGCACCAAACGAATCAATGCCTACCACATTTTTGAGCAAACCCTGAACCAGAAGGATGTCCGCATCTTCGATACCAAGATTGATGCCGACGGCAATGAGGTTCGGGTACTGAACAAGAAGGAAACTGCCATTGCTCAAGATCGGCAGGAACTGATTAAGGCCAAATTTGCGGAATGGGTCTGGAAAGATATTGACCGCAGAGAGCGGCTTTGCAGCATTTACAACGAAACATTTAACGCCATCCGACCACGGGAATACGATGGACAGCATATTCGATTCTCAGGAATGAATCCGGAAATTACCCTGCGGAAGCACCAGGTTAATGCCATTGCCCACATCATGTATGGTGGAAACACCCTTTTGGCACACGAAGTGGGGGCAGGGAAGACCTTCGAAGTTGTTGCGGCGGCTATGGAGAGTAAGCGTTTGGGCCTATGCACAAAGTCGCTGATTGTCGTGCCAAACCATATCACAGAGCAGTGGGCCTCTGAATGGCTCCAACTGTATCCCTCTGCCAATATTCTGGTGGCAACCAAGAAGGACTTTGAAACCAAAAACCGAAAGAAGTTCTGCGCCCGGATTGCCACCGGCGATTATGATGCCATCATTATTGGGCATTCCCAGTTTGAAAAGATTCCTATGTCCAGGGAACGTCAGGAGGCTATTCTGAAGCGGCAGATTAACGGCATTCTGGACAGCATCCGGGAGGCAAAGCGGAATCATGCGGAAAACTATTCCATCAAGCAGATGGAGCGCACCCGGAAATCTCTGGAAAACCGGTTGGCAAAGCTCAATGACCAGAGCCGCAAGGACGATGTGGTGACCTTTGAGCAGCTTGGCGTTGACCGTATTTTTGTGGACGAGAGCCATTATTTCAAGAATTTGTTCCTGGCAACCAAAATGCGGAATGTGGGAGGCATTGCTCAGACAGAGGCCCAGAAGTCTTCGGATCTGTTTATGAAGTGCCAATATCTGGATGAAATAACCGGAGGCCGTGGAGTGGTATTTGCAACGGGAACCCCCATTTCCAACAGTATGGTGGAGCTTTATACCATCCAGCGGTATCTGCAATATGGCACTCTGGAAGAAATGGGCCTGATCAATTTTGATGATTGGGCGGCAAACTATGGAGAAACCGTTACCGCCATCGAGCTGTCCCCGGAGGGTAGCGGGTATCGGAGCAAGACCCGGTTTGCGAAATTCTACAATCTCCCGGAGTTGATGTCCACATTCAAGATGGTTGCGGATATTCAGACGGCGGATATGCTGCAACTCCCGGTTCCCAAGGCCAACTTCCATACAGAGGTTATCAAGCCAAGCCCCATGCAGGCGGATATGGTTAAGTCGTTGGCAGACCGGGCCGAGAAAATTCGTGCCGGTGATGTGGACCCAAGCGTTGATAATATGCTGAAAATCACCAACGACGGCAGAAAATTGGCTCTGGATATGCGTCTGATCAATCCTCTGGCACCGGACAGTGACACCAGCAAAGCCTCTATTTGTGCCAGAAATGTCTATTCCATCTGGGAGCAAACCCAGGCGCAGCGCAGCACACAATTGGTCTTTTGCGACCTGTCTACACCCAAGGGTGACGGTTCCTTTAATTTCTATGACGACCTGAAAGGAAAACTGGTGGCAAAAGGCATTCCACAGGAAGAAATCGCCTATATCCATGAGGCCAATACGGAGGTGCGCAAAAAGGAGCTATTCGCAAAAGTCCGCTCCGGCCAGGTTCGTATTCTGATTGGAAGCACGGCAAAAATGGGTGCCGGTACAAACTGTCAGGATCGGCTGATTGCCCTGCATGATGCCGACTGCCCTTGGCGTCCCAGTGATCTTGCCCAGCGTCTAGGCAGAATCGTCCGTCAGGGCAACCAGAATCCGGAGGTGGAAATTTATCGCTATGTCACGGAAAACACCTTCGATGCCTATCTTTATCAGCTGGTGGAGAATAAGCAAAAGTTCATCGCCCAGATTATGACCAGCAAAGCCCCCGCCCGTATTGCGGATGATGTGGATGAAACCGCACTGAGCTATTCAGAAATCAAAGCCCTTGCCACCGGAAATCCGTTGATTATTGAAAAGTGCAATCTGGATGTGGAGGTGGCCAAACTGAATGTGTTGAAGGCGAACCACCTGAATCAGCGGTTCGCCTTGGAAAATCTGGTGCTGCGGAAGTACCCAGCGAAAATTGCCGAGCTGACGGAGATCATAGCGGGCTTTGAAAAGGATGTGTCTATCGCTCAGGCGAATCCTAAACCAGCAGAGGGGTTTGCCGGCATGGAAATTCAGGGCACCTATCATTCTGAAAAGGAAACTGCAGGCAAAGCCATTCTTGCAGCCTGCACCGGTCTGGGGGAGTCGGATTTCATCCCGCTGGGACAATACCGGGGTTTTTCTATGACACTTCTTTATGATGCAGTTCATGCGGACTACAAGTTGACGATGAAAAGTGTGCTGTCCCACACTACCAGCTTGGGTGCGGATGTGTTCGGAAATATCACTCGGTTGGATAATTTGGTGGACGGACTGGCAAAGGAGCTGGAAGCATACCGGGAGGCACTGCAGGACACACGAAACCAGCTGGAAAACGCTAAGGTTGAGCTGGAAACACCGTTTGCGAAGGAGCAGGAGCTGGCGGAAAAATCAGAACGGTTGAATACACTGAATATACTGCTGAATATAGAGCAGGTGGATAACGAAATGCTAGATGATGTGCCGGAGGAAAAAATATTTAAGCAGGAACGAATTGCGGAATCTCGAACGATAAGGACGATCTAGAATAAATCAGCATTTCTGATCGTTTATTTTTTGTATTGTGAAATTTTGCGACGAAAAATAAAAATCCAAAATGCTAACAAAATTGGGTATAGGCTCTTGATCAATCAATGTATACAATTTTTCACCAACAGTTGTGAACTTAATAATTCCAACTTGAATGTTTTCTGGGAATGTGATTTCGCCCTCTCTTAGAATATTCTCTGGAACTGTTTTTCCCATCCATTCGGCCCAATTGTTTTTGGGCCGAATAGCATAGCTATCGCCATGATACTCGATAATAAACTCGCCAATTCGGGTACATTGATATTTATTCCCTGGACCAGAGTAATCCTTATTAACCAGTCCAGCACTATACGGATATAAGTATGGTTTTGCGTCCTGCTCGGAATACTCGATAAGTCCGACTTCTTGTAATACAGATATTATTTCAGGACTCGGCACACAGGCAATATATTCTGTTGCAACTTCTTCGGTTTGAGGACTCAATAAGAGTACTCCGTGCGCTTTTCGATTAAGCACGATTGGGTAATACTGCGGTATGGCACGATTTGTAAATCCTGCAATTACTGTTTTGGGAAAATGAACAGTTATTTTGCATAACTTTGTAAAAGCATCTGCGGTTTCATAATCCATCAAAGACATTATATGGATTAGATGCCTATGAACACTAGTGTCACCATTTAATCTTTCCGCCAATATCCTGCCCCACATTTTCTGAATCGCATCATCCGAGATATGCTTTGCATACTCAAAAAAGTAAACCAGCCAGTCGTCGGAGACGTTCATGGGGGCGTCCTCTCTCAACTCATCTGCAGCATATTTGATAATTTTTCCTTTGTTGATATATTCCCTGAAATCCTGTCTTGCACGGGCAATTTTTGCGCCCTTTTCTAATCCTGTTAGCCTCGGATCATCTTCTATGGCCTTCTTATAAGTCGCAAGACCTTCAGCAAAATCTTTTCTTCCCCCATGCGGAGAGGCAAGCCAAACAGTAGCTCTTTCAAGCATATCCAAAAGTTTTACTACTACTTCTCCTGCGCCATCTAGCGATATCAGTTCACCAGCCATAACGTGCTCCCTTCTGTCTATATTAATTGGAACTATTTCGATCATATGATAAAACTTACTTCCATATTTGGTTAATATGGCGGACTAACGCATCAATATATCAAACTATTCGACTACTCTAGTATATCAGGAAATGCGTTGCTTTGCAATTGAATTTTATTACTCATTGTTAAAATCAAGAATCCTGTGGAATATGCAGTAAAATCCGGCAACATAGTTTGAATTGTTTGAAAAGGTAGTTAATTATGTGATAATAGGGTTATTTGATGAACTTTGTTGTCATACGAAATACTCTATCGGAAAATGAATTGCAGCAAGTCTATTTTAAGGAACGGCGCTTATTACAGATGCCAATTATGAGTACACCCGCCATGAGGATATATTGTTGTTAATATAATACAATGGATTTTCTCCTTGAAATACAAACCCATCCCAAATGCCTTATCCTTACCAGCCGATATATTCAAAAATTGTGGCAGTTATGAGGCTAACTATCACATGGAAAATATCCAGGACGCTGTGAAAGCCTGTACCAATGAATTGGTATGGGCTATTATATTACCCGGAAGGATGCGAGGTGAAGCAATATGTCATTCATTCCACCAGAAACTGTTGAAAAAGCCCGCCAGGTGGATCTTTTGACCTACCTGAAAGCCTGCGAACCCGACGAACTGGTTCACATCAGCGGCGAGCATTATTGCACACGGGAGCATGATTCCCTCAAAATCTCCAATGGGAAATGGTACTGGTTTTCCCGTGGTTTTGGCGGCTACAATGCGCTGGATTATCTTATCAAGGTCAGAGAGCTACCCTTTACGGAAGCCGTGGAGCGGATCACCGGGCAGGTGGCCTATCTGCCCCGGCAGGCACCACCGAAACTGATAAAACCAAAGGTGCTGTTGCTGCCAAGGGCCAGCCGTGATACAAGCCGGGTTTATGCCTACCTGCGCAGCCGTGGCATTGATGCGGAACTCATTGATTTCTGCATTCGCACCGGGCGGCTGTATGAAAGTTTTCCCCACCACAATGCGGTTTTCGTGGGACTGGATCGGTACAGCAAGCCCAGGTACGCAAACCTGAGAGGCGTAGGGACAGACTTTGTGGGAGAAGCCAGTGGCAGCGACAAACGGTACTCTTTCAGCATCTCTACACCGGGGAGCGGCACCGTCCATCTTTTTGAAAGTGCCATTGATCTGCTTTCCTATGCCACCCTGGTCAAACAGAATGGCGGCAACTGGAACCGGGAGCATCTGGTTTCCCTGGCCGGCGTTTATAGGCCAAAGGTGGAATTGCAAGAAAGCTCCATGCCGCTGGCTCTGAAACGGTATCTGTCGGAGAATCCAGAAATTCATTCCATCGTCCTCCAGCTGGACAATGATGCTACTGGCGGACGGGCGGCAAAGGCGTTGGTTTCTATGCTGTCCGGGCGGTATGAAGTATCCGTTCAGCCGCCGCCCTATGGCAATGACTACAATGACTATCTCTGCATGAAGCTGGGCATTCCCATCACCCACAGGAGCGGGAAGGTGCCGGAACGCTGACGGTTTCTTTTCAGGCGGCAATGTTCGCCCGCAGGAAGAACAGAACTGCACAATACCAGCAAGCATCGTCTTTGGTCACCCAAAGACAGCTTGACAGGGATAATCCCTGTAACCCTTAGTTAAAGAAAGGACGATTCTATGAGCAGAAGTGAAGTCAGAAAGAGAAACAACCGAGTCCAAGTTCGGTTGGACAACAAGGAACATCAGGCATTTCTAAAAGCTGTTCGCCGTTCCCGTCTATCTCAGGAGGTGTACCTTCGCCACCTTATCAATGGTGTTGTTCCGCAGGATGCCCCTCCACCCGATTACTATGCCATGACCCAACAGCTCTACCGCATTGGCAGTAATCTAAACCAAATTGCGCAGAAGGCCCACACACTGAATGTCATTGATGTTCAGCGGTACGATGCAGCCGTTTCTCAATTCCGGGCGGCGGTGAAGCAGATTACCGAAGCCGTGGTGTGCCCCCGCCCTATGGAGTAATCGTAATGGCGGTCACATCCATTTGGCGTGTCAATGGCTGGCTGGGCAAGGTGGTAATCTATGTCGAGAACCCAGACAAAACCACCAATCCGGGGTTCTTCAGAAACGAAGTACAGTCTCCGGAATGCAGCCAAGGTCTGGACGATGTAATTGCTTATGCCGTAAACAGCCGAAAAACAGAACAGTACCGGGAAGATGCAGACATTCTGGAACGCTTTGTATCCGGAGTAAACTGCCATCCCGCTACCGCTCGTGCCGAGATGCTGGCAGTCAAAAAACGCTTTGGCAAGGAAGATGGCACCATAGCCTATCACGGGTATCAGTCCTTCGCTCCTGAGGAAGCTACCCCGGAGATTGCCCACAAGATTGGCGTGGAGCTTGCGCAGCGGCTATGGGGTAACAGGTATCAGGTGGTAATCGCCACCCATTTGGACAAAGCAAACCATCTGCACAATCATTTTGTGCTGAACACAGTCTCTTTCGTAGACGGCAAAAAATATTTCCGTTCCGCAAAAGATTACCGTGAACTCCAAGCTACATCGGATGCCCTCTGCCGGGAATACGGCCTTTCCGTCATTGAGAATCCCCAACCCGGAAAGGGCAAGCACTACGGGGAGTGGAGGGCCGAGCAGGAGCAGCGGCCAACCTGGAGAGGGCTTGTGCGCTCTGATATTGACGGCGCAATCCAGCAGTCAATGACGGAACGGCAGTTTTTTGACACACTCCACCGCAAGGGCTACGAAATAAAGATGGGCAAGGATATTTCTGTCCGTCCGCCGGGAAAGGAACGTTTTGTCCGCCTTTCCCGGAATTTTGGGGAGGAATACACCCTGGATGGTATCCGCAGGCGGATTCTGGACCAGACCAGAGCTGTCCGTCCTCTACCGGAATCTGTTTCAAAGCCAACACGTTATCGCCTGTCCGGAAATTGGCAGTCTTGCAAAAAGGTGACTGGCTTCCGGGCATTGTATTTTCACTACTGCTATCTGCTGGGCGTATTTCCCCGGGAGAAACAGCAGAATCAAAAACGGCTCCACTTTCTTCTTCGGGAGGATCTTATCAAGCTGGATGCCGTCATACAGGAGGCAAGGCTGCTGGCGGCAAATCGTATCGATACTGCTCAGCAGCTTTCTTCATATCAAAGCGAACTGGAAAGCCGGATAGAATCGGTGACTTTTCAGCGAAAGCAGCTCTATCGCAAGCTGCGGACTGTGGCTGTGAAATCGGATGAAGCGGCTTCTGTCGAGACCAGCGCCGCCATCACCGCACTTTCCAAAGAGCTTTGCCAATTGCGACGGGAGGTGAAACTATGTAGTGACATTGCTCTGCGTTCCGGTGTCCTGCCGGGACGCATTCAGGAAGCCCGAAAAACACAAGGAAAGGAACGAAACGAGCATGACCAATTCAGGCGATGCAGCAGAACAAATCGTTAGGATGAGTCTGGAGGGTACAGAAGCTGCCCTCCGGCTTTCCGGTTCTGCAGCTAAAAACATTGCGGTAGCACTATACTGTATATCCGCATTATACTCCAAATAAATTGCTTTCTTAACGTAATAGTACAGGTAAAAAATAACGGTATAAATGTAGAATAATGGAGAATTATTTCCAGTTGTGCCTTTGGGCTTGCCACTCATGCCAGATATCTTGAATGGAAAGGATAGTACATATATACTATAGCCAAAGACAGGCGGATAGGAGATGATCGTATCTATAAAGCTGCAACGTGGATTTGTGGTAGACTGTGTGAGAATCAGATTATTCCCGCAGAGCGTGAAAAAGCATACATATATGGGTTCGAGTTGCTGATTTCAAGTTTTGTTGGTATTCTTTGTTTAATTCTGCTATCAGCGTTATGCGGGATTAAATATGCCTGGATTCCGTATTTAATTGGATTTATTCCGCTACGGGTAACTGGAGGTGGGTATCACGCAAAGACGCATTTTATGTGTATCGTCACTTTTTCTACAGTTTTTCTTTTTTCGCTGTATTCTAGCAGAGCGGTTGCCCTAATTCCAAATGTTCACCTTATATTGGCAGTTGTTTCAATGGTAGTAATGTATTTCTTTGCACCAATAGAGGCACAAAACAAACCACTATCAAAACAATCACGTCGTGAAAATCGAAAAAGGTGTATCGCAGTTTCTTGGTGTGCCGTCGGTGTGTCAGTGATTTTTATGCTGATGAAAGTGAATACCAGTATCTATGTTATGATGTATTTTATGGGCGTTTTTGCAGCCAACATTTCGATATTAGCTGTTGTTTTAACGAGAAAATAGTACAATTATTCAGTCGAATGGCTGAATAAAATATAAGAAAGAGGTATTTACTATGAAAGCAAAAACAAGAAATTTGATTTGGAGAATCATGAGCTGTGCCGCAAGTTTTGCGTTGATGCTGGCGATTAACAGCGTTTCTAACACATGCTGTTTCTTGTCGTATCAGCCAAACGTTCCTAACGATTTGCTTCAAGAATGTGATTGAATTGCACTAAGGGTGAAACTGCAACAGCAGTTCATCAATTCCCCGGAAATTAAGAAAGTGCACGCTTAATTTTTGCGAGTGCTCGTTACAAATCATCAGTGACGAGGGGAAACGGTTGATGATAAGAACTTATAGATTAAAGAATGGAGGTTTTTATGAAACGTACAAAGAAGATGATTGCGCTGCTTGTGGCTGTGATTACTGTTGTGTCTATGATGGCAATCCCAGCTTCAGCATTGGATCCCTCGTGGAATAGCTATATTCAGAATAATTTTCCAGAGCAGCGTGTTGGGTATTATCATTATGGATATACCTATTTGATTCAAAGGTTCCTTTATGTCAACCCTGATACAAAGAGCTATATTGTCTCTAGTGGTGGCATTGACGGAATGTTTGGAAATGGAACAAAAAATGCTGTTCGGATTTTCCAGGATGAATGTAACTCAAGCGATGGTCTGCCGTATATTGATACGAGTAGCAGCGGTGAGCCTGGCAAAGTTGGGAGCCAAACATGGTATGCTATTGCGTACATGATGTCAGAGGTATATCCAGACTCGTACGAAGATTGGTGGGCCTACAATAAAAAGGTTGCAAGGTATGATTATAAAACCAAGCAATTGAAGTATTTCAGTAGTGATAATACAGTAGGTGGTTTGGTTACAACATTAGGTTGATTTTTACTGACACACAGGCCAAAATGTATTGGCCTGTGTGTTGTAGCATAACTTAATTTATGAAAGGAATGAAAATGGTGAGATTAGTAACAAGATTGATAGCTTTATTGGCCGCTACACTATTTCTGTATGGATGCCAAGAAAAACCGGACAGAGAAGTTGTAGTCAATAAAGGTAATACGCAGGGTGATATTTATTCATATGAGGCAACAACGGAAACCGATGTTACCCAAATGGGAGAAGGAAATGATACACATATACAGTATAATAATAGGTTTGAAAGTACGGACGGGACGGTCATCTTTACATTTAATATAGATGTGGAGACCGGAGAATCTCAGATGCCTATTGTTGAGGTTGTGCCGCATTATTTCACAACGGATGATGCGCAAAGAGTCGCTTCAGTATTGTTTCCAAATGCAATATTTTATGAGGCAGAACCGCGTTTTTCGCCACTATATTCAAAATCGGATATCCAAGAGAAGCTAGCTAGGTGGATGCCCTTCGCAGGAAGTAAATCCGTAGATAATTTTGTTAAGGAATATACGCTTTTGATGGAAACAGCACCAAATGAAAATCCACATAAGCTGGCAAAGTGGGAATTTACAAAGGAAACTTTTTACCTTGAGAATTTTGAAACTGCAAAAAAAATGGACACATCAAAAGATAATGACGAAATAAGATTATCATTGAAAGATGACGAGGTGCCTTTTTTATACGATGTTGTTACAAGGAACCGTTCAGATTTTAAGTTAAATAATATATATGTTTACCCGTATGACGGAATGAGTCCAAACGGAATAGACCATCAAATCTTTATGTCCAGATTATGTGGGGAGGGTAGGCCGACGGAAGCGCAAGTTGCGAATATCAAGCAACGTGCCCAAAAGATGTTGGAGGCAATGCAAATCGGTAATTGGCTAATTGATGAAGTCTATGTGGAACAGTCTGGAAATGAATACCTCATTCATGTAAATGCCGTTCCTTCGTTTGGTGGAATAGCAGCAATACGCAGAGACCAGATAATGAACTTAAAAAGCAAAGATAACTATGCATCGAATTATTATATTACAGATGCCATGTTTTCTTTTGGCGCAACGGGAAGATTGATTACATTTGACTTGTATTCCCCTGTTGATGTTAAACAAACAGTCAACGAAAGTGCAAAGATGATCCCAATAAACGAACTGCTTCAACTCGCACGGAAACAACTTTCGCTGAGTGATATGTACCAATATGATTATATGCAATTACTTGATGGTAACAGTGAAAATGTTAGATGCAATATTGAAATAGATAAAATGAACTTCGGACTGACACGTGTAAAAGTAGCCAATTCGGATGACAGTTATTATTATGTACCTGCCGTTTCATTCCAGGGAAGCGTCCAATTTGAAAATATCGAATCCGGAACAATATATGATTTAGATACAGACAGAAACGGATATACATTTTTGACCTTGAATGCTGTGGATGGAACTGTTATAAACGCCACAAATCAATAGGAATTGTATAAAGCAGCATAAATCAGATAACTAGTATCAAAGAATACATAGGGATACTAACTCAATCACACAGGATCAATCTATATATACTGCAGTCGAAGGCAGAAGAAGAGGAGGTCGGTTTATTCAAATGGAAGTGCCGTGGAACTGGCTCATATCCGCAACAGGATTTATAATTATCCTCTATTCAAGCATGATAAACGAGGTGATTGTTATTCTGAGAGGTGGAATCAATCTACCGGCAGGATATGCAAACGAGTTTATGATATCTGCTTTGCAGACAAAGGTGACAAACTCATTTGTGCCGATATTAGCGGTTATACCTTTTTCAGGAAAATATATTGATGATGTGAAAAGTAAATTTATTAGGTTTTACATAATCCGCACAGATCGAAAAGGCTATTTATTGAAGAAAATAGCAAATTCCTTTGCGTGTGGAGGATCAATATTTTGGGGAGGGGGCATAGTAGCGTGGGGAATCGCATCTTTGATTTTCTCTCCAATGGAAAAATTGGCACCCAATAGTGGAGTTGCTATACAATTTTTATCGAATTTCTTACTTTTTTTTCTGGTTGGTGGTATGTGGTCTGTTGTTGGAATGACAATGAGCTCTTTCATGGAGAGCAAATACATCGCATATGCTTCGCCTTTCATCATCTACTATCTGCTGATCATCCTCTGTGAGCGTTATTTTCCAAATGTATCATTGCTTCACCCTCTAAATTGGACAAAAGCAGATATCTGGCCTTTTGGCGTATGGGGAGCAGCGGTGTTTCTATTGGAACTAACGTCAATCAGCGGACTCTTCTTTGTGATCCGAGCTGGGAAAAAACTATGGGAGCTTTAAAAAAAATAAAACAAATACGCACCATTGCTGGATACAATTTCCGGCTATGGTGGGGAAACCCACGGATTATTGTTACATTCACCCTCACATTCATCACGAGCTTCCTCCTGACAGACAAAGCCGTCCGTTTTGCCATCGACCATAACACAACGATGCAGATGGTAGAATCCTTTATCTGGAGCTTCGGTGACAGCAATTCTATCCTTCTATCCTCTGTGCTGCTGGTACTGCTCTTTGCGGACATGCCTTTCCTGTCCTCCGGAATCCCCTTTTACCTGGTCCGGACGGACCGGAGAACTTGGATCACAGGACAAGTTGTGTACATTTTGGCAGCTACCACGATTTACCTGACCTTTATGCTAGCAAGCACCGTAATACTCTCCATTCAGCAATCCTTCGCTGCCAATATGTGGAGCCCCACAGCGGCAATCCTCGGCTATACCAATGCTGGTGAGCGTGTAGCAATTCCGGCGTTGGTCAAAACGCTGGAAATGAGCTGGCCCTATCAGAGCATGATTTCCATTTTCTGCCTCATGCTGGGCTATACCTCTGTTATGGTGCTGCTGATGCTGGCCTGCAACTTGCGGTTCGGTCAAGTCGCAGGGGTTGTTAGTGTACTAGTGTTCAGTCTGTACGGAATTCTCATGCAGCCGGATACCATTCAGCTTATTCTAAAGCTGCCGGATGAAGCCTACTACATTGCCAATGTCATTATCGGCTGGCTGTCTCCACTGAACCAAGCCACATACCATATGCACAATTTCGGCTATGACAAGCTGCCCCGGCTGTGGCAGTCCTATTGTATTTTTATTGGCTTGTCCGTGATCTTGTATTTTGCCTCTATCCGGGCGGCCAAGCGGTACAATTTCAGCTTCACAGGAACGGAGGGGTGAGCTATGGAAAACGTGATTGAAGTATGTGATGTCAATAAATACTTTGGGGAAGAACACGTTCTGAAAAGTGTTTCCCACACCTTTGAAAAGGGGAAAATTCACGGAATTGTGGGCAACAATGGTTCCGGCAAAACTGTTCTGATGAAGTGTATCTGCGGCTTTTTGAAGCCGGACAGCGGTGTGATCTATGTCAACCACAAACAGGTGGGGAAGGAAACGGATTTCCCGGAGGATATTGGCATCATCATCGAAACACCGGGATTCCTGCCTCACCTATCTGGAACCCAGAATCTAAAGATTTTGGCCTCGCTGCAAAAAAAGGCCAATGCCTTGACCATCCGGGCCGTCCTGGAACAGGTAGGGCTGGACCCGGATATGAAGAAGCCAGTGGGAAAATACTCTCTGGGAATGCGGCAGCGTTTGGGCTTTGCTCAGGCGTTGATGGAGGACCCTAGTCTGCTGATCCTGGACGAACCCCTTAACGGCCTGGACAAGCACGGTGTGGTACATATCCGAAACGTCATTAAGGGTCTTCGAGAAGAGGGGAAAACCGTGATCCTGGCAAGCCACAATCAAGTGGATATTGATGAACTCTGCGATACGGTCTGCGAAATGGACGCTGGCGTTCTGACGGTGGTGCGGTAATGGGACATTTGATAGAGGCAAGCTTTATCCCGGACTTGAGAAGTGCGGGCAACCTGGAACGGATGCTGACATTTGAAGCCGATGCCGGGGACACCATTTTCATAAACAGCTCCCCAAAGCGGAGCGAACAGTTCTTTGAAGTTCTTTGCGGCCTGCGGGAGCCGGACGCGGGAACAATCCTTATCAATGGTGTTGACCCGTACACATTGACACCGGACCAGGGGGCTGCCTTCCGGCGGGAAAATATTGGCGCGATCCCGCAAGGCTTGGGTTGGATTCAAGAGCTGCGGATGATCGACCAAATCGTGTTTCCAGTGCGCTTGGCTGGTATTGAGAATGCGGAAATTCTAAGGGCGGTAAGAAGCTTGACCTCGGAGCTTCTGCCACCTTACGACCTTTACAATACGCCGGGAAAATGCTCGGCCCGCAAGCAGGCCCATGCGGCGATTCTGCGGGCTGTGATATGTAAACCCAAAATGCTGGTGTTCCACGGCTTCCTGGATGATTTACCGGACCTGGATACAGATACATTATGGCGAACTCTGCGGAAGCTCCGCCCGGAGGGCAGTGTGTTGGTTTATCTCAGCGGTGCCCCAGCCCCGAAGCAAGTACAGTGGACACGAGAACTGCGTGTGTAAGGATGGAGGAAAAGAAGAAATGATTCAGAAGATTTTTGCGGGAATGCTGGCCGTGATACTGGTACTGACATTGCCGCTTTCCGCTTTGGCGGAGGATACCGCCGATACCACGGCCACCGAGGAAACTGTTGCCGCACAAGAGGAAAGCACACCTGACCAGGAAGAAGAGGACACTTCAATGGAGCCGTCCGATCCCGCACCTACGACACAGCCTACAGAGTCAACCGCGCCCACGACGGAACCGACGACACCAACCGAAACAGACCCGACAGAGCCCGCTACAACTCCTACCTCCCCGACGCAGCCCTCTGACCCTACTGAACCGTCTCAGCCCACGGAGCCTACTCAGCCAACAGAGCCTACCCAGCCGACACAGCCTACCCAGCCGACACAGCCAACACAGCCAACCACACCGTCCAAAATCCCAACTGCGGTAGAAATTGACACCGAGCATGTCTACCACGGCATGGACCGGGCCTATGAGGATGGCTACATACCCAGAACCAGCGGGAACACCATGCATTTGGTATTGCCTCTGCGCACCAACAGAAGCCTCTATAGGGACGAGATCAAGGCATCTCTGGGCCTGGGAGCCAGCGCATCCGCTCCCTTTGAAATCGCCAACTACGAGAAGATATTTACACTGGAATCCGTTGTTCCTAAGGATACAGAGGAACCCCAAGATGTATTCTTGGTGCAATTTGATGTTACTCTTTCGGAAAAGCGGTACAACGGTGTTTATCCCGTAACGGTCAACATTTCTGGTTATGATGCGGAGAACAATCCAATTGACTGCATTTATACCATCTATGTGACTATTACGGATGGCCGATCCACAGAAGCCAGGCAGACAGCTCCGGAGGTCGCAACCGCCGAACCGGTCATATATATATCCGGCAGCAGGGTAGAGCCGGAAAAGGCGATGGCGGGAGAAGAATTCACCCTGACGGTCACACTTAAAAACTCCCTGACAACGAAATTTGTTCGGAATATGCTGGTAAAGGTAGACACCGGAAACCTGCATATCAATCTGCTGGAGGACAGCAATGTTTTCCAGATCGATAAAATCCCCGCTGGTGGAGAAGCGGAGCTGACCATTCGCTTCGGAACGGATTCTTCTCTCCCGGCAGGTAAATATCCATTGAACTTCACTTTTAATTATGACAGCAGCAAGACCTTGAACCTATCCTCCTCCGGTACAACGCTGGTGGAAATTCAGCAGCCCGCCAACATGGAATTGGTAATGCCCCGTTTTGCGGACAGCGTAACTGTAGGCGAAACCATCCCTGTAACCTTCCAGGTGATGAATATGGGCAGGGACCCGATGCACAACGTCCGCTGTGTGGTTTCCGGCTTCGGCTTTGCGCCCTCCAATACGGGATATATCGGCACCATGGGGGCGGGAACCTCAGCAACAACGAAAATTGAACTGTACATTATTGCTCTGAATGCCAGCAAGGGAAACGAAAACGGCAACCAGTACGGTAATACAGTTGGTACAGTTACTTTGATATATGAAAACGAGAACGGAGAGGCATTCCAACAGGAAACCACCTTTGAAACAACAGTAAACCGCCCGATTGTCCAGCTACAGCAAACGGATAACACGGAAGAAGAAAAGCAAAAGGCAGCAAGCCAGTGGTGGGTTTCCGTGCTGATTTTAGGAGGTGTGATCCTTGCGGCAGTCATCGGAATTATCCTTGTCAAGAAACGCCAGAAGAATCATGGCGGGGCATATCTGTAAAATTGCGGCAAAGACCATCCCCCGCTGCGGTTGGACGGCCATCATCATGCTGTGCCTTGGCCTCTACATGTTGTTCCCCGGCTCTCAGACGGCCCAGCAGCTATATACGGAAAAGCACACCCCATTTGAGCTGATCGGCTCTACGGACGGTACAACAATTGATTTGAATACGCTTTCACAAATTTCTGGTGTAGAGCGAGTCAGCCCAATTTTGCAAATCAATTGTCAACTGACTTATGGAGAAAAAGACGCAAGCAATCAAATTGATGCGGTGTACGCATCCTATCCGGATGTGCATCTGACTGACGGAACCATCTTCACAGATCATACAAACATGCCGTATCTTGTACTGAATGAGGCCGCAACTAGGCTATTTGCAGAGAAGGACGACGAACCTGGAATTGCGGTTCAGGAAGAACTTCTGCTGAAAAGCGGAGATGTGGAGACAAAAGCGCAGGTTTGCGGGATTTATCAGGATGATTCAGAAATACCCCATATCTACATGAGCTATGAAGTGGCCCACAAACTGTTTGGAGCGCAGTTTACGGGAACAAATGTTGCTTTCCTGCTGACAAACAAAGGCGCTGTAGAAGAGGTGAGTGCGAAGCTGCGGAAGCATAATTTTTCAGTAGGCGCAAATACAGACACCAGCCTTGCATGGAACCTGTTGGAACAGCAGACCTGGCAGAATTTTTTGGTAGGTGCGGTACTTGTCGCTTGCTCTGCAATCCTGACACGGGAAAACTTGCTTCAGGAAAGGTTCAGTTCCAAAGCAGAGTGGGAAATACTTCTTACAAATGGAATGTCTGTAAAGAAGATAGAACAAATGTTACAAGTCCGGATTGCCATAACAGAATTAATCTGCATGTTTGTTTCAATAATTATTTCGGAGACAGTAAATACGTTCTCGTGGATTGCACTGGGTGTAGTTCCTATATTCATACTGATTTACAGCTGTTGCGTTTTTGCTAAAACTTATGAAAAAATCAATCATTTATCCTAGTGAGTATTAGTTTTGCAAAATTCTCTGGAAAAATGTACCAATAGGTTCTACCTTCAAAAATGGGGATACTGTCCTGCAAACTGACTTTTATGATACCTCCATTACCCAATTGATGTGTCCTGTTGTGACAGCTCCGGAGGAAAAACACTTCTCTGGATGGGTAACGGAGGGAAGAAATGAGGAAGGAGAAACCGTTATGAATTTAGTGTTTCAGCCGGATGAAAGCGGGAGAGTGTTCCTCTCTGCTGGAAATAGGCTAGAGCCAATGACGCTGTTTCCATTATTTGAATAATTCAAACCGCTAAAACAATTGCCCCGTAAAGGCCGGACGACCATACGCAGAGCTGGGGCGTAGTTGGAGGAGTTTATGTGAGTGACAGACAAATGGGCTCACGATGGATTCGGTGCCCAATTTGCAGGGGGAAATCACGGACAAAAGTCTATGAAGATACTATTCTGGTTCGATTCCCATTGTACTGCCCAAAGTGCAAAACCGAAATTCGGATAGATGTTATACAATTTAAGATGCTGGAAAGCAAAATGAGCCGCTTGTAAAAGCCAAGAGCCTGCTTAACCCTATTTGTGGGGAAAGCAGGCTCTTATTTTATTCTTCTATCATTGACCCTTTTTTAGTGCGAAGCACTCTGGTGACGGATTCGCAAACTGGGATTAAAGCAGCGACTTCTTCTTCCGTGCATTCTTCAATGAGCTGCTTTAATTGGAAGTGAAGCTGGGATTCCTGTTTCTTTTCAGGGCTAAACACTACACGGGAATCAATCTTTAGCGTGTTCAGCAAACGGTATAAAACGTGCAAAGTCGTATTGCTTTCGTAATTTTCGATGTTTGTGATTGTACGCACATCGACATCGATTATATCTGCAAGCTGTTTTTTCGAAAGACCCTGTTGAATACGGGCACGCTTAACCGCATCTCCCAGAGCACGAGAATACTCAGGCATTCCAAATTCACCTCGTGAATATTCTACAATACGACACCTTTCCTTTGAATACAACAAAATGTATCCGAAACGGAAATATATTCCAAGTACAAAAGGAGTATGTTTATGGTCATTCGATGTCGCCAATGTCATAAATTGTATTTCAGTATAGACGACAGACCTATTGCGCCCTAAAGCCGGAAATATGTTCCAACAGGGGACATTTCTATAAAAATGCAGCGGTAATTCATTGCCGCTCACCTCCAATCAACCTGAATCTTCAAAATTCAGATTGATTGGAGGAAACCAACATGGATGGGACCCATCCGAAAAGAAAGAAGGACAAAGACAACCCCTATGCGCTCTCTGTAGAAGATGGAAGCTATTTCATCTCGTTTTCAGACGGTCAAGGGGTTTATTATAGAGAACAGGTCGATGAAAAACTCTATACCGTGTTTAATCAATACGAATTGGAGGATATATCGCACCTAAATGTGGTCAGCCGACATTATGAGCATTCTGATTTAACGGAAGGAACTCTAAACCAGAGAGCCGCAGCAGCCCCGGAACCGCTGGAAGATCAGGTTTACAGAAAGCTCCTATATCAGAAGCTACATAAGGCAATCTTGACACTACCGGAGATTCAGCGCCGCCGTCTGTGGCTGTACTACTTTGATGGGTATACCTTCGAACAGATTTCGGAAATGGAAGGCTGCACCAAACGAGCCGTCAAATTCAGCGTAGACATTGCACTGAAAAAGCTCAAAGATTTTTTCTGAAAAAGTAGTATTCAAGACTACACTTTTAGCCGATAAGTGAGCAAACAGGTGAAGGGGTTAAATCCTTCACCTGTTTCTCTGTTTGAGGAGCGGATTTGCAGCTTGAAAAAAGAATACCCATTCGTCAAACACATTCCTATTGCTATTGCGATGAGCATAAGCCACTTTAGAAACTGCGCCGGGATGTGCCGGAGAAAGTATCAGGACACAGCAATTTTATTTGGCCTGTTCCGCTTTTCCTGGCACGGAGCGAGAAACTGTTTCTAAGACTGTCGGGCAGCTCCCGGTAGGGCGATAACAAGCAGTGGGGACAATGATACTCCCGTCCAGTCACAGCTAGGAACGCAATGAGGGCGGTCACATGAGAACCATGTGAGGGCGCAGAACATCCCGTGGAGCTGGTACGCTGCCAGCCGTTTGGCGACTTCCCAAAGAGCCGGGGTGTCGAGGACAAATTGGCTTCTACATAGGCAGAAAAGCCTATAAACTAAGGAGGTCAATCAACATATGAACGGAACATATCTTCGTGGAGAACTGTATTATGCAGACCTGGGGACGGGCATTGGCTCTGAACAGAACGGCTATCGCCCGGTGGTCATCATCCAGAATGATGTAGGCAACCGGCACAGCCCCACAACCATTGTTGCGGCTATTTCCACCAGAATCGGCACGAAAGCAAAGCTCCCGACCCACTATCATTTAGGCTCTGAGAATGGGCTTGCCCAGCCGTCTATGGTGATGCTGGAACAAATTCGTACCATCGACAAGAAACGTCTGGTACAGTACATCGGGAAACTTTCTGAAACGGAATGCAGAGGGCTGAACCATGCGTTGGCTATCAGCGTTGGTCTGATTCCTGTCACCTCGGAAAAACTGACACTCTGTCTTTGTAGCGCCTGTGCCGATAATTTCTATGGCTCAGGCGCTTATTTTTTGAGACGGGTGAACCCCGCCAGCAACGAGAAAGAGCTTTGTACCTATTGCAGTCAACGGATGGGCGTGGAATATGAAATTACGAAGCGGAAGGGGCGTTAAGCAAGGCATGAATTTTGAGGTGCCGCAATAGAATAGGGCAGGGGAGGTCTGCCCTGTTGAAGCCGAAAGAGTATGTCTATGTAGGAGAACCAGTTCCTGATTTGATGGAGCCGCAATACTCGGAATTCCTGCTTCACTTGCAGAAATCCATTCTTTACTTCCTGGAAAAACGAAATCTCCTGACCCATGCGCAAAAGGAGCACTGTGTAGCGGAGATTGAAAAGCAGTATACGAAGGAGCGCAGCAAGCACCGGGCCTAGGCTCGGTGCTTTTACATACAGAGGATTGGCACCTTCGACTTTTTGAAAAGGCTGCCGTAAAATTGCAGTATTTCAAAAAAGGAGGAGCATTTCATGTCTATTGATCGCTATGAATTGATGAATCAGGAGCGCCGATTTCAGCAGACGAAAAAGCGGGTTGCCGCATACTGCCGTGTTTCTACGGACAATGAGGATCAGGCCAATTCCTTTGAGAGCCAGCAGCGCTATTTCCGCCAGTACATCCAGTGCCACCAGGAATGGGAGCTTTTCGAGGTGTTTGCCGATGAAGGGCTGTCCGGAACTACTACAAAAAAGCGAAAAGCCTTTAACCGGATGATTGCCTGCGCCAAGAATGGAGAGCTGGATTTGATTGTGACCAAGGAAATATCCCGTTTCGCCCGAAATACACTGGACAGCATCTCCTATACTCGTGAACTTAAGAAGCTGGGTGTAGGTGTTATCTTTATGAATGACAACATCAACACCCTGGACGGTGATGCGGAGCTGCGGCTGGCCATCATGTCCTCCATTGCCCAGGAAGAGAGCCGAAGGACCTCTGAGCGGGTCAAATGGGGCCAGAAGCGACAGATGGAGCAGGGCGTTGTATTCGGGAGAAGTATGCTTGGCTATGATGTTACCGACGGAAAAATGACCGTCAACCCGGATGGCGCAGAGGTAGTGCGGTTGATTTTCCAGAAATTTGTCCAGGAGGGGAAGGGCACTCATGTGATTGCCAGGGAGCTGCGGGAGGCCGGAATTTACCCGGTGCGGGTCAAGGAATGGTCTAATACTGTTATCCTACGGCTGCTCCGTAATGAAAAATACTGCGGTGATCTGGTTCAAAAGAAAACATATACTCCTGATTATCTGTCCCATGATAAGAAATACAACAAAGGGCAGGAGGAGTTCGTAATTCTCAAGGATCATCACGAACCTATCATTTCCAGAGAGCTGTTCGATGAAGCCAATCGGATTCTGGATGAGCGATCCGATTCTATGAAAGGGAAATCCAAGCACTCAAACCGTTATCCCTTTTCAGGGAAAATCAAATGTGGATGCTGCGGTTCCAGCTATGTCGCTCGATACAAAACCAGAAAGGACGGGAGCCGCTATAAAGGGTGGCGCTGCTACGAAGCCAGCCAGAACGGACGGCCCCATATTGATGCTGCCGGAAACCAAGTAGGCTGTACCGGCCCAGGCATTCGCAATGAGGATGCTATCCATATCATGTGCCTGGTTATGCGGCAGCTTCGGCTTGACAAAGGTAGGGTTACAGACAATCTCTTGAAGGTGATTCAGCTGGTCATCCAGCAGGATATGTCCGGCGTTGACACCGAGGCTGCCCGACGGTTGATTGCGGGCTGCGAGGCGAAAAAGGAGAAGCTGCTGGATTTATACCTTTCTGGGGAGATGTCCAAAGAGAAATACCTTACGGAGCGGGAAAAACAGGACGCGGCCATCGAAGCCCAGCAGGCGCTCCTGACCAGTGTGTCCCAGCAGGAGGAGCTTCTTCGGCGGGAAGAAGAGCTGATGATTTCCATCAAAAACGCAGTCAATGAAATTCTCTCCGGCGTAGAAGCGGAGGATGAGGTCTATACCCAGCTGCTCGATAAAATGGTGATTGAAGACAGCAAGCATATCAGTGTGTACCTTTATTTATTGCCTTTTCGGTGGGCTTACGCAATGAAGAAACTAATTCCAGATGCGAAAACATCGGAGTGGAACAGTTTCGATGCTTCGGTCCCAATATCCGTCAATAGGCCCTTGAGCTCCTCAAAGGGCATGGAATAGCGCTGGGAGAGGTAGCGCAGACTGGCGCCCAGCTCGCCGTCGGGGCCGCCGTACTGGGTTATGATGATTTTTGCCAGCTGGGGATTGGGACGGCGAATTCTTACCGGATATTGGAGCTTCTTTTCATACTGAAACATGGCTTATTCCCCCTTATTTGCGGCATATTCCCAAGGCCAGGGATCGTCCAGCCAGGCATAAGTATCCCCTCGTCCGGGCGCGGCGTGGTTTAGCGGACGTTTCTCCCGCTCATAGGCCTGGGAGACCTTCTGATAGAGCTGCTGGTACTGCCGATAGAGCTCCAGCGCCTCCGTGTCCTCCGGATGGGTGTCCAGATACAGCGCCAGCTCCTGGACGGCAAAGGCGAGGACCTGCACCTCAGACAGGGGCGTTACCGGCAGATTATTCTGGTTGACCATGCCCATAAAGGGCAGATCCAACCCGGGATACAGAGTCCCCCGGACCATAGCTTTTCTCGGCTCATAGCGGACAGGACCTTCGATCTGGAAGGGCACATAGGGATTGGCCAGGGGCGCCATGGCGGGCAGGCGACCCTCCCCATAGTTTCCTGCGGGTTTCTTGGCATTCAATGGGATTCCTCCTCGAATTCAATTTGGAAAACTGATTCCGGGTCATACTATGCAGGATTCGCCCGACTGTGCATAGGCAGCGCGGGAATGCCGTAAGGTATTCAGAGGTGGTGCGGATGTTCCGAAGGCTTCGGCTATGGGCCATATGTTTCGTTCTGATTGCAGGGCTTGCCGCTGTGGGAATCTACGGTGGTGCCCGGGCGGTTTCCGCCATTTCTGACCGGTTGCCTGTAAAACGCCCCCATACGGTTATAATCGATGCGGGCCATGGCGGCGAGGATGGGGGCGCAACCTCCTGCACGGGGCGGCTGGAAAGCGGGTACAATCTGGAAATTGCCCTGCGCCTGGAGGATATGCTGCATTTTCTTGGCTTTCGGACGGAGATGATCCGCCGAACGGATACGGCCATTTACCGAAAAGGGGAGACCATTGCCCAGAAAAAGGTGGACGATCTGAAAAACCGGGTGCGCATCGTCAATGAGACCTCCGGCGGCGTTCTTCTGAGCATCCACCAGAATTACTTCTCTCAGGCTCAATACAGCGGCGCACAGGTGTTCTATGGCACGGCAGAGGGCAGCCGGGAGCTGGCGGAGACGGTCCAGTCCGCCCTGGTTTCCACGCTGAATCCCGGAAGCCGCCGAAAGGCAAAGGCCGCAAAGGGAATCTATCTCATGGAAAAGAGTCAGAAATGCGCCATTTTGGTGGAATGCGGCTTTCTTTCCAATGCAGAGGAGGAGGCGAAGCTTGCTTCCCCCGATTATCAGAAGGCCATGGCAGCGGTGATTGCGGCAGCCGTCGGGACAAAACTGGGTTGACCGGCCTTCCGGGGTTTGGTATAATGGAGAAAATCAAGGCAGCACCGCAGCGCTTTTTTACCTGCTGTGCGGTGCTGCTCCAAAGAATCGGAGATAAAAACGATGGCAAAGGCAAAAACCGTATTTTTCTGCACCAACTGCGGCAATGAAAGCCCAAAATGGCAGGGCAGATGCCCCGCCTGCGGAGCCTGGAATACCTATGAAGAGCACATTGAGAAGCCCACACTGCCGGGTAAGGCGAAATCCAGCCCCGTGGGCCAGAGCCGAAAGCCCCAGCGGATTCAGGACGTGACCACGGACGGGGAGATCCGCTTCTCCACGGGCATGGGAGAGCTGGACCGTGTCCTGGGCGGCGGTGCGGTGGCAGGTTCCCTGGTGCTGGTGGGCGGCGCTCCTGGTATTGGCAAGTCTACGCTGCTGCTGCAAATCTGCAACAGCCTGTGCGCCGGGCGCAGCGTGCTCTATGTCTCCGGCGAGGAAAGTGAGCGGCAGCTGAAGCTTCGGGCTCAGCGGCTGGGGGTAGCTCCGGAATCGCTGTATATCCTCTCTGAGACCCGCCTTTCGGACATTCTGGAGGCCGTGGAGGAGCTGAAACCCGATATCCTGATGATCGACTCCATCCAGACTCTCTACCGTGAGGAAAACGACTCCTCTCCCGGCAGCGTCTCCCAGGTAAAGGACTGCACCATGACCATGATGCACCTGAGCAAATCCCAGGGGATCACGGTGTTTGTGGTTGGCCACATCAATAAGGACGGCAACATTGCAGGCCCCAAGGTGTTGGAGCATATGGTGGACTGCGTGCTGTATTTTGAGGGCGACCCCAATTCTTCCTACCGGCTTCTCCGGGCGGCCAAAAACCGATTTGGCTCCACCAACGAGATCGGGGTCTTCGAAATGATGGAAAGCGGCCTGGAGGAGGTGCCAAACCCCAGCCAGATGCTGCTGGACGGGCGGCCCGAGGGGGCCAGCGGCACCTGCGTTGCCTGCGTCATGGAAGGCACCCGGCCGGTGCTGGCGGAGGTGCAGGCATTGGTTGCCAAGACCATGGCCAATGTGCCGCGGCGGGCTTCCGACGGTTTTGACTTCAACCGCATGATGTTGCTGCTTGCCGTGGCGGAAAAGCGGGCAGGGCTGCGGATGGGAGCCTTTGATGCCTATATCAATGTCATCGGCGGCCTGCGGCTGGATGAGCCGGGGGCGGACCTGCCGGTAGCTCTGGCGGTGGCCTCCTCCTACCGGGATGCCCCCGTTGCGGACGACCTGACGGCCATCGGCGAGGTGGGCCTGACGGGGGAGATCCGCACGGTTTCCCATCTGAACCAGCGCCTGGGAGAGGTTGCCCGGCTGGGCTTCAAAAAGTGCATCATCCCCAAAGGCGGCTCCGAAAAGCTGGATATTCCGGAAGGATTGACGGTCTACCGCGTCCGCAATCTACGGGAGGCCATTGAGGTGGCGCTGTAACCTTCGGGCAGCAGATTTATTATGCATCGGGAGGATAGAAACACAATGGGTACAATGCTTTACCATGGCACTGTTGTTCCCGGGTTGGATACCATCAAAGCAACTGCAAAATCTCACGCTACCGGCATGCCGGTGGCATACTTCACTGAGGATCGGTGCTACGCTTTGGTATGCTGCCGAAGCAGAAATGAGAACTTTGTGACTATGGGCATTCGCGCAGATGGAAAGCAGCATTATTTTGAGCGCTTTCCAAACCAGCTGGAAGTTCTCTACAAGGGAAAGCGGGGTTATCTTTACTGCCTTGAATCCACAGATGGGTTGACGCACACGAAGGGGCACACCTGGGAAAGTGCTCAGGATGTCCCTGTTGCACAATGTGAGATCGTTGCGGACGTATACGAGGAAATTCTGCGGGAAGAGGCCAAAGGCAATCTGGTGATCCATAGATATTCCGAAATTGACCCATCCGAGCAGAAAATGCATGCAAATCATATTCGGGATCATATCCTGGAGGAAGAAACCGAAATGGCGCAATTTTATTATGCTCATTTTTCGTCCCTATGGGATTCGAAAGATTCCTGAATCATACTACCTGCAAAATGCGGGGCTGACGGAGCTGTCTGAACGGACATTTCCGGGCAGCCCTGTTTTTTTATGCCAGGAAGGGATTCCGACAGGAAGTGCGCAGCTATGCCGCTATACTGGAAGCAGCAAATACAAAGGAGGAGTTTACTATGCATTTCACCAGTTTCCAGGAAGGGGACAAGCTGACCATCGCCCTGACTGGGGAAATAGACCACCACTGCGCCAAAGCCTACATCCAGGTCATTGCCGCGAAAATCGAGACCTATATGCCGGAAATCTGCGTGCTGGATTTCCGGGATGTGACCTTTGTGGATTCCTCGGGAATCGCCGTGGTCATCAACGCTCTGCGCAGCATGACCCAAATTGAGGGAAAGCTGCTGCTCACGGGCATTTCTCCCCAGCCCATGCGGGTATTCCGGGCATCGGGCCTTGACAAGCTTGTTGAAATACGGGAGGCGGTTTCATGAAATTCGGTAACTATATGATTTTGGAATTTCCCAGCAAATCCAGCAACGAAGCCTTTGCCCGCAGCGCCGTGGCCTGCTTTGCCGCTCAGATGGACCCTACATTGGAGGAGCTGGGGGACATCCGCACGGCGGTGTCCGAGGCCGTGACCAATTGCATTGTCCACGCCTATCCTGACAAGCTGGGCACCATCACCCTGCGCTGCCGCATTCTCAAGGACAATGTGCTGGACATCGTCATCAAAGACAAAGGCGTTGGCATCCCGGATGTGGAGCAGGCCCGGCGGCCCAGCTTCACCACCGGCGGGGCCGAGCGCAGCGGCATGGGCTTTACCATTATGGAGAGCTTCATGACCAGTCTGGAGATCACCTCCATAGAGGGGCGGGGGACCTCCGTACATATGCGCCGGAAGCTGCAGCGCCGCCAATGAGCGTTCCCGAGGAGCTGATTGCCCGGGCACAGGCCGGGGATATCCAAGCCAAGGAGCAGCTGATTACGGAGAATGCAGGGCTCATCTGGGCCGTTGCCCGGCGGTTCCAGGGCAGGGGCACCGAGCTGGAGGACCTCTACCAGCTGGGCTGCCTGGGCTTTTTGAAGGCCGCAGAGGGCTTCGACCCCGGCTTCGGCACCCAGTTTTCCACCTATGCCGTGCCCAAAATCGCCGGAGAGATCCGGCGATTTCTCCGGGATGACGGGGCGGTGAAGGTATCCCGGGGGCTCAAGGAGCAGTCCGCCTCCATCAAAGCCGCCCGCAGCCGCCTGACGGCAACGCTGGACCGGGAGCCAACCCTGTCCGAGCTGTCTGCCGAGACCGGCCTTTCCCCGGAAGAAATCGCCCTGGCCGAAACCGCCACCGCCGCCACGGAGTCCATCTACCGCCAGACAGGGGAGGAGGGCTTCTCCCTGGAAAATGTGCTGACGGATACGGAATCCGAGGAGCGCATGGTGGAGAAAATCGCCCTGCGGCAGGCGGTTTGGGCGCTGCCGGAGCGGGAACGGCAAATCATTGCCCTGCGGTATTTCCACGGCCTGACCCAGCAGCGCACTGCAGGAATTCTGGGCATCAGCCAGGTCCAGGTCTCCCGGGTGGAGCGCAAAGCGCTGGGCCTTCTCAAGGAGAAGCTGGAATAAGCGGCTTGCTTTTTGCGGCTCTTTGCGGTAAAATAGAAGCCGATAAAAAGAAAGACAGAAATGACAGGTGCTTCTATGAATAATGAATTGGATTCCAGATTTCTGGCCGCTCGGCGGAACTACATTGCTTCCCGTTTTTCCATGCTCAACGATGTGCAGCGGGAGGCCGTGCTGACCACCGAGGGGCCTCTTTTGCTGCTGGCAGGTGCCGGCAGCGGCAAGACCACGGTGCTCATCAACCGAATCGCCAACATTCTGCGCTATGGCCGGGGCTCGGAAGGGACGGAAATTCCGGACTTCGTCAGAGACGAGGATGTGACGTTCCTGGAAAACCTGCCGGAAGACCCAACCCAGGAGCAAACAGATCGGGCAGACTGGCTCTGCGCCCTGGAGCCTGCAAACCCCTGGAATGTCATCGCCATTACCTTTACCAACAAGGCCGCCGGAGAGATGAAGGAGCGGCTTTCCAATATGCTGGGGGCCAGTGCCGAGGATATCTGGGCCATGACCTTCCATGCCGCCTGTTGCCGCATTCTGCGCCGGTATATTGACCGCTGCGGCTATACCTCCAGCTTTACCATCTACGATACCTCGGACTCCGAGCGGCTCATGAAGGAAATTCTCCGGGACATGAACCTGGATGACAAGACCTATCCGCCCCGGTATGTACTGAGCATCATCGGCCGGCAGAAGGACCGACTTATTTCCCCGGAGCAGATGGAGGAGGACAGCCGCAGCGCCTCGGACTACCGCATTGTCCAGATCGCCAAGGCCTACGCCGTATATCAGAAGCGCCTGAAGGACAACAACGCCCTGGATTTTGACGACATTCTCTATGTCACCGTGAAGCTCTTGCAGCAGGACCGGGAGGTAAGAGAGTACTACCAGCGGAAATTCCATTATGTTCTGGTGGACGAGTACCAGGACACCAACCACGTCCAGTACCTTTTGACGGAGCTGCTGGCAGGAGACAGACGGAACATCTGCGTAGTCGGTGATGACGACCAGAGCATTTACCGCTTCCGGGGCGCTACCATTGAGAATATTCTCTCTTTTGAGGAACAGTACCCCGGCGCTCGGGTTATTCGGCTGGAGCAGAACTACCGCTCCACCCAGTCCATTCTGGATGCGGCCAACGCCGTCATTTCCCATAACGAAGGCCGGAAGGGCAAGCACCTGTGGACGGACAACGGCACAGGGGAGCCCATTCTCGTATATGAGGCGGAGAACGAAGGGGCCGAGGGCAACTTCGTTGCCAGTCAGATCCTCTCCCGCTCCAAGGGCCATGACTTCAAGGATTACGCCATTTTGTACCGGACCAATGCCCAGTCCAACTCCATGGAATATGCTCTGAAACGCAACGGCATTCCCTACCGGGTCATCGGCGGTATGCGCTTCTTTGAGCGGGCCGAAATCAAGGATATGCTGTCCTATCTGTGCGTCATCAACAACCGGGCAGACGACCTGCGCCTGAACCGCATCATCAACAATCCCCCCAGAGGCCTGGGGGCCAAGACCGTTGAGACCGTCCAGAAGCTGGCCCAGGCCGAGGGAAAGAGCGTCTATGAGGTAGTCTGTGACCCCTATAATTACGGTCCCCTGGAAAAATCGGCCCAGAAGCTGCTGCAATTCTCTGCACTGATCGAGGACTTGGCAGGGCTTTTGGCAAACGGCATGAGCCTGCCGGAATTCTATGATGAGCTGCTTATCCGCACGGGCTATGCCGATATGCTCCTGTCCAAGCCTACGGAGGAAAACAAGACCAAGCTGGAAAACGTGAAGGAATTGAAGTCCAGCATTCAGTCCTACCTCGCCAATACCACAGAGCCCAGTCTCTCTGGCTTTTTGGAAGAAATTTCCCTGTACACCGATCTGGAGCAGTACAACGAGGGGGACGATGCGGTGGTCATGATGACCATTCACTCCGCCAAGGGCCTGGAATTTCCCCATGTGTTCCTGGTGGGCTTCGAGGACGGGCTTTTCCCCGGTATGCGGGCCATCGGCGACCGGGAGGAGATGGAGGAGGAGCGGCGGCTGTGCTACGTGGCCATTACCCGGGCCAAGAAGTCGCTGACCATCAGCCACGCCAGAATGCGGATGATCTATGGCCGCACGGCCTCGGCGCTGCCCTCCCGCTTCTTGCAGGAGATCCCGGAGAGCTGCATCGTCAAGCGGGGCGGCTATCGGCCCCAGGTCCAGGAGAGCCGCCGGGAGAGCTACGAAAAACACATTTCCAAGAGCCATGCTTATCTTTCCTCGGCCATCCGTGCTCAAGCCGCCTCCGGCGCTCCTGCGCCGGAATTCAACAAGGGGGATATGGTCATGCACGCAGCCTTTGGCAAGGGCATGGTCCTGTCCGTCATCAAAATGGGCGGCGATGCCCTGCTGGAGGTGGCCTTTGATGACATCGGCACCAAAAAGCTCATGGCAAAGGCTGCCGGGGCGCATATGAAGAAGCTGTAACGCATACGCTTACCCCAGGGGGGTGCGGGGCTTGCGTCGGTTTTTGATCCGTTTCTTGTTGCGGCTGCTGCTTGTTTTTGCGGTGGTTCTGGGAGGGCTTCTGCTGTTTCGCAGCCACTACCGGCCCCTTTTGCGGGAGCTGGCGGAGACCCAGATCAAAAACGCCACCTCTGATCTGACCAACGATGCGCTGACCGAGCTTTTGGCTCGGGACAGCATCGCCTATGATCGGATCGTCTACTTTGAAAAGGACCTAAACGGCCGCATTACGGCCATGAAAACCAATATTCTGGAAGTCAACCGGATGAAAACGGAGATTCTGGAGATCATCAATCAGGAAATTCTGGACTGGGATACGGCGAAGCTGGGAATTCCCATTGGCAGTCTCATTTTCCCGGAGCTTTTCGCCGGGAAGGGCTTCTGCATCCCGGTACACGTGCTCTCCATCCGCAATTCCGACGCCAGCTTTGAAAGCCGCTTTCAGCAGGCAGGCATCAACCAGACTCTGCATCGGCTTATGATGGAGGTCAATGTGGATGCCAGCATTCTGGTGCTGGGGCAGACGGAGAGCTTTTCCCTCACCAGCGAGGTGGTGGCGGCGGAGACCGTGATCGTCGGGGAGGTCCCCGGTACGTTTCTGAACACAGGAGGCATTTATGGAACCCAAACAGAGAATTGAGGAGCTGACGAAGCTCCTAAACGATGCGGGCTACCGGTACTACGTGCTGGATGACCCCACCATGCCGGACTTTGAATATGACCGTCTTCTGCGGGAGCTGGAGGACCTGGAGAAGGCAAACCCGGAGCTTGCCCTGCCGGATTCGCCCACCAAGCGGGTGGGCGGTCAGGCTGTGAACACCTTTGGCGAGGTGACCCACGCGGTGCCGCTGATGAGCCTGCAGGATGTGTTCAGCCTGGAAGAGCTGGATGACTTTCTGGTGCGGACCAAAGAGGCTGTGCCGGGGGCTCAGTTCTCCGTGGAGCCGAAGATCGATGGTCTGTCCGTAGCTCTGGAATACGTGGACGGCCAGTTCGTCCGGGGTGCCACCCGGGGCGACGGCAATGTGGGCGAGGATGTGACGGAAAATCTGCGCACCATCCGTTCCATTCCCATGGCGTTGGAAGGGGCTCCCGCCCGGCTCATCGTCCGGGGTGAGGTATTCATGCCCAAGAAAACCTTCCATGCACTGAATGAAGCATTGGAGGAAAACGGGGAGAAGACCTTTGCCAACCCCAGGAACGCCGCCGCCGGCTCTCTGCGGCAGAAAGACCCCAAGGTCACCGCCAAGCGGAAGCTGGATATTCTGGTATTTAACGTCCAGCTGGCAGAGGGCAAGACCTTTTTGAGCCACGCGGAAACACTGGAATACCTGAAATCCCTCCATTTCAAGGTCATTCCCTACAAGCTCCTTTCGGATGTCGAAAAAATCTCCAAGGAGGTCATCCGCATCAACGAGGAGCGGGAGAAGCTCAGCTGCGACATTGACGGTGCCGTCATCAAGCTGGATGACCTGGCCGCCCGGGAACGGCTTGGCAACACCGCCAAATTTCCCCGGTGGGCCGTGGCCTATAAGTACCCCCCAGAGGAAAAGGAAACCCTGGTGGAGGACATTGTGATTCAGGTGGGCCGCACCGGTGTGCTGACGCCCAAGGCTGTGGTGGCTCCCGTCCGGCTGGCAGGCACCACTGTGACCAATGCCACGCTGCACAATCAGGACTTCATCTCCCGGCTGGATATCCGGATAGGGGATACCGTGCGCATCCGCAAGGCGGGGGAGATCATTCCGGAAATCTTGGAAGTGAACCTTTCCAAGCGCCCGGAGGGAACGCAGCCCTATTTGCTGCCGAAAAAATGCCCCGTCTGCGGCGCTGCCGTAGAGCGGGACGAGGATGGGGCTTTCCTGCGCTGCACCGGTGCGGAGTGCCCCGCCCAGCTGAGCCGGAACATTGCCCATTTTGTCAGCCGGGATGCCATGGATATCGAGGGCCTGGGCAGCGCCATTGTGGACAGCCTTATTGAAAAGGGGGCCATCCGCTCTCCGGCGGATATCTATTACCTGACCATGGACGAGCTGTCCGGCCTGTGGAAATCCGGCACCAAGGCGGCCCAAAAGCTGCTGGATGCCATTGCTGCCAGCAAGAGCCAGGATGTTTCCCGGCTGATTTTCGCCCTGGGCATCCGTCAGGTGGGTGCGAAGACCGGCAAGAGTCTGGCGGCGGCCTTCGGCAGCCTGGATAAGCTCATGGAGGCGACTTTGGAAGAACTGACCCAGGTGCCGGATATTGGAGAGGTAACGGCTGAGAGCATCTGCGAGTGGTTCGCTCAGCCCCAGTCCCGCCACATGGTCCGGCGGCTCAAGGAGGCCGGGGTGAACTTTGAGAGCAAGCGGGTCGTTACGGACACCCGCTTCGCGGGCAAGACCGTTGTCCTCACCGGCGCTTTAAGTCGGTTCACCCGGGAGGAGGCCACGGAAAAAATCGAGCTCTTCGGCGGCAAGGCCTCCGGCTCCGTCTCCAAAAAGACCAGCTTCGTGGTGGCAGGAGAGAATGCAGGCTCCAAGGAGCGCAAGGCCAGAGAGCTGGGCATCCCGGTGCTGACAGAGGACGAATTTTTGGAGATGCTTTCGTAACAAAAGGCTGCTTTGCCTGATAAAAAATGCAGGGGACGATGCCCTCATCGTCCCCTGCGAGTCTTGTTTGAACGCAGAATTACAGCTCCAGCCGCATTTCAACAAGCGTCTGGTAACCGGAGAACCGGGAAAGGAAGCCTTTGGGGTTTCTTCCGAACTCCACAAAGCCAAGTTTATGATACATGGACACGGCCCGTTCGTTGTCCGCTACGACGCTGAGCTCCAACTGGGTGTAGTGGAACAGCTTTGCGCATGCAATGACTGCTTCCATCAAAGCCTTTCCAATGCCCAGGCCCCAGAAGGCTTCGTCGACGCTGATGCCAAATTCCGCCCGATGGCGGACCTTGTATCTGCCGCCTATGGCGTTGAGGCCCAGACAGCCGCAGAGCGTACCGTCAATTTCCGCCAGAAGCATGATCTCACGGTCGCTTTCCAGCATCCCCTTCAGGTATTCCGCTTCCTGCTCCGGGGTGAACCGGCGCTCATCCGGGTAGGCCAGCAGATAATCCGTCTGGCTGTGGGTCAGAACGATCAGTTCAAGAAGGGCCTGGGCATCTGCAGGCTCCGCATTCCGGATACGCAGAGTGCGGCCGTCCCGCAAAGGAAGCGTTTTCTCAAATCGCATGGTTTCACTCTCCTTTATAGGGAAAAATCGTCCTCGTTGTACCGGCTGAAATCCATGGCCTTGGGTTTGGCCGGAATGCGCTTGAAGGGGTCGTACTGGAAGCGGCGGCAGCTGCTGTCCGGGGTACGAACCCCTTTTTTGACGCACAAAATCTGGTCATCGCACAGTGCCACGCCATGTTTGCAATAGGCGCAGGCCCGTTCTATTTTCTTTCGGAAAAGCATAATTTCCTCCCGGATGGTTGTTTGAGGCCATTATACACCCTGTGCCGCCAAAAAGCTACCTTTCCGGGAAGAAAAATAAGTGCCGCGATTAAAATCGCCATCAAAACGACCTGCTTTCGCAGCAGCAGCCAGCCAAAGAGCAGTACAAATACGGCCTGGAGTGCCTTTCCCAGCCAATAATCCCGTAAATTAAGCCCCGGGCAGACCTGGGCGGTCTGGAGCCCCACGCAGACCCCGCCAAAGGCAGTGAGCCCGCCCGCCAGAAGAAAGCGGGCCGGTTCTGACGGAACACTCTGCAAATGGCAGCAGCCGTTTGTCAGCTCCAGCAGGCCCTCTGCCGCCACCAATGCAACGCCGTCTAACGGAAGATAGGTGCGCAAAAAGTTCAGCCCCACTCGAAAAAGGATCACCGTTATGCAGATTTTTCCCATGGCCGCCCCGGCCTGGGTGATTGGGTCGGCAGACGCCGCCGGTTCCACCGCCGCCCGTTCGCTCCTGGCCGGAAGGATTCGGGAGACTGCCCAGGCGCTCAGAAGCACCAGCGCCCACAGGGCCGCCCCGGCCAAGACATTTGAGAACTGCCGGGCTACCAGCCCAAACAAAAAGGCAGGCCCTGGCAGACTGCAAAAGCCGAGAAGTATCTCTGCGTCCCGCTTTTGCAGCGCGCCCCGGTTTGCCGCTTGGGCAATGCAGGCAGCCCCGGCAGGGTAGCCCCCCAGCAAAGCGGGGAGCAGAAGGATCTCTGCCCCCTTCGGAATGCCGAAGAGCCGCCCAATCACCCCAAAAAGGGGAAGCCTTTTGGAAAACAGCCTCTGGGTCAGGGCCATAGACAGGCACAGAAACGGCAGCAGACTGGGAATCACCGCCGTCAGGCACAGCTCCACGCCCTGGCTGGCCCCCTGCAGGGCGGTCCGGCTGTCCAGGATCATGGCAAGCATTCCGATCATCAATAGCAGCCCCATGGAAATCACCTCGGGAGAATCTATGCAATTTCCGCCCCCGGCATACATACCCTTGACCAAAAGGAGGTGGATGCCGTGAAGCAGGGGAGTATTTGGTCCTGGCTGTCCGGGGACCTGCCGGGAGAGCCCTTGCCAGGGCAAAGCCTGCTGGAGCTCACCGGGGACCGCCAGGTCCTGATTGAAAACCACCGGGGCGTGACCCAGTACAGCCGGGAGCAGGTGGGTGTCAAGGTTGCCTTTGGAGAGATTCTCCTCTGTGGCCGGGAGCTGGTGCTGGCGCGGATGGGGCAGGGGCAGCTGGTGGTCACAGGCTGCGTGGAGTCCATCCGGCTTCTCAGGGGGCGCTGCCCATGAAGCTCTGGACCTCCCTCACCGGCCTTATCCAAGCGGAACTGCTCACCGCCGACCCGGCAGGCGCGCTTTGCGCCATTGCAGACGCCGGGATCATTCTTCGGGACGTAACCCCGGAAGGGGAGCTCTGCCTGCGCTTTTCCGTCGCCCGCCCCAGCTATGGCAGGCTTTTGCGCCTGACCCGGAGGCGGGGAGAAACGCTGACGATCCTTGGCAGGACCGGCCTATACTGGCGCTTCCGGGCTCTGGCAGGAAGGCCTGTGCTGCTTGCCGGGCTGGCGCTGCTGCTATGCGCCCAAATCCTGATCCCTACCCGGATCTTTTTTGTCCGGGTCAGCGGCAACCAGCGGGTGCCTGCCCGGCAGATCCTTGCGGCTGCGGAAAGCTGCGGGCTGCGCTTTGGGGCCAACCGCCGGGCTCTTCGCAGCGAGGCCATCAAGAACAGCCTGCTCAGCGCCATCCCGGAGCTCAAGTGGGCCGGGGTCAATACAAGCGGCTGCGTTGCAGTGATTTCCGTTGCAGAAAAGCAGCCTGCCGTCCCTGCGGAGCCTGCTCAGACCGGCGTAGCCAGTGTGATCGCCGCCCGGGACGGGGTGATCAAGAGCCTGCTTTGCACCAGAGGAACGCCTTTGGCCAAGCCCGGGCAGGCGGTTACCAAAGGGCAGGTGCTGATTTCCGGCTATACGGACTGCGGAAAAACCGTCCTGGCCCAGCGGGCGCAGGGGGAGATCATGGCCTATACCCACCGGGATTTTCAGGTGTACACCCCCAAACACTGCCTTCAAAAGGCGGATGAGGCAAAAATCATCCGGCGGTGGAGCCTGATTCTCGGAAAAAAACGGATAAAATTGTGGTTTGGTAGTGGAATTTTGGGTATGGAATGTGGTAGAATGTATCAGGAGTATCCATTGACCCTGCCGGGCGGCTTTGTGCTGCCGGTGCGCATGGCAGTGGACTGCTACAAAGTCTGCGAACTTTCGGAACAAGGCCTTCCGGAAGAGTCGGCTTATACCCAGATGCAGCACTTTGCCAGGACCTATCTTCCCGGTGCTATGACCGCGGGAACCGTCCTGGATGCATCGGAGACCTTTGCCCCGGAGGAGGGAGCCTATGTGCTCTCCGGCAGCTATTCCTGCCTGGAGTCCATTGGCCGCAGCCGCCGGGAGGAGACAGGAGAGACCAATGAGCAAGGAAGTTGAAAGAATCGTAAATGCCGATCGGGTAGAGGACCTGATTGCCGTGTTCGGCTCCTTCGATGAAAACGTGCGCCGGATCGAAGAGGCTCTGGGCGTGCGCATTGTCAGCCGGGGAGATGACCTGAAGGTCACCGGCGACGAGGAGATGGCGGACAAGGCCGTCCGTACCCTGGAAGCCCTGCTGCAGCTGGCCGCCAAGGGCGAGACCATCGATGAGCAGCGGGTGCGCTACCTCATTACCCTGGTCAGTGAGGGCAACGAGGATCAAATCGCAAAAATCGCCAAGGATGTGGTGTGCATCACCGCCAAGGGAAAGCCCATCAAGGCCAAAACCGTTGGCCAGCAGAACTACATGAAGGCCATTCAGAAAAATACCGTCACCATCGGTGTCGGCCCTGCCGGTACGGGCAAGACTTATCTCGCCGTGGCAGCAGCCGTATCCGCTTTCCGGGAGCGGACCGTAAACCGGATCATCCTCACCCGGCCTGCCGTAGAGGCAGGGGAGCGGCTGGGCTTCCTGCCAGGCGATTTGCAGAACAAGGTAGACCCCTACCTGCGGCCGCTGTATGACGCGCTGTATGATATGCTGGGGGCAGAGACCTTCCAGAAGTACCAGGAGCGGGGCTCCATCGAAGTGGCCCCGCTGGCCTATATGCGCGGCCGAACCCTGGACGACAGCTTCATCATCCTGGACGAGGCCCAGAACACCACCCGGGAGCAGATGAAAATGTTTTTGACCCGTCTGGGCTTTGGCTCCAAGATCGTCATCACCGGAGACGTGACCCAGATTGACCTGCCGGATGACAAGGTCTCCGGATTGAAGGATGCGGTGCGGGTGCTGGACGGGGTAGAGGATATTGCCATCTGCCGTCTGACCTCTGCGGATGTTGTCCGCCACGCCCTGGTACAGAAAATCATCAATGCCTATGAAAAGGCTGCAAAGCTTGAAAATAACCCGCCCCGGACCATGCCGGGACGGTATCAAAGGAAGAGAACCAATGAGAAATAAGATCAATCTGGTATTCCAGCAGGGCGGCTTGCAGCGCCTGGTTATTTCCGCCAACATCCGCACGTGCATCAATGCCGTGCTGAAGGCCGAGGGCGTGACGGCCAAGTGCGAGATCAACGTCCTGGTCACGGATGATGCGGGCATCCGGGAGATCAACCGCACCTCCCGAAACATTGACAGCGCCACGGATGTGCTGAGCTTCCCCATGTTTGAGCTGGCGCCCGGAGAGCTGCCCGCGGACTGGACGGGATACGAAGATCCGGACACCGGCTTGGTGCCCCTGGGGGATATGTGCATCTCCCTGGAACGGGCC
Organism: uncultured Eubacteriales bacterium; assembly: GCA_900540635.1. Taxonomy (GTDB): domain Bacteria; phylum Bacillota; class Clostridia; order Oscillospirales; family Oscillospiraceae; genus Faecousia. Next base: position 22,381 of record UQGU01000003.1, on the reverse strand, counting down.
ATCGCCCAGGCCAAGGAATTCGGTCACACCACCCGCCGGGAGGTGGGCTACCTGACCATCCACTCCATGCTGCATCTTCTGGGCTATGACCACCTGGACGAAGGCCCTCAGAAGCGGCAGATGCGCGCCAGAGAAGAGGCCATTGCATCGGAAATTCCGGGCATGAGCCGGGACTGATAAAGGAGAGACTATGAAGACAAAAACCGCTATGATCACCATCTGCGGACGGCCCAATGTGGGTAAGTCCACACTGACGAACTACCTGGTAGGTGAAAAAATCGCCATCGTTTCCAATAAGCCCCAGACCACCCGAAACCGCATCTGCGGCATCGTCACCAAGGGCGACACCCAGTACGTCTTCGTCGACACCCCGGGCTTCCACCGGGCCAGAACCAAGCTGGGCGACTATATGGTGAACGTAGCTCAGGAATCCATTGCGGATGTGGACCTGACGCTGCTGGTGGTAGAGCCCATTGCCTCTATTGGCCCTCAGGAGGAGAGCCTGATTGAAAAAATTCAGGCAAGCCGCTGCCCCGCCATTCTGGTCATCAACAAAATCGATACCGTGGAGAAGGACACCCTGCTGGAGGTCATCGCCAAATATTCCCAGGCCGCGAATTTTGAGGCCATTATGCCCATCTCCGCCAAAACCGGAGACGGGGTAGAGGAACTGCTTTCCATGTGCGGCAAGTACGCCCAGGAAGGCCCCTTCCTGTTCCCGGAGGATGTGACAACCGATCAGCCTGAGCGGCAGGTCATGGCAGAGATCATCCGGGAAAAGCTGCTGTGGTGCCTGGACAAGGAGATCCCCCACGGCACCGCTGTGGAGATCACCAAGTTCTCCGAGCGAGACAATGGCGTCATCGACCTGGATGCCACCATTTACTGCGAGAAGGCCAGCCACAAGGGCATTATTATCGGCAAGCAGGGCCAGATGCTGAAAAAGATCTCTACGCTGGCCCGGCAGGACTGCGAAAAGTTTATGGGTACCAAAGTCTACCTCACCACCTGGGTCAAGGTTAAGGAAAACTGGCGGGACAGCGATTTTCTTGTGAAGAACTTCGGCTACCGGGAGTAAGAAGATTCCACGGTGCCGGTCCAGAAATTTCCAGATTACGGAATCCGCTCTTTGCAAAAGCTACGTGCAGGAGGGATGACCATGCTGTCTTCGGAATATTGGAAGCTCTTTTTGGAAACCGGCGCACCGGAAGCCTATCTCATGTATACGCAAGCCCTGCAACAGGAGGAACACCATGTATCTGACGATCCGAGCCATCGTCCTGCGGGTGACGGACTACAATGACCACGACGCCCTTCTGACGGTGCTGACCCAGAACTATGGTAAGCTGACCATCAAGGCCCGGGGGCTGCGCCGGAAGAACAGCCCGCTCATTGCCCCATGCCAGCTGCTGGCCTTTGGGGAATTCACCCTGTTTGAATACAAAGGAAAATACACCATCAACGAGGCCCACGCATTGGAGCTCTTTCAGGGCCTGCGGCGGGAGCTGACCCAGCTGTCCCTGGGGAGCTATTTTGCTCAGGTGGCGGAGCTCATCTCCCAGGAGGATATGCCGAATCCGGAACTGCAGGCGCTGCTTCTGAACTGCCTGTATGCCCTTTCCACGCTGCATCTGCCGGAAACGATGGTCAAGGCCGTTTTTGAACTCCGGGCCGCCTGCCTGGCGGGCTACACGCCGGAGCTCTTCGGCTGCCACGTCTGCGGCAACCAGAGCCCGGACCGGTTCGACCTGTCCCAGGGCCAGTTGGAATGCAGCGCCTGCCGAGACCCGGAGTCCGGGGGCATTCGCATCCCGGTAACGCCGCAGATGCTGGAGGCCATGCGCTATATCTGCCTCTGTGCGCCCAAAAAGCTCTTTTCCTTCCGCCTGGACGAACAGACCATGGCCGCCTTGGGAGCACTGACGGAAGGGTACTTACAAACCCAGCTGGAGCACGGGTTTGCCACGTTGGATTTTTACAAGTCCCTGTTTGCGGGACCTTATGATCTAGGAGAAAAACATGACGGAACTATATGAAAAATCCCTGTCCAAGCTGGAGCTGGGGCAGGTTCTGGAGATGCTTTCCCAATGCGCGGGAAGCGAGGGCGGCAAGGCGGCCTGCCTGGCGCTGATGCCGGATTCGGACCTGGATACCGTCCGGGAACTGCTGGACCAGACCACGGCGGCCTCTGACCTCTGCGCCAGGAAGGGTAACCCCACCTTTGCTGATGTGGCAGATGTATCCGCCAGCCTGGAGCGGGCAGACCGGGGCGGCAGCCTACAGCCTGTGGAGCTGCTGCGGATCGCAGGGGTGCTGCGCTGCGCCCGGACCATCAAGGGCTATGTGGCGGAAGACGACCCCAAGACGGTGCTAGACCCTCTGTTTAACGCCCTGACGCCCAATAAGTACTTAGAGGACAAGATTTTCGGTGCCATTCTCTCGGAAGAGGAGATTGCCGACACCGCCTCCTCCACGCTGGCGGATATCCGCCGCCATATGCGCATCCAGTCCGGAAAAATCCGGGACAGCCTGCAAAAGGTGATCTCGTCCCCGGCCTATGCCAAATTTCTGCGGGAGCCCATCATCACCATCCGGCAGGGCCGGTATGTGGTCCCCGTCAAGTCCGAGTGCAAAAACGATGTGCCCGGCATGGTCCACGACGTGTCCGCCACGGGGTCTACCTACTTTGTAGAGCCCTTGTCTGCCGTCAACGCCAACAATGCCCTGCGGGAGCTGGAGCTGAAAGAGAAGAAGGAGATCGAGCGAATCCTGGCCGAACTGTCCGCCGAGGCGGCGGGCTACGCCGAAAACATCCGTCTGGATGTTCAGATGCTGATTCAGCTGGACGTGATCTTCGCCAAGGCAAAGCTTGCCTATCGGATGCGCGCCTGGGCTCCTATTATGAACGACCAGGGCAGGGTAGAGCTGCGCAATGCCCGGCACCCCCTGATCGATCCCAAGAAAGCGGTACCCATCTCTCTGCGCCTGGGCTCCGACTTTGACACCATGATCATCACCGGCCCCAACACTGGCGGCAAGACCGTTACCCTGAAAACCATCGGTCTGCTGACGCTGATGGCGGAGTGCGGTCTCCATGTGCCCGCCGGAGACGGCAGCACCCTATCCACCTTTGATGCCATTCTGGCGGACATCGGCGACGAGCAGTCCATTGCCCAGAGCCTGTCCACCTTCTCGGGCCATATGCGTACCATTGTAGACGTGGTGGCTCAGTGCGACAGCAGAACCCTGGTGCTCTATGACGAGCTGGGCGCCGGTACAGACCCCGCCGAGGGTGCGGCGCTGGCCATTGCCCTCATTGAATTCAGCCGGAAAATGGGCTCCCGGGTGGTGGCAACTACCCACTATGCCGAGCTCAAGCTCTATGCCATGCGCACCAAGGGCGTCATCAATGCCTCCTGCGAATTTGACGTAGAGACCCTGCAGCCTACTTACCGGCTGCTCATCGGCATTCCGGGAAAATCCAATGCCTTTGCCATCTGCCGGAAGCTGGGCCTCTCCGAGGACATCCTGAAAGAGGCCAATGATCTGGTGGGCAAGAGCGACAAGGACTTTGAGGACGTGATCTCCCAGCTGGAGCAGCAGCGGCAGCAGATGGAGTCCGCCCGCCGGGAGGCAGAGCGTCTGAAGCAGGAGACGGCAAAAATCAAGCAGCAGAGTGAGGAATATAACCTCCAGCTGCAAAAGGAAAAGGACAAGGCCATGGAAGCTGCCCGCCGGGAGGCCCAGGGCATCATCGAAGAGGCCAGAGCTGCTGCCAATGCCGCTTCCGAAGAGCTGAAGGCCCTGCGCAAGCAGCTGGAAAGCAGCGCCGATACCACCGGAATCAACCAGCGTCAGGCTGAGCTGCGCCGGGTGTTGAATGAAACCGAGGATAAGATCCGCGCCCAGGCCCCTCAGAAGGAGCGGCCAAAGGCCAGCCGGGGCATCCTGGTTGGGGATACCGTGGAGCTGCTAAAGCTGGGCACCAAGGCCAGCGTCCTCGCCATCAACAAGGACGGAACCTACCAGCTCCAGGCGGGCATTCTGAAAATGACCGCCAAGGCAGATGAAATCTATTTACTGGAAAACGAGAACCCTTACGCCCAGAAGGGCGGCCACCCCAAGCACTCCGGCCGGGAGATGAAGATGACCGCCATGCCCACGGAGATCGATTTGCGGGGCATGGACTGTGTGGAGGCCATCTGCGTGCTGGACCGGTATTTGGATGAGGCCATGCGCGCAAAGCTCACTTCCGTGCGCATCATCCACGGCAAGGGCACCGGCGCACTGCGGGCCGCCGTCCAGCAGGACCTGAAAAAGAACAAATTCATTAAAAAATTCCGTTTGGGCCAGTATGGAGAGGGCGAAGACGGCGTTACCATTGCGGAATTTGCGTGATTTCTCCGAATCCACAGGGATTTCCAGTGGGGCTTTTTCAGGAATTGGTTGACATTCACAGGAAAAAAAGGTATTATATTTCCAGACCCATCGTGCTTCTGACCGGCATGATGAAAAGGAGTGTTTGTTATGTATAGCAAGGAAGTTGTTGTTCGCTGCGAATCCGGTCTGCACAACAAGCAGGCTACATATTTCGTTCAGAAGGCCAACGAATTCGAAAGCAGCATTTGGCTGGAATCCGGCAATCGGAAGATGAACGCCAAGAGCCTGCTGGGCATTATGTCCCTGGGCATTATCTCCGGCTCCACCGTTACCCTCAGCGCCGTTGGCGCAGACGAGGAAGCCGCTGTGACCGCTCTGGATGCTCTGCTCCAGCGCGATGTCTACTGATTCCTTCGAGTAACACATCACCGGCCGCCTCTGTTCGTATGCGCAGAGGCGGCTCTTCTTTGGGAGACACCATGACATTTGAAGAACTGAAAGAAAAGGCCCTGTCGCTGCCCTATGCCCCCGGCGTGTATATCATGCGGGACAAGACCGATAAGGTCATCTATGTGGGCAAGGCCAAAAAGCTGAAAAACCGGGTCAGCCAGTATTTCCAGGACACCGCCGCCCACACCCCAAAGACCAAAATGATGGTCAGCAAGATCCACCATTTTGATACCATTGCGGCAAGCAGTGAATTTGAGGCCCTGGTGCTGGAATGCTCGCTGATCAAGCGCTATATGCCCAAATACAACATTCTTTTGAAGGATGACAAGGGCTATCCCTATCTGCGGCTGAATATGAAGGATATTTACCCCACCATCACCATTGTCAGCAAAATTGCCGATGATGGGGCGGAGTATTTTGGCCCCTACGGCAGCCGGGGCGTGACCCACAGTCTGCTGGAGGCCATCCGGCTGACGCTGAAGCTGCCCGGGTGCAGCAAGGTCTTCCCCCGGGACGTGGGCAAGGACCGGCCATGCCTGAACTACCACATGAACCAGTGCGAGGGCTGGTGCCAGGAAAGCGTCAGCGCCGTCACCTACCGGGAGCGCATGGAGCAGGCCCGTCAGCTGCTCAAGGGCAACTACAAGTCTGTGGCGGAGGAGATCAAGGCCAATATGCTTGCCGCCGCAGACAATCTGGAATTCGAGGTAGCCGCCGCCCTGCGGGACCGCCTGAATGCCGTAGAGGCCCTGGGGCAGAAGCAGCTGGTCACCGCCGGTTCTCTGGCGGATACGGACGTGGTGGGCTACGGCGAGACCGAGGCCAAGGCCTGCTTTGCAGTGCTGCATTTCAGCGGCGGCAATCTGCTGGACAAGGACTATGATGTATTCCCTGTACCGGAGGACAAACAGGAGGCGGTTTCCAGCCTCTTAAAGCAGTATTACCTGAGCCGTGGCCTGGCACCGAAAATCGTGCTGCTGCCCTTTGAAATTGAGGACAGCGAGCTGTTCTCCCAGCTGATGGAGCAGCAGTACGGCCGCCGCAGCAAGATTCGCATTCCCCAAAAGGGCGACAATATGCGCCTGGTGGAGCTGGCCAGCCGGAACGCCTTTGAAGAGGCCCAGCGGCTGACGGACAAGGAAGAGCGCTTAAACGCCACCCTGGTAACCCTTGGAAAAATGCTCTCCATTCCCACCCCCAGCCGCATGGAGTCCTTTGATATTTCCAATATTTCCGGCACGGATATCGTGGCCAGTATGGTGGTTTTTCAGGATGGCCGCCCACGGAAAAGCGACTACAAGCGCTTCAAGCTGGAGGGCCTTACCGATCAGGATGACTACGCCTCCATGCACCAGGTGGTCAAGCGGCGCTTCGCCCATTACAAATCAGGGGACAAGGGCTTTGAAGCCGCCCCGGACCTGCTGCTCATCGACGGCGGCGTGAATCATGCAAATGTGGCCGTGGCGGCACTGGAGGAGCTGGGGCTGCAATTTCCTGTGTTCGGTATGGTGAAAGACGACCGGCACCGTACCCGGGCTCTGGTGACGCCCCAGGGGCAGGAGATCCGCATTGACAACAACCAGGCCATTTTTGCCCTCATCGGCAATATCCAGGAGGAGACCCACCGATTCGCCATTACCTATCACCGGCAGCTGCGCAGCAAGCGGCTGCACTATTCCGAACTGGACGGCATTCCCGGTATCGGCCCCAAGCGGAAGCAGGAGCTGCTGCGGCAGTTCAAATCCCTGACCGCCATGTCCCAGGCAACCCTGCCGGAGCTGGAGCGGCTGCTTCCAAAGGACGCCGCTGCCGCCGTTTATCAGCACTTCCGGGAGAAGAAAGCAACCGAAAAGTAAGCCCCGGGACGATTTGAATAAATCCCCAAAATTTGGAAATCATTAGGAGAAAAGCATATGCGTGTGATCACAGGAAAGGCCAGGGGCATTCAGCTGAAGACGCCCCAGGGAATGCTGACCCGGCCTACGGCAGACCGGGTAAAGGAAGCGCTGTTCAGCATTATTCGCTTTGACGTGGCAAATGCCAGGGTACTGGACCTGTTCGGCGGCACCGGCCAGCTGGGCATTGAGGCCCTGAGCCAAGGGGCCAAAAGCGCCGTATTTGTGGATGCCCGGGAGGAGGCCTGCGCCCTGATTCGGGAGAATCTGAAGCGTACCCGGCTATCTGAGCAGGGGAGCGTGGTCCGCTGCGACTATCTGGACTATCTGAACCGCAGCCGGGAGAAATTCGATATCATTTTTTTAGACCCGCCTTATGCAGAGGTTTTTCTGGAAACGGCCCTAAAACGCATCGCGGAAATTGACATTTTGCATTCCGGTGGTATAATAGTTACGGAACGGCCTTTGGGGAAGGACCTTTTGGCGGAATTTCCCGGCTATACCCGCTCCAAAGACTATAAATACGGAAAGACCCTCCTTGCAATCTACCGCAAAGAGGATGGTACGCTATGAAAACAGCCATCTACCCGGGCAGCTTTGACCCGGTCACCAGCGGCCACCTGGACATCATCCGCCGGGCCGCCAATATTTTCGACAAGCTGATCGTCTGCGTCATGGTCAACGCCGGAAAGCACCCCATGTTCTCCCTGGAGGAGCGGGTGGAGCTGATCCGCCGGGTAACCCAGGACCTTCCCAATGTGGAGGTTGACGGCTCCAGCGAGCTGCTGGCCGAATATGCCCGTCGCCGGGGAAGCTGCGTGGTGGTGAAGGGCCTGCGAGCCGGTTCCGACTTTGAAAACGAATTCCAAATGGCCCTGATCAACCGCAAGATCTACCCGGAGCTGGACACCATGTTCCTGACCTCCGACAGCCAGTATATGTTCCTGAGCTCCAGCATTGTCAAGGAGCTGGGGTCTTACGGCGCAGACCTGACCGACTTCATCCCAGAAGCCATTATCCCGGATTTCCGCAGGCGCTTGGAAGAGCGCAGCGCAAACAAGTAACCCATTTAGGAGGAATATTATGAGCAGCAGCAATATTGAAGACATCATTGGCTCTCTTTACGATATGGTCCAGGACGCGCGGACCATGCCTCTGGCAGCCGACAAGTGCATCCTGGAGCGGGACCGGGTACTGGATATGCTGGACGAGGTCATCGCCCAGATGCCCGGTGAGCTGAAGCAGGCGCGGACCATTGTGGAGTCCCGGAACGACCTGATCAACCAGGCCCGCCGGGAGGCAGAGGGTATCCTGCGGCAGGCCCAGGACCAGGCAGCCCAGCTGGTGACCAAGGAGGCCATCTACGAAGGGGCCAAAAAGCGCAGCGAGGAGCTGGTTGCCCAGACCCAGAACCGTATTGAGCAGCTCCACAAGGCCGGCAACGAGTATATGGATGCCCAGCTGAAGCAGACCGAGGAGACCATTGCCAAGGCGCTGAACGACGTTCGGGATACCCGGGTAAAGTTCCGCACCGTCACCGAGGCCCAGGAGCAGCAGCGTAAGGCTGCCCCCAGCCCGAAGGCCGCCCCGGACGTAGAGGTATAACTCGGCGCTTTCAAATTTCCACAGCGCCGTCGCAACAACATATAACGCATAGCTGTCAAGGTGTATCTGCCTTGGCAGCTTTTTGCTTCTTTTTCCTGCCGCCCCTGCATAGGCTTGCAGCGGAAAGGGGAGAGGGGAATGGTAACAAAACACAAACCAACCGGAAGAGCGGCAGGATTTCCGAAAGGAATCGCCCTTGGGACGCTGGCGGCCATGGCCTCAACGGCGGCTCTGGCCGCACTTCTGGCAATGCTGATCGCCAGTGGAGCCGTCCGAGAGGAAAACCTTGGCTATGGTGTCATGGTACTGCTGTTTCTTTCCGCTGCGTTGGGCGGAACGGTCGCTTTTGGACGGATCAAACACCGCAGAGCACTGGTCTTTGGCTTGTCGGCCGCGGCATATCTCGTCAGTCTGACGGCGCTGACGGCGTTGTTTTTCGGCGGTCGGTTTGATGGCTTTTTCCCTACGGCGATGCTGATAATTGGGGGAAGCGGCACTGCGTTTCTGCTCTCTGCGCGGGCCCAAAAGGGGAGAACCCGGCATAGAAGATTCCGGCAGATTCGTTAAAATGCACAAAAATGCGCAAGAGGTAAATAGCATTTACTCACCTTCATTTTATGCAGGAATTTGTGCGATGAACATTTTTTGCACGTTTACAGGCTTTCTTCGAACTTATTTCCGGAATAATACAAATATGCAAAAACTTTTGTTCACTTATTCTTGGCGTTGACATAACAAAATTAACATAAAAATTGTAAGAATCTACAAAAAAACGTAATTTGGCGGATGATACTTGAATTTTTGCAAAAAACGGAGTATAGTATGTCTGTATCAAAAGTGTGTGGAGTTCGTCTGCATTATCGGGCACCGGAAAATGCCGCGGGGGATGCGGTATGAGTGCATCTTTCCGACGGACCGATTTGGAGCAGCACACGCTCCGGAGCAGGCTGTGTGTCCTTTGGCTTCTGGGGCTGCTGCTGGGGTGCCTTGCGGCGGCACGTCCGGGCGCTTGCCCGATGGTGCAATGGCATGCCGACAGTTCTCCATGGCCTTGCATTGGCCGCCTGCTGTTAGAGCTGCTGTGCGCGGCTGCAGCGTCTTGGGGGCTGCCGTCGGGGGCATGCTCCGCTGTCGTTTTCTGCCGCGCCGCCGCCTTTGGCTATACGGCGCAGGGGATTCAGGTCTGCTTCGGCAGTGCCGGTTGGCTGCTATGGCCGCTGATGCTGTGGCCGCAGCTGCTCTTTTTTCCGTTTCTCTTTTTCCTGCTGTCCGGTAGAAGAGGGCCAGGCGCATATCTGGTGAGCGCTGCTGCCGCTATCGGCATCGGGTTTGCGGATCATCAATTGGTCATGCCATTTTTGGCATTTCTGATAGAATAAAATAAGGATAGGTATTTCGGTTCATGCTGGATATTATTCGAGCCTATGAGAATTATCTCATCAAGGTAAAGCAGGCATCGGAGAATACCGTCTCGTCGTATTTGCGTGACATTCGGCAGTTCTCCGAATGGCTGACGGAGAACGGTGTTCCTGAGCTTGCCAGCGCCACACAAGTGAATATCCGGGACTACCTTGCTTATCTGCAAGCTCAGGGAAAGTCCGGCGCGACGGTTTCCCGTTCTCTTGCCAGCCTGAAGAATTTCTATACCTACGCCGTTTCAGAGGGCTTTCTGGAGGCTTCTCCCGTCAGCAGTGACATTCATGTTCAGCGGGGGGAGAAAAAGCTGCCCCAGATCCTCACCGGCAAAGAGGTAGAACTTCTGCTGGCCCAGCCGGTCTGTGTGGACCACAAGGGCTACCGGGACAAGGCCATGCTGGAAGTGATGTACGCCACCGGTATGCGGGTCACGGAGCTCATCAGTCTCAACGTGGAGGATGTCAATCTGGAGTTGGGCCTGGTAAAATGCCATAGCGGCAAGAAGTCCCGAGCGATTCCGCTGTATCCCGCTGCCCAGAAGGCGCTGGCTGTGTACCTGTCCGATGTGCGCTCTGCCATGATCTTTGATTCCGGCGAACAGGCGCTTTTCGTCAATGTAGGCGGTACCCGCATGAGCCGTCAGGGCTTCTGGAAGATCCTGAAATACTATCAGGCCAAGGCCGGTATCGAAAAGGAGATCACTCCCCATACCTTGCGTCACAGCTTCGCGGTCCATCTCCTGGAAAACGGCGCTGATCTCGGCTCCTTGCAGGAGCTCATGGGCCACAGCGACATCTCGTCTACCCAGATGTATGCCCACCTGATCAACCAGAAAATCAAAAGCGTTTATCAAAAATGTCACCCCAAAGCATAAAAAGAGCTTACGGCAATCAAACCGTAAGCTCTTTTTCTATGCGCGCACCGAGGTTGAAGGTTTACCTGTTCTCCCGAATGATCCGACATGGATTTCCGCAGGCGATAACGTTATCCGGTATATCTTTTGTAACAACGCTTCCGGCACCGATCACAACATTGTTTCCAATCGTGACCCCCGGCAGAATGATCACACCGCCGCCAATCCATACATTGTCTCCAATGGTAACGGGCGCCGTCTGGGTTTTGCAAAATTCGAAGGAGCCGTCTTCCTTCGGCACTCCGAATCGGTCTGCCGCATTCGTGGGGTGAAAGGCCGTGTAGATTTGCACATTGGGTGCAATCAGCGCATTGTCACCAATGCGAATGACGTTGTCATCCAAAAAAGTGCAGTTCATATTCACTTCGCAGTTGTTTCCAAAATAGATTTGATTGCCGTAATCAACGTAAAAAGGCGCTGTGATCCACAGATTTTTCCCTTTTCTGCCCAGAAGCGCTCCTAGAATCCGCTCTTTTTCCGTTGCATCCGCAGAGTCGGTCCGGTTGTAGTCTCGAATCAGATCCTTTGCTTTGTGCCACTGCGTCAATAGTTCGGCATCCGCGCAATCGTAAAGCATTCCTGCCAGCATTTTTTCTCTTTCGGTCATCTTCTTCTCCTCAGGCAATGGGGTTGATAAAACGCTGCCGTTGCAGGTCATCCGGGAAGGATAGCTTGCAACGGCAGCCGCTTTCTTTCTGACTCAGATTCCGGTCATGGCAGCCAGAACATCCACTTCCATCTGCTGGATGCTCTTCTTCATAGCCAGGCCTTCATCAATGTCCACGTCGGAGAAGCTGCCGTCGTGGGTGCAGACAATGCGGTTGGTCTTGCCCTGGAGCAGCAGCTCTACAGCCAGATACCCCATCTTGGTGGCGTTGACTCTGTCTCTGCCGGAGGGGGAACCGCCCCGCTGAATGTGGCCCAAAACAGTGACACGAGGGTCAAGATCAATGGCCTCCTTAATTCGCTTGGCAATGTCCGTGGCCTTGCCGGCGCCCTCAGCCACCACGATCATATAGTGGGTGAAGCCGTTGAACCGGGCCTGACGGATTTTCTCAATGACGTCCTTTTCAAAATCAATAGGCTCCTCGGGGACCAGAACGGCGGTTGCACCGCAGGCCAGGCCCACATACATGGCAAGGTATCCTGCGTTGCGGCCCATGACCTCCACCACGGAGCAGCGCTCGTGGGACTGCATGGTATCCCGCAGCTTATCGATGCACTCAATGGCCGTATTGGCAGCGGTGTCGAAGCCAATGCAGTAGTTGGTGCAGCTGATGTCGTTGTCGATGGTGCCGGGAATGCCGATGACGTTGATGCCGTACTTACTCAGAGCAAGAGCGCCGCGGAAGGTGCCGTCGCCGCCGATGGCGATGATACTGTCCAGCCCCAGGAATTTGCAGGTGGAGACAGCCTTGCGCTGGCCTGCCTCGGTCATGAACTCCTCGCTGCGGGCGGTATAGAGAATGGTGCCGCCCCGATTGATGGTGTGGGCCACGCTCTTTTCATCCAGGCGCACGATGTCGCCGGAGATCAGACCGTTCCAGCCTCGGCGAATGCCGTAGCACTCCAGGCCATGATACAGCGCGGTACGTACAACTGCGCGGACGCAGGGGTTCATGCCGGGGGCATCTCCGCCGCTGGTCAGCACACCGATTCTTCTAACGCTCATAATAGAACCTCCTATTTATGGGTTTATAGCCATGCCCTTATTCTACCGAAAAATGCGGTTAATGTAAAGATAAAAATCTGGGATTTCCCGTGTTTTTTTGTATCAATTTCGCTACTTTGATGGAATCGAGGTTTCCGCTTGCTTTTTGGAACGGGTTGTGTATAATGGAAGCATCCAAGCAGAAGGGGGGAATACGGATGTATTTTGAAGCACTGTGCGCCGCGCTGCGGGGGCTGCCGGAAATTGAAGCCCTCGTTCTGGGCGGATCGAGAGCAGGGGAAGGGTACGATCGGAAATCGGACTACGATCTCTATGTCTACTGTACGGAAATTCCGCCTGCGGAGGCCCGCCGGGAGATCCTTGGCCGGGTCTGCGGTCATATGGAGTTGGGCAATGACTTCTGGGAACTGGAGGACGACTGCGTCCTGCTGAATGGCATCCCCATTGACATTCTCTACCGGAATCTGGATTCCTTCGCCCGGGACATTGCCTCTGTGGCAGAGCTGCATTACGCGCGTAACGGCTACACCACCTGTATGTGGCACAATCTGCTGCACAGCCGCATTCTCTATGACCGGGACGGCCGCTACGCCGCCCTGCGGCAGCGCTTCGATGTGCCATACCCGGAGGCGCTGCGGCAGAATATTATCCGGCGCAATCTGCGTCTGCTCACCGGAAATCTGCCCTCCTATGATGCGCAGCTGCGCAAGGCGGTCAGCAGGGAAGACAGGCCCAGCGTCAACCATCGGATGGCGGCGTTTCTGGAATCCTATTTCGACATTCTCTTCGCCCTGAACCGCATGACCCACCCGGGGGAAAAGCGCATGGCCAGCACATTGAAAGCAAGGGCAAAGATTCTGCCGAAGGACTTCGGGGAAAATCTGGACGAGGCCTTTGCCTGTATGTTCGCAAATCCGGAACGGTTCCTGGAGGTGCTGGACGCGATGGTCGGGAATCTTCAGGAATTGGTGGAGAAGGAGACAGAAGCAGATGGAAAAGCTATATGATCGCGCGGATATTTATGACCTGCTGGAAAACGGCAGTAGATACGAAATCACAAAAGGGCACTGGCAGTATCTCCTGAAGGGAAAGCCCGTCCGCTCGCTTTTGGATGTAAGCATCGGCAGTGGGAATGTGACGCTGCCAGTTCTGGACTTAGGCATTGACCTGTACGGCTCGGATCTTAGCGAGGCCATGCTGAGCAGATGTGACAAAAAAGCAACTGCAAAGGGGTACTCTGTCCATTTGCAATGCAGTGACTTCCGGGAAGTCTCGAAGCATTTTACACGTCAGTTCGATTGCGTTGCCAGCACCGGAAACAGCCTTGCCTATGTAACGAACGAAGAGGTCATCACAGCGCTGCACCAAATGGATGCTCTGGTTGCTCCCGGCGGTTATCTGTATTTTGACCTTCGGAATTGGGACAAGATTCGCAGAACAAAGCAGCGATTTTATACCTACAACCCATCTTTTCACGGAAACACCCGTGTCAACCTTGTGCAGGTCTGGGACCACAATTCGGATGGGACCATTGATTTCAATCTGCTTTTTACATTTGAGAAAGAAAACCGCATCTTTCAAAAGGAGCATTTTATTGAACATTACAATCCCGTGTCTCAGCGGCCGCTTCTGGAAGAACTGCGCGCTATGGGGTATACGGATGTGGAAATACGCCTGGTTCCGGCGCAGTGGGGCGCATACACAGACGAGGATGACTGGTACTGTGTAATGGCAAGGAAGCCAAAAGAAAGGGAAGCGCTATGATAAAGCCCGTCGGCAGTTATGCGGACTGCCGGGAATTCGCTGAGAGCTTTCAGGGAGACCCGGATTTTTCGGACCCCATGCTCAGCACCGAGGAGCAGATCCGGTGCAATCTGGACAAGTCTTTTGCGCGGCAAAATCGCCAGATTCTTGGCGCATATCAGGACGGGCAGCTTGCCGGACTGTTCGTTCTGTTGGTTTTAGACGAGGAAAAATACCTGGAAATGCTGGTGGGACTGTCCCGGGAAGCGCAGGCTTACCGGGAACTGATGGAGTATCTGGCCCGGAACTATCCCGGCTGGAAGGCGGATTTCGTGTTCAATCCGCGAAACGGCCTGCTGAAGGCCACCTTGGAAGACGTGGGTGCGGAATTTGAGCAGGAGCAGCAGAAAATGGTATTTTCAGGTTCTGTTATTCCCGGGGATGCCACAGGAATATGGGAGCTTTCCGAACAATACGCTGCGGAATACTATGTTATTCACAGCCGGGACGTGTACTGGACCGGCGAAAAAGTCGCCGCCGCGCCGGAGAAATTCCGAACATTTCTGGCCATAAACCAAGGCTGCGTTATCGGATATCTGGATGTGACCCATTGCTTTGAAGAGAATGAGCCATACGATGTTTATGTCCTGCCGGAATATCGCCGTAGAGGCTATGGGCGAAAGCTGCTGGCCAAGGCGTTGGAATGCAATCAGCCCAAGGGGATGATGCTGCTGGTAGAAACAGACAACACAGCAGCGATCAGGCTGTACGAGTCGATGAACTTCAAGACCGTGCCCGGGCAAAACAGTTTGACAGCCCATTGGCGGATTCCGGAAGAAAAAGAAATTGACTTTGGAAAGTAAATGGAATATTCTATAGGAGATAAATAATACTGTAGAAAGGTATTTGAAATAAAATAGCTTACCGAAAACGGCCGAAAAGGCACAAATAAAGGAATAAAGCCTTGACGGCTAGAAAACTGTTCTTTGGTGCAGTTTGAACGCAACAAAATTTTTATTTTGTTGCGTTCAAAGGAGCGATTGATTTGCTCCTTGAGCTATCTCACAAGCCCTCCCTTTCGGACAGCTATTGCAATTTCAAAAGGCAAAGTAATATGCAGCAATACCGTGACTGTCCGCAAATACTGCGGAACTTCTTAACCTACCATGAAAATATCAAGGGCCAATCTCCGCTGACGATTCATGAATACTATCTGGACCTGCGGATGTTTCTGCGGTTTATGAAACTCATGCGCAGTGAGATGCCCATTGATACGGATTTGGAGACCATCGACATTCGGGACATCGACCTGGACTTTTTGGGCTCTATCACCCAGTCGGAGATCTTTGACTTCCTCTCCTACCTTGCCAATGACCGGGTGGCGCGGCCGGATGAGGCTGTGCCGGAGCGCGGGATCGAGGCTTCCAGCCGGGCTCGGAAGCTCTCGGCCATCAAGTCTTTCTATAAGTACCTGACAGTGCGAACCAAGCAGTTGACCGAAAATCCGGTGGCCGACCTGGAATACCCCAAATTACGCAAAAGCTTGCCCAAATACCTGACTATGGAGGAATCCGCCGCACTTTTGCAGGCAGTTTCCGGGCCAAATGAGAAACGGGACTACGCTATTCTCATGCTCTTCCTGAACTGCGGCATCCGGCGCAGTGAGCTGGTGGGGCTGAATCTGACGGATGTCTATGAGGACCGCATTCGGGTGATTGGCAAGGGCAACAAGGAGCGCTTTGTCTACTTCGGCTCTGCCTGCCGAAAGGCCATTGATGCCTACCTGGAGGAACGGGACCAAGTCGAGCTGTCCGACAACCGCGCCCTCTTTGGCTCCCGGGACAAAAACCGCATCAGCGTGACGGCAGTCCATCGGCTGGTGAAAAAAGCCCTTTTGCAGGCTGGGCTGGATTCCACACAGTTCTCCGCCCACAAGCTGCGGCACACGGCGGCAACCATGATGCTCTCCGGCGGCGTGGATGTGAAAACCGTTCAGGAGGTGCTGGGCCATGAGAACCTGAACACCACCCAGATCTACACCCACATAGAAAACACCGAGCTGAAAATCGCCAGCGAGGCAAATCCCCTTTCGAAGCTTGATTTTTCTAAATGATTCTAAGATTTAGTATTGCATGTAAAGCAACTGATAGTTGACATTATATATAATCAAAAATTGAAATTTTATAGTCCCGCCATTTGGCAGGCAGCACATCAAAGGAGGACTTTCATGTCAATCGGAGAGAGAATTACAGAGCTTCGGAAGGCCGCTTCCCTCTCCCAGGGGCAGCTGGCGCAGCGCATGGGGGTCACCCGGCAGGCGGTCAGTAAATGGGAGAATGACCTGTCCACTCCAGATCCTCTGCGCCTGGTACAGCTGGCGGATGCTCTGGGAACGGACAGCGAATACCTGGCATCCGGGCAGCACGCCACACTCCCCTCCCCGCCTGTTGTGGTCCATTCCGTTGAGGAAAAACCGGTATATGTAGAAAAGATCGTGGAGAAGCCGGTCTATGTAGAGAAGGTGGTGGAAAAACCGGTTTACATTGAGAAGCCGGTCTATATCGAAAAGCCCGCGGAACCCCAGGAGCCAAAGGTCGTGGTCAAGGAGGTGCCGGTAGACCGTGTTGTCCAGCGCGTGGTTGAGAAGCCGGTGATCCAAAAGGTCGTCCGTTACCGCTACCGGGCTGACCCTGTCATGATGGTTCTGGCCGCCATCGGCGGGCTGGTGGTTGGCCTGGTCATCGGACTGCTGATTTGACAAAATAGCTGCTGCAAATCCATCAAAAACAGATTTGCAGCAGCTTTACTATGGCAAAAAAATCAAATTTGACGGTCGTACACGTCCCACTCAGACTGTGGAAAGGCATTGCCCCAGTAATGGTTGGATAATTCGTCCAGTGTATGGAAAATAACTTCATTTTCGGGATTTGTAATTGCAATTTTCACATTGCCGCCCCAATATCGCAGCCGTTCCTGGCATATTCCGCAGGCCGTCAGAATTTTGAAAGCGTCCCTTTCGCTGTCCCTTGAAACGCACAGTGAATGCGTAACCCTCAGGTTGAACTTCTGGGCTTCACACATTGCGCCTGTTTCCATGCACAACCCTGCCCCGGCATTAAAGGATTCCAATGCAACAGATATCAGGAACTGCCTATCTTCTGTGAATAGAACAGCGCAGCCGCCCCAGCCGGTCGGAAACCGCTTTCTCACAAAGTCCGTAGCCATTTGATACATTTGATGTCCAATTTCTCTGTCATTCACAGGTAATCGCTCCCTCCTATATCAGCGTTTGATTTGTTCCGTTACTGCCCTTTTTATAGCTTCGCTGCCAGCTCAAAGGCCAGCAGAGCAATCTTGCTCTTATCGTCCAGGCGGACGTGGCCGGACAGGCTCCTGGGCTGCCATTGGGAGTGGTCCAGATTGTCCCCGGCATAGAAGAACTGGAAGAAATCCACGCCCCGGAAGTCGGCCACGGCCTGCATTCCGGCGCATTCCATCTCCACGCAGATTGCCCCCTGGGCTTTCCTTCGCCGGACCTTTTCCGCCGTCTCCCGGTAGGGTGCATCCGTTGTCCAAGTCGTGCCCTCCACATAAGGGCAGCCGCAGTCGGCAAGGACCTGGTGGAACACATCCAGGTCCTTGCGGTTCACGTCGATGAAGTCCGCAGCGGCGGCATAGTGATAGCTGCTGCCCTCGTCCCGAATGGCCCGGGTGGGGATGATAATTCCACAGTCCTCAATGGACCGGTCCAGTACCCCGCAGTTGCCGAAGAGGATGAGCTTTTTCAGGCCCATGGCAATCAGATCCTCAAAGTCCCCAATGCAGGCGGGTTCCCCTACTCTGGACTCGTAAAAGGCAATGCGCTTGCCCCGGTAGTCCACGGCGTAGACCGGGGCTTTCCCATTGGCACCCCCTACCCCACAGATACGCTCCGGCTGAAAAAAGGCAAGAACGGCCTCAAACAGATGGTGAGAAAAGCAGGAGACGGCGATTTCCGGCAGGCCCTCCACGGGATGCACGCACATCTCCGGGTCAATGACCGCACGAGAGCTGGGGTCAAATTCGGTTAAAAGCATAGATTTCTCCTTAGGAAAAATGTAAATTTTGACGCAGGGGGCCGGCGCTTACACCGGCCCCCTGTAAGAGGCGAAAGGCCTCTCTTTACCAGTTCTGCCTGCCGCACCTCATCAGTCAGGACTGTGCCCTGACAGCTTCTCCCAGGAGAAGCCTTTTTACAGGGCTTTCAGCGCGGCCAGGCTTTCCTCCAGGGCGGCAATCAGGTCGGCGGCCTTCTTGGCCTTTTCCCGCTCTGCGTTGACCACAGCCTCGGGAGCCCGGGAGGTGAAGTTCTCATTGGAGAGCTTGCCGTTCAGGCTGGCCAGGTTCTTTCTGGCCTTGTCCAGCTCCTTGGAGATACGCTCCTGCTCCTTGGCAATGTCCACCAGCTGGCCCATGGGGATATAGAGCTTGGCGTCCGCCGTAGCGCAGGTCACCAGGCCGTTCAGGTTCTCCGGCTCCTTCTCCAGCAGTTCCACCTTGTCGGCGTAGGCCAGGCGCTGAATGAAGCCCTCGCCCTCAGTGAAGACCTGGGGGTTGGAGGTCAGCACATACAGCGTTGCCTTCTTGGAGGGGGGCACGTTCATCTCGGCTCTGCGGTTGCGGATAGCCCGGATGGCATTCATGACGGATTCCATATGGGCTTCCTCGGTCTTGAAGCTCAGCGCTTCCCTGGCCTCGGGCCACTTGGCAACGATCAGGGCGCTCTCCCGCTCCGGCAGGCTCTGCCAGATCTCCTCGGTGATGAAGGGCATGAAGGGATGCAGCAGCCGCAGCGTCTGATCCAGCACGTACACCAGCACCTGCAGAGCAGTGTCCTTCCGCTGGGCGTCCTCGGAGTACAGTCTGGCCTTGGTCAGCTCGATATACCAGTCGCAGTAGGTATCCCAGATGAAGTCGTAGATTTTCTGGACGGCAATGCCCAGCTCGTAGCGCTCCATATTGTCGGTGACTTCGGCAATGAGGGTGTTCAGCTTGGAGAGCACCCACTTGTCGGCTATCTCCAATTCCTTGGGCAGCTGGGGCTTAAAATCCTCGCCCAGGTTCATGAGCACGTACCGGGAGGCATTCCAGAGCTTGTTGGCAAAGTTCCGCATGGCCTCGCAGCGCTCCACATAGAAGCGCATATCGTTGCCGGGAGAGTTGCTGGTGATCATGTTCATCCGCAGGGCATCGCAGCCGTACTTGTCGATCATCTCCAGGGGGTCAATGCCGTTGCCCAGAGATTTCGACATCTTGCGGCCCTTGTCGTCCCGGACCAGGCCGTGAATCAGCACGGTGTGGAAGGGGGCTTTGCCGGTGTGCTCGCAGCCGGAGAAGATCATCCGGGCCACCCAGAAGAAGATAATGTCGTAGCCCGTGACCAGCACGTCCGTGGGGTAGAAATAGTCCAGATCGGCGGTCTTCTCGGGCCAGCCCAGGGTTTCGAAGGGCCACAGGGCGGAGGAGAACCAGGTGTCCAGCACATCGGGGTCACGCTCGATATGGGTAGAGCCACACTTTTCGCACTTGCAGGCATCCTCCCGGGACACGGTGATGTGGCCGCAGTCCTGGCAGGTCCAGGCGGGAATCTGATGGCCCCACCACAGCTGCCGGGAGATGCACCAGTCGCGGACGTTCTCCATCCAGTTGAGGTAGGTCTTAGTGAAGCGATCGGGGACGAATTTGGTCTCCCCTTCCTTCACCACTTCAATGGCCTTCTCGGCCAGAGGCTTCATTTTCACAAACCACTGGGCAGAGATGATGGGCTCCACATCGTTGTGGCAGCGGTAGCAGGTGCCCACATTGTGGGAGTAGTCCTCCACCTTTACCAGGTAGCCCTGGGTGTCCAGGTCGGCCACAATGGCCTTCCGGGCCTCGTAGCGGTCCATGCCTTCGTATTTGCCGCCCAGATTGTTGACCTTGCCCTCGTCGTCCAGCACTCGGATGACCTCCAGATTATGCCGCAGGCCCACCTCGAAGTCGTTGGGATCGTGGGCGGGGGTCATCTTGACGCAGCCGGTGCCGAATTCCATCTCGGCATAGTCATCGGCCACCACGGGGATGGGCTTGTTCAGCAGGGGCAGGATCACGTTCTTGCCCACAATGGCCTTGTAGCGCTCATCGTTGGGGTTGACGCAGACGCCGGAGTCACCCAGCATGGTTTCCGGACGGGTAGTGGCCACAATGACCTCGCCGGAGCCATCCTCCAGGGGGTAGCGGATGTGCCACAGGTGGCCGGGCTTATCCACGTATTCCACCTCGGCATCGCTCAGAGCGGTGACGCAGTGGGGGCACCAGTTGATGATCCGGCTGCCCTTGTAGATCAGGCCCTTTTCATACAGGGAGACGAAGACCTCCCGGACGGCCTTGGAGCAGCCCTCGTCCATGGTGAACCGGGCGCGGTCCCAGTCGCAGCTGGCACCCAGCTTCTTCTGCTGCTCCACAATCCGGTTGCCAAAGCGGTTCTTCCAGTCCCAAACCCGCTCCAGGAACTTTTCCCGGCCCAGGTCATACCGGGTCAGACCCTCCTTGCGCAGCTCCTCTTCCACCTTGATCTGGGTGGCAATGCCCGCATGGTCCACACCGGGAATCCAGAGGGCATTGTAGCCCTGCATCCGCTTAAAGCGGATAATGCTGTCCTGCAATGTTGCATCCATGGCGTGACCCATGTGCAGCTGGCCGGTGACGTTGGGGGGCGGCATAACGATGGTGAAGGGCTTCTTGTGCTCGTCCCGCTCTGCGTGGAAATAGCCGCCCTCCTGCCACATCTTGTAAATTTCCGATTCCACGGCCTGGGGCTCGTAGATCTTGTTCAGTTCTTTTGCCATACAAAACTTCCTTTCTATAAAAAACGCCCCGGGTGCCAAAACACCCAGGGCGAAAAGTTTTCCGCGGTACCACCTGAATTTCCGTAAATAACGGACACTCTTACGCTATAACGGGCTGACCCGTACTGCCCTACTCCCCTTCCTGGGTTTCAGCCAGTCCGCTCCCGGGCGACCATTCCCCTTCTGGCTCAAGACGCTCGCACCACCCGCGCCCTCTCTGAAAGCCATTTTGGAGGAAACCTCCCGTTCCATGCGTTTGAATTTTGTATTATTCTACCCGGATAATTGATGAATGTCAAGGATTTTTTTCAGAAAGGCTTTTTCCTTACTCTTTCTTGACGAACGGCTGCAAAGGGGCTATAATAGGCATTATCTGATATTTTGGAGTGTATTTCCTATGGTAAAGCTTTCTCTGGTGGTTCCCTGCTATAACGAGGGGGAAAATGTGATCCCCTTCCATGAGGCGGCGCTGAATGCCTTTCAGGACTGCGGCTATGAGATCGAAATCGTCTATATCGACGATGGCAGCCGGGACGCAACGCTGCACAATCTGAAAAAAATCTATGCCCGGAAGGACTGTCGGGTGAAAATCGTATCCTTCTCCCGGAATTTCGGCAAGGAAGCCGGCATCTATGCGGGCTTGCAGCACGCCTCCGGCGAATACATCAGCCTCATCGATGCGGATTTGCAGCAGCGGCCGGAGATCGTTCGGGATATGGTGAACATCTTGGATGAAAAACCGGAATACGACATTGTGGCCGCCTACCAAGACCGGCGCAATGAGGGAAAGGTCCTCTCTTTCTTCAAGAAGAGCTTCTATAAGGTTATCAATAAGCTGTCCAAGGTTACCTTGCAGCCAGATGCCAGCGATTTCCGGACCTTCCGCCGCAGTGTGAGGGACAGCATCCTGGAGCTTACCGAATACCATCGCTTCTCCAAGGGCATCTTCGCCTGGGTGGGCTACTCCACCTGCTTCATCCCCTATACCGCCTGTGAGCGGGCCAACGGCACCACAAAATGGAGCTTCTGGAAGCTTTTCAACTATGCCGTGGAGGGCATCATCGGCTATTCCACTGCGCCGTTGCGGCTGGCCACCCTTTTTGGCACCGTCAGCGGCATTGCTGCCATTGTCTATCTGATTGCGGTCATCATCGAAAAGCTGACCCGGGGCATTGCTGTGCCGGGGTACGCAACCATCATTGTGCTTCTGCTGCTGTTTTCCAGCATTCAGCTGTTCTGCATCGGCATCATCGGCGAGTACGTGGGCCGGAATTTCGAGCAGAGCAAAAATCGGCCCATTTATATTGCGAAAGAAGTACTGGGAGAGGACGAATAAGATAGATTCGTTTCCCTGGCAAGCGTTTGGCTCCCCTTTCGAGGGGAGCCATAGACGGGTGTCCGTAAAACAGTTAATCCTCCGTATGGCTTAGACCATGCGGAG
>UQGU01000002.1 GCA_900540635.1 uncultured Eubacteriales bacterium | reverse complement strand
CACAAAGGCATGAACGAGAGCTTGGAGTAATTTACTCCGGCTCTTTTTTTATGCCTGCAAGGAGGACAGGCAGATGGCAAAGGGTATTGAGAATCGGGCACGATCTCCTCCCGCTGTTTTTGATTTTGCAACTTCACAAATTCAAAAACACGGAGGAACGAAAATGTATTACGACTTGGTTGAAAGCGGAAAAAGAATTAAAGCCTTGAGAAAGGAACATGGGCTTACACAGGAACAGCTTGCGGAGCAGTTAGGTGTTGCCGCAAACACCATTGCACGAATTGAAACCGGCAACAGAGGTATCTCTATTGATTTGGCAATCGAACTGGTTGTGCGCTTTGAGACAACCCTTGATTACATATTTTTAGGTCGTGAATAACCTCAAAACTATACCTACGAGGCAATAAAAACTTGCATGAGGAACAGGTACAATTTAGATACAGCCAAAGAAAATCGGCTGCTTGATCCTTGAAAACTGAATACACAGTCATCGAATACGTTCCTGTTGCCGGTGCGAGAGCATCAGCCACATCAGCGGTACGCCGAGACGTATCGGATAGAGAAACAGAACGACTTTCTTCTATAAATTAAGCGCTTGTCTCTCTCCCGATGCCAGCGATCAATACTGGCTTGTAAATATTGGGTTGCTCCCAATACGGCCATGAAAGCAACAGGATTAAAGATACTTCTCTACGGAGCTGGCGGAGAACCCGGCAGAGGTTAGATTCCTATGGAACTGATTCGCAATCAGTCGTTCGGTGATTCCCTGAGGGCGTAAGCCCTCTTTCCCAGGGGTGCGTGGCAAATATGGGACACATAGACTTTTGGACTGACTGCCTGATTCCTTTCTGGCAGTCAGTTATTACATAGCCAACGAAAGGAGGTCATGGCACATGATGAAAGAAAATTGGGTATATTGCCGTGGTGATATTTATTGCGCCAAGCTGGACCCGGTAGTTGGGTCGGAACAAGGCGGCATCCGTCCGGTTATCGTCATTCAGAACGATACCGGTAATAAACACGCTCCCACATTGATTGTGGCAACGGTCACCACCAGAATCCATAAGAAAGCGAATATGCCGACGCACTTTGTTATTTACGACAATCCTGCATTCAAAGAAGCGTCCGTTGTTCAGCTGGAACAGATTCGTACCATTGATAAAAGCAGGATTGATAATTACTTAGGTAAGGTAACGCCCCGTGAAATGGTAGCGATTGAGAAAGCCTTATCTGTCAGCCTGGCAATGGAACAGCTGAAAAAGCGTTCCCCAAAACATAAAGCAAAGAGAGCGAAGGAGTGAACATAAATGTTTGAAGAAAGAATCGCTGCCATGAATCAGCGCACCGAAGAAGCGATGGCTGCTAACGCAGTTCAGTTTGATAAGAGAACCTATACGGTTGATGAGATTCAGGATATTCTGGGCATCAGCAGAACCAGCGCATACAACCTTGTGAAAAAGAAAGTTTTCCATAGCGTCCGCATCGGTGGCAGTATCAGAATCTCCAAAAAGAGTTTTGATGAGTGGTTGGATCATCAAATGTAAGATTTGTCAAGGGCGTCGTACAACCCGGCGACAAACTTCAAAACATATTGAGAGTTCGATAAAATGTAGCCATGACAAGAAACACATGGCTACATTTTTTACATAGGAGGTTGTACGATGGCGGAAATGAGAAAACGCACGAGTATGTCTGTTCTGGAAATGGGCAGGATGCTCGGTCTTGGTAAAACGGAGTCATACTGGCTCATTAAGAAGAATTACTTCAAAACCATTCTTGTCGGCAACACCATGAGGGTGATGATCGACAGCTTTGAAGAATGGTATGCCAATCAGTTCAAATACCAGAAGGTCGATGGAACCCCTCCCGGCGAGGAATTGAAGAAAACTACATATTCAATGGAGGAGCTTGGACAGCGCCTTGGGCTGAAAGAAGCGACTGCTTACGAACTGGTTGCCAAAGGGCATTTTGATGTGGTCGATGTCCTGGGCAAGCGCAGAGTGACAAAGGAGAGCTTTGAAAGATGGTATGCTTCTCAAACCGATTACCGCACGGTAGAGGATCAGGAACTGGATGCAGATATTATGGCATCCACCTACGGTCTGCCGGAAATGGCAAGAATGCTTGGGGTACATCGTCAGACCATTTACTATATCGTTGCCAATGAAGATTTTGAGCTTATCAAGGTTGGCAGGTATAAGCGAGCTACCAAAGAGAGCTTTGAAAAATGGTATCACAATCAGACCCGCTACCAGTTAGCGGAAGATAGACAGGAAAGGAGCTGATTACATGGCATCTATCGTTAAGAGAAAAAAGAAGTATTCTGTGGTTTATACATACACCGATGAGAACGGCAACAAGCGTCAGAAGTGGGAAACCTTTGAAACGAATGCCGAAGCAAAGAAAAGGAAGTTGCAGGTTGAATATGAGCAGGAGTCCGGAACCTTTATTCCCCCTTCTGCTAAAACCGTCAATGATCTTTTGGATGAGTATATGTCAATCTATGGTGTGAACACCTGGGCGATGTCTACCTATGAAAGCAGAAAGAGCCTGATTGCAAACTATATTCGTCCCCTCATCGGTGATATGAAGCTGGAGGATGTCACGCCGAGAATCATGGACAAGTATTACCGAGATTTGCTTTCTGTCAAAGCGGTTTCTTCTAAGTATGTAAAAGCCCGTACAGAATATCTGACTCCGCATACTGTCCGAGAGGTTCACAAGACATTGCGAAATGCTTTCAATCAAGCGGTCAAGTGGGAATTGATGACCAGAAACCCTGTGGAGCACGCTACGCTGCCGAAAGAAGAACACAAGACCAGGGATATCTGGACAGCAGAAGTGCTCCAGAAGGCTCTGGAAGCCTGTGACGATGATATTCTTCGTCTGGCTATTAACCTTGCCTTCTCCTGTTCCCTGCGAATGGGCGAGCTTCTGGGGCTTACCTGGGACTGTATTGACATTTCCCCCACCAGTATTGAACTTGGTCAGGCAAGCATCTTCGTTGAAAAGGAGTTGCAGAGAGTAAATCGTGAAGCGATGGCAGATCTGGACGGTAAGGACATCATGTTCAAGTTCCCACCGACCTTCGCCAGTACGCATACCGCATTGGTTCTCAAAACTCCTAAGACCAAAACAAGTGTCCGCAAGGTGTTCTTACCGAAAACCGTAGCGGAAATGTTGGTACAGCGAAAGGCTGACATCGAAGAACTGAAAGACCTTTTCGGTGACGAGTTCGTAGACTTCAATCTGGTTTTCTGTTCTTCCAATGGCAAGCCGATTGAGGGGCAGGTTATCAACCGTGCTTTCAATAAGCTGATTGAGGAGAAGGGACTGCCGAAAGTGGTTTTCCATAGTCTCCGACATTCCAGTATCACTTACAAGCTGAAGCTGAACGGCGGCGATATGAAATCCGTTCAAGGCGATTCCGGTCATGCACAGGTCAAGATGGTAGCGGATGTTTACTCCCATATCATCGACGATGACCGCAGACTGAACGCTGAAAGAATGGAAGCTGCGTTCTACTCAGGCAGACAGGCAACGCCTGAGCCGGTTCAACCAGCCGCAACGGAAAGCTCCGCTGATGATAAAGAACTTCTTCTGAAGCTTCTGCAAAATCCGGAAATGGCAGCACTCCTGAAGTCGCTGGCAAAAACATTATAGTAACTGCAAGGGCAGATCCTTTTACATAGCTACAATAGCTGTAAAAGGGTCTGCCCTTATTTTTTTGTTATGGAGGTCAACGAGTATGGATAGAATCTTTATGGACGAGTATTACGAGCATCTGAGAGCTGACAATATCGAGGCATTTTCCAAGGAAAGGAACGACGAATATGTTGGCAGAGCTGAGGAATACAAAGCAGCAAAGTCGGCATTGCTTGAAGGATTGGGACTTGAGCATTTGTTTGACCATAGCCATGAACTGACTCCGAAAGAGAAAGAAATATGGATGCTGTTCGATAGGGTTGATGTAGCAGAGCTTCTTGCAAGGGATGCTTTTGCCAAGGGTGCTTATATGCTCGGCGCTGAGGATAGAGAGATTATGCTGAAATAAAAAAAGACCTGCTTCGGCGGGTCTAAATTACATAGAATCATTGAGTCTGAAAAACCTTTGAAATTCTTAATAATTCTGGTTGAAAAATTCATTTTGAAATGATATATAAAACAGACTGAAATCTGTGTCTAAGGACACCCGCACCCTCACACGAGAATGAATAGGATTTCCTATCATTTCGCATCACGAGAAGTTACATAGTGACATTTACTTGCACTTGCAACGTCCACCAAAAATCGAAAGACTTGCTAATTTCGAGCCAATCGGACGGTGTAAAATCCCTCTGAATTAGCTATCACAGCGTAGTATCAGATGGGATTTGAAATGCTGAAAAACCTTGTATTTCCAAGCATTTTTAAGCATTAGATGCCACTTCCCGATGTCGTATCGGGTCTACTCCTAAGCGGAAGGTCGTTGGTTCGAATCCAATTTGGGGTGCCAAAGAGCCGCAGCTTCCTGTTTTACGGGCTGCGGCTCTTTGCTATGCAGAAGGCGAAAATGGGCGGTCCTTTTGGGGCCGCCCATTTTTGCATATTCTCTTTTTTATTTTCCTGTCAGCAGTATTTGCAGCAGCATCAGGTCCTGAAGGTCTACCCTGCCGTCACTGTTCAGGTCCGCGTTTCCTGTCTCCGCAGTCACGGCCTGCCCCGCCAGGTAGCGGCGCAGCCGCAGCAGGTCTGCAGAGGACACCTTTCCGTCACCGTTGATATCACCGGGCAGGCCCAGAGCAACCGTGACGCCGCCTGCATTTCCGGCAATGCGCACACTGGTCGCCCGGTCATCCACTCCGGTAATATCCGTCAGGGACACCGCAATATCCCCCGTCCCGGCATCGGAAGCCACCCGGAAGGTCAGCGTCAGAATCTCCCCCTCTGCTTCCGTCAGATCCGGCTGGAGCCAGACAGCCCGCTCCTCCTGGCCAACGCCTACCATCCAGTCCCCCTGAGCAAAGCTTTCGTTGGGACAGCTGTAATCCTCCAGGGTAAGCTTGGAGCGGTCATAATCAATGCCGAAATACAATCCGCAAAGGCCGGGATTATCCGTAAGGGAAACGGTCAGCTGCACTGTCTGTCCCGGCTGGGCTGTAACGGTCTCTACAGAGAGCACCGGCTCCTTTTTCGGCTCCTCGGGCGTTTTCTCTGTCGGCTCTGTGGATTCCTCGGCCGCCCCGGTTTCGGTGGGATCGGTCTGATTTTCCGGCTGTGTATCGGCAGCTTCCGTCACTTCCGGTTCAACGGGTGCAGTTTCCGGTTCCGTTTCGGCAGAAACCGTCTCTTCCGGCTCGGTGCCGGAAGTTTCTTTCGCTGCTTCCGTCTCAGCGGGAATCTGCTCTTCCGCACCGCTTGCCGCAGGAACGCTCTCTTCCGTTCCCGCGGTCTCGGATGCAGTATCCTCTCCGACGGTCTCGGCAGGAACGGCCTCTTCCGGCGTCTCCCCGGCTTCAACGGCCGTGAAGGTCAGCCCACGGTTTTCTGCAAAGGTCTGCGCAGCGGTTCCGGCATAGCCGACAATTTCTGCCCGGCCGTCCAATGCCGCCTCATCCACGGTTTCAATGGATGCCGGAAAGGTGATTTTTTCCAGCTTTCTGC
Organism: uncultured Eubacteriales bacterium; assembly: GCA_900540635.1. GTDB lineage: Bacteria > Bacillota > Clostridia > Oscillospirales > Oscillospiraceae > Faecousia. The sequence goes on along the minus strand of UQGU01000002.1, from coordinate 139,242 downwards.
AAAGTGCAAAGGCATCCTTGCCCAAAGCGGTAATTCCGGCTCCCAACTCAACGGTCTGAATATCCGCCCGGTAGGCATCCCAGGGATAGCGGCCGTCCGTACCGCAGGTCACCTCGCCGCTTCCGGACAGGGTCAGCGTCCCATTCTCCAGGGTCCAGGTGCCGTTTTCCCCCCAGTTTCCCTTAGCAGAAGCCAAGGTATGGGTCCCGGTCTGCCGATATGTACCGCCGTTGTCCGCGATATAGTCCTGTCCGGCTGAATTGGCACTGCAATTCACCACGACCGTCGCATCGAAGGCCCGGTCGCCGATCCAGGCTACGCGCTCCGGCAGATATACGGCGGACAGCTTTGTGCACCCGGCAAAGGCCCTTTCGCCAATGCCGATCAGGCTGTCCGGCATTCTGACCCAGCGCAGCAGCGCACAATTCTCGAAAGCGCTGTCGCCAATATAGCGCAGCGTTTGCGGGATGGTCACATACTGCAGGGCCACGAAATTCCGAAAAGCGCCTGCAGGGATCTCCGTGACCCCGTCGCTGATGCGCAGGGTCGTCACGCTGTTCGCCCCATCCGCCCAGGGATAGACCTCCGCTGCTTCTATTTCTCCGGAAATGCACAGCACATTTCCCTCCAGAGACCAGGAAACAGCCTCCGCCGTCTCTGCACCGGCAGCGAAGGGCAGCCCCAGCAGCAGTGCGGCACAAAGCAGAACACAAAGCGCCTTTTTCATCATTCAGACACCGCTCTCTTTCTCGATTTACTGATTTTCCGTTTCTTCCGCTTTCTTTTCTTCTTCAGCGGGCTTTTCCCCGTTTTCCGCGTTCACATAGGCCATGAGTTCCTCACCGGTAATGGTCTCCTTGACCAGCAGATACTCGGAGATCTCATCCAGCAGCGCCCGGTGGTCCCGCAAGATCTTCGCTGCGTCGGCGAAAGCACCATCCAGAAGCTTCTGGACCTCCTTGTCCACCTGGGCTGCCGTATCCTGAGAGCAGTCCATATAGGCCTGGCCGTCCAGATAGCTGTTCTGCACGGAGGCGGTGGTCATCAGGCCCAGTTCCTTGCTCATGCCGTACTGGCTGACCATGTTCCGGGCCAGAGAGGTGGCCCGCTGCAGATCGTTGGCAGCGCCGGTGGTCTGGGCACCGAAGACCAGCTGCTCGGCAGCACGGCCGCCCACCAGGCTCTTCAGCTCCACCTCCAGCTCCTCCCGGGTGGAGAGGAACTTCTCCTCCTCAGGCAGGTACATGGTATAGCCCAGTGCGCCGGAGGTGTGGGGCACGATGGTGATCTTGGAAACAGGCTGGGCATGCTTCTCCAGAGCGGAAACCAGGGCATGCCCCACCTCGTGGTAGGCAACCAGCCGCTTCTCCGTCTCGGTGAGCACGGTATTCTTCTTTTCGGAGCCTGCTATGACCGTCTCAAAGGAAACCAGCAGGTCCTCCTGATTGACGGCCTTCCGGCCCATCCGCACAGCCCGCAGAGCCGCTTCATTGACCAGGTTTGCCAGGTCCGCACCGACGGCGCCAGCAGTGGCCTGGGCGATCTTCTTCAAATCCACATCCTCGGAAAGCTTGATCTTCCGGGTATGGACCTTCAGCGTATCCAGACGCCCCTGGTAATTGGGCCGGTCCACAATGATCCGGCGGTCAAAACGGCCGGGACGCAGCAGGGCTTTGTCCAGGATCTCGGGCCGGTTGGTGGCAGCCAGGCAGACAATGCCCTTGGAGGGTTCAAAGCCATCGATCTCGCTGAGCAGCTGATTCAATGTCTGCTCCTGCTCGGAATTGTTGCCGTACCGGTTGTCACGGGCACGGCCAACCGCATCGATCTCATCAATGAAAATGATGCACGGCGCCACCTTGGCCGCCTGTTGGAACAGGTCCCGGACGCGGCTTGCACCCATGCCCACAAACATCTCCACAAAGTCGGAGCCGGAGATGGAGAAGAAAGGCACATCCGCTTCACCGGCCACAGCCTTGGCAAGCAATGTCTTGCCGGTACCGGGAGAGCCCACCAACAGTGCACCCTTGGGCAGACGTGCGCCGATTTCGGCATACTTCTGGGGGTTGTGCAGGAAGTCGATGATCTCCTTCAAAGATTCCTTGGCTTCATCCTGTCCGGCCACATCCTTAAAGGTGATGCCGGTCTGCTTCTCCATATAAACCTTGGCCTTGCTCTTGCCAAAACCGCCCATCATGCCGTCGCCGCCCATTCGCTTGGTCAGGGTGCGCATAAACAGGAACAGAACGGCAACGGTAATGCCATAGTACAGGATCATCATGATCATGGAGTTGTCTTCCTGGACCTGCCAATCGGAAATGACGCCCTGGGCTACAAGCTCATTATACATAGACAGCCAGTCGCCGGAAGGCATGCCGGTATAGCAGGCCTTCTGTTCGGTGGCCGGCTTGGCTGCCTCTTCCTTGGTCAGATAATAGATGCGGCTGCCCCGGCGCTGGACCTCGGCCAGCTGATGATTCTCCATGGCAGTGTAAAAATCCGCATAGGTCGTCTCCGTATACTGGCTGTCGGACACCATATTATAGATCCAGCCAAACAGCAGTACCAGGGCCAGCGCAATGATCAGCGGCGTCCAGAAATTCTTCTTGGGATTGTTCCCACCGGGCTTTTTTTCGTTGGGCTCGTCCTTTTGTTCATAACTCATTCGATTCTATGCCTCCTCAGGGCTGTTCTTACAGGGTATCATATCACATTTTTGCACTGTACGCAACGAATGATTCCCGTCTTTGGGGTAAATTTTCTGTGAATATGCCCCATTCCCCGTCCATTTTGAAAAATAAGAGTTGTGGAACGGAAAAAAATCTGCTATAATACAGAATATTGTTTCAAACACTTATGAAATGTAACGGGAGATGAACCGATATGTATGATAGAAATGACCGCGGAAATCGCCGCGCGCAGCGAAGCGAAGCCCAGCAGCCCGCAGAGGAAACCGAGGGCCAGCTGGAAGGCCGCAATGCCATCGCCGAAGCCCTGAAAAGCGGGCGGACCATCGACAAGCTCTTCATCGCCTCCGGCGATACGGACAAAAGTTTGCAGCGTCTGGCCGCCCAGGCCAAGGAGGCCGGCGCCGTCATTGTGCCTGTAGACCGCCGGAAGCTGGACGCCATGTCCTTCACCCGGTCCCACCAGGGTGTGATTGCTCTGGCTGCCGCCCACGAATACTATTCCATTGACGACATTCTGGAAGAAGCCGCCAGCCGCGGAGAAGCCCCGCTGATCGTCATCTGCGACGAGCTGTCCGACCCCCACAACTTAGGTGCCATTCTCCGTTCCGCCGAATGCGCCGGGGCCCACGGTGTGATTATTCCCAAGCGCCGCAGCGTCGGCCTGACCGCAACGGTCGCCAAAGCCTCTGCCGGTGCCATGGAGTACATGAAGGTGGCAAGAGTCAGCAACATCAACGCTGCCATGCAGGAATTGAAGGACAAGGGCGTGTGGATTTTCGGGACCGCAGCCGAGGGGGCCATCCCCATGTATAAGGCCGATCTGAAGGGCCCTGCGGCCATCGTCATCGGCAATGAAGGCGTGGGCATGAGCCAACTTGTCCGGAAGAACTGCGATGTCATCGTCTCCATTCCCATGGCCGGAAGGATCAGCTCTCTGAACGCCTCCGCCGCCGCTTCCATTCTATTATATGAGGCCGTGCGTCAGCGCCTCGGATGACCCATTTGGAGGACCCTATGGACAACGAAGAAAAACGCGACCAGGAAGAACTGGACGAGCTCCAGGAATTTGACCTGGACGCCATTCTGAACGAATTTCATACCGACCCTGAGGATGCCCCTCCGGAAGACGCCCCCGGGATTGCCCCGGAGACCGGGGACATTGAGGCATTTGACCAGGAGCTGAGCCAGATCCTTCAGGATTTCGGCGAAGAGCCGGGCGAAGAGCAGCCCTCTTCCCTTTCCGAAACGAGGATTTTTTCCCCGGCCCCGTCAGACGCGGAAAAGGCAGCGGCAGCACCCGGCGCAGAGCAGACCATACGCATTGAGGAGCCTCTTGCAGCCGCAGCCGAGGAAGCTGCGGAACCGGAGACGGCTGCTCCCGCCCAGGAGCCCATTCCCTTCCGCAGCGATCTGCGGGAACTGAAGCGGAAGCTCATTGCCGGTCCGGAAAAACGGTATTACGAGCTTTCCGATCAGGGCGTATTCAGCCTGCAGATCGCCATTGTACTGAATCTGCTGGTAGTGGCCTTCTGCGCCGGATCTGCCGTCATGTTCTCTATGGGCATGGTTCCGGACAACCGGCTGCGGTTTGTGATTTTTACGCAGGTGCTGGCGATGTTTATATCCGCTCTGCTTGGCTGCCATCAGCTTCTGGACGGCCTGGGCGAACTTCTCCACGGCCGCTTTACCATAAATACCTTCCTGAGCTTCACCCTGATTGCCTGCTGCGTGGATGCTTACTACTGCCTCCAGGAGCTGCGGGTGCCCTGCTGCTCCGGATTTGCCCTGCAAATGACCTTTGCACTGTTCGGCCGGTATCACCGCCGTTCCACGGAGACCCTGCAAATGGACACGCTGCGCAAAGCCACCCATCTGCGCAGCATTGTCAAAGAAAAGGACTATATCGACGGAAAGCCCGTCTTGCTGCGGGGGGAAGGCGATGTAGACGACTTCACAAATACCTATACCAAAGCTTCTGCACCCGAAACGATTCAGAGTATTTACTGCCTGCTGGCTATGGCCGCCTGTATTGGTCTGGCCGTTCTTGCAGGGATGCGCTATAACGAGAGCCTGGCCTTTCAGGTTTTGTCCATCTCGCTGTTTGCCGCCGTACCTGCCAGCTTCTTTGTTTCGCTGACCCGTCCCACCGCCATTCTGGAGAACCGGCTGCACATGGTCGGCTCCGTGCTCTGCGGCTGGCAGGGCGTTGTGGGGCTGCGGGGCAAGGCCTGCTTCCCGCTGAAGGACGAAGACCTGTTCCCCCTGGGCTCTACCAAGCTCAACGGCGTCAAGTTCTATGGGGACCGGGAGCCTGAGCAGATCCTCTCCTACGCCTCCTCCCTCATTGGTGCTTCCGGCGGCGGTCTGGTACCTCTGTTCCGGAACATGCTGAAAAATCGGGGTGGAAGCGAGTACCCTGTCACCGAATTTCGGGATTACGGTGTCGGCGGTGTCGGCGGCATCATCCGCGGGGAAGCCGTGCTGCTGGGGAGTCTGGATTTCCTGCAGAGTATGGACGTTGATATCCCCCAGGGCACGACCGTTGCCCAGGCCGTCTATATGGCCATCAACGGAAAGCTCAGCGCAGTTGTGGCCATTTCCTATGCCAAGATGCGCTCCACCTCCGCCGGTCTCACCTCCCTCAACGGCTCCCGGAAGCTCCAGCCCGTCATGCTGACCGATGACTTTATGCTGACCGCGGAATTCCTGCACAGCAAGTTCTCCGTCAACACCCGGCGGATGATCTTCCCGGACCGGGCAACCAAAGCGGCCCTGTCTCAGCGTCATCCGGACCCGGAGGACAAAGTTCTGGCTCTGGCTACAAGAGACGAGCTGGTCAGTCTGGTCTATCCCGTCACCGGTGCCAACGCGCTGAGGAAAGCCTGCGCCCTGGGCCTGATCGTTCACATTCTTGGGGGTATTGTGGGGCTTCTCATCATGTTCGCTCTGGCCTTCCAGGGCAGCGTAGAGATCCTGACCCCTGAAAAGGTTCTGCTCTATCAGCTCATTTGGATGGTTCCCGGCCTGCTGGTCACAGAGTGGGCAAGAACGGTATAAAAACGCAGACCATTTGAAAACCGCCGCCGCAGAAGGCGGAATGACCGTAAATGAAACGAATCCGACCGGTGTGATCATCGGTCGGATTTTTATGTCTATTCGTTTTTCATCCCGGCAAACCGCGCGTTACCAGCGTTTCATATTTCTTTCGAATTTGGTCGTATAGGCTTCCTTCAGTTCTTCTTCGCTGATTCCGTAACAAAGAAGAACATCGTTGTAATACATCAGAACGTCTGCCATTTCTTCTACAAGATGCTTTCGCAAATCCTTGTTTTCCAGCGGTTCCACATCGCCGTTCTTCTTAACGATATCTACGACTTCGCCTATTTCCCCGACCATCCATAGCAATTTATGTTTCCCTGCCTCCGGACGAATTGCTTCCCATTTATCCTTATATTTTTCCCGCAATGTACGCTGCATGGCAAGCATTTCTTGAATGCTGAAGTCGCTCATAATTTCCTCCGCAAATTCCGAATTATTTCGTACCTTCCCGAAATAACATTCTAGTTGATATCCGATTTGAGAAGCAGTTTATGCTTCCTCAACGGTCATTTTCGCCTGACGCTCACATTTGCGGAACACGACCACAAAGGCGATCATCTGGACGATGAAGGTCAGCACCCAGGACAGCGGGTAGGAAATATACAGGCACTGCTGGGTATGGTATGCAGGGATGCGGAAGATGGTGTATATCCACAGGATCCGAATGCCGCAGATGCCCAGCACCGTAATGATCATGGACAGGAAGGAAGCCCCCAAGCCCCGCAGGATGCCGGTGACCACATCCTGCATGCCGAACAGGAAGTAAGGCAGCACCGTGATGACCATACGGGTCACACCAATGGCGATGGCCTCCTCAGAATCCGTAATGTACAGGCCCAGCAGCTGTCTGGAGAACAGATTCATACCCACGCCTGTGATGATGCCTGCGATCACTGCATAGAGGATGCACAGCCCGGAGATTTTCTTCACCCGGTCGAACTGACCGGCTGCACTGTTCTGGCCCACATAGTTCACTGCTGTCTGGTGGAAGGAATTCTCAATAACATAGGCAAACCCCTCCAGATTTGCAACGGCTGCATTGCCGGAGACGGCAACGGCGCCGAAGGAGTTCACCGCAGACTGGATCACCACATTGGAGGCGGAGAACATAGAGCTCTGGATACCCGCCGGAATGCCGATGCGCAGCATCTTCAGCAGGGGCTCTTTATAGACACGGAGCTTTTTCAAATGCAGCCGGACCATATCGGTTCGTCTGGTCATCACATAAACAATGGCCACAGCAGACAGGCCCTGGGCGATAATGGTTGCCCAGGCCACACCGTCTACGTTCATGCCACAGCCCTTGACGAACACGATGTTCAGGATCACGTTCAAAACACCTGCCACAGACAGAATGAGCAAGGGCGTCTGCGTGTCCCCTGCGGCACGGACCATGGATGCGCAGAAGGTATAGACCAGATTCAAGGTCATGCCCAGGAAATAGATCTGCATATACTTGGTGGCCAGAGGCAGCACATCCTCAGGCGTGGACATTGCCTCCAGGATGTCCGCAGCAAACGGAACACCTATGGCCGTCAGGAGCAGGCCGCTGAGCACCGCCGTTGGCAGTGCGGTATGCACGGTGCGGAACACCGTCTCCTCTTCCCGGCTGCCGATGCCATGGGCCACGGCAACGCCCGCGCCAACGGAAAGGCCGAAAAACAGATTGATGATCAGGTTGATGATGGCGCCGGTGGAGCCAACCGCTGCCACGGCGATGCTGCCGCAGTATCTGCCCACAACGATCAGATCAGCGGCATTGAACAACAGCTGCAGCACACTGGTCAGCATAATGGGAACGGCATAGGAGACAATCGGCAGAGCCAGGGGCCCATGCAGCATATCCCGTTGAATTCTACGCATCTTTACAGCTTCCTCTCAAAAAACAATAGTCTGAGGTATTATACATCCGGATATATCAAATGTCAAAGCCCCGCTCTCACGAAAAAAGAGCGCCCGGAGGCGCTCTTTTTATCAAAATTTCCCGGTCCTTCCGGAATGGCTTCCGGTGGAATGGCTGGTTGTAACGCTGCCGCCGCCACTGCCGGAGGAACGGTTCTCCGTTGGCCTCGGCTGCCTGCTAACGGTTCTGCGAAGGAAGTGGTCAGACTGGCGGGTCAGGCGCATGGACCCGGGAACCGTATAGTCGTCTGCCTGGCTCTTGACCCCTGCCGAACGCATAGGTGCAACCAGGCACACCGCTGCAACGCCCGCCGCGAAAAGCCCCGGCAGGAAGAACAGAATGGAAAAGCCCTTGCTCTTTTGTGCATCGTTGCGGCTGGGCTGTCCCTGGGCAATGGGGGTTCCGTTTTCCGCCGCTTCCAGGTACTCCTGGCAGGCGTTCAGGTATTCATTGAAGGCACCATAATAGTCATTGTCTTGGAGATAGGGAATGACGCGATCCTCAATGGCATCCCGGCCTGCCTCGGAAAAAACATAGTTCGCCCGGTCCGAATTAAAGTGCAGACAAAAATCCCGTTCCGCCATGCTGATCATGAAGGAAGCGCCTGCCTTCTCCGTGCCCCAGCCCAGATCGTAGGTCTCGTAAATATCCACATTGGCGTCCCAGAAATCCGATTCTCTGGAATAATTGGTATAGTCATTGACTGCGATGATGTAAATGCCGAAGGAATAGGTCTGGCTGATCTCCTCCGCCCGGGCTTCCAATGCCATATGCTGCTCATCCGTTAAGAGGTTGGCCGCATCGGTCACATAGGGCAGCTTGCCGCCGGATTCGGCGGAAGCGGCCACCGTCACGGAAATCAGCAGCAGAATTCCCAGGAGGACTGCCCAAAAACGTCTCTGCTTCATGATGCTTCCTCCTTATAAGAACAGCCAGCCCAGCAGGGCTGTGCCTGCGGCGAAGGCAATGGCGATATAGCTCCAGAGCCGCTTGGAATCAATGGGCAGATCACCGATGAGCTTTCCCGTCTGCCCATTCATGGCAAACAGATAATTCTTCCCCTTCCACTGGGTGGACAGCAGCCACACCGGCAGCAGGGCATACTTCACTTCCCCGGGGTGGACCTGAATGCGCTTGCCCGTGGTGACGCAGCCCTCATAGCCCAGCACCGTATTGCGGATGGCATTTTCCGTGCTGCGCTCGCAGCGAAGCTTGGCACGCTTGATGCTGTCTTCCTTAGACACATCGTATTTGTCCGCAAAGAAGCCCGGCAAATAGGACAGCTGGAAAGGCTTCAATTCTTTATATTCATAGGGCTCAATGGCATCCATATGGCTGTCCGGCATTTTGGAGGCACCGTCCACCGGGATCTTCTCGAACTCCAAGCTGCCCTGGCGGTGGACCAGGAAATGGTCTGTCTCCGTAATGATCTCATTGCTGGTGGTATGGCTGTGGGTCCGGGTGGCATCGAAGCGCATATCCGCATCCACCTTGGCATCAAACAGCCAGAAGGGAACATAGACGCCCTTAACCTCCTCCAGGTGGTTTTCATTGGCAAAGGCCTTGGGCAGGATCGGCCTGCGGCGATAGTGCCGCTTCAGCGCCGCCACGGCATCCTCCTTACTTTTGGCAAAGGGGATGATATAGTCCGGCTTTTTTGCACCGGCCAGCTGGCCCGGGATCACCGTAGGATTGCCGCAGTAGGGACAGGAGGTGGCCGCCGTGGTCTGCTCGCAGAGCAATTCCGCACCGCACTGGGGGCAGCTGTAGGAGCGCAGCTTCTCGGCATCCTCGCCCCACTCCGATCCTGCCTGAGACAGGTTCCAGCTTTCGTTCTGGTCCTGCCGGATCTGCTCCTCCGCTTCGGCAAAGGCCTTTTCCGCATCCTCCGCATTGGCAGACTGCAGGGCTTCGATCTCCTCCAGGGTATAGGAGCTGCCGCAGTAATCGCATTCCAGCTTCCCGGAGGTTTCGCCAAAGTGCAGCGGACCGGTACAGGCCGGGCATTTGTAATTGATAACTTCGCTGGGCATGAAACCCCTCCCTTTCTTTTGAACGCGGGGGTCGGGACAGTCCGGCCCCCGCAAACCTTAAATCACAATATCCTCGTCATTGAAAGGATCGCCGCATTCCGGGCAGAACTTGGGCGGATGCTTGGGGTCCTCGGGCTCCCAGCCGCACTTATCGCACTTGTACAGGGGCTCCCCTGCCGGCTTTTTAGCGCCGCACTGGGTGCAGAACTTGCCCTTGTTCACTGCGCCGCATTTGCAGGTCCAGCCGTCAGCGGGTTTCTTAGCACCGCACTCCGGGCAGAAGTTCCCTGTGGCCTCCGTGCCGCAGCTGGGACACTTCCAGCCCTGGGCCGCAGGAGCCGCCTTGGCGGCAGGGGTCTGGTAAGGCGTACCGCCGCCCTGCTGGAACAAGCCCTGCATATTGGCCGCACCGCCAGAGCCCGCCATATTCATGCCTGCAAAGGCCATCATGGGGCCTGTCGCCGTATTCTTGGCTGCAGCTTCCATGGCGTTGGCCGTAGCATCCACCATTCTGCCGGCCGCCGCGTTGCCGCCGCCCAGGAAGACGGACTGCTGCATATCCTTCAGCCGCTTCTCGTCCGCCTCGGTGGCGCTAACAGAGGAAACGCCGAAGGAAACGACCTCCAATCCACGCTTGCCCCGCCACTGCTCGGACAGGACTTCATTCAGTGCATTGGCAATGTCCATGGTATGCAGAGGCAGCTCCGTATAGCTGATGCCCATGGCGGACATTTTCCCGAAGGCAGGCTGCAGCGCCGTCATCAGCTCGGATTTCAGCATACTGTCCAGACGGTCCCGCTTGAACTCATCGGTGATATTGCTGCACACATTCTTATAGAAGAGGATCGGATCGCAGATCCGGTAGGAATACTCGCCGAAGCAGCGGATGGAGATCTGGGTACGGAAGCCGATATCCTGATCCACGACCCGGAAAGGCACAGGGGTAGCCGTACCGTATTTGTTGCCGAAGAGCTCTTTGGTATTGATGTAGTAGACACGCTGGTCCTTGCCCGCATCTCCGCCGAAGGTAAAGCGGCGGCCCATAGCGGCAAAGCTGTCCTTCACGGACTGGCCCAGTGCGCCGGAGAAAACGCTGGGCTCTGTAGAAGCGTCATAAACAAATTCACCGGGCTCGGCGCAAACCTCCGCGATCTTGCCCTGATCCACGATCAGCATGCACTGGCCATCCGCCACAGCAATAACGGAGCCGGAGGAAATAACATTGTCGCTGCCCTTGGTATTGGAGGAACGGGAGGAGACCCGCTTCTTGCCCCTTACCGCCAGCACCGTCTCCGGAAGTGCGTCACAATAAAAATACTCCTTCCACTGGTCAGCCAGGACACCGCCGGCTGCGCCCAATGCAGCTTTGATAAGACCCATAGCGATCTCTCCTTATACATTTTAAACTTTGATAGGGCTTATTCCCGTCATTTGCTATTTTACCAAATCCGCACCGTGAAATCAAGAGTATCCTTGTGAAAAAGTGCTGCCATCTGGGCATTTTGCCGTATTGGGGAATTCGTTGACTTTGGACGCCCCATAGACTATAATAAACCTATATCGCTTCACGGAGGCAATTATGAATTTGAAACCCAACTCTATTCTCTTCTCCCCAAAGCGGGCCTTCCCAAAATGGCTCTGGGATGCCTGTCTTCTGGCCCTGCTCATCCCGGTCTATCTGGGGCACTTTCCCCCCGAAACTGTCAATGCGCTGCGGCCGCTCATTCTTGCAACCTCTCTTAGCGCCTATGGCATTCTGGCACTGAAAATCTATGTCTGGGACAATCATACCCTGCGGGAACTGCTGGGCATCAGTCTTATCCTGCTGCTCGTGGGTCTTGGTACTGTTTTCAGCGGAAATCGCTGCTTTTTAAGCTGCTTTTTGCTGGTATTCAGTGCAAAAGATCAGGATTATGACAAACTGTGTAGATTTTTCTTCTGGTTCTTTTTCGCCACCCTGCTTCTGAATCTTCTGCTTGTGGGTGCCGGTGTTCTGGAAGACACCCTCTCAACGCGCTGGGAAGCCATCAACTTTGGAGCAACGCGGCACAGCTATGGCTTTGGGCACCCCAATACCTTTGGCTTCTGGACACTGCTCTTGATTTTTTCGGGTCTGCTGTACATTCCGAGAAAAGGCCACCGGGCGCTATCCTGTCTGATTTCCGTGCTGCTTGCGTTCTGCGTTTTTCGGGTGACGGACTCCAAGGCGGCGCTGCTCTCCTCTCTTGCCGCAATCGTGCTGTGCCTGATTGCGTTCCGGGTCGGCCCCTGGCTCTCCTCAAAAAAATGGAGTGTCCCTCTCTGTCTGGGGCTATACCTGCTGGGAATCGCCGCATTTCTTTCTCTGACGCTGCTCTATCAGGAAGACAATGGCTTTTTCTCCACCTGTAATGCGCTGCTGTCCGACCGGCTGGCCTACTCCTCGGCGGCTTTCCGCAGCTTTGGCGTGAAGCTGTTCGGCGCGCAGGTTCATTTCCGCTGGGACCCTGTGGACAGTCTGTATGCCTATGCTCCCATCTGCATGGGGCTGATCCCCACCGTGCTGTACTTCGGGCTGAACCTTATTTCCCTATACCGCGCCGCCAGGGCCGGACGGTGGGACATCGTCGCGGTTGCCTTCGCCGGAGCGCTCTACAGCACCATGGAGTATGGTCTGATGAACCCGGTCCACCTGCCCATCTTCGCAGCATGTGCCCGGTTGGAAGTCGAAAAAGATAGAAAATCGTCGGTTTGACAGAAGGGTCCCAAAGGGCGCTTTGGAATTTTGGATGTTTTTTCGATGGTTTATCTATTGAAAAAGCGGATAGGATAATGCTATAATAGGCTTGAACCTTGTCCGGGAGCCGGATAAAAAATAGAATATATTAAGCGAGGTAAATCATTGATGATTACGTACGGAGAGAACATCAAGATTTTCTGCGGCAACTCCAATCCGGAGTTCGCCAAGAATATCTGCAAGGATCTGGGGGTAGACCTCGGCAAGGCAGAGGTGAAGACCTTTGCCGACGGCGAAGCCTCCGTCAGCCTGCTGGAAACCGTCCGCGGAGCAGACGTTTTCCTGGTTCAGTCCACCTGTAAGCCTGTCAACGATCATCTGATGGAGCTGCTGGTCATGTGCGACGCCTGCCGCCGTGCTTCCGCCGGCAGAATCACTGCCGTGATCCCCTACTTCGGCTATGCCCGTCAGGACCGCAAGGCCAAGAGCCGCGATCCCATCTCTGCCAAGCTGGTTGCCAACATGATCACTGCCGCCGGCGCAGACCGCGTGCTGACCATGGACCTGCACGCCGCCCAGATTCAGGGCTTCTTCGATATTCCTCTGGATCACCTGCTGGGCAACCCCACTTTTGTTGATTACTACCTCGCAAAGTTCCCCGAAACCGAGTACAACCACGATGATTTTGTGGTCGTCTCCCCCGACGTTGGCTCCGTGGGCCGCGCCCGTGCCTTTGCTGCCAAGGTCCACATGGGCCTGGCCATCGTGGACAAGCGCCGCCAGAAGGCCAATGTCTGCGAAGTCATGAACGTCATCGGCGATGTCAAGGGCAAAACCTGCATTCTGTTTGACGACATGGTGGATACCGCCGGTTCCCTGTGCAACGCCGCCAAGGCGCTGACCGAGCAGGGTGCCAAAGAGGTCTACGCCTGCGCTACCCACGGCGTGCTGTCCGGCCCCGCTTACGACCGCATTGAGGAGAGCCCCATCAAGGAGATGGTCTTCCTGAATACCATCCCCGAGGTGCGCAATACCCCCAGCGGCAAGCTGAAGTTCCTGGATGTTTCCCATGTGTTCGCCCGTGCCATTGAGCACGTCCACGGCGGCACCTCCATTGCCGATCTGTTCTGATGTCCTCTGAAAACACATGGCTCATTGTAGGGCTGGGCAATCCCGGCCCTGAATACGCCAGAACCCGGCACAACATCGGCTTTCGCTGTCTGGATATTGTGGCCGATAAGCTGAACTGCACCGTTGACAAGGGCAAGTTCCAGGGACTCTATGGCTTGACCACCTATCACGGAAATAAGGTCTACCTTCTCAAGCCCCTTACCTATATGAACCTGTCCGGCAAATCGGTACTCCAGCTCAGCGCGTATTTCCAGATCCCTCCCCAGCGGATCATCGTCCTTTTTGACGACATCTCCCTGGAGCCCGGGCGGCTGCGGGTTCGTCCCAGCGGCTCCGCCGGAGGGCACAACGGCATCAAATCCATCATTCAGGAATTGGGCAGTCAGGACTTCCCCCGGGTAAAAATCGGCGTGGGTGCAAAGCCTCACCCGGATTTCGACCTGGCGGACTGGGTGCTGTCCAGCTTCTCCGCTTCCGAAGAGAAGGCCCTTGCCGTCTCTCTGGAGAACGGCGCAAAGGCTGCACTGACCATTCTGGATGCAGGCGTCAGCGAAGCTGCAAACAGCTACAACGGCAGCCATCCTTAAACACACATTTTTCCTCCAGGGTATCCCCCTGGAGGAAACTGTCATCCACACGGAGAGGGAAAATTTCCCTTTCCGCTTTGCCGCGTTGCGGCATTTTATCCCAAATGAGGTGCATTATGGAACAACCCCTGCTTTTTCTGCTGAAGACCATCCCGGAGTACGCCTCCCTCATTGAGGCTGTTAAAAATGACCGGAATGCCGCCGTCACCGGCATCGGGCAAATCAATCGGAGCCATATGATTGCCGGGCTGCACAAAGATACCGCCCGGCCCATTGTGGTGCTCTGCCAGGACGATATGGCTGCCCGCCGGACCCAAGAGGAGCTGCAATGCTTTCTGGGGCTGACCGCCCCCATCCTGCCAGGCCGGGACCTGACCTTTTATGACGCAGCGGTTGTCTCCCGCAGCTGGGAGCAGAAGCGTCTGCGGCAGCTCTATGATCTGGCCGCCGGTGCGACCCCCATTCAGATCATGACCTGGGAGTCCATGAGTCTGCGGACCCTGCCGCCCCATGTTCTGAACGAGGCCAGCTTCACTCTGGAAATCGGCAAGGAATATCCTCTGGACGAGCTGAGCGCGCGTCTGGTTGCTGCAGGCTACAGCCGCTGCGGCATTGTGGAGGGCGTGGGCCAGTTCGCCATCCGCGGCGGCATTGTGGATATCTACTCTCCCGGAGAGGACAATCCCGTCCGTCTGGAATTCTTCGGCGACGAGCTGGACACCATGGGCTATTTTGACATTGATACCCAGCGCCGCAGCGATAATCTGACCGCCATGCGCATTCTCCCCACCCGAGAAACCCTGGCAGGGCTGCATCCTAAGGGAAGGGAAGGGCTGCTCCATGACCTGACAAACCTTCTTTCTCGCCAAAAGCGGCGGAAAAACCTGAATGTGCCGCTGATCGACACCCTGACAAAGGATATCGAAAAGCTGGAAAATGACGTTCATTCTCTAACTGCGGACCGGTATATGGCCCTTATCTATCCGGAAATGGCCACGGCAGCGGATTATGCTCCTCAAAATGCCCTCTGGGTTCTGTGCGACCACGCCAATTTGCAGCGAGCCGCCAAAACCAGGACCGAAGAAATGGGACTGCAGCTGGACAGCCTGCTGCAAACAGGGCTGGTGGCCGGAGAGCTGTGCGATTACGTTGCCCAGTGGGAGGACTTCACTGCCGGGCTGCGGGGCCGCACCGCCGTCTACTTTGACGCCTTCGGCGGCAGCGCCTATCCGGAGGACGCAGCCCCCTCTCTGCTGCTGCCGGTAACGGCCAAGCAGCTGCCAAGCTATGGCGGCAACCTGGATGCCGCCGTCAGCGATATGACCCACTATCAGAAAATGGAGTTCGGCACCCTGGTGCTCTGCGGCACCCGCCACAGGGCGGAGCTCATGCAGCAGCTGCTGCGGGAAAAGAACCTCTCCGCTTTTCTGGCCATTCCGCTGAACACCCTGCCGAAGTCCGGACAGATCCTGCTGACAGACGGCACCCTGCCCTACGGTATGGAATATCCACTCAGCAAGCTGGCCGTGCTGACCGAGGGGCAGCTCATTGCAAAGACGGAGCCCAAGCGCCGCTCCTCTGCCAAGAAGACCGCCACCAACCGGCAAAAGCTGAACTCCTTCACGGACCTGACCCCCGGAGACCTGGTGGTCCATGAAAACTACGGCATTGGCCGCTTCGTGGCCATGGAGCAGATCAAGGTTGATAACGCGGTAAAGGATTATATCAAAATTGCCTACCAGGGCTCTGACACGCTGTTTGTCCCGGCGACCCAGCTGGACCTGGTGAGCAAGTATATCGGCGGCGGCGCAGAAAACGCCAATGTCAAGCTGAACAAAATCGGTTCCGACGCCTGGCAGAAAACCAAGGCCAAGGCCCGGAAGGCCGCCAAGGATATGGCCGGAGAGCTGATTCAGCTATACGCCGCCCGAAAACGGCAATCCGGCTATGCCTTCTCCGCCGATGCACCCTGGCAGAAGGAATTCGAGGACAACTTCCCCTATCCCGAAACCGACGACCAGCTGCGCTGCATTGCGGACATCAAAAAGGATATGGAGTCCCCCATTCCCATGGACCGGCTGCTCTGCGGTGACGTGGGCTTCGGCAAAACAGAAGTCGCCCTGCGGGCCGTGATGAAGGCGGTCATGGACGGCAAGCAGGTGGCCATTCTGGTGCCCACCACGGTGCTTGCCCAGCAGCACTACCAGACCGCCGTGTCCCGGTTCCGGGGCTTCCCGGTGACCATTGACGTGCTCAGCCGATTCCGCACGCCAAAGCAGCAGCAGCGGACCTTGCAGGAACTGCGCAGCGGCAATGTGGATTTGATCATCGGCACCCACAAGCTTCTGCAAAAAAGCGTTGAATTCAAGGATCTTGGGCTGCTGGTGGTGGACGAGGAGCAGCGCTTCGGTGTAACCCACAAGGAGCGGCTGAAAGAGATCTCCAAAGGTGTGGATGTGCTGACGCTGTCCGCCACCCCCATTCCCCGTACCCTCAATATGGCCCTGTCCGGCATTCGGGATATGTCTACCATCGAAGAACCCCCAGCGGACCGGTACCCCGTCCAGACCTATGTCATGGAATACTCCACCGCCATTATTGACGATGCCATCCGCCGGGAGATCGAACGGGGCGGGCAGGTCTTCTACCTGCACAATCGGACGGAGACCATCGACCAGTGCGCCAGTGCCCTGCAAAAGCGCATTCCCGGCCTGACGGTGGGCGTGGCCCATGGGCAGATGAGCGAGGACGCTCTGGGAGAGGTCATGACCGCCATGGCCGAGGGAGACATTCAAGTTCTTGTGTGCACCACCATTATTGAAACCGGTCTGGACATTCCCAATGCAAATACCCTGATCATTGAAAATGCAGACCGCTTCGGCCTGAGTCAGCTCCACCAGCTCCGGGGCCGGGTAGGCCGCTCCACACGCCACGCCTATGCCTACTTCACCTACCGCCCGGACAAGAACCTGACGGAGATCGCCGAGAAACGGCTTTCCGCCATCCGGGACTTTGCCGAGTTCGGCTCCGGCTTCAAAATCGCCATGCGGGATCTGGAAATTCGGGGTGCAGGCAATCTGCTGGGTGCCGAGCAGTCCGGCCACATGATGAGCGTCGGCTACGATATGTATCTGAAGCTGCTGGACGAAGCTGTTCTGGAAGAGAAGGGCGAGGCCCCCAAGGCACCGGAATGCACCGCCGACCTGACCGTCACCGCCAACGTGGACAAGGACTATGTGTCCCGGGGCGAGGAGCGGATGGACCTGTACCGCCGTATGGCCGCCATTCGCTGTCAGGAGGATGCGGACGATCTTCTGGACGAAATTGTGGACCGCTACGGTGAGCCGCCCAAGGGCGTGCTGAACCTCATCGACATTGCCCTGCTGCGGGCCCAGGCCATGAAGCTGGGCATTAAGGACATCAAGCAGAAGGGCGGAGACATTCTCTTTGTACTCACCAGCCTGAATTTCGATGCCGTAGGCAGCCTGTGCTCCGATGCGGACTACAAGACCCGAGTAGTCTTCCTGGCCAACGCCAAGGAGCCCACGCTGAAGCTGAAGCTCTCCGTCGGCCCCGACAGCCTGAAGCAGGCCAAGGCCTTCGTCGCCAAATACCAAAGCTGCTGCAACAGCTGATATCTTTCTGTCTTAAAGAAATATTATATTGTGTCCCCGGAAAAACCATGCTATAATTATGGTAACTTATGGAACCTACAGGAGGATTTTCCATGGAGAAAGAACCCCATGTTTTTGAAGAGGACGACGAGGCCTTTCTGCGCTCCCTGAATGCACTGCTGGAGGAACCGGAGCCCCAGGAAACGCAGGCCCCCCAGGATGCTCCAATGCCCAAAAAGCCGCAAGTCGGCAAAAAGAAAATGCCGCCAAAAACAGGCGGCTTCTGGAAAAAGCTGGGCATTGGCACTGCCATTGCTGCCGCTGTGGCCCTGGCCTGTGCCCTGGGCATTCCGGCCGTTACCCGTATTATGGACCCATACAATGGGCAAATCGTCTCCGATGTGTCCGTCGGCGGCGTGGAAATCGGCGGTCTGACAAAAGGAGAAGCAAAGAAGGCCCTGCAAGCCGCCTTTGGCGAGCAATTTTCGCAGAAGACTATGGAGATCAACTTTTCGGAAGCGGGAACCGTGCTGGAAAAGCTGAATATCCGCTACCCCGCCAATTCCCTGCTCATCTCGCCGGAGGAATCCCATGCAAAGCTGGATGCCGCTGCTGCCGTGAAGGCCGCCTATGCCTTAGGCCGGACGGATTTGGACGGCTCCCGCACCATGTCGCTGCTGCCCTACCTGGGCCTGGACGAGGCCGCCATCCGATCCGTCGCTGACAGCTACGCCCAGCAGCTCGCTCAGCTCTATCAGGACAGCAGCTATACCGTCCAAGGCACAGCCCCGGACGTAACGAACTACAACGAAAGCACCCCCTGCCAAACCGTGACGCTCTTCCGCGGCTACCCCGGCATTGAAATTGACGCGGATGCCCTGTATAACGAAATTCTGGAGGGCTACAATACCGGCAGCTTTGCAGTCAGCTATCAGGGTACCGTATCCGCCAAAAAGCCCGTATCTCCGGACCTGGACGGCCTGTGGAAACAGACCCGGCTGGCTCCCGAAGATCCCAGCGTGGATCTGACCAGCTACCAGGTCATCCCCGGCGTACATGGCTATGAATTTGATCTGGCAGAGGCCAGGCAGCAGTTCCAGGATCTGGCTTATGGTGAAAGCACCCTTATTTCCCTGCACTACACCGATCCCGAAATTGCCGACGAGGACGCCTATTTCCAGGATGTCTTAGGTCACTGTGAGACACCCCACGGGGACAATGAAAACCGCAACGGCAATCTGCGCAAGGCCTGCGGGATGCTGGACGGGCTGGTGCTTCAGCCCGGGCAGGAGCTCTCCTACAACGAAGCTCTGGGCCCCAGAACCAAGGAACTGGGCTGGCTGCCTGCCCCTGCCTACTCGGGCACGAAGCTGGTGGATTCTCCGGGCGGCGGCATCTGCCAGGTGTCTTCTACCCTGTACCTGGCCAGCGTCTATTCCGAGCTGACCATCGTAGAACGGCGGAACCACGGCTATCCCGTCAGCTACATTCCCCTGGGCATGGATGCCACTGTCAGCTGGGGCTTCGCGGATCTGAAGATCCGCAACGACTCCCCCATGCCCGTGAAGATCCAGGCAGAGGAATCCGACGGTTATGTCCGCATCTCCATTCTCGGAACGGAGACCCGGGACTACAATGTGGAAATGTCCTACACCGTCGGCGGTCGATATGTGCGGACCTATATGAGCAAGATCGACAAGGAAACCGGCGAAGTGATCTCCAAGGAGCCCTACGCTTTGTCCGGATATATGGACGATATCTACTAATTTTTACAGGAGCGGTCAAAGGCCGCTCCTGTCTTTTTATGGGGAACAATCGTTAAGATATCCTTAATTTCCGCATTTTCTCTTGACGGATTGGTCTATTCATGATAGACTTGCAGTAGGTCGATGAGCGATAGACCATTTGCAGAAAGGATGATTTCTTATGGAAGAACGCAAGCTCGGTCCCGTAGAGCTTCGGTTTGCAGAGCTCATATGGGAGAACGCCCCCATTTCCTCCGGGGAACTGGTAAAGCTCTGTGCCCGGGAGCTGGAATGGAAAAAATCCACCACCTATACGGTGCTGAAAAAGCTCTGCGAGCAGGGTCTTTTTCAGAACCAGGGAGGCACCGTCACCGTACTGGTATCCCGTCAGGACTACCAGGCAAGGCAAAGCAAGCAGTTCGTGGCAGACACCTTCTCCGGCTCCCTCCCCGCCTTCCTCGCAGCCTTTGCCCAGGGAGCACCGCTGTCGCAAAAAGATATTGCCGATATCCGTGCCCTGATCGACCGGTTTGAACAGGAGGGACAGACATGACAAAGGTATTTCTGTATCTTGCCAACCGCAGCATTCGCGCCGGTTTTCTCATTCTGGCGGTCATTGGGCTTCGTTTTCTTTTCCGAAAGCTGCCAAAAGGGCCTCAACTGCTGCTCTGGGCGGTGGTTGCCCTGCGGCTTGCGGTTCCCTTTTCCCCGGAGAGCCCATGGAGCCTGCTTCCCAGTGCTGAGCCGCTTTCCTCTCAGGCCACAATAAATACACCCCTGCAACGCGATCCCTCGATTTTACAGGCTGAAAACGAAATTTCTGTACCAACGGCCACGGAAGCGCCCCACGTGGTCACCGGCGCGACTCCTACCACAGCCACCCAGCCGCAGACGGGCAGTTCCGCTTCCCCAGGTGCTTTGGAAACGCCCGCAGCCTCCGGCCTCGGTGATCTGGATGTCTTTTTCCGTATCTGCACCGTTGTCTGGCTTCTGGGCATGGCGGCTATGATTTCCTATGGTCTGATCAGCTATTTGCGTCTGCGGAAAAAGCTCTCCGTCAGCCTGCGGCAGGATGGGTGCATATACATCTGCGATGAGATTTCTTCCCCCTTTGTTCTTGGGCTGTGCCGCCCGCGCATCTATCTGCCCTCGAGCCTAAGTCAGGCGGCAAAACCCTATGTATTGGCCCATGAGCAGGCACACCTGCGCCATGGAGACGCCTGGTGGAAGCTATTGGGATTCCTGCTGCTCAGTGTTTATTGGTTCCATCCTTTGGTCTGGGCCGCCTACGCTCTCTTCTGCCGTGACCTGGAAATGGCCTGTGATGAGCGAGCCGTCAAGGGAATGGATGACCGGCAGCGAAAGGACTACGCCTGCACCCTGCTTCTGTGCGCCGCACCGAAGGGCAGCTTTTCGGTATGCCCGGTAGCATTCAGCCAGAACAGCATCAAGGCACGAATCAAGAACCTCCTTCAAAAGAAAAATGCCAGACTATGGGCAGGGCTCCTCGCACTCATAGCGGCGCTGGTTGTCATTCTGTGCTTCGCCACGAATCCAAAAAGCAGCGAGCGCACGATCCCGGATGACAATAGCAGCACTCCGGAAACGGAGGCTGTAAGCATGGCCCCGGAAGACCAGGCGGCAGCCGATTTCATGCAGAAATATCTGGATACCTGTCAGCACGGCAGCTTTGAGGAATATGCCAAACTTGTCTACTTCCCAAACACCGCCGTCTATGTCCAGCAGCAGGAACTCTATTACCCTTCCGTCCATGACCCGGCAGCCATGGATTCCTGGCGGCGCATCAACGACAAACTGTGGGCCTTTGCCATCTTGTACGACGGCATTGCAGCGCCCAATTATCTCTTCGTTGGAGAATTGGATGGTACGATGAAGGTGATCCAAGCCGTGGAGGATATTCCGGAGTCTCTGCGGGAGAATCTCCGGAAAACAGATTTTCACAGTGACACTTTTATGCACGAATCCTCCGAATTTTTGCAAAGCCTGTACGATCTGCGTTTCTTCGCCGTTCCAAAACAGGTGGAGTGCTTTCAGCCGGACCGCATCCAGGCCAGCGGTATGCAGGTCAGCTTTCAGAACTTTTTGAACTCCACGGATGCCTGGCGCATCTCAAAAGACAGCGGCGATATTCCCGGGCCGGAGGAGATTGACACAGGCTGCCGGATCACCGGCTATGACGGAAGAATTCTTGTTATCCGCAGCGGGCAGGAGGGCATTGATCTGTACAATGCCGACGGGTCCTGGAACGAGCGAATTCTCGGCTTCTCCGGTGATGAAATACTTGGCTGTATCAAAGAATGGGCCCTGAACTGGGATGGCTCCAATGAAGAATTCCTGAACGCATCCAATGCCATTGTCCTCGATATGGACAGCAGCCAGATTCTCTATTCCTGGGGCAGAAACGATTCTGCGTACAATGCAGGCGACTGGTGCCGACTTGCGCTGGCCATTGCCGCAGTACAGGCGGTTCCTGACCCGGAAAATACCGTTATCGATGTGCATGCCCCCCGCACCGGGCGTTATACCGGCTTCCGGGATGAAGTTTTGCACGGACTGACCGTGCAGGATCATCTGTATCGAATGCTTCTGTTCAACCAGCAGGATTCCGCCTATGCGCTGGCCTGCGGTATTTTCGGAAGCACGACTGCGGCTGTGAAAAAAATGAACGAGGCGGCAGAAAGCATTTGCGGAAACGATCCCTATTTCCGCGATATCTCCGGTCAGAACTTTGGAAGTCTTTCCGTTACGGACCTTGCCAAGTTGATCAACGCCATGCTTGCAGAGCCGCTGCTGAACAAGATCTGGTGCGCCTCCTCTTACACGGTTCCCGCCACGCAGGAGCTTGTCTATTCCACCAATGCCCTTCTGGTCGGCAATCCCACAGGATACCATGGCATTGCCCAGGACGACCGGGTCACCGGCGGCCTGACTTCCGTGTCCGGCGATTATGCCGATATGGCCGTTACCGCCGAATATCAGGGCAAACGCGTACTGTGCATTCTCACCGGAGCTCTTCGTATTACCCATCCCTATGGGGACGACCCCAACAGCTACAGCGTAGTAGACTACTGGGGAAATTACGAGGAAACGGAAAAGCTTCTGAACATCGCCTTCGGTTAATGCAAAACCGGCTGCCCGCGGGCAGCCGGTTTTCATTATGCCTCTTCTTCCAATTCCGGCTCCTGCCGCTTTTCCATCCAGGGGCCTGTGCGGTAATAGTACAGGGAAATCACAGCGGCAGCAACCCAGCCCACAGGCCAGGAAACCCAGATACCCAGGTCTCCCAGAGCCGTCCGGCTGAAAACAGAGGCAAGGATCACCCGCAGGAACAGGTCTACAAAGGTTGCCACCATGAATTTCTTCATGAGTCCCGCACCCCGCAGAATGCCGTCGGCAATCAGCTTGGCGGAGATCACCATATAGAAGGGCGAGACAATGCGCAGGAAAATCAGTCCGGTTTTTGCAGCTTTGTCCGAATCCGCGTCCAGGAACAGCCGCAGCACATACTTGCCGCCCAGGAAATAAATCAGCACCAGGGGCACTGCAAAGGACCAGATCATTTTCAGCCCTGCCCGGAAGCCCTGGCGCACCCGGTCTAGCTTTTCGGCGCCGATATTCTGCGCCGTGTAATTGGAAACGCCGTTGCCGATGGTGGTGAAGCAGGTGATCACCAGACTGTTCAGCTTGATGGCTGCGGAATAGCCGGCCATGACTGCGGGGCCAAAGCCATTGATCAGGCCCTGGATGATGATATTGCCCACGGAGATGAAGCTCTGCTGCAAAATGCTGGGAATGGCAATGACTACGATCCGCTTCAACAGGCCGCCATCGAACAGCGGGGCCTTCTCCCCGGCGCAGACCTTCTCCAGCCGCCGGACCACTACAATGACCGCCAGCACACAGCTGATGCCCTGGCACAGGAAGGTTGCCCAGGCCACACCGGCTACCCCCATCCGGAACGCCTTGACAAAAAGGATATCCACGGCAATATTGGAAAGAGAAGAAACCGCCAGGAAATAGAAGGGTGTCTTGGAATCGCCCATGGCGGAGAAAATGCCGGTGGAGATATTATAGAAGAAGACGAAGGGCAGGCCATAGACATAGATGTCCAGATACAGCTTAGAGTCCGCCAGGACTTCCTCCGGGGTGCGGATCAGCCGCAGAAGGCCGTCACAGCAGGTGACACCCAGGATCATCAGCGCCGCACATACCGCCGCACTGAAAATGCTGGCGGTGTAGACCGCCGTCTTCACGCCCTTATAGTCTTTGGCGCCAAACAGCTGGGACACAATGACGGAACAGCCCATATTGCAGCCAAAGGCAAAGGCCAGGAAAATCAGGGTGATCTCGTAGCTGTTGCCCACGGCGGCCAGGGCATTCTCGCCGATGAATTTTCCGGCTACCAGGCTGTCGGCAATGTTGTAAAGCTGCTGGAAAATGATGCTGCCCAGCAGCGGGATGCAGAACTGCCGCAGCACCTTATCCGGTGCGCCAACGGTTAAATCCTTGTTCATTTCAAAATGCTCCTCATGTATTTCTCACAAAAATTCCCTATTTATTTTAGCATATTTCAACAAAAAATCAACCATTTTTCGCAATTTCGGATGTTTTTTCTCATAGTTCTTTTTCATTCCCTCCCAAATTCTTGCGGAAATCCCCCGCTTTCGGTACTTTCCCGAAGATACGCCCTGTCAAGGGGGAAGGTTGTGGATTTTCGTCCCGGTTTTCTGTGGAAATCGCCTATTGTTCCCGCCGGAGGGCTGTGCTATAATCCGACGCAGTGCGTTTCGGCTGCCCCAGCGCAGTTCTCTTTGCGGCAGGGCGGTCTACAATGGAGGTTTGAAAAATGGCTGTATCGCAATCTGTATCTCTTCCCCTCTACCAGTTAGAGGCAGATGTTTTTTCGAAGATTCCCGGCATGGCGCAGCTCCGCACCGCCCGGGAGGACCCTAAGTTTCGGGCCAAATATCCGGACGCTGCCTTCGCCCTGATGACCGCGGAAAATCTCTTTACCGGCGACCCGGAGCAATGCGCCATCCATCAGGAGGCCTATTTTTCCATTTTACAGGGTGAAAGCATGAAAAACGTCCGTTTCCGCTATGAAAAGGAAATGGACGCCTATGTAAAAGAACATATGTGGGATGATTGAGCACGGGGCCGCTGCTTTTGGCAGCGGCCCCTGATTTCTATTGCAGCAGTTTCCACTGCTGGGGCTTGGGCAACTCCTCAGTGGTGTAGTCCTCCCGAGGGGGGCGGACGGCGTGGAGCTTTGGGATGCCTGTGCTGTCCAGGTAGATCACCTCGTAGGGTTCACTGTTCGAGGAATACATACATTCCACCTTCCACATCCGCGTCCCCTCATCGTAGGAGACCGTAAACACGTTAAAGTCCTTCTCCGCGACTTCCTTCTGTGCCTGCTTCAGGATGGTGTCCCGATCCGGCGACGCCTGGGGCTGTGTGCCCGCAAAGCCCTGGGTTCGCATTTCGTAGCCCATAGCCTCTATGGCCTCCAGCTCCTCGGCATAGGAGAAGGCGGGCAGAGTCCGGATATCCACAGAGGCGATGGCTTCGGCAATCTGTTCCGGAGTCTCATCCATAACCTCAATGGCAGTCGTCTGCTGCTCGGAGATATAATCTATTTTCCGGATCTCTCCCGCGGCGTCATACTGAACACGCAGCTCCGCACCTTCGCGCACACCGCCCCAAAATTCAAAGGGGCCCTTCCGGAAAATCACCGTATCTCCGTCCGCTGCCGCCTGCTCTGTCCTGTAAAGGAAGGATTCCGTGACTGACAGTGCCAATTTCACACAGTCTGACGCGTCGTAATATACGGCTTCCATTTCTGCCGGGGGGCCGTCCATTTCCTCGCTGCCCCAAATCAGGCTGTAGAGCTGCCCGTTCCATTCCAACTCCGCCCGATCCCATTGGAACTGATGCAGGCCATGAATGTAGCTGCACCTTCTCGCAAGGAAGTTGCCGTTGTCCCACCATATGTCTTTGGCCAGATCCTGGTCATCCATTGCATAATAGCTCTCGCTGCGGATGTGGAGGGTCTGTCTGGCCTTCAGCCGCGCCAGAGCTTTTTCAAAGTCATCCATATATCCCTGAATGTCATTGCTGAAGACGATGAACTTGGCGTAGGCCCCCATGGTGTTTTCCGGGTGCTCCGGGGTGTTCAGCATCATGCCCACCCGATAGATGCCGGCCTCCAGCTGACCGTACATCCGGACCGGATCCACCGTCCAGCTGGTATTCTCCCCGGCAGGGAGCGACTGCCGGGAGACCTGCCAGGGGGCTCCGGACAGGGTTTGCATTTCCTGAAACGCTTCCCCGTCCCACTTCTCAAGCCAGTATTCCTCCCCTGCTTCCAGAGCCTTTTCCGTGTTTTCGCCGTAGGTATCCTCCCCTGTCTTGGTCGACCAGGGATTCGCCGTGATATTCAGTTTTCCATCATCCTTCAACTCCGCCGACAGTTCCACAACCACATCAAAGACATCCCAGTTCTTGGATGCGACACCGATATACTTCATTTCCTGATATTCCTGCAGTGCTTTCTGCTGCTCCGGAGTCCAGTTCAGATTCCTGGCAATGGCCGCGTAAACCGTAGCACCCAGGCAGGCCACCAAGGCGGCGATCAGCAGAAAACGGAGCGTTTTTCTGCCGCGCCCACTTTTCTGTCTGGCCATCGTTCCTTCTGCCTCCTGAATCCAGGCATCCGGCAGGGTATTCAGCATGGAAAACAGATCAACCGACTTCATAAAGGCCCTCCTTTTTCAAAACGGCTCCCAACTTTTTCCGGGACCTGTACAGACTGGACTTGACCGCGGACTGGCTCAGGCCCGTTTCCGCGGCGATTTCCCCCAGGGATTCCGCATACCAGTAGCGTTTCAGAAATACGATTCGCTCCTGGGCTGGCAGTCCGCCGCAGAAGTCCCGGAGCCGCGCTTCCAGCTCTTTCCGCTCCATCTCCTGGGTCACGTCCCAGGAAGAGGGCGTGCAGGCTTCCAGCTCCTCCAGCGCCACAGCCACAGTACCGCCGCCGCGCTTGACCGCGCTCTGCTTCCGCCAGCGGCTGACGGAGATATTCCTCGTGATCTTGCCCAGAAAAACGGACAGGATCTGAGGCCGCACCGGCGGCATCCGGTTCCATGCGCTCATGTATGTATCGCTGACGCACTCCTCGGAATCGTCCGGGTTTTCCAAAATCCGGTTGGCAATGGTGAAGCAGTATTTTCCGTACTTTTTGTCCGTCTGTACAATGGCCTCCTCGGACCGATCCCAATAGAGATCAATAATGGCCTGATCGTCCATGTGCATCCCTCCTTGTTTCTTTTGGGCCCTTCACCTATACAGTCGCAGAAAACACCCGGATGGTTTTTCCTTAGTATAACAAATTTTGAAAAAGACGCAAGAAAAATGGGGCCGTTAAAAAGTCGTCGTCACTGGTTTGCAATGACACGCCTTCTTAACGGCCCCATAGGAAATCCCGGCCCCTTACTTCCGGTGAAACAGAGAGAAACCCTTCTTCTCATAGGGCTCGGACCGGATCCCCTTTACCGTATAGCCGGTCTTTTCAATGGCAGCCCGCACGGCGGCCTCATCCAAAGCATCCTCACTGAGGATCTCCGTCTCCCCCTTACTGTGGGAGGAGGTCACCTTCTTCACCTGCATAGCCTGGCGAATGGCATCGTTAATGTGGCTTTCGCACATTCCGCACATCATGCCGTCTACATTTACAACGGTTTTCACCATATTGCATTCCACCTTTCTTACCGCATTATAGCATCTTTTAAAGTTAGCGTCAACTAACCAAAGTGTATAAAAGTACGGAGCGGCACAGTTTGCCGCTCCGTAAAATTTTACAGATGCAGGACCCTGTCCTTGATCTCCTGGGTTCTTCCCTGGTTCCAGAACTGGGTGCCGATGTAGCCGCAGGTCCGGCGGGCTACATTCATCTTGTTCTGGTCCCGGTTGCCGCACTGGGGGCAGACCCAGACCAGCTTGTGGTCATCCTCTTTGATCTCGATCTCGCCGTCGTAGCCGCAGACCTGGCAATAATCGGACTTGGTGTTCAGCTCAGCATACATGATGTTGTCATAGATGAACTGCATGACCTCCAAGACGGCATCGATGTTGTTCTGCATATTGGGCACTTCCACATAGCTGATGGCACCGCCGGGAGACAGCTGCTGGAACTCGGCCTCAAAGCGCAGCTTGGTAAAGGCATCGATGGGCTCGGACACATGGACATGGTAGGAATTCGTAATATAGCTCTTGTCCGTAATACCGGGAACCATGCCGAAGCGCTTTTGCAGGCACTTGGCGAACTTATAGGTGGTGGATTCCAGAGGGGTGCCGTACAGAGAATAGTCGATGTTCTCTGCCGCCTTCCACTGGGCACACTTGTCATTCATCTTCTGCATGACGGACAGGGCGAAAGGCTTTGCCTCGGCATCCGTGTGGGACTTGCCGGTCATGTACTTGACGCATTCATACAGTCCCGCATAGCCCAGAGAGATGGTGGAATAACCGCCATAGAGCAGCTTGTCAATAGGTTCTCCCTTTTGCAGTCTGGCCAGAGCGCCATACTGCCACAGGATGGGGGCCGCATCGGACAGGGTGCCTTTCAGCCGCTCATGACGGCACCGCAGCGCCTTGTGGCACAGCTCCAGACGCTCTTCGAAGATTTCCCAGAATTTGGCCACATCTCTGCCGGAGGACAGGGCCGCATCCACCAGATTGATGGTGACAACGCCCTGGTTGAACCGGCCGTAATACTTGGGCTTGCCCGGCTCATAGTTCTTGGCCCCCGCCACATTGTCCCAGCCGTTGCCGGACCGGTCCGGGGTCAGGAAGCTGCGGCAGCCCATGCAGGTGTACACATCTCCGTTGCCCGGGGTCTCACCCTTGGAGAGCTTGTACTCCCGCATCTTCTTCTCGCTGATATAGTCGGGCACCATCCGCTTGGCGGTGCACTCGGCAGCCAGACGGGTCAGGTACCAATAAGGGGTATCCTCCCGGATGTTGTCCTCTTCCAGCACATAGATCAGCTTGGGGAAGGCCGGGGTGATCCACACGCCCTTTTCGTTCTTCACGCCTTCATAGCGCTGGCGCAGGGTCTCCTCGATGATCATGGCCAGGTCCTTCTTCTCCTGCTCGTTCCGCGCCTCGTTCAGGTACATGAAGACCGTAATGAAGGGAGCCTGGCCGTTGGTGGTCATCAGAGTAACCACCTGGTACTGGATGGTCTGGACACCGCGGCGGACCTCGTCACGGAGCCGATCCTCCACCACCTTGGAGATGGCCTCTTCGCTGGGCGCAACCCCGAATTCCTTCATTTCCTTTTCCACGCTGCGGCGGATCTTCTCCCGGCTGATCTGGACAAAGGGGGCCAGATGGGTCAGGGAGATGGACTGGCCGCCGTACTGATTGGAGGCCACCTGGGCAATGATCTGGGTGGCAATGTTGCAGGCAGTGGAGAAGGAATGGGGCTTCTCAATGAGGGTGCCGGAAATAACAGTGCCGTTCTGGAGCATATCGTCCAGGTTCACCAGGTCGCAATTGTGCATATGCTGGGCATAGTAATCGGAGTCATGGAAATGGATGATGCCCGCCTCATGGGCCGCCACGATCTCCCGGGGCAGCAGAATGCGGCTGGTGATATCTTTGGACACCTCGCCTGCCATATAGTCCCGCTGTACGGCATTGATGGTGGGGTTCTTGTTGGCGTTCTCCTGCTTGACCTCTTCGTTGTTGCACTCGATGAGGCTCAGGATGCGGTCGTCTGTGGTGTTGGACTGGCGGGCCAGGTTCCGGGTATAGCGGTAAGTGATATACTCTTTCGCCACCTCAAAAGCACCGTGGGCCATGATGGACTTCTCCACCAGGTCCTGGATCTCTTCAACGGAAGGGCTGCGGCCCATTTCCTCGCAGGAAACGGTGACGCTCTCGGCAATGCGGCTGATCTGAACAGGCGTCAGGCGCACTTTTTCCTCAACGGCATTGTTGGCCTTGGAAATAGCCTTATTGATTTTTTCAATATCAAAAACGACTTCTGTGCCGTTTCGCTTGATGATTTTCATCGTGCGGTCCTCCTTGTGTTTTTTCTCTTCGCTGCCTCATTATACTACATATTGTGGTTTTGTCAAGCGCCGACCACTAAATGTTGTGGTTGCGCTTTTGACGAGGAATAATTCGGAAGTCAACCGGATGCCCCCAAAACGCAATTTCCACCGGAATGTTCCCAAATTGTCCATCCGGTCAAAAGAAAGCATTGTAATTCCGAAAAGAATATAGTACAATGAAGTTGCATGGTCTTAACATAATTCCGACTGTTCCCGGCAGAAAGTAAAAAGGAGCATTTTCATGGAAAAGAAATTCAGCAATCTGCACAGCGGCGAGGAAGCCTGCCTGTATACCATCCAAAACGGCGGTCTCACCGCCAAAATCACAAACCTGGGTGCCACCCTGGTGCAGCTGTGGGTCCCGGATGCCTCCGGCACGGTTCAGGACGTGGTTCTGGGCTATGACGATGCCCAGGCCTATGTGGACAATGATGGCTTTCTGGGGGCCACCGTGGGCCGCAATGCCAACCGAATTGCCGGCTCCCGCTTCCCGCTGGACGGAAAAATCTGTGTTCTGACCCCCAACGAGGGAGAGAACAACCTCCACTCCGGCCCCCACCCCTACAATGTGCGGCTGTGGACCCTGGCAAATCTGGAGCAGGATTCCGTCACGCTTACCCTGGAAAGCCCCGACGGCGACCAGGGCTTCCCGGGCACTGCCCATATCCGGGTGACCTACCGTCTGGACGGAGAGGGAGGCCTGCACATCTGCTATGAAGGCCGCAGCGACCGGGAGACCGTCTTCAATATGACCAACCACAGCTATTTCAATCTGGCCGGTCAGGAGCATCCCGAAAAGGCTGTCCATCAGGTTCTGTCCATGCCCGCCCGGCACTTCTGCCCCGACGATGCGCAGAACATCCCAACCGGAGAAGAGTGCCCGGTAGCAGACACGCCCATGGATTTCCGGGTTCCCAAGCCCATCTCCCGGGACCTGGACGCTGACTACGAGCCCCTGCACCTGCAGGGGGGCTACGACCACAATTTTGAGGTCATCTGCAACCCCTGCGCCACCCTGACGGACCCGGAATCCGGCCGCAGTATGTCCGTCTATACCGACTGCCCCGGCGTTCAGCTCTACTCCGGCAATTATCTGGACCAGACCGGCAAGGGCGGCGTTCATTACGGCAAGCACAGCGGCATTGCCCTGGAAACCCAGTTCTACCCCGATGCTCTGAACAAGCCCCAGTGGAAAAAGCCTATTGTCCCCGCAGGGAAGCGCTATGTAAGCGAGACCGTATACCGCTTTTCCTGGAAATAAAAGGGCCGCTATGAAGACAGCTCAAACATCCAGACAATACAATGCCATTGATGCTGCGAAGTTTTTCTGCGCTATTTTGATTGTCACCATTCATTTTCCACCTCTTGGCAACGCCGCCGTATCCCCTTTGGCGCAGGCTGTAAACAGCTTCTTCCGTTCCTACCTGGGCAGAATTGCTGTGCCCTTTTTCCTTCTCTCCGCCGGCTTCTTCCTGTTCCGAAAAACAGCCTCCCAGCCCTTTTCCGCCGCCCCCAGCAAGGCCTATGTCCTGCGCATTCTGCGGCTGTATGTCCTCTGGACGATTCTCTATCTGCCCTGGATCATCCGCGAAGCCAGGGAAAGCGGGAAAAATCTGCCGGAAGGTTTCGTCGGCTTTCTGAGCAACTTTTTGCTCACAGGGAGCTATGCGCACCTATGGTATTTGCCGGCGTTGGCCGCCGCCGCAGCGCTGGTTGGCTGGCTGCTATACAAGGGCGTTCGCCCGGAGGGAATTTTCGGCCTGTCCGGTCTCCTCTACTGCGTAGGGCTTTTGGGCCAGAGCTGGTTCTTCCTGCTCCGCCCACTGGAAGGCACACCCCTCTTCTCCGCTCTGCGCCTCTATGAAAAGGTATTTACCACCACTCGAAACGGTCTTTTCTTTGGCTTCCCATATGTCGCCATGGGAATGTATCTTGCCTACCATCCCTCGAAGCTGTCAAAGCGTCGTTCCGGTGTCGGTTTCTTAATCTCCATGGTTCTGCTGTATCTGGAGGTTTCCTTTACCCGGAGTAAGGGCGAAGCCCCGGGAACAGATATGTATCTGTTTCTCCTGCCTGCGGCCTACCTGGCGCTGGTGTTTCTGATGCAACTCTCCCCCAAAAGCCGCCCCTGTTACCGGACAATGCGCAAGCTCTCTCTGCTGCTGTACCTGACCCATATCGCGGTGAATAAGATTTTCGTTCTCCCCATCGCCGATCACATGTCGCCTGCATGCAACGCAGCGGCACGTTTTCCACTGACCCTTGCCCTATCCTTGGGAATCAGCCTTTTGATCCTGAAACTGTCTCAGCAGCCTCATTTTCAATGGCTGCAAACGCTTTACCAGTGATTCCAATAACACCAATTCCGGCTCAATGCATACACTGTCCTGAGAGAAAAAATTACGGAGGCTCCGATTTTCACAAATCGGGGTCTCCTCTTTCAGGAGGGAATTTCATGGCCGATCAATGCACCGATACCCTGCGCTGCAATCCCAATGAGCTGCGGCAGGCAATGTCCATTCACACCCGGAAGATCACCGACTCCTGTCGGGACAAAGACTGTATCGAGGACCTGCCCGTTTACCTGACTGCGGGCTCCCAGCGGGCTCTGGACAGCTCCGCAAACACCCGTGTCCGCTGCGCCGAGCTCCTAAGCACCTACATAGATGTGGAGCCCGTGACCTTCGACCGGAATCATTACTGCGTAGACATCACCTTCTACTACCGCATCCTGGCCGATACCATCATCGGCGCCAACCGCCCGGCAACACTCTGCGGCCTGGCCGTCTTTACCAAGCGGGTCGTCCTCTGCGGTGAAGAAAGCTGCGCCCACATCTACCGCAGCGACCTGCGCCCCTGCACGGCAGACGCCATCACCCGAAACCTGGCCAACCGACCAACGGCTGTGGTGGAAGCGCTCGATCCTATGGTGCTCAGCTCTCGGGTTCGGGAAGCCTGTGAGTGCGGGGGGCGGGACTGTCCTATGCAGATGCCGGACTGGGTGAAGACCATGTTCGATGAGGACCTGGTGCTGCAGGGAGACCGCAGACGGCTCTATGTGACCCTGGGACAGTTCTCCATCGTCCGGCTGGAACGGGACGCACAGCTCATCGTACCCGTTATGGACTACAGCATCCCCACCAAGGAGTGCTGCGACTCTCCGGGCTGCGCGGAAGACCCCTGCGAGCTGTTCAGCCGCATCCCCTTCCCTGCCGCCCAGTTCACCCCCAAGGGCTGCGACTGCAAGCCCAGATGCCAGCCCGATAACGGCTGCTGTAGCAAATAACCCGCGCCGGGCGCGTTGCAAAATGCGCCCCAAAGAAAAAACCACATCGCCATCCCCAAAAAGGGTTGGCCGATGTGGTTTTTTGCGCTAGA
This sequence comes from uncultured Eubacteriales bacterium, assembly GCA_900540635.1. Lineage (GTDB taxonomy): Bacteria > Bacillota > Clostridia > Oscillospirales > Oscillospiraceae > Faecousia. Next base: position 106,201 of record UQGU01000002.1, on the reverse strand, counting down.
ATTAAACTGCTATGAAAAATCCTGAAACGCACGCTCAGTATGATCGTCAACATCGAAGCGCCGCACAGCAGATACAGCAGGCTAAACTCAGGGCGCTCAGCTTTTTTACGATTCACGACACACAATAATGTTTCTGCATTCTTTCTGTAAATCGGAAAAGATACCCCACATTGGTTTACAGTATTCCTGTAATTCATTTGGCATCGACTGGAAGCCCCTGATCTGAATTGTCCTGCTCTCATTCACATCAAAGTATCCATCGATGCAATCCCAAACTGCATCCCGGTTTTTTCCGCAGCACGCTGGAAATCCGAAACTTTTTCGGATGCGTTCATGTAGATCATCCAGATATTTGCATCCAGAAAAGTCAACAACAATGGGATTATCTGTTACCAATGTATATGCATAATCGTCCATTTTCACACCTCTTTACACGTTTACACAATTTCTGAAAAAGTTTGATAATGATCGTATGTTACAAAAATTAGCCCGTCGTTTGAATACAGAATACGCGATATTCCACGATATCCACTGGTATAATCGATATCTGCCTCTTACAGTAAATAACAGCAGCCCGTGTGCTCCCAAAAGTACAGAAGCCAGAGATCAAACCTTTGGAGCCTAATGAGATAGCACTATTCCTAAAAGAAGCGAACCAGGACAGCTATTGCAATCTGTTCACAGTGGCGATCTTTACGGGAATGCGGCAAGGCGAGCTGCTGGGACTATCCTGGGAAAATGTGGATTTCAAAAAAGGCGTTATCTTTGTGAAGCAGCAGCTTCAGTGTAAGGACGGTGAATACTTCTTTTGCACTCCGAAAAGCGGCAAAGGAAGAACGATCACACCGGCCTCCATCGTAATGGAAGCGCTGCAGCAAGAGTGGCGCAATCAAAGGTTTGCAAGTGCCGAAGCCGGTGAAGCATGGGACAATCCATACAATCTTGTTTCTACTGATGCCTTTGGAAAACATCTTGTAAGGCGTACTGTTGTGAAACACTTCAAGGCGGTTGCTCAGCGTGTAGGTGTCCCAGAGGCTCGCTTTCACGACCTGCGTCACAGCTTCGCAGTCAGCTCATTGCAGGCCGGAGATGACATCAAGACAGTACAGGCAAATTTAGGTCACGCTACAGCGGCGTTCACCCTGGATGTCTACAGTCACGTAACGGAGCAGATGCGGCGAGACAGTGCCACAAGAATGCAGAAGTTCTACGAATCCATAAGGGAAACAAGTGCAGCTCAATAAGGGAAAAAATAAGGGAAAACACGAAACAGTAAAAATATCGGTTGGTAAAAATCAAACTTTTTCAATTTAGAAATACTAAAAAATGCAAGAAAAAGGAAAACCACCGAACAAATCATGTTCGGTGGTTTTGGCAGGGGCACAAGGACTTGAACCCTGAGCCTACGGTTTTGGAGACCGCCGCTCTACCAATTGAGCTATACCCCTATGTCTTTTATTCAAAAAGGAATGAAACCTTGGCTTTGTGGTGGGCCTTCAGGGACTCGAACCCGGGACTATCCGGTTATGAGCCGGAGGCTCTGACCAACTGAGCTAAAGGCCCGTTCAGAAACGTGACGCTTGTCATCACGGGTGATATAATAGCATAAATTGGCTCATCTGTCAAGTGTTTTCTTTCGGGTCTCTGACAGATCCCCAGCGGCGGATGACTCCGCCGCTGGGAAGAAAACTTGCAATTACTGGTCTTCCTCGTCTTCGAAGGAGAACTCCAGAGTCTCACCGCACTTGGGGCAGACAATGCTGCCGGACTCCAGCACTTCTTCGTCGAAGTCGATGACATTGCCGCAGGCACACTCTACCTCGTAGATGGTGGAATCCTCATCGCCGAAGTCAAAGCCCTCCTCGGGCTCCTCCTCGTCTTCAGAGTCGTCCTCTTCGGGGTCGTAGTAGTCCTCGTCGTCCTCGTAATCTTCGTAATCCTCGTCCCAGTCGTCCTCGTCGTCTTCATCCAGGATGAAGTCTTCGATGGCGTCCAGGTCCTCTTCGATCTCGTCCAGCTCATCGGAGATGGCAATGGTGGTATCCTCAATGTCCACCATACGCTTGGACATATCGCCGAGCAAATCAACGATGGCAGCGATCATCTTTCCCTCGTTGGTCTCCGTGTCCAGCTTCAGGCCGTCCATGAGTCCCTTCAGGTAGGCGGATTTTTCAGAAATCGTCATATTCGTTCTCCTTTCAGCCAAGACAGCTGTGATTAAACCTTGGAACGGCCCAGGTACTCGCCGGTGCGGGTATCGATCTGGATCTTGTCGCCCTCGTTGATGAACAGGGGCACCTTTACGTCGGCGCCGGTCTCCAGAGTGGCGGGCTTCAGGACGTTGGTAGCGGTGTTGCCGGCGAAGCCGGGCTCGGTCTTGGTGACCACCAGGTCAGCAAAGTTGGGAGCTTCCACGCCGAAGACATTGCCCTTGTAGCTCATGATGGTGCAGACATCGTTCTCCTTGACGAACTTGAAGGAATCGTCCAGGACGCTGCCATCGATGGGGGTCAGCTCGTAGGTCTCGCCGTCCATGAAGTAGTACAGGTTGCCGTCGTTGTAGGAGTACTCCATCTTCTTGCGCTCAATATATGCGGTGGGGTACTTGGCAGAGGGGTTGAAGCTGGTCTCGGTCACGCCGCCGGTGATGACGTTCTTCATCTTCACGCGGACGAAAGCAGCGCCCTTGCCGGGCTTCACGTGCTGGAACTCGATGACCTGCATAACCTTGCCATCCATTTCAAAGGTTACGCCGTTTCTAAAATCACTTGCAGAAATCATTGGTTTATCCTCCTAATTTATGTTCCCTTGGGGGGATACAAGAATCTATATCCTTAACTATGTTAGTTTACCCCATATGTCGTCATTTTGCAAGGGGTATTCTGAAAAAATTTAGATAATCAGCAAATCTTTGGGAATATTGGTGATATCTTCGCAGCCATTCTCGGTCACAATTGTTACATCCTCAATACGGACGCCGAATTTTCCGGGCAGATAGACGCCGGGCTCGGCAGAGGTAACGGCTCCGGCGGGGATGGGCTTTTCATTGCGGAAGCTCATATTGGGGCCCTCGTGGATTTCCAGGCCAACGCCATGGCCATAGCTGTGGCCGAAGTAATCGCCATAGCCCGCATCAGAAATGACCTTCCGGGCAGCGCCGTCCACCTCAGCACCGGTGACACCGGCCTTGGTAACGGCGATACCGGCCAGCTGTGCCTGCAGGACCACATTGTAGACCTTCTTCATTTCCTCGGTGGCGTAGCCCACGGCAAAGGTACGGGTGGTATCCGAGCAGTAGCCCTGGTAGAGCACGCCGAAGTCCATGGTGATGAAATCGCCTTCCTGAATGACCCGCTCCCCTGCTACGCCATGGGGCATGCTGGTATTGGGTCCGGAGACAACGATGGGATCAAAGGACAGGCCCTGGGCACCGTTCTTATACATCTCATAAATCAGCTCCGCCTGGGCCTCCAGTTCGGTCATACCGGCATGGATTCTGGGCAGGGTATCTTTGAAGGCTTTATCGGCGATCTTCTGTGCCTTGCGCAGCAGGTCCAGCTCCCAGTCCTCTTTCACATCCCGGAAGCCATTGATCTTGGCATTGAAGGGCACCAGCTTGGCATTCAGGTTCTTTTCCAGGCCCATAAATTCGGCCACGGTCAGATAGTTTTCCTCATAGCCAAGAGCGGTGACGCCAAAGTCCGCAATGGCCTCATTGAGGCACTTGGCATAATTCCGGCCGGAATTCACATCCAGGACCTCAAAGCCCTTGACATTTGCCTGGGCGGACTCAATATAACGGCTGTCGGTGAAATAACGGCAGCCCTTCTTCGTTACGATTGCCATACCCTCGGCAATGTCGAATTCCGCGCCGTAATGGCGGCTGTAGCGAGAGGTCAGCAGCAGACCGTCGACCTCGCCATCCAGCAGGGACAGGAACTTTTCCAGATTTTTCATGTTTTTATTCTCCTTTTTCTCGCCGCAAAGACAAAAGGCAGCTCCAGAACGTGGCGTGCCTTCAGCCAGAAGGTGTGATTATCAATGGCCTTTACCAAAATGGGGGTGACCCCCGCCAGGTTTCCGGCCAGTGTATCCGTAAAAATCTGATCGCCCACAATGGCAGACTGCTCCTGGGCGAAGCCGAACCGGGCCATGCACTGCTGCAGCCCCCGGGGTCTCGGCTTATGGGCCCGCATGATATAGTCCAGATGATAGGTTTCGCAGAAGCGGATCAGGCGGTCATTCTTGCTGTTGGAAACGATGGCGATCTTCACAGGGGAAGCATTCATCTCTTCCAGCCAGGAGCGCATCCGCTCTGTAGGGACATCGGTGGTATAGGGGACGATGGTATTATCAAAATCCATCATCAGCAAACGGATCCCCTTCTCCAGCAAAAAATCCGAGGTCAGATCTGTCAGCTCCGGGGTCAAAAACCTGGGCAGAAGCGAAAAAGACATAGTTGCTCTCCTTCAAACATATGCTAACGGAGAAACACGCTTCGGCTGCTGATCCCCGATTCTTGGGTTATTATAGCACGGTGAGGAGGATTTGTCCATGGGAATCCCGCAATATCTGGCCATGACGGATGGTGAAATCGCTGCATGTGCCCGTCTTCCCCCAAGGCTTGCCCGAATGGGCTGCCATTTTTCCGATGATGGGCTTGTGGGACTTCCGCAGGCACTTCCGCGCGGCGTGCTGCTGGTAGTGGATGACCGGGTACCCATGGCGGCTCAGGATCCGGAGCACATTCTTGACCAGCTGGCAGAAGCTCTGGAAAAGCTCTCCTGCACCGGCCTTCTGCTGGACTTCCAGCAGGCGGAAAATGCACCGCAGCGGGAGCTGGTCCGGCTGCTGGCCCGGGAGCTGACCGTTCCCCTGGCTGCGCCTCCGGCCTATGCAGCAGAGGGCTGCCGTCTCTTTCTGCCCCCTGTGGCAGCAGATCAAACCATCGAGGAGGCGCTTTCTCCCTGGGCCGGGAAAAAGATCTGGCTGGACACCGCCCCGGCAGCCGTCCGGCTGGCGCTTACAAAGCAGGGCTGCACGCGCACCCCGCTGCCCCGAATGGCAGCTTCCGGAAAATTCAAAGATCCCGGGCTGTGCTGCCGCTATTCCATTGAGCCAACGCCCAATGGCTTTCAGTTCACACTATACCGGGATCTCCGCTGCATAGAAGCCATACTGGAACAGGCTGCAGCGTTTGGAGCAGAGCTGGCCGTGGGGCTCAGCCAGGAATGGGAGGCCTAAAAAAGCCGCCCCGGAAACTCCGGGGCGGCTAGCGCACAACTCAAGAGGGATATTAGTAGAACTTTCTCTTGTTCTTGCGGGCAGCTTCAGACTTCTGCTTACGCTTCAGGCTGGGGCTGACGTAATGCTCGCGCTTCTTAACTTCGGCGATAACGCCCTCCTTGGCACAGCTGCGCTTAAAACGACGCAGAGCGCTCTCCAGAGACTCGTTCTCCTTTACGCGAATTTCAGACATTGTTTTCCCTCCCTCCGATGCATCCGGCTCGATCCTGGATGCTTTCAGGGCCATACGGCTTGATTATTATATGGTGGATTCACCCAAATGTCAAGAAATAATTCGAGTTTTTTCAAAAAAATTCAAAATTATTTCACGATCAGGTTGACAAGCTTGTTCTTGACCACAATGGTCTTCACCACACTGCCCCCCTGCTTCTCCAGGAAGCGGGCGATTTTCTCATCGGCCAGGGCATTTTTCACCACGGTGTCGTTGTCCAGGTCCGCATCCATCAGGACGGTGCCCCGCATCTTGCCGTTGATCTGGACGGCAATGGTGACCTCGTGATCCTTGCACTTGGCCTCGTCGTAGGTGGGCCAGGATTCAAAGGCAATGGTGTGGTCGTGGCCCAGCAGCTGCCAGAGCTCCTCGCCCACATGGGGGATGATGCAGGAGATCATCTTAATGAAGCCCTCGGCGTACTCTCTGGGGCAGGTACCGTTCTTATAGACCTCATTGACAAAGACCATCATCTGGGCAATGGCGGTATTGAAGGCCAGGGCCTCAAAATCGGAGGAGACCTTCTTCACGGTCTGGTGGTAGATCTTGGTGAGTTTGCCGTCGTCAGTATCGGTGATGTTGGCGCTCTCGGAGAAGAAGTTCCACACACGGTTGATAAACTTCTTGGCACCGGCCACACCCTGGGAGCTCCAGGGCTTGGAAACCTCCAGAGGGCCCATGAACATCTCATACAGCCGCAGGGTATCTGCGCCGTAGTCCCGAACGATATCACTGGGGTTCACAACGTACTTGGGGAAGCGCTTGCCCATCTTGATGCCGTTCTCGCCCAGGATCATGCCCTGGTGCACCAGCTTCTTGAAGGGCTCCTTCACAGGGGACAGGCCCTTGTCGTACAGGAAGCGGTTCCAGATACGGGAGTACATCAGGTGGCCCACGGCGTGCTCCGGGCCGCCCACATACAGGTCCACAGGCATCCAGTGCTTCAGCAGCTCCTGATTGCAGAACTCCTTGTCGTTCTGGGGGTCGATATAACGCATGTAATACCAGGAAGAACCGGCGGAGCCGGGCATGGTAGAGGTCTCCCGGGTGCCCTGAATGCCGTTGCGGTTGTACTGCTTCCACTCGGTGGCATTTTCCAGAGGTGCCTGACCGTTGCGGCCCTTATAGTCTTCCAGCTCGGGCAGGATGACAGGCAGCTCCTCATCGGGGACAAAATAGATCTTGCCGTCCTGGGTATAGACGCAGGGTACGGGCTCGCCCCAATAGCGCTGACGGGCAAAAATCCACTCCCGGAAATGGTAGTTGACCTTTCTTCTGGCAACGCCCATCTTTTCCAGCTTCTGGGTAATGGCCTCCTTGGCCTCCTCCACAGTCAGCCCCGTGAACTCCTCGGAATTCATCAGCTTACAGCCCTTGCCCAGGTAGTCCTGCTTCTCAAAGGCGCACTCGGAAACATCCCGCCCCTCAATGACCTGGATCATGGGAATGCTATGGGCCACGGCGTACTCAAAGTCACGCTGGTCGTGGCTGGGCACAGCCATAACGGCGCCGGTGCCGTAGCCGGCCAGAACAAAATCGCCGATGAACACAGGCACCTGCTTGCCATTGACAGGGTTGATGGCATACACGCCCTGGAGGCGGCAGCCGGTCTTGCCCTTGTTCAGCTCAGTGCGGTCCATGTCGCTCTTCTTGACGGTCTCGTTGATGTAGGCCTGGACCTCTTCCTTGTTCTCGATCCGATCCATCAGATCCTGGACGACCTTACCGTCGGGAGCCAGGACCATGAAGGTAATACCGTAAATGGTTTCGATACAGGTGGTATAGATGGAGAAATCACCGCCGCCCACCAGCTTGAAGTCCACCTCTACGCCGGTAGACTTGCCGATCCAGTTGCGCTGGATCTCCTTGGTGGATTCAGGCCAGTCGATCTCATTCAGGCCCTCCAGCAGCTTCTCAGCAAAGGCAGGCTGGTCGATGACCCACTGCATCATGTTCTTCTTCACAACGGGATAGCCGCCCCGCTCGGACTTGCCGTCGATGACCTCGTCGTTACTTAGCACAGTGCCCAGCTCTTCGCACCAGTTCACCGGCATCTCAATGCGCTTGGCATAGCCCGCCTCATAGAGCTGCTTGAATATCCACTGGGTCCACTTGTAGAAGCTGGGGTCAGAGGTGGCGATCATCTTGGACCAGTCATAGTCAAAGCCCAACTCTTTGAGCTGCTTGGAGAAGGTTTCGATATTTTTCTTGGTAAAGCCCTCGGGATGGTTGCCGGTACTGATGGCGTACTGCTCAGCGGGCAGGCCGAAGGAATCATAGCCCATGGGGTGCAGCACATTGTAGCCCTGCATCCGCTTCATGCGGGACATGATATCCGTTGCCGTGTAGCCCTCGGGATGGCCTGCATGCAGGCCCACGCCGGAAGGATAGGGGAACATATCCAGAACATAATACTTGGGCTTGGAGAAATCCCACACATCCGTATGGAAGGTATCGTTTTCCTCCCAATATTTGTGCCACTTGGCCTCAATGGCGGCAAAATCGTAATTCATTGCTTTCCATCTCCTGTTAATTCGCGGGTTCTTCCACGATGATATCTTTCAGGTCTACACGCTCGGCATCCGCCCACAGGCGCTCCAGGGCGTAAAACTGCCGGGCCTCTTCCGTAAACACATGGACAACCAGGGTACCGAAGTCCAGCAGCTCCCAGGAATTGCCCCGGTGGCCCTCCCGGCCCAGCATAGGCTCGCCCAGCTGCTCCATGGTGTACTCGGCGTAGTCGCAGAGGGTCTTGACATGGGTATTGGAGGTACCGGTGCAAATCAGGAAATAGTCTGCCAGAGAGCTGACGCGGTCAATTTTCAGCAGCTGAATATCCATGCCCTTCTTGGAATCCAGGGCCTTGGTTACTTCATAAGCGATTTCTTTGGGTGTAAGCATTTATTTGTTCCTTTCTGGGAATGGTTTTGCCTCCCCTGAAAGAGGAGGTGGCCTGAAAGGCCAGAGGGGATATTTCAAGACCGAACTTCTCAGTCTCGGCTGACGCCGAGACTGCTCCCCTTTCAGGGGAGCCCTGTTTCTAAGTGTTCAGATACGCCAGAGCCTCCCGGGAGGCGGGGGACACTTCCCCGCCCTGCTCCGCCAGATGCTCCAGGGTCATTTCCAGGCCCAGCTTCAGCGCTGCGCGGATGTCGGAGAAGGCCAGCTCCCGCAGGCGCTCCACTCCTGGGAAATCCCGGTTGGGCTCCATATAGTCTGCCACATAGATGATGGTTTCCAGCAGGTTCATATTGGCCTTTCCCGTGGTATGGGATTCGATTGCGGAAACCACAGCCTCATTTTCCCCAAAAATCCGCTGCGCAACCAGGCTTCCTGTGAGCGCATGGAGGGTTTTGGGGTATTTTCTGGAAAAATCGTCTAACATTTTACCATACGCCTGGCACAATGTCAATTGCAGCGGCCCATCCAAAGCCTTGGTGATATCGTGCAGGATCCCCGCCCGGGCGGCATCCGTTTCGTCTGCTCCCCAGCGCTTTGCCAGGGCTACTGCCGTATCCCGGCAGCCGAGAACATGCTTCACCCGGTTGGGATTCAGCAGCCGGATAACCACCGGCTCCAGCCGCTCCATGGGCAGATTCCGGAAATCTGCCGCCGTATCATAGAGCTTCTCCCGCCGAATATACGCAAGGACCTCCGGATGCAGAAACTCATCCCCGGCCCGGAAAGCCAGGAGCCGCCGGACCTGGGTGGAGGAAATGGATACAACGGGATTTTCCAGAAGGATGACCTTTCCGCCCAGCGCCATCAGCTCCCGGGCCTCGCTTTCCAGCTGGGCCGCTTCCTTCTTCTCTCCCCGCCGCAGTGCAGCCAGGGTCACGCAGCGCAGCAGCTCCGATGCAAACCTCCACTGCCGGAATTTCAGGAACATATCCGCCCCCAGCAGCAAATAGATTTCTGCACCGGGATACTGCCCCTGAATCAAGCGCACCGTATCATAGGTGAAGCATTCTCTTCCGGCAGAAATTTCCAAATTGGAAAACTCCGCCTTTTCAATGCCCTGTACCGCCAGGCGCAGCATCTCCAGGCGCTGCGCCGGGACCGCATCCGGGGCCGTCTTTCCGGGAGTCTGCCAGGTTGGCACGAGCAGCAGCCTCGTCAGCCCCAGACAGTCAGCCGCATATGCGGCGCTTTGAATGTGCCCGATATGGGGCGGATTGAAAGAACCTCCAAAAATGCCGATTTTTTCCATTTCTCTCTCCCCTTCCAAGAATCCCGCATATTTCTAAGGAAGCCGAAATCAGTCCCTTTCCTTCTGCCGCAGCTGCTTTTCCCGGTCCCGCTCAATGGCCCGCTCCACAGCCTTCTCCTTAAAGAAGGCATTGCGCTGCTCCCGTTGGAGCTTGGCCGCATGGCGGCGGGCACGAATGCCCTTGCGCACAGGGTCGGACTTGCTGACAGGGGTTTCCTTCCGCTTGGCCCGGCCGGTCATGTTCCGCTCAGCCTGCTTTTTCTCGCTGAAGCGGTAGATCACAAACTTGGAGCCCACGCAGGCAACACCCTCGGCACCGGTGGCCTCACAAATGGCATCGCTGACCTCTCGGGGGGACATCAGGGCCCCTTCCAGGACCTTCCCCTTGACCAATTCTCTTGCGGTGAGCTGGTTTTCCGCCTCCGCAATGACGGCTTCCGTGACGCCGCCCTTGCCCACCATGAGGGTGGTATCCAAATCGTTGGACTGAGCCCGCAGCTCAGCGCGCTGCTTACTGTTCAGCATAGCCTGCCTCCTTTAGTTTTGTATAGAAAATCTTCAACGCCTCTGCCCGGTGGGACACCCGGTTTTTCTCCTCCTGGGGAACCTGGGCCAAGGTCTTTCCGAATGGCGGATAATAGAAAATGGGATCGTAGCCAAAGCCGCCTTCTCCGGCGGGGGCATGGGTCACAAAGCCATGGACCTCGCCCCGGGCCTGGATGGACTTGCCGTCCGGGGTCACCAGGGTGATGACGCAGACGAACTTGGCCTGCCGCTTGTCATCCGGCACATCCTTCATATTTTTCAGCAGCAGCTGTACTCTGCCCGCATCGTCCAGGCTTTCGTCAAAGCCGTAGCGGGCGGAATAGATACCCGGCTCTCCGTTCAGTGCGTCCACCGTAATGCCGGAATCATCTGCCAGAGCAGGCAGTCCCGTGGCCTGCATGACGGCATTGGCCTTCAGGAAGGAATTCTCCTCGAAGGTGGAGCCCGTCTCCTCCACGTCGATATCCACGCCCAAGTCCGATTCCAGCACCAGCTGAATATCGAATTTTTCCGTGATCTGGCTGATTTCCACCAGTTTGTGCTTATTTTTGCTTGCCAATACTACCTTCATATACCGTTCCTCATTCAAACAGGGCATCCACAAAGTACTTTGCCTGGAAGCGCATCAGGTCCTCTGCCTTTTCGCCAACGCCAATGAATTTCACCGGCAGGCCCAGGGTATCCGCCACGGCGATAACAATACCGCCCTTGGCCGTGCCATCCAGCTTGGTGACCGCCAGAGCCGTTACCCCGGCGATTTCCTTGAACTGCTTGGCCTGGATCAGACCGTTCTGGCCGGTAGTTCCGTCCAGCACCAGCAGCACCTCCCGGGAGGCATTGGGCAGCTCCCGCTCCACGATGCGGCTGATCTTGTTCAGCTCGTTCATCAGATTGGTCTTGTTGTGCAGACGTCCTGCCGTATCGATGATGATCACATCCACGCCCTTGGTTTTGGCGGACTGGATGCCGTCATACACAACGGAAGCGGGGTCTGCGCCCTCGTGCTGGCGGACGATGTCTGCCCCGCTGCGTTCCGCCCAGATTTCCAGCTGGTCTGCGGCGGCAGCCCGGAAGGTATCTCCCGCCACCAGCAGGACCTTCTTTCCTTCATCGCAGAGCTGTTTGGCGATCTTGCCAATGGTGGTGGTCTTGCCCACACCGTTGACGCCGATGACCAGCACCACGCTGGGCGTCGTGCTCAGATCCAGTTCCGCAGAGCCCACGCTGACCATGTCCGTCAGGATCTCCTTCAGCGCGCTTCTGGCTTCCTCTGTCTTGGTGATATGGCGCTCCCGGATGGTTTTCCGCAGAGCTGCCGTGGCCTTGGCAGCCGTCTCCACGCCCAGGTCTGCCAGGATCAGGCTCTCCTCCAGCTCATCATAGAAATCATCATCGATTTCCGTACCGCCGGAAAACAGGCCGCTGAGGCTGTCGCTAAGGGCATCCCGGGTCTTGGTCAGGCCTGCCTTGATCTTGTCAAAAAATCCCATAGTATTCTCCTTTTTCCTTTATTCTCCAATTCCCAGGTATTCTTCCATCTGGTTCAGGTCCAGGCGCAGGAGCTTGGACACGCCCTGCTCCTGCATGGTCACGCCGTAGAGCACATCCGCAGCCTCCATGGTGCCGCGCCTGTGGGTGATGACGATGAACTGGGTTTTTTTCAGGTTGTGCAGGTACCCGGCAAACCGGTCCACGTTCCGGTCGTCCAGGGCTGCGTCGATCTCGTCCAACAGACAGAAGGGCGTAGGCCGCACCTTCAAAATGGCGAAGTACAGCGCAGTGGCCACAAAGGCCTTTTCGCCGCCGGAGAGCAGCGTAATGGTCTTGACCTGCTTTCCGGGGGGCTGCACCCGAATCTCAATGCCGCAGGTCAAGGGGTTTTCCGGATCCTCCAGAATCAGCTGCCCCTTGCCGCCGCCAAACATCTCTTCAAAGACCTGGCCGAAATAATGATCGATCCTGCCAAACTGCTCCACGAAAATGGAGGTCATTTCCTTTGTAATATCCCGGATGATGCTTTCCAGCTCCCGCTTGGAGGTGAGTACGTCGTCCCGCTGCTCCGCAAGATAGCTGTAGCGCTCGTTGACCCGGGCATATTCATCGATGGCTCCCAGGTTGGGCGTTCCCAAGGCGGCGATTTTCCGTTTCAGCTCTGCAATGCGCTTGTTGCCTGCGGACACGGACTCGATCTCGCCCCGGGCCTCTCCGGCCGTGCCGGGGGTCAGGCCATAGGAATCCCACAGCTTGTCCACGATCTGCCGCTCCTCCATGGAGGAGGTGACCTTTTTCTGCTCCAGCAGGGCACAGGCCCGCTCCATATTGAGGATTTCCTTGTTCTTCTCCTGGGCATCGTGCTCGGCTTTGGTCTTTCCTGCCTCGGTGTCTGCCCGGGCCTGCTGCATCTGCTGCAGGGTCTCGTTCATGGCGGCGGCTTCCGCATCGTTGGCCTGCTGCCGCTGCTCCAACTGCTCGATTTCCTGGGAAATGCGCTGATTCTCCTGCCGCATAGCATCCATCAGTGCCTGCTTCTTCTCCCGGTCTCCCTCCATGGCAGACATCAGGCTCTTCAGGTCCTCCATATGGGAAAGGGCCGTGGTCCGTTCGGCATCCAGAGCCGCTTCCTTGGTCCGCAGCTCCGTCATGTGGCCCGTAATGGCGTCGGTAGCCTGGGCCGCCTCGGACTGGCTGCCCTCCAGGCTTTCCGCCTGCTGCCGGGTCTTGGCCAGATCCTTTTCAAAAATCTGCAGCTTTGCCTTCTGGGCAGATAGACGTTCCCCGTCGCTGCGGTCCCTGGATTGCAGACTCTCCCGCTCCCGGTCAGCAGAGCTCTCCGCCTCAGCAATGGCATTATAGAGCACCTCATACTGCTTTTCCTGCCCCTGGAGCCGAAGAACCTGGTCCTCCGCCTCCCGGAGCTGGTCCCGGGCGGTACCCAGCTGGAACTCCACCTGGTCAAACAGCCGCTGGCACTCCTGCAGTCTGGCCTGCTCCGCCTCCCGCTGGGAAAGGAGCTGCTTTTCCTGGGCCGTCAGCCGTTCCAGCTCATTGGCCCGGGACAGAATGCCTGCATCTTTATTCACAGAGCCGCCGGTCATAGAGCCGCCGGCATTCATGACCTGGCCATCCAGGGTCACAATACGGAACCGGTTTTTGAACTGCCTTGCCATGGCGATAGCCGCATCGATATCCTCGGCAATCACCGTCCGGCCCAGCAGATTCAATACAATATTCCGGTACTTCGGGTCGAAGCTGACCAGATCTGCCGCCACGCCCACGAAGCCCCGGCACTTCTCCACGCCGGGCTCCTGGAGGCTCTTGCCCCAGATGGTCGACAGGGGCAAAAACGTGGCCCGGCCGCCGCCGGTGCGCTTCAAATAGGAAATTGCCGCTTTGCCGTCGGCCTCGCTGTCCACAACGATCTGCTGCATGGCCGCACCCAGGGCGATCTCAATGGCAACGGTGTAGCTGTTTTCCGTACGAATCAACCGGGACACCGGCCCATGGATATTCCGCAGTCCGCCCCGCTGGGCCTCCTGCATGATCATCCTTACGGATTTCTGATAGCTCTCATAGTCCCGCTCCATGGCCCGGAACACCCGGATCTTGGCGGAGATGCCATCCAGCTGGGCCGACAGCTGCCGCAGCGTTTCTGCTGCATCGTCCCGGTTCTTTTTTCGGCTCTCCTGTCGCAGGCTAAAGCCGGAGATCACATTTTTAGAGGCCGTCACCTGGTCCTGGGCGTTTTTCAGCTCCCGGCGGCAGTCCTCCAGATTTTTCTTCGCATCTTCCCGCCGCTCTCTGCCGGAGGACAGATCCTCCTCCAGCTGAGCAAGGCGCTGCCGGGAGCTCTCCCGGTTCTCTTCCAAAGCCCGGATATCCGCCTCGCAGCCGGCAATCTCCGTTTGCAGCTCCGTCTGCTTGGTCCGCAGCTCCAGGAACCGTTTGCTCAGGCCCTGCGCGGAAGCGGTCATTTCGACCAGCTTCTGCTGGGAGGCCGCGATCGAGGAGCGCACATCGGCAAGGTCCCGATCAATCTGCTCCACCCGCTGCTCGGTCTGGGCGATCTGGCTTTCCAGACCGCCGGACCGATCCTGCTGGCCCCGAAGCTCCTCTTCAATGCGGCTTAAGTTGGCATTGTTGTTTTCCACATTCCCCCGCAGCACGGCCATCTGGCCGTCCAGCTGCTGATGGGTACTCTGGAACATGGAGGTCTTGACCCGGACGGATTCCAGGGCGGCATCCTTTTCCCGCAGGGCCCCGCCCAGCTCCTCTGCCTGACGGTAAAGTCCGTCCAGATCGTCGTGGGCCTGCTGCAGGACGAAGGAAGCCGACGCATAGTCCTCTTCCGCTTTTTTTGCGGCAGCGGAGAGCTTATCCAGGGTATCCAGCCATACGGCTACCTCTACTCCCTTCAGCTCCTCCTTCATTTCCAGATACCTCTGGGCCTTTTCCGATTGAAGCTTCAGCGGTTCCAACTGCAGCTCCAGCTCGGAGACCTTATCGCCGATGCGCAGCAGATTGTCTTCCGTGCGCTCCAGCTGGCGCTCTGTCTCCTCTTTCCGGTGGCGGTATTTGGAGATACCGGCAGCCTCTTCAAAGATCTCCCGGCGGTCCCCGCTTTTCAGGGAAAGGATCTCATCGATGCGGCCCTGGCCGATATTGGAGTAGCCCTCCCGGCCCAGACCGGTGTCCATCAAGAGCTCATTGATATCTTTCAGGCGGGCAGACTGGCGGTTGATATAGTATTCGCCGTCGCCGGAGCGGTAGTAGCGCCGGGTGACGACCACCTCATCGGCATCATAGGCCAGAGCCCGGTCAGAATTGTCCAGCGTCAGCGTTGCCTCCGCAAAGCCCAGCTGCGGGCGCTTGGCCGTTCCGCCAAAGATCACATCCTCCATTTTGGCACCCCGGAGGGTCTTGGAGCTCTGTTCGCCCATGACCCACAGGATCGCGTCGGAAATATTGGATTTTCCGGAACCGTTGGGACCTACGATGGCGGTGATATCATCGCCGAACCGGATCACCGTTTTGTCCGGAAAGGACTTGAAGCCCTGCAATTCCAGTGATTTTAAGTACACAGCATAACCTCGTTATAACCTCGTTTCGCATCATTCAGGCAGCAAAAGCATTTGCCTTCTGCACTCCTGATACGGATAATGAATCAGTTTATTATATCCGCTTTTTCTTTGAATTGCAATGATCTTTTTCGGCTTTTCCGGGAGCCGTCGGGGAATTTCTCCAATTCCCTTTGTTTCTCTTCCGCTGCAAGGACGGCTCTTGGCAATAGTGCCCAGTTTTCCACGGCATCGTTCCGCATTTTTCCAATTTTTCTGTAGATATTCATCAACTACCGCGATTTTGATTGACATTGTTCCCATGATGCGATAGAATAATTAGGTGTGCGTTGCCGCGCTGCGGCAGCCATCATGCGTTTTCCTTTTCGGTACCCTAAAACGCGAAAGGATGTTTTATTTTGGATTTGAATGAGAAATTGGAGCAGGTCTGTCGGCTTTTCCGCATTGAGGATACCTATCTCGGTTATGAAACCATCCAGATGGGCAACGTCAAC
This sequence comes from uncultured Eubacteriales bacterium, assembly GCA_900540635.1. GTDB lineage: Bacteria > Bacillota > Clostridia > Oscillospirales > Oscillospiraceae > Faecousia. Next base: position 90,358 of record UQGU01000002.1, on the reverse strand, counting down.
CACACCTATAAGGTAAACTTCCGTCTGTCTGACGGCACAAAGAAGTCCTTCCTGGTCCAGAATGTCAACACCTATGCCTTCCGGGACCCTGTGGGGCTCATGGACAATATCGACAAGGTCACGGAGCACATCCGTGCAAAATCCCCCGGAAAAACCTGCCTGCATTTCCACCACACCGCAGACCGGAAGACCTACGTCATCGACGGGGATAACTTCTGGCGCATGACCAACTACATTCCCTCTGTCACCTACAACACCGTAAAGGACCCCATGGTCCTGCGCAATGCCGGTCTGGTATTCGGTGAGTTTCAGGAGCAGCTGTCTGACTTCGACATCAACTCCCTGAAGGAGACCATTCCCGGTTTCCACAATACCCGCCAGCGCTATGCGCACTTCAAGGAAGCCGTAGCCCAGGACAAGGCCCACCGCGCAGGGGAGGCTCAGGAGGAGATCCGGTTTCTGCTGGAAAACGAGGACCTGGCCTGTACTCTGACCGATCTGCACCAGGCAGGAAAGCTCCCGCTGCGGGTGACCCACAACGATACCAAGATCAACAATGTGCTCTTCAGCCCGGAGGACCACAGCGCTCTGGTCGTCATCGATCTGGATACGGTCATGCCCGGTTTGATGGGGCACGATTTTGGCGATGCCATCCGGTTTGCCGCCAACCGCTGCGAGGAGGACTGCCCGGATCCCGGCAAGGCCGGCGTGGATATGGAGGTCTTCCGTTCCTTTGCCGAGGGCTTCCTGGAAAAAACCGCCCACGCCATGACCCAGGCGGAGGCCGACACCCTGGCCATCAGCTGCTTCTGCCTGACGGCAGAGCTGGCCGTTCGCTTCCTGGGTGACTACCTGGAGGGCGACCCCTATTTCAAGACCCTGTACCCTGAGCACAATCTGGTCCGCACCCGCTGCCAGATCGCTCTTGCAAAGGATATGCTGGCCCGGCGGGGTGAGATGGAAAACATCATCCGGGATTGTCTGGCGCAATACAAATAAGCTGATACATTTTCATTTCCGTCTGCGGTTTTGCCCGCAGGCGGAAAGTTCCTTTATAAGGAAACTTTTTCTTGATGAAAGAGTCTGTATGTGGTATACTAATCTTTACTGAAAGCTGTAATACTGCCTTTGCGCAGTTTTGAAACGAAGAGAAAGAAGGAATCGGCTTGTATCGAAAGTTTGGGAAACGGATACTGGATATTTTGCTCTCCGGCTGCGGCGTGATCATCCTGTCGCCCCTGTACCTGATTCTTGCAATTGCCATAAAAATCGATGACCCAGGCCCCATTTTCTTTCACCAAAAGCGTGTGGGACTGCACAAGACCCACTTTCAGATCCTCAAATTCCGCACCATGAAAATGTGCACCCCCCACGATGTACCCACCCATCAACTCCAAAATCCGGAGCAATACATCACAAGCGTGGGAAAGCTCCTGCGCAAGACCTCTCTGGATGAGCTGCCCCAGATCTTTCAGATCTTTACCGGAAAGATGTCCGTCATCGGTCCCCGCCCTGCCCTGTGGAACCAGTTTGATCTCATTGCAGAACGGGACAAGTACGGTGCCAACGATATCCGTCCCGGCCTCACCGGCTGGGCCCAGATCAACGGCCGGGACGAACTGCCCATTGACGTAAAAGCGAAACTGGATGGCGAATATGCGCAGAACCTCAGCTTTGCCTTTGACTGCCGCTGCTTCTTCGGCTCCATCACAGCCGTGCTGAAGCACAAGGGCGTTGTTGAGGGCGGCACCGGTGCCATGGACAAGGAGCACCAGGCATGAAGCACATTCTGATCACCGGTGCCAACAGCTATTTGGGGAAGAGCCTTGCAGCCTATCTCGGGCAATGGCCGGAGGAATTTCGGGTGGATTCCATCAGCGTCCGGGATGACGCCTGGAAAGCAGCCGATTTTCACGGCTACGATGCCATCTATCATACCGCAGCCCTGGTGCATATGGAGCAGGACAAGCAGGACCCCCGGCAGGCAAGCCTGTACGACCGGGTAAATGCACAGCTTCCCATCGCCATTGCCGAAAAGGCCAAGGCCGAGGGCGTGGGACAGTTCCTCTTCCTCTCCACTGCTGCCGTCTACGGCTGCACCGCCCCCTTTGGAAAAACCGTTACCATCACCGCAGATACCCCTATCCACCCTGCAGACAATTACGGTGCCAGTAAATGGAAGGCCGAGCAAGGGCTCCGTGCTCTGGCGGAGGACGGTTTTCATGTTGCCATTCTGCGGCCACCCATGATCTATGGCAAGGGCTGCAAAGGGAACTACCGCACTCTGGAGGCCATGGCAAGAAAGCTCCCCTGCTTCCCCGCCGTCTCCAACCGGCGGTCCATGCTCTACGTGGGCAATCTGAATGAGCTGGTCCGGCTGCTGCTGCAAAGCGGCGAGGGCGGCATCTTCTGCCCCCAAAACTCCGAATACGTCAATACCGCACAGCTGGTTCGTCAGATCGCCCGGGAGCACGGCAGGCATGTGGCCCTTGTCCCCGGCTGCGGCTGGGCACTTTCCCTGCTGCGTCACATGACCCCTGCCGTAGACAAGGCCTTCGGCAGCCTGTGCTATGATTTTGCTTTAAGTCAATACCCCCAGGACTACTGCCTGTGGGACTTTGCCGCCTCCGTGCGGGAATCCGAACACTGAAACAGAAAGGAGCCTCGATCCAACGTGAAACCCAAAAAAGACGTTCTCTTTCTGTGCCAGTTCTTTCACCCCGAGTACATCTCTTCCGCCCAGCTGCCCTTTGACACTGCGAAGGCACTGCACGATAGCGGGTTCCGAGTGGACGTGCTCTGCGGCTACCCCAAGGAATACTATAACGGCCCCCAGGTCCCCAAAAAGGAGACAATTTCCGGTGTCGGCATTCAGCGGCTCTCTTATCTGCAGCCCAGCCGAAGCCACACCTTCGGGCGGCTCGTGAATTACTTTTCCTTCACCCTTTCCGTACTGGCCCACCTGGGAAAGCTGCGGGATTACCGCACCCTGGTCGTCTATTCCAACCCGCCCATTTTGCCCTGGATCGTCTCCTGGGCAAAACCGCTTTTTGGCTGCAAGCTGGTTTTTGTCTCCTATGACCTGTACCCCGAGCTGGCTTTGGAAACCGGGGCCCTGGGCCCGGACAGCAGCGTTACCGGGCTCATGCGGCACATCAACAAGGTTGCCTACCCCCGGTTTGACCGGGTCGTAGCCCTTTCCTCCGAAATGAAGCACTTTTTGGCGGAGCACCGCACCATTTCTCCGGACAGCATCCGTGTCATCCCCAACTGGTATCCCGACGGCGGCGAACCGAATCGGGATCTGACGGACAACCGTTTTGCCGAAACGCTGGGCAATAAATTCGTGGTCTCCTATTTTGGCAACATGGGAACGGTGCAGGATGTGGACACCATTCTCGGTGCCATTCGCCTGCTGAAGGATGACGACGGGATCTTCTTTCTTTTTGCCGGTCACGGCAACAAGCTGGATGCGCTGAAGCAGACAATTGCCCGGGAGGGGCTGAAAAACGCCCGGGTTCTGGACTATCTCCACGGCAAGGACTACCGGGATGCTCTGCAGATCAGCGGGGCCGCACTCATTTCCCTGGAACGCGGCACCACCGGCCTGTGCGTTCCCAGCAAGACCTACAGCTATATGATGGAGGGCATTCCCCTGATTGCCATCATGGACGACAGCGACATTGTTGCGGATATTGAGGGCGGGGCTGGCGTGCATTTGAAAAACGGAGAATGTCAACGCCTCGCGGATCTGCTCCGCGGCATGGCGGCAGACCCGGAGGGGTGCCGCGCCATGTCTCAAAAATGCAGAGAGCTCTATCTCCGCAGATATACACCGGACATCTGCACCGCCCAATATGTCCGCCTCTTCCGGGAGCTTCTCGGCAAGGAGGACACATGAAATATCTGTTTATCAATTCCGTCGCCGGCTTCGGCAGCACCGGCAGAATCATTTTGTCCGCCTGTGAGCGGCTGGAGCAGCAGGGCCACACCTGCCGCATCGCCTATGGGCGGCAGGCTACACAGTGCGGTGTGCCCACCATAGCCATCGGAAGTCCCTGGGACTACCGGTTTCACGCCCTCTGCCACCGCATCTTCGGCACCGGCGGCTTCGGCTCCCGGGCAGCCACGGCCCGTTTTCTCCGGCAGGTCCGGGAATATGACCCGGATGTGATCTGGCTGCACAATCTGCACGGGTACTATATTCACGTAGGACTTTTGTTTGATTATCTGCGCAGCTGCGGGAAGCAGATCATCTGGACCCTGCACGACTGCTGGGCCTTCACCGGGAACTGTCCCTATTTTTCCGCAGTGGGCTGCGAAAAGTGGAAAACCTGCTGTGGCAGTTGCCCTCAGAAAAACGTATATCCCAAGGCCCTTCTGGATGCCAGTCGAAAGAACTATCTGCGGAAGAAGGCGCTCTTTACCGGTATTGAAAACCTTTCCCTGGAGGTCCCCTCCGAGTGGCTGGCAAACCTTGTCCGGGAGAGTTTCCTGAAGGATTATCCCATCCGGGTCGTACCCAACAAGGTAGATACCGGCGTTTTTCACCCGACAAAAAGTGATTTCCGGCAGCGGATGGGACTGGAGGGCAGCTTTCTCGTACTGGGCGTTGCAAATGTCTGGGAGCCCCGAAAAGGGCTTGCGGACTTTCTTGCCCTTGCCGCACTGCTGCCGGAGAGCTGCCGCATTGTGCTCGTTGGATTGCCGGAGAAACAGATTCAAAAGCTTCCTGCCGGCGTTCTGGGGCTGCCCCGGACCCCGGACAGCCGCACCCTGGCGCAAATTTACACCGCTGCCGACGTCTATGTCTGCCCCAGTGTGGAGGAGACCTTCGGCATGACCGTTCTGGAGGCCGCCTGCTGCGGTACCACCCCAATCGTCTATCAGGGCACCGCCTGCCAGGAGGTAGCCGAGGCCCACGGTGGGGTAGCCGTCCCTCGTGGCGCGGAGCATCTGACCTCTGCCATTGTGGCGCTTATGCGCCGGGAGGAAATATGACCGATCGATTTCCCTTTCCCCAGAAACCAGCCTATAAGGTACTTTTCGGGCTGTATTTGTTTCTGATCCTCTATCTCTGCCGGGTCAGCCAGGTATCCTACTACCTGCTGGGCTTTTATAAGGCACAGTTTTTCAGTCTGGGCATTACCCTGGCGGCCTTGGCGGTGTTTCTGATTTACCAGCGCAGGCACCTTTTGCAGATCGTCCTGAACTACCGTGTTCTGCTGGCGCTGCTGTTCGCTGCTGCCATCCTCATACCCATGTGCATAAAGAGGGACTGGCAGATGATGTATTTCAGCATCCTGCTGAGCATCCTGCTGGGGGTATTCTTCTCCTATTTTGTCACCTGTGCCCAGGCCGGAAAAGGCTTCTGCATCGTAATGGCAGTTCTTGCCGTGTATTCCCTGGCGGCTTTTGCGCTGCGGCCTCTGGCGGACCGGAACATCCTGACGCCGCCTGTCTTTGCCAATGCCTACGGCGGCGAATTTTACAATTATATTCTGGCTTTTGTGCCGAAAACCATGGTCCGGGACCGGAATTTCGGCATTTTCCGGGAGCCGGGCGTTTACCAGTTCTTCCTGTTCCTGGCACTGTATCTCTGCTTCTACCACGTGGCATGGGAAAAGGAACTCCATATGTGGTGCTGCTGCGGCATTCTTTGCCTGGCACTGCTGAGCACCTTCTCCACCGGTGCCATTGCAGCCATGGCGGTGCTGCTGGTGACCGTTTACTTTGAAAAAAAGCTCTACCGCAGCCCTCTCGGCAAACTTCTGACGGCGGTCGCCTTCATTCTGGGCGCAGCGTTTCTTGCCTGGCTTTTCATTCGGAAGCCCCCGCTGTATACCACCCTGCTGTATATGGTCCAGAAGGTAACGCCGGGAAATCCCTCCTTCGACGACCGATTCGAGAGCATCCATATCAATCTGCATCTGCTCTCCTTCCGGCCCAGGGTTGGAAGAGAGGTTGCCTACGTTCTGGAGATCATCCCCGACAACACCAGCTCCACCACCATTCTGTTTGCCATCCTGGGCATTTTCAGCGGCTGGCTCCATGTAATTGCATGGCTCTGTCTGGTCCTTCGGGGCAAGGGGCACTGGACCACAAAGCTGCTGTGCCTGCTGGCGCTGGCCATTACCTTCAACACCCAGAATCTGATCTCCGATCCCTATTTCTGGATCTTCCCCATTCTGGCGCTGATCGAATGCGTGGAGCTTCTGCTCGACCGGCTGCCCAAAAAGAACGCATCCATCCCGGAGCAGGCTTAAGCCTCCGGGTCGGGAGGTACTATGCACATCATTTATGCCGTGACAACCTGCTCTGAAAAGACCTATCGGCAGCTATTCTCCGATACAGCCCAAAAGCCTGCCTTTCAGAGTCAAAAATACCACCGTCTGCTGATTGAAGGTCTTGCCAGTCATGTCGCCGTGGACGTGGCAGCGACGCTGCCGCTGAACCGCAGTCTCATGGATACCGCCTCCCTGGCCCTATCGCCGGAGGAAGAGGGCGGGGCCCGCTATCAGTACGCAGTGGCCTACCGAAACCCGATCCGCAAGATTCTCTCCGGGGCCCGGCAGGTTTACTCCATGGTCTGCAAGCTGGCAAGGCCGGACAGCGTTGTCTTTGTAGACTGCCTGAACTGCACCACCGCTCTGTTTGCCCAGCTGGCCGCCCGGAAAAAGGGCTGCCGGTGCGTAGGCATCATCACGGACCTGCCGGATATGCTTGGCTACAGCAAACTCTACCGGAGCCTGACCAACCGGGTCATCGCCGGATGCACCGACTATGTACTGCTGACGGAGCAGATGAATGCCCGAGTCAATCCCACAGGAAAGCCCTATGTCATTCTGGAGGGCCACGCTGACATTGCAATGGCCAGCAGGCAGCCCTTGGCCGACAGGAAACAGCATCCCCGCATCTGCCTGTACGCAGGAAGCGTTCAAAAGATCTACGGCCTGGAAAACCTGGTGAAGGGTTTCCTTCTGGCCGATCTGCCGGATACCCAGCTGGTCATCTACGGTCCCGGGGACTATGTGGAAGACCTGAAAGCGCTGGATGACCCCCGGATCCGATACGGCGGGATGCTGCTCAGCAGCGAGATCGTGGAAAAGGAAATGGAGGCTACGCTGCTGGTCAACCCGCGGCCAACCGATGCCGAGTTCGTGAAATACTCCTTTCCCTCCAAAACCATGGAATATATGGCCTCCGGCACGCCGGTGCTGACCACGGACCTGCCGGGAATGCCAAGGGAATATCTCCCCTATGTCAATCTCATCCGGAAGGAGACCCCCGAAGGCGTTGCCGATGCCTTGCGGGAGGTACTCTCCCGGTCTGACGAGGAACTGATGCAGCAGGGCCTTCAGGCAAGGCGCTTCGTCCTGGAGACCCGAAACAATGTGGTCCAGGCAGAGAAGATCCTGACCATGCTGGAATCCACCGAAAGGAACTGATACCATGCGGCTTTTGTGGCTTTGCAATTTAATACCCGGCACCGTGCAGCAGGCCATAGACGGCACCGCCGGGAACGGGCTGTGGATCGACCACACCCTGGAGGACCTGCTCGCGGATCCGGAGATGACCGTCCGCGTTCTTTGCCGGGGCCCCAAAGCCTGCCAGGGAAGCCTCGGGCAATTGAGCTACCGGGTTTTCGAAGAGCCCGTCATGCACCGCTATGAGCTTTCCCTGGAGCCGCTGTTCCGGCAGGAAATTCGCGCCTTCTCTCCGGACGTGATCCACATCTGGGGAACGGAATACAGCCATACCCTTGCCATGCTGCGCATCTGCCGGGAAGCGGGACTGCTGGACAGGACCGTCGTAGGCCTTCAGGGTCTATGCTGCATCTGCGGAAAGCACTATGCCGACGGGCTTCCCGCCGGGGCCCTCCGGGGATTCAGCCCCCGGGACCTGCTGCGGCTGGACAACGTCGCCATGCAGCGCAGCCATTATCTCCGCAGGGGGAACATGGAGCGCGCCGGACTTTCCATCACCCGGCACATTTTCGGTCGGACCCACTGGGATGCGGCTGCCGCCCGGATGCTGGCGCCCCAGGCGGAATATCATTACTGCGGTGAGACCCTGCGGAAATGCTTTTATTCCGGTCAGTGGCAGTATGACCTGTGCCAAAAGCACAGCATCTTCGCCTCCGGCCCGGATACGCCCATTAAGGGCTTCCATCATCTTCTGGAGGCGCTGAAGCTGGTTTTGCAGCAATATCCCGATACCATCATCTCGGTACCCGGGCCGGATATCTTCCGCCCACAGGGCCGTCAGAAGCTATTGGAGCAGACCTACCACCGGTATTTGCGCCGCTATGCCGCAAAAAACGGCCTGACGGATCACGTCCGTTTTCTGGGATGCCTGAATGCCGAGCAAATGAAGCAGGCATTTTTGAGCGCCAATGCTTTTGTGCTTCCTTCCGTTATGGAAAACTCCCCCAATGTCCTCGGCGAGGCTATGCTGCTGGGACTCCCCTGCATTGCAGCGGATGTAGGCGGCGTTTCCTCCATGCTCCATGCGCCGGAGGAAGGGCTGCTGTATCAGTCCTCAGCCCCCTATGTTCTGGCCCAAGACATCTGCCAGGTCTTCGCCATGGGCTCCCAGGCCGCTGCCATGGGTGCAGCCGCCCGGAAAAAGGCGCTAAAGACCCACTCCCCGGAAAACAACCTTCATGCCCTTCTGGCCGTCTATGCCGGCCTGGCCGCCCACAAAGAATAGGATCGCTCCATGAAAAAACGGAACCGCGTTGGTTTTTTGAATATCCTCTCCACCTGCCTGCTCTATGGCATTTCCATCATTACGGCCCCGCTGTTTTCCCGGCTTCTGGGCACCGGCGGCTACGGAAATGTCTCCAATTATAATGTGTGGGTCAGCATTCTTTCCATTGCAGCCACATTGCAGACCCAGGCGACCCTGGCCAACGCCATGGTGGAATTTCCCGCTTCGGAGCAGGACAAATACCAGTCCAGCGTTCTGAGTCTGTCTCTTGTCTGCTTTGCGGTTGTCGCGGCGCTGGTGCTCCTGTTTCTGGGGCCCATCAGCAATGCGCTGAACCTGCCCACCTTTTTCATTCTGCTGGTGCTCTTCCAGTCCTTCGGCACCTATGGCGTGAACTTCATGAACCGGAAGCTGACCTATGAAATGAAGGCAGGGCGGAATATGCTCCTGTCTCTGGTCACCACCCTGGCCACCATGGGGCTCTCCCTGGTGTTCGTCCTGGCCCTGCCCCAGGAACAGCGCTATTACGGCCGGATCACCGCCATCGCCGCGGTCTATGGCCTTCTGGGCCTTGGTCTTTGCATCTCCATCTGGGCAAAGGGAAAGACGTTCTACAATCGGGAATTCTGGCGCTTCTGCATTCCCCTCGCCATTCCCTATATTTTCTACAACCTGGCAGACCTTCTGCTTGGACACAGCGACGTGATCATGCTGCGGCAGATGATAGGCGACAGCACCAGCGGCATTTACTCCACCGCCTTCCAGCTGGGTACGGTCCTTTATACCATCTTCACTGCCCTGAACAATACCTGGGTTCCCTTCTTCTATGAGGATACCAAGCAGGGCAATGCCGATGCCGTCCGCAGCAGTGCAGAGAACTACCTGGAGCTCTTTACCGTTCTTTCTGCCGGCTTCATCCTGCTGAGCACAGAGGTCTATCACCTCTTTGCAGGCCAGGACTTCTGGGGCTCCACCAACCTGGTTCCCATGTTTGCCCTGAGCCACTATGTGAATTTTCTGTGTACCTTCCCCATTACCTATGAGCAGTATCATAAGCAGGTAAAGATCGTAGCCGCTGCCACCATCGCCTCTTCTCTGATCAACATTCTTTTGAACTATCTGCTCATTCCCCCTCTGGGAATGCTGGGTGCGGCGCTGGCTACCGTCATTTCCCACACCCTGCAATTTCTGGCTCACTATATTTCCACCCGTTATTTTCTCGGAAAACAGACCTATCCCTTCAGCTTCTCGCTGTGGGGCAAATATGCCGCGGCATTCCTTATTGTTTTCGTTCTGGTATATCTGCTGTCCGGTTTCTGGCTGATCCGCTGGGCCCTTGGCGCAGCCATTGGCATTTGGGAGCTGCTGCGCATCCGGAAACGAAACGCTCTGATTTGATTTTTCCCGATGGTATCGGAATCCCCAAGGAGGCGATCCTTTTGGCAAAGAAAAAAGTGCTCTTTGTGGCGACTGTCGTCAAGACCCACATCGTACAGTTTCACATTCCCTATCTGAAAATGCTGAAGGAAATGGGCTGGGAAACTGCCGTAGCCGCCAAAAATGACTACGATGATCCCAATGAATGCAACATTCCCTATTGCAACAAATATTACCCCGTAGCCTTTGGCCGTTCTCCCCTGACCCGGGACAATATCCGGGCCTATAAGGAGCTGAAAAGCATCATTGATGAGGGTGACTTCGACATGATCCACTGCCACACTCCTGTGGCCGCTTTTCTCACCCGTCTTGCCGCCAGGGATGCCCGGAAAAAGGGCTGCAAGGTGGTTTACACCGCCCACGGCTACCATTTCTACAAGGGTGCACCGCTGCTGAACTGGCTGGTGTTTTTCCCTGCGGAGTGGATCGCATCCTTCTTCACGGACGTGCTCATCACAATCAACCGAGAGGACTATGAATTCTCCAGGAAGCACCTTCATGCCAAGCGTCTGGAATATGTCCAGGGCGTGGGTGTCAAGCTGGAGCGCTTCCAGAATCACTCCGCAGAGCGGGATGCCATCCGCGTCTCCCTTGGATTGGGCAAAGATGATTTTGTCCTTTTGTCCGTTGCGGAAATGACAAAAAACAAAAATCACCGCATGATGCTGGAGGCCATGGCCCGCATTCCGAATCCCCATGTTCACCTGCTGTGCGCCGGTCGTGGGCAGGAGCTGGAAAACAACATTGCCCTTTGCAGCCAGCTTCATTTGATGCATCGCGTCCATTTTCTGGGCTACCGGTCGGATGTTCCGCAGCTGTACGCCGCAGCGGATGTCTTCCTCTTCATCTCCTTCCGGGAGGGCCTGAGTCTTTCCCTGATGGAGGCCATGTCCAGCGGGCTGCCATGCATCGTCAGCCCCATAAGAGGCAATGTGGACCTGATCACGGACCGGAAAGAGGGCATCTACGCCCGTTTGCATCCAAAATCCATTGCGGAAGCCATTGTCTCTCTGGAATCCGACCCGGAGCTGCGCCGCACGCTTGGCGAAGCCGCAAAAGAAAAAGTCCAGGCCTTCAGCCTGGACACCATCTCCAAACGGATGGAAGAGATTTACCGATCCATTACGGAATAAATGATGAGCCCCTGCCGCGCGGCAGGGGCTTCTTGTATCTTATGCGTTCACACCCGGGAATAGCTTCTCAATGGCCAGTCTGGCGGCCTCCTGTTCGGCGCGCTTTTTGCTGCGTCCGTCACCCCGCCCCACTTCGGCGCCGTTCAGGGTCACGGCCACGGCAAAGTGCTTGTCGTGATCCGGGCCGGTCTCGTCCAGGAGAACATAGGCGAGGACCTGGTTCTTCTTCTGCTGCACCAACTCCTGGAGCTGGGTCTTATAGTCCGCATTGTGCAGCTGCTTCACGGGCACCTGCACCAGGATAAAAGTCCTGACGAAGTGCAGTGCCGCCTCCATGCCGCCATCCAGAAAAGACGCGGCGATGACGGATTCCACGGCATCTGCCAGAATGGACTCCCGGGTCCGGCCGCCGCCCTGCTCCTCGCCGTGGCCCAGGAGCAGGTGTTCACCCAGATGGATCTTCTCGGCAACGCCGGCCAGCGTGGTCTCGCAGACCATATCCGCCCGCATCCGGGTCAATTCCCCTTCGGGGCGATCCGGGAAATTCCGGTAAAGGTAATCCGCTACCAGCATTCCCAGAATGCTGTCCCCCAAGAATTCCAGCCGCTCATTGCTGAGCAGGCTGTTGTGCCAACGCTCGTTGGCATAGGAGGAATGGGTCAGGGCATTCTGCAAAAGGGAGATATTATGAAAATGATAGCCGATCTCCGTTTCCAAATCTTTAATCATTGGTTTGCTCCTTCGATTGTGCCAGCAGGGCCAATGCCTGCTCCAGATCCTGCGTAATGTCATTTTCGGCTGCGTCCATTGCCTGCTTGACCGCATTGCGGAAGGCCAGACGGTCAGATGCGCCATGGGCCTTGATAACGGGCTTCTTAATGCCCAGCAGTTGGGTGCCGCCGATCTCATGATAATCCAGCAGCTTCATCATCTGCTTCACGCCGGAACTGCACAGCAGATAGCCCAGCTTGGAGAAGACATTCTTCTTGAACATCCGCTTCATCAGGCTGCCCACAAACATGGCGGTGCCCTCAATGGACTTCAGCAGCACGTTGCCGGAGAAGCCGTCGCAAACCACAACATCCACATCTCCCAGTGGAACGCCCCGGCCCTCCACATTCCCCACAAAGTTCAGCAGGCCCTTCTGGGATGCATCGGTGAGCAGTGCATAGGCATCCCGCTGGAGCTGGGTCCCCTTGGAATCCTCGGTGCCGATGTTCAGCAGACCCACCCTGGGATTTTCAATGCCATACTTCTTCTTGGCATAGGCAGAGCCCACCAGGCCAAATTGCAGCAGGAATTCCGGCGTACACTCGGCGTTGGCACCGCAGTCGCAGATCACCGTGTTGCCGCCCTTTTTATTGGGCATGGCAGGACCCATGGCGGCCCGACGGATGCCCTTCACCCGCTTGACGATCAGAGTCGCGCCGGTGAGCAGCGCGCCGGTAGAGCCGGCAGACACGAAGGCATCGCCCTGCCCATCCGCCAGCAGCCGCAGGCCGATGACCATGGAGGAATTCTTCCGCTTGTGGATCACCGTGCCGGGATCGTCGTGCATATCCACCACATCATCCGCCCCGGCAATCTCCACACCCTTGGGCAGATCGTTGTAGCCGTTCTTTCGCATGACCTCCAGGATCTCTTCACTGCGGCCCACCAGAGTGATCTCCGCACCAAAATCCTTGGCGGCATCAATGGCACCGAGGACCGGTGCCTCGGGGGCCAGGTCGCCGCCCATGGCGTCCAGAATGATCTTCATTGTGTATCCCTCTCTTTCCGCTCCTCAGAACCCCTGGCCGATCAACGCATCGATCTGTTCCAGAGCTCGCTGAGAAATCGCCAGATTCTTTTCCGCCTTTTTCCGCACCCGGTATTCCAGTGGCGAAATAATGCTGAAATTGATGTTCATAGGCTGGAAGTTTTCAATAGAGCCGTCGCTGATGTACAGTCCCAGGGCCCCAATGGCCGTGGTCTTGGGGAAAGCCACAGGCTCTTTTCCCTGGACCTTGGCGGCCATGGAAACGGCAGCCAAAAAGCCGGAGGCGGTGGACTCCACATACCCCTCCACGCCGGTCATCTGCCCGGCAAAGGCAACCAGCGGGTTGCGCCTGTCTGCATAGAATTGGTCCAGCAGCCTGGGGCTTTGCAGGAAGGTATTCTGGTGCATGACGCCGTAGCGGACGAATTCCGCATTGCGCAGCGCCGGGATCATGGAGAATACCCGCTTCTGCTCCCCAAACTTCAGGTGGGTCTGGAAGCCCACCAGATTGTAGACGCTCTTGGCCGCGTTGTCCTGCCGCAGCTGCAGCACCGCATAGGGCTCCGCCCCGGTTTTCGGGTCCGTCAGGCCCACGGGCTTCATGGGGCCGTAGCGCAGGGTATCCAGGCCTCTGCGGGCCATGACCTCCACGGGCATACAGCCCTCGAAAACCCGCTTGTCCTCGAAGCCATGGACCTCCGCCTCCTCGGCGGAAATCAGCTCTTTCACAAAGGCCTCGTACTGCTGCTTATCCATGGCGCAGTTCACGTAGTCCGGTGTTCCCCGGTCATACCGGGACTGCCACCAGGCAAGGTCCATATCCACGGATTCCGCCGTTACCAGCGGGGCTGCAGCATCGAAGAAGTGCAGATAATCCGTGCCAAAGTATTCGCCGATGGCCTTGGACAGGGCATCCGATGTCAGCGGCCCCGTTGCAATGATGACCGGACCTTCCGGCACCTGGGTCACCTCTTCGGACACCACCGTAATCAAAGGATTGCTCCGAATCTTTTCCGTTACCAGCTGGGAAAAGCCCTTCCGGTCTACGGCCAGGCAGCCGCCTGCCTCCACCCGGGTGGCCTCGGCACACTGCATGATCAGACTGTCGCACCGCCGCAGCTCTTCTTTCAGCAGCCCCACGGCATTTTCCAGCCGATCTCCCCGCAGGGAATTGGAGCAGACCAGCTCTGCAAAGTCCTGGCTATGGTGGGCTGGGCTCATCTTCTGGGGCTTCATCTCGTACAGCCGCACGCCGATGCCCCGCTTGGCCAGCTGCCAGGCAGCCTCACAGCCGGCAAGGCCCGCACCGATCACTTTCACTTCCATCAGCCGTTCTCCTTTTTGGTCTTTGCAGCGGGTTTCTTTGCAGCGGTCTTTTTCGCGGTGGCAGTCTTCTTAGCCGCAGTGGTCTTCGCTGCCGTTTTCCTGGCAGTTGTCTTTTTTGCCGGTGCCTTCTTGGACTCGGTTTTTTCCTCCGCTGCTTCCGCCGTTGGCTCCGCATTTTCGGCGGTTTCAGCGGTCTTTTTCTTATAGTAGCCTCTCTGGTCCTCCGGCAGGAACCGGGAGCACTGTTCATTGATGCAGAAGGGCTTCATGCGGCCCTTTCCGGACTTTTTGAACAGGGTCTGACCGCACTCCGGGCAATCCTCGGCAGTGGGCACATCCCAGGTCATAAAGCCGCATTCCTGGCCACGCTCACAGGCATAGAAGGCATAACCCTTCTTGGACTTGCGCTTGAGCATTCCGCTGCCGCACTTGGGGCAGCGGCCGGGCATACGCTCCACCAAGGGCTTGGCGTTCTTGCACTCCGGGAAGCCCGGGCAGGCCAGGAACTTGCCGAAGCGGCCCATTTTGATGACCATCTTTCGGCCGCAGAGCTCACAAACCTCGTCCGTTTCCTCCTCGGGGACTTTCAGCCGCACACCCTCCAGAGCAACCTCCGCATCCTTCATTTCCTTTTCAAAATCCTGGTAGAAGTCCGCCAGCAGGTCTTTCCAGTTCTGCTTTCCGGCCTCCACGGCATCCAGGCGGTTCTCCATATTCGCCGTGAAACCCACGTCCACAATGTCCTGGAAACGCTCCTTCATGAGGCCCGTGACCACCTCGCCCAGAGCTGTGGGCACCAGGCGCTTGTCCTGCTTGACCACGTAGTCCCGGTCCTCAATGGTGGAAATGGTGGCAGCATAGGTAGAGGGGCGGCCAACACCCTGCTCCTCCATGGCCTTGACCAGGGTTGCCTCGGTAAACCGGGCAGGAGGCTGGGTAAAGTGCTGCTGCTTGTCCAGGCTTGCAGCCTGGGCCTGCTCCCCCTCGCTCAGATCGGGCAGCGGAGAGCCCAGGGCCTCGCCGTCGTCGTCCCTGCCCTCCTCATAGACGGCAATAAAGCCGGGGAAGCGCAGGCTCTGGTGGGTGGAACGGAAGGTATGCCCGGCGCAGACCGTATCGATGGACACGGTGTCATACAGGGCGTTTGCCATCTGGCTGGCCAGGAACCGGCTCCAGACAAGCTTATACAGCCGGTACTGGTCCGGTGTCAGGCTGCCCCGTACCCGCTCAGGGTCCAGCTCTACATGGGTTGGCCGGATGGCCTCGTGGGCATCCTGGGCTTCCGCCTTGGTCTTATACACATGGAACTTGCCATAGTAATACTGCTTGCCGTAGCGGTTGGAAATAAAGTCCGCAGCGGCAGTCATCGCCTCATCGCTAAGCCGCAGGGAATCGGTACGCATATAGGTGATCAGGCCCAAGGTCCCCTCACCCTCCACGTCTACGCCTTCGTAGAGCTGCTGGGCGATCATCATGGTCTTCTTGGGGGTCATGTTCAGCTTCCGGGAAGCCTCCTGCTGCAAGGTAGAGGTAGTAAAGGGAGGTGCGGCGGACCGCTTCTTCTCCGCCTTCTTCACGTTGGTAACGGTGAAGGGCTTGCCGGCAATATCGGCAATGACAGCATCGGTCTCGGCCTCATTCTGCAGCTCCCGTTTCTTTTCCTCGCCATAATAATGGGCCACAAAGGAGCCGGGCTTTTGCAGCCGGTTCAGCGTCACATCCAGGCTCCAGTATTCTTTGGGCTGGAAGGCCCGGATCTCCTCCTCCCGGTCCACCACCATCCGGGTGGCAACGCTCTGGACACGTCCGGCGGAAAGCCCTCTGCGGACCTTTTTCCACAGCAAGGGAGAGAGCTCATAGCCCACGATCCGGTCCAGAATCCGGCGGGCCTGCTGGGCATCCACCAAATCATAGTCGATATCCCGGGGATGCTGGATGGAGTCCTTGACCACCTTCTGGGTGATCTCGTGGAAGGTGACCCGGTGGGTCTTCTCCTCCGGGAGCTTCAGGAGCTCCTTTAAGTGCCAGGAAATGGCCTCTCCCTCCCGGTCAGGGTCCGTTGCCAGATAGACGGTATCGGCCTGGGCGGCGGCGGCCTTCAACTCCTTGATGAGTGCCTCTTTGCCCCGGACGGGAATATATTCCGGCGTAAACCCGTGCTCCAGATCCACGCCCATTTTGCTCTTCGGCAGGTCCCGCAGGTGGCCCATGCTGGCCTTGACCACATAATCGGGCCCCAGGTATTTGCCGATGGTCTTTGCTTTGGAAGGCGACTCAACGATCACCAGATTGATGGATTTGCCCATGAAATACTTCCTTTTCAATCATTTTTTGCGGTTCACCGCTGCCAGGAAACGCGCTTTCCCGGGTACCGGACAATCTTCTTTTTGATCTCCAGCATCGTCAGCAACCCCAAAATCTTTCCGGATGGCAGGCCGGAGCGTGCAATCACATCGTCCACGCTCTGAATACCGGAGCCGATGGCGTTCATCACCGTCCGCTCCTCCTCGGATAGGCCCGCAAGGGGTTCATTTTGTTCACTATACGGCGGAGAATCCCCGTTGTCAATGGTTTTTTTCTTTAATTTTTTGGGAATGACCGTTTTCTCGGGTGTCGCTACGGTGGAATTTTCCCGGATCTGCGAAAGCTTGTCCGGATAAATTCCCTCATATTCCTCCATGATCTCCTGACCGGTTGCCACAGCAATGGCCCCAGCCCGCAGCAGCCGATTGCTGCCCCGGAAACCCTCGTTATCCACATTTCCGGGGACCACGAACACATCCCTGCCCTGCTCCAGGGCGTACTTTGCCGTCAGAAGCGCACCGCTTTTCTCCGGCGCCTCCACGACCACAACCCCGCAGCTCAGGCCGCTGATGATCCGATTCCGCTTGGGAAAATGCCAGCCAAGCGGCGGGGACCCCGGGGCGAATTCGGATAAAATACAGCCCAGCTCTTCCGTTCTCCGGAAAAGGCCGCTGTTCTTCGGTGGGTAAACAATATCCGCACCGCAGCCCAGAACGCCCACAGCAGGCACCCCTTGGGCCAATGCGGCCCCCATGGCTGCCGCATCGATTCCCTCTGCCAAGCCGGAGACCACCAAGCCTCCCGCGGCGGCGATTTCCCCGCCCAGCCGGGCCGCGGCCTGCCGCCCGTAATCGGAAGCATGCCGGGTGCCCACCAGGGCCACCGTGGTCAAATCGTCAAAATCCGGCAGCGTCCCCTTATAGAAAAGGACCACCGGGGCATCGTAGAGTTCCTTCAGCCGCTTGGGGTATTGGGCATCCCCGAAGGTCAGCACCCGGATGCCCAGGCGCATACAGTCCGTCAGCACCCGCTCTGCATCCCGGAGATCGTGCCGCAGCAGAACATCCGCCTGCTTTTCCGTCAGGCCTTCAATATCAGCTGCGCGCAGCGTCTGCTTATTCGCGCGAAAAATATGTTCCGGGTCCTCAAAATGCCGCACCAAGGCTGTCTTTGTACCATCCCCGATATCCTTACAGCCCGCAAGCCAGAGCCAATAGAGCAGCATTTTGTCACCCTCTTCATTATAATTTCTGCATCTGCCACATGACGGCCGCAGCGGCCACAGCAGCATTCAGGGATTCACAGTGAGGATTCATGGGAATGATCAGTGCATCCCCGGCCTCCTCCAGGATCTCCTGACGGACCCCCTGCCCCTCGCTGCCGATGACCACGGCCATGGCGCCCACATCTGCCTGTCGGATATCCCGGGCCGTCTCCCGCAGCGCTGTCACCGCCAGGCTGATTCCCGCCTGACGGCAGGCATCCCGTGCTTCCGCCCAGGTGGTCACGGTAATATCCCGGCGGAAAACGGCACCCATACTGGCCCGGACTACCTTATGGCTGAACGGGTCCGCGCAGCCCTCCAGCAGAGCCACCGGCACATTCCAAGCATCCGCCGTGCGCAGGATGGTGCCCACGTTTCCGGGGTCCTGGATCCCGTCCAGCAGCAGCATTCCCTTTTCCGGGACAAAGGACTTCTTTTCCGGCAGACGGCACAGAAACACCGCCCCCTGGGGGGTCTCCATGGGGGAAATTGCCTCCATGACCTCTTTGCTCACCCGGACAACCCGAACGTTCTCCGGCAGCTCTACCTCCACACCATCGCAGAGGAAGGCCGTATCCAAACCTGGGCAGTGCACAGCGGCCTCTTTCAGCAGCTTGGTCCCATCGGAGACGAAAAGCCCTGCCGCCTCCCGGGCCTTCCGGGAGGTCAGCAGCTTTCTCACCTGCTGCACCGTGGGATTTTTCCGGGATGTAATTCGTTCTTCCGTCACAGCTTCTGCACCTTTTCCAGGGCGATGTTATCGCCCAGCACTACCATGGTATCCCCCTGGCAGATCACATAGTCCGCTACAGGGGAAACATTGGTCTTGCCGCCGTTTTCCACCGCGATGATATTCACGCCAAGCTTGGCCCGGACATTCAGCTCCCGCAGCGTCTTACCAATCCAGCTTTTGGGAGCGGGTACATCCAGAATGCCAAAGTCCTCGGAAAGCTCGATGTAATCCAGCACATTGTGGCTGTTGAGCGATCTTGCCAGACGCTGGGCAGACTCCTGCTCCGGGATGAGAACACGGTCCACCCCCAGCTTCTCCAGCACCTTCCGGTGGGTCTCGTCATGGGCCTTGCATACAACATAGGGAACGCCAAGCTCCTTCAGGTTCATGGCGATGAGTACTGAGGCCGCCAGATTGTCACCGATGGCGATGACGGCACAGTCCAGATTCCGGACGCCCAGGGCCTTCAGCACTTCCTTATCCTGAGCATCGCCCACGACCGCATGGGTCACATCCCCAGAGATTTGCTGCACAAAGTCCGCCCGGACATCCAGGGCAAGAACCTCTGCCCCCAGCTTACACAGCTGCCGGGACAGCGCCGAGCCGAAGCGGCCAAGACCAATGACTGCATAGGATTTCATAAGCTTTCTCCTTATCCGATCAAAAGGTTCGTCTGGGCATAGCGGAACCGCTCCATGGCCTGCTCTCCCGACAGGAAGCCCAGGCTGATGGTCAGCACGCCCACACGTCCAAAATACATATACAATATAATCAAGCACTGGGCAGGGACGCTCAGGCTCCCCGTGGTTCCCGCCGTAAGGCCAACCGTAGCCAGGGCCGAAACGGCTTCGAACAACGCATTGACAAAGCTTACAGGGGATGTCGCACAGATGAAAACGGCCCCAAAAAACGCCAGCAGCACCATCGCGGTTGCAATGGTCATGGCATCCAGGACCTGCTTGTCCGGAATGGTACGCCGGAAGGCGCAGACGGTGCTTTTCCCCCGGAGTCTTGCCCACAGGAACAGCAGCAGCACAACAAAGGTAACGGTTTTCAGGCCGCCTGCCGTGGAGCCGGAGGAGCCGCCCACCAGCATAAAGAGCACGGAGGCCGCCTTGCCGCCATCGGTCAGGGCTCCCTGGTCGATGGCCGCAAATCCTGCCGTACGCAAGGTCACGGATTGGAAAAAGCCGTTTAAGAGCTTCCCGCCCAGACCCATGCTTCCCAGTGTCGCCGGGTTGTTCCACTCCACCAGGCAGGTCACCGCCCAGCCGGACAGCAGCAGCGCTGCCGTAGCACACAGCACCAGTCGGGTATAAACCGTCATGCGCCGGAAGGGCTTCCGTTCTGCCAGCTCCTCCCATACAAGAAAGCCTAAGCCGCCCACAATAACCAGTGCCCCAAGGGTCAGCAGCACCACCGGGTCATTCTGGAAGGTGATCAGACTCGCTCCCGGCTCCAAAAAGCCAAAGACATCGAAACCGGCATTGCAAAAGGCTGAGACGGAGTGAAATACCCCCAGCCACAGTGCCCGGGAAAATCCAAAGCGAGGCCAGAAATACACCGTCAGAATTGCCGCACCGATGCCCTCCACGCTGAAGCTGCCGACAAGCACCGTGCGCTGCAAGCGCACAACGCCCTCCATATCGTTCAGGCTCAGAGCCTGAGCCATAACCATGCGCTGCTTGAGGCCCACGCGCCGCCGCAGCATGAACACAAACAACGTTGCAACGGACATAAAGCCCAATCCACCGAGCTCAATCAGGCACAGCAGGACCCCCTGGCCGAAGCCGCTCCACTGGGTGTAGGTATCAAAGGGGGTGAGTCCCGTCACACAGGTGGCCGAAGTTGCCGTAAAGAGGGCCGGAAGGAACGGGCAGCGCTCTCCCGTGCGGGAAGCAACGGGCAGCGTCAGCAGCACTGTTCCCAAAAGGATAATAATTGCAAAGGCAGAGGCTATGATTTTCATAGGGCTCATAGGTCTTCCCTGCCGCTTTCTGTACCAAAGCAGGAATCTATTTCGCAGACGCATCGCATTTTTCTCCTTTTGCCCGCAGGAACGCATTTTACTTCCCTATTATACCAGTCTTTTCCCCTTTTGCAAGGACTTTTTCGGGACTATTGCAATTGTTGATCCGCCTGTACAGCGTCAAAAAGAGAGCTGCCAAAAACAGTGTCATTTTAAGCCAGCACCCACACCGGCGTGGCAGTCCTCCGGATGTTAGAACTTCTTGGCGTAAAATCGCCAATTTCATTCAACCGGTGGACCACCGCACCGGTAATGTCAGTCACCGGTGCACAATGACACCATTTTTAGCAGCCCCATAGGCTTTTTGTACCGTCAGGATCAGCCGCGGCTCATGGACAGCGCATCCACACCCATCAGCTTCTCCGTTTCGTCATCAAACAGGAGTTTAAGGGTATCGGTATCTGCATCATACCGTATCTTGTCGCCGTTGCAAAGAATCACACCATCTTCCACAGTATAGCTGCCGTCGAATTTCAGCGCTTCAACAGCAATATCGAGAAGCTCCCGCAGCCCGAGCTCATCAATATACTCCTGAATCGTCATCCCGGTCACGGCCTGGAACACCTCATCCGCATCATTGACCCCCAGCAGCGCATAAGCCTCCTCCAGCGTATACCCTTCCGCAGCAAATTCCTGCTCCAGCATTTGCGTCATAAGGTCCCGTAAAAAGGAATTCACCTTTTCCACAAACCCGTCCATATCAACGACCGTTCCCACCATGGAGCAGGTTCCGTCCTCAGCAAAAGAGCAATTCATCACGATCTGGAAAGTAACGCCCTGTCCTCTGAGCGCCTCTGCGATTCCCTCCATCTGGGACTCTGCCCCATTCAGGAAAAGCTCCGTCACATCCAGCGTCTCACTGTGCCAGCTGCCTGCAATTTTCTGGCGGAGCAGCCCATCCTGTGCGCGGGAAGCATAGCTCACTGCATCGATATAGTCCCCCAGCGTCTGGAAGGCTTCCAACGCGCTTTCGTAATTTCCTGCGTTAAAATCCTCCACTGCCAGGGCGTAGCGGCACTGTTTCAGCAGTTGCTTGCTGTCCTGATAATCCCCCAGTGCTTCCAGCTGTTGGGCCGCAGTGGCATAATCCCCACACTCCATGGCATTCACCGCAGACTTATAGTCATTGCTTTTACAGCCCGTCAGCGTCAGCGCCAGAAGCAGTGCCAATACCAATGCAATTCTCTTTTTCATGGAAATCTCCCCTTTCTTTTTCTACAGCTCCATTATGACACAGGCTCTATGGGAAGTCAAGAAAAAGAGCGAAAATTACATTTGTTTCTTTACTTATCCCCTCATTTCCCCGGGGCACTTACCACAGGGTGTCCTTGGCGTCCGGATAGTGGAACACCTCCTTGAGCGTTTGGTAATAGGGCGTGGGGCTGCCGTCCTGCTCATAGCGCCAGGGATAGCCGTATTCATGCCCCTCGGAGGAGACGATGCAATTGGGGTGTTCCTCTGCAAACCGGTCCAGTTCCTCCTGGGATACCTTTGGGTGGACATCCACCAGGCATTTCAGGTTGGGAAGGTCATCCAGCGGAGACAGGTCCTCTATCTTGGTATAGCTGATATTCAGCCTTTGCAGAGCCGTGCACTGGGAAAGGGGTGTCAGGTCCGTCAGATAGCCGCAGTTGGAAAGCTCCAGAAATTCCAGATTTTTGCAGTTGGCAAAGGGTGTCAGATCCTTGATCATGGAGCCGGAGACGATAATGGCTTTCAGGTTCGGCATATAGGCCGCCCAACTCCAGTCTGACAATGTGTCGTTATGCCCAAAGTCGATATATTCCACATCCTCACAGTATTTGAGCTGGGAAACGGTGCTGTTGGTCACATTGTAAACATAGCGCAGAATGGTTCTGTCCGTCAGGCAGCTGCCCTGCTTGGCAAAGTAAATGCGCCAGACGATCTTGGTCCTGCCCCGGTATTCGTCCCGCAGCTGGGCAAGCAGCTCATTGTCAAAGCGGCAGTTTTCCAGGAGGAAATAGTCGCAGTCCCGCAGAATTTCCAAGGCCTGCCGCAGCTCCTCCTCATATTTTTCCCCCAGGCGCTTGTTCCGGAACTCGATGCGTTCATCGTCCGTGGAGACCTGCTTGCCGAAGAGGTCGAAAACATAGTGAAAATGGGCCTCTGTCCCCGCCTGGAGTACCGCCACGTCCTGGGGTGTCAGGGCGGTATTTCCATCGGCATCCATGAGCTCCACACTCTGCAAGGCCGGCAGCAGAGCCAGCTTTCCGCTCACCGCCTCCACATCCGCTTCCTGTAGGGAAGACATGTCCAGCGTCTCCGTATCCCAGGGCAGCTCCTGTCCCAGTAAATCCACGGTATAGGTCAGCTTCAGCTCCGGATAGACACTGCGCAACTCCAGAATCTCTTCCTGGGTCAGAGATGTCTCCCGCAGCGTCAGGCTTTCCAGCGCCGGAAGGTAAGCCAGATTTTCCTTGAGAGTCTGAAAATCTGCGTCTTTGGCATACAGCTCCAGGGCAGCCACTTTTCCGTCCACCCGAGTGCTTCCGAACGCCACATCATAGAGAACCTCCACCTGGGGATGGCTGCGCTGATAGTCGAGGATCGCCCCATAGCAGTCGCTTCCCCGCAGATCCGCCCGCTCCAAAACAGAATACGCCTCCAGATTTTGGATCGTATCCTCTGTCACGACCATTTTCACAGAGGTAACAGGCTCAGTCGTTGAAGCCGTTGTCTCCGGGGCAGTCTGCTTTCCGCAGCCACATAGCAGCACCAGAACGGCCAGCAGAACCGCACATTTCATTGCCCGCATTGCAATCACCCTTCTATTCTTTTTTAAAAATTATAGCATAGCTTCTCCGGAAGCGCAAACCAAAGGTACAAAAATATAGAAATCTTGATTCCACCCCCAGTTTGTCCAGCCATTGGAAATTTATGACTTGCCACGGAACACATACCGATGGTATAATATAGGAAATCTATCAGGAGGGTATCCATTTATGGAAAAAGCAAAGGTTTATTTCACCAAGACCATTACGCCGGAAAACGTCATCCGGATGTATGAGGCTCTGGGCAAGGCACTGCCCGGCAAGGTGGCCGTAAAGGTCCACTCCGGTGAGAAGGGCAACCAGAACTTCCTTCGGCCCGAATTCATGAAGCCCATGATTGAGGCCGTCAACGGCACCGTCGTAGAGTGCAACACCGCCTACGGCGGCGAGCGGAATACCACCGACAAGCACGTGAAGCTCATGGAGTACCATGGCTGGAGCCACTATTTCGATGTGGACATCATGGATGCAGAAGGCCCCGATCTGGAGCTGGAAATCCCCAACGGTAAGCAGATCAAAAAGAATTATGTGGGCAAGCACCTCAGCAATTACGACTCCATGCTGGTGCTCTCCCACTTCAAGGGACACCCCATGGGCGGCTTTGGCGGCGCACTGAAGCAGCTGTCCATCGGCTGTGCCTCCTCTGCCGGTAAGTCCTACATCCACTCCGCCGGTAAAGTAACAGATCAGGATATTCTGTGGCAGAACGTCGCCCCCCAGGACGCTTTCCTGGAGAGCATGGCCGATGCCGCCAGCAGCGTGGTCAAGCACTTCGGCGGCAACATGGCCTACGTCAGCATCATGTGCAACATGAGCGTGGACTGCGACTGCTGCGCCGTTGCCGAGGATCCCTGCATGAAGGACATCGGCATTCTGTCCAGCCTGGACCCTGTAGCTCTGGATCAGGCCTGCATTGACCTGGTCAAGGCCTCCAATGACCCCGGCCGGGATCACCTGCTGGAGCGCATCAACTCCCGCCACGGCACTCACACCATCGATGCTGCCGCAGCGCTGGGCTTCGGCACCCAGGACTATGAGCTGATCAGCCTGGATTGATTTCTTTTTCCTGCACAAAGCACGCCGCCCAGGGGGGACTTCCCGTGAGCGGCGTGTTTTCGTTTTTTATGCTTCGGTTATGCCAGCCATTTTTCCGCGTCGGAAATGATTCCTTTTTCCGTCTCCCGGGCCTTTTCGGCATTCTCCGCGCATACAGAGGCATAGAGCTTCAGCTTCGGCTCTGTGCCGGAGGGGCGGACCACCAGAGAGCAGCCGTCTTCCAACAGGAATTTCAGCACATCGGACCTGGGCAGGCCGTTCAGGCCCATGCTGTAATCCAGCAGCGCCTTCACCCTTTTCCCGCCGAATTCCGGAATTTTCTCCCGGAAGGAGGCCATAATGCTCTGCATTTTCGCGAACCCGGCACTGCCGTCGAATTCATAGCTGTGGAGCGTATTCAGGCAATAGCCATAGGTTCCATAGAGTTCCTCCAGCTTCTCCAGCAGGCTCACACCCCGGGTCTTATAGTAACTGAACATCTCGCAGATCATATAGGCCCCGTCCACGCCGTCCTTGTCCCGGACGTAGGAGCCGGTCAGATAGCCATAGCTCTCCTCAAAGCCGAAAATATAGCTCTCTGCCCTTCCCGTCTTTTCCAATAGGCCGATCTGTTCCCCGATGAACTTGAAGCCCGTAAGCACATTGACGGTTTTCACGCCGTAGTGTGCCGCAATGCGTTCGGCCAGATCCATGGTGACAATGGTCTTGACCATAACGGGGTTTTCGGGCATCTTCCCGTGTTTCACACGCTGGGCGCAGATATAGTCCAGCAGCAGCAGGCCAACCTCGTTGCCGCTGAGCAGCCGGTAGTCCCCTTCCAAAGTCCGCACGGCAATGCCCACCCGGTCGCAGTCCGGGTCTGTAGCCAGGAGCAGGTCCGCATTGGTCTTTTTCGCATACTCCATGCCCAGGGCCATGGCCTCCCGAATTTCGGGATTGGGATAGGGGCAGGTGGGAAAATGGCCATCGGGCTTTTCCTGCTCAGGGACCACTGTAATATTGGTATAGCCCATTTCTTTCAGCGTGCGGGTCACGGGCTTCAGTCCGGTACCGTTCAGCGGGCTATACACAATGGCAACATTTCGGTTGACCTCTTCGCCGAACAGCACCGACTGACTCTTCACTTCCTGCACAAAGGCCGTATAAACATCATCCGGAATATACCTGACCGTTCCGCTTGCAATATCCGTTTCAAAGGCACTGTGCTTAACATCCGCAAAGATGTCCAGCTTTTCGATCTCTGCCAAGATCTCCGCTGCGGCCTGGGTCGTGATCTGGCAACCGTCAGCGCCGTAGACCTTGTAGCCGTTATACTTGCTGGGGTTGTGGGAGGCCGTGATCATAACGCCCGCAGACGCTTTCAGGTACCTTACCGCGAAGGAAACCGTGGGAACAGGCATCAGCGTGGGCCAGATGTGCACCTGCACTCCGTTTGCCGCAAATACACCGGCAGCGACCCGGGCAAACAGGTCGCTCTTGATGCGGCTGTCATAGCCAATGGCCACGGACGGGTTCGAAAAATGGGTTTTCAGGTAATCGGCCAGGCCCTGGGTCGCTTTTGCCACCGTATAGACATTGATGCGGTTGGTGCCTGCACCGATCACGCCACGCAAACCGCCTGTGCCAAAAGCCAGGTCCCGGTAAAAGGCATCCTCTTTTTTTGCATCGTCCATCCGCCGCAGCTCTTCCCCCAACTCCGGGTCTGCCACAGCCTTTTCCAGCCAACGATCATATTCCTGCTCAATATGCACAGTCTTTCATCCTTTCACATCCAGAAATTGTGCCTGCCCATGAATGGTCAACGTCACGGAATCTGCCGGGATAAAAATACAGTCTCCCTTATAAAAGGGAATGGAACCGCTGTCAAAGGAGATGGTCCCGCAGCCGCCCACACAGAGCAGCACACGGAAGGCCAGCTCGTCAGCCCTATACTCCACCTTCTGCCGCCGCTCGGTATTCACCAGCATCCGGTACACTTCAAAGTATTTACACCGGGACAGCAGCTCCGAAGCCACGCCCTGCCGGTATTTCAGCACTCGCAGTGGCTGTCTGGGCTCTGCGCTACCGTGAAGATTGGCAACGTCCAGCGCCTTTTCAATATGCAGCGGTCTTTTCCGGCCGTTCCGGTCCACCCGGTCATAGTCATACAGGCGGTAGGTCAGATTGGAGCTCTCTTGAATCTCCGCCACCAAGGCCCCGGCCCCGATGGCATGAATGGTCCCGGGCGGGATGAAAAACAGGTCATCCCTGTGAATGGGGACCTTTTGCAGGTATTTCATGACGTCTCCCCCTTCGATTGCCCGGCGCAGCACTTCTCCGGTGCAGTCCTGCCGGAGGCCATAGATGAGGCTCGTTCCCGGCTTGGCATCCAGAACGTACCACATCTCTGTTTTTCCCAGCTGTCCATTCTCATGGAGTCTGGCATAGTCGTCGGTGGGATGCACCTGAACGGACAGATCCTGCTTTGCATCGATGAACTTAATGAGAAGCGGCAGCTCCTTCTCCCCTCTGTGGCGAAGGCCCAGGTACTCCGGATGGATCTTCAGCACCTCCGCCAGGGTTTTCCCATCAAAGTCGCCGCCTGACACAGAACTCTGCCCGTCGGGATGGGTGGAGCACTCCCAGGTCTCTGCCAGGGGGGCCAGGGGAATATTTTTTTCAAAATCGTCATTCAGCCGACTTCCGCCCCAGAGGTAATCCTTCCCCACAGGCCGAAGCAGCAAGGGTCTGTTCTTTTCCGGCATGGGACTTCCCATCCTATCAATACTCCAATTCAAATTTCTGCTTGTCCTGGGCGCTGATCTCCTCACCCAGCTGCACCTCGATGAGCTTCAGCTCCGTGTCAGCCAGCACCGTATGGCGGCATCCGGCCGACATCGTAATGACATCCCCGGCATGAACCTTCTGCTCCATGCCGTCTACAACGGTCCTGCCCTCGCCGGCAATAACCACCCACACCTCATCCCGGTGCTTGTGGCTGTGGTAATTCATGCTGTGGCCCGGATTCAGCGTCACCTTGATGGTCATGGAAGCAGCTTCCACATCAATGACCTTAAAGCTGCCCCAGCTCTTCTCCGCAAACATGATCTGCTGCTCGAATTTGTCCACAAAGGGCTTGATATAGGAGCTCTGCTCCTTGTCAGAAACCAGAATGCCCTCGGGAGACGCGGAAATGATCACATCGTGCAGCCCCATGGCCAGCACCGGCACATCCATCTCATTGATGATATGCACGCCCGTGCACTTGTCGTTCAGCTCTCCCTTGCCGATGATGTTCTCATCCATAGACTCGGTAAGGGTATTCCAGGTGCCCAGGTCCTTCCACATACCGGCATAGCGCACCACCTGAATTTTGGGCTCGTGCTCCACCACCGCATAGTCGAAAGAAATCTTTTTCAGGGAATCGTATTTATCGAACAAGTCCTGATAATCGGTAAAATCCATGAGTTCGTGGGCCTTGTTCATCACATAGCCCAGCTTATAGGCAAACACGCCGCCGTTCCACAGGGCCCCCTGGGCAATGTAGCTTGCAGCCACGTCTGCCGTGGGCTTTTCTTTGAAGGTCTTGACACCGGCCACATGGTCCCCGCTTTCCGGGATGATATAGCCGTACTTCTCGCTGGGATAGGTGGGCTCAATGCCCATAAGCACCAGATTGGCTTCTCCCCGATCCGCCTGGGCGGACAGCTCCTTCAGAGCCTCAAAATAACCATCCTCCACGTAAGGGTCTACGGGGCAAACCACCACAGACTCCTCTGGCGAAACGTGCAGCACATCCACCAGATAAGCCGTGGCCAGTGCAATGGCCGGGAAGGTGTCCCGGCGGCAGGGCTCCACGCTGATGCCCACATTCTCCCCCAGCTGATTGTGGATGGCGGAGACCTGGGTCTTGCTGGTAGCAATGGTCACCGTGGCATCCGTATCCACCTTTTTGATCTGCCGGTAGACCCGCTGGACCATGGACTCATAGCTGCCGTCCTCTTTTTTGAAGAACTTGATGAACTGTTTGGAGCGGATGTCGTTGGACAGGGGCCAAAGACGTTTTCCGGATCCGCCGGAGAGCAGAATAATATTCATAATCTTTTCCTCAGCGTTCGGCCCGCATGGGGTTGTTCAGAAAATCCTCATAGGCAAGCCGGATGCCGTCTTCCAGTTCCGTCTTGTAGGTCCAGCCAAGAGCCGTAGCCTTGGAGACATCCAGCAGCTTCCGAGGCGTACCGTTGGGCTTGCTGGGGTCCCACTTGATCTCGCCGGTATAGCCAACCACCTTGGCAACCAGCTCGGTCAGCTCCTTGATGGTCAGCTCTTTGCCGGTGCCTGCGTTGACGGTTTCGTTGCCGGAATAGTTGTTCATCAGGAACACACACAGGTTGGCAAGGTCATCCACGTACAGGAATTCCCGCAGGGGGCTTCCGTCGCCCCAGCAGGTGACGCTTTCTGCCCCGCTGGCCTTGGCCTCATGGAAGCGGCGGATCAGGGCAGGCAGCACATGGCTGTGGGTGGGATGATAGTTATCATTGGGGCCATACAG
Organism: uncultured Eubacteriales bacterium; assembly: GCA_900540635.1. Taxonomy (GTDB): domain Bacteria; phylum Bacillota; class Clostridia; order Oscillospirales; family Oscillospiraceae; genus Faecousia. Next base: position 61,282 of record UQGU01000002.1, on the reverse strand, counting down.
GTTGGTGGGCATGACCGAGATGTAATCCGTGCCGTACTGACGGTTCAGAAACTCGCAGTATTTGAGGCCGGAAATTTTCGCCAAGGCATAGGCCTCGTTGGTCTTTTCCAGTTCGCTGGTCAGCAGGCAGCTCTCCTTCATAGGCTGGGGCGCCATGCGGGGGTAGATGCAGGAGGAGCCGAGAAACTCCAGCTTCTTGCAGCCGTTCTTCCAGGCGGAATGGATGACGTTCATCTCCAGGACCATGTTATCGTACATAAAGTCCGCCAGTGCATTCTGGTTTGCCACAATGCCGCCCACCTTCGCAGCTGCCAGGAATACATACTCCGGCTTCTCCGCTGCAAAGAATTCTTCGACTGCATCCTGCCTTGTCAGGTCCAGCTCCTTGTGGGTACGGGTGATAATATTGGTATAGCCCTGGCGCTGCAGCTCCCGGACAATGGCAGAGCCCACCATGCCCCGGTGGCCCGCCACATAGATCTTCGCATTTTTCTCCATCATTTTGCTGCCTCCTGCATAGCCTTTTCCCGTTTGGCCAGTGCCCGGTCATGGGTGGCCATGATCCTTACCAGCTCTGCATAGCTGGTCTTCTGGGGATTCCAGCCCAGCTTGGTCTTCGCCTTGGTGGGATCCCCCCACAGGTTGTCCACATCGGTTGGGCGGAACCATTGGGGATTGACGGAAACCAGCAGCTTTCCGGTCTCGGCATCATAGCCCTTCTCGTCAATGCCGGTACCCTCCCAGCGAATGCGGTAGCCATTGGCGGCAAAGGCCTTTTCCGTAAAGTCCCGGACCGTGTGCTGCTCGCCTGTGGCGATAACGTAATCCTCGGGGGTCTCCTGCTGCATGATCAGCCACATGCACTCCACATAGTCCTTGGCATAGCCCCAGTCCCGGAGGGAATCCATGTTGCCCAGTTCCAGATGATCCTGCAGGCCCTCCGCAATGCGGCCGGCAGCCAGGGTGATTTTTCTGGTAACGAAGTTTTCCCCACGGCGCTCGGATTCATGGTTGAACAGAATGCCGTTGACGGCAAACATCCCATAGGCCTCCCGGTACTCCTTGATCATCCAGAAGCCGTACTGCTTGGCAACGGCATAGGGCGAATAGGGGTGGAAGGGCGTGGTCTCTCGCTGGGGAACCTCTTCCACCTTGCCGAAGAGCTCGGAGGTAGAGGCCTGATAAATGCGGCAGGTCTTTGCAAGGCCGCAGATGCGGACCGCTTCCAGAATACGCAGGACACCCAGAGCATCCACATCGCCGGAATACTCGGGTACATCAAAACTGACCTGCACATGGGACTGGGCGGCCAGATTGTAGATTTCATCAGGCTGCACCTGGCCGATGATACGGATCAGGCTGGTGGAATCGGTGAGATCGCCATCATGGAGACGAAGCTTTCCCATCAGGTGATCGATGCGGGCCGTATTGGAAATAGATGCCCGGCGGGTAATGCCATGGACCTCGTAGCCTTTTTCCAAAAGGAATTCGGCAAGATAAGAGCCATCCTGGCCGGTAATGCCGGTGATCAATGCTTTTTTCATTCTAAAAAACCTCTTTCGGTCATTTTTTCTTATTATAACACATCCCTTTCCATTTGTCGCCCCCTAAAATAAAGAAAAGAGACCGATGAATTTTTCTCTGCTTTGATGTTTTCCTTATCTATCCACTTTTTGTAATGATATTAATACTATCATTCTCCAGCAGGTATTTCCCATTCTTTTTCTGTTTTTTCTCCGGATATCTCTTGATTTTATCCAATCTCTGTGATAAGATTTTCGAAAAGGATATGCAATTGCATTTCCCGCGCACCGCAAAATGCTATTGATTCTATCATTTGAGAGGACATTTTCTATGAAGAAGCTTTCCTTCGACCGTTTGGCCGAAACCGTAAAATCCAGTCGAAAGGAAAAGGGCCTGACGCAGATCGAGCTTGCAAACCTGACGGGTATCAACCGCTCCATGATCGGTCAGCTGGAGAACAGAACCTTTAAACCATCCATCGCGCAGCTGGAAGCCCTGGCAGAGGCGCTGGACTTCGACATCACAGCGCTGTTCGTTGACGAAGCAAAGGCCAAACCCAAAAACGCTCCAAAAAAGCAATACAATATCGCCGTAGCCGGTACAGGCTATGTGGGCCTCTCCATTGCCACGCTGCTGAGCCAGCACAACCACGTGACTGCCGTGGATATTATCCCGGAAAAGGTGGAGCTGATCAACCAGCGCAAATCCCCCATTCAGGACGAATATATTGAAAAGTATCTGGCCGAAAAAGAGCTGGACCTGACTGCCACGCTGGACGGCGAAAATGCCTACCGAAATGCGGACTTTGTCGTCATCGCCGCCCCCACCAATTATGACAGCAAGAAAAACTATTTCGATACCTCCGCCGTAGAAGCCGTGATCGAGCTGGTGCTGAAGGCAAACCCGCAGGCTACCATGGTCATCAAATCCACCATTCCCGTGGGGTATACCGCTTCCGTTCGAAAAAAATACGGCACGGACAGCATTCTTTTCAGCCCGGAATTTCTGCGGGAATCCAAGGCGCTGTACGACAATCTGTATCCCTCCCGGATCATCGTCTCCTGCGACGAAGGGACCCGGGAAAAGGCGGAGATCTTCGCCGCCCTTCTGCAGCAGGGGGCCATTAAAGAGGATATCCCCACACTGTTCATGGGCTTCACCGAGGCCGAGGCCGTGAAACTCTTCGCCAATACCTATCTGGCCCTGCGGGTCAGCTATTTCAATGAGCTGGACACCTACGCCGAAACCAAGGGGCTGTCTACCCGCGACATCATCAACGGTGTCTGCCTGGATCCCCGGATCGGCACCCACTACAATAACCCCTCCTTCGGCTACGGCGGCTACTGCCTGCCCAAGGACACCAAGCAGCTGCTTGCGAACTTTGAGGATGTGCCGCAAAATATGATGACCGCCATTGTGGAATCCAACCGCACCCGAAAGGACTTCATTGCCGACCAGGTGCTGCAAATGGCAGGCGGCTACTCCTACGAAGACGGGCAGTATGATCCGTCTCATGAAAAAGAGGTCGTCATCGGGATTTACCGTCTCACAATGAAATCCAACTCTGATAACTTCCGTCAGTCCGCCATTCAAGGTGTCATGAAGCGCATCAAAGCCAAAGGCGCTACCGTTATCATCTACGAGCCCACACTGGCCGATGGCCAAACCTTCTTTGGCAGCAGGGTCGTCAATAACCTGGCACAATTCAAAGCTCTCTCCCACTGCATCATCGCCAACCGATATGATCCCTGCCTGGACGATGTTCAGGACAAGGTCTTCACCCGGGACATTTTCAAACGGGACTGAGGCCCCACCGGGAGCAGAACAGCTCCCGGCATTCGATGCCATTGCAGCTTGACATCTATTCTCTTTTCGCTTATCATAAAAACGGTATTCTTCCATTTTAAAGGCAAAAAGGGGGCGGCTGTGTTGGGTTTTTTCGCCGTCATTCGAAAGATCTATACGCACCTTTTATCCGCAGCAGGCACACTCCTCACCAGATTTCGCGGTACCTCTGCCCCAAAGCAGCCCCGGGCCATCAGCAGCTCCGTCAAACGCACACCGATCCCCCTGGAAGCAGAGGCCCCGGGTTTTCCCGCAATCCCCCTTGAGAAGGCCGTGCTTCCTTCCGATGTGGAAGCGCAGTTGGCAGCGGTGAACTGGGACCGGCGGGATGTTCTGGTGGGAACTCTGCGGAACGCTGCGCAGCTCAAAGCCTGCCTGGATGGCCGGTTCTATTACATCCCTGCTGCCCTGGTCACCGAGGAAGACAAGCCCATTCACTATGTGGCCCTGTTCCAGACGCCCCGCGTTTTCCCGGGTCATGCCGGAATTTTCTGGTACGGTGCAGTTCAGCACAGTGCCCTGGTCCAGCGTGGAAACATTCTGGAGGTTCCGCAAACCCACGGCAGCCCGGACGCGCCATATTACCGTTATCAGATTTGCCAATGGCTGCCCCTTTCCACGCCCATCCGTCCCCGGGAGGCCGGATTTGTCCGGGCCTTCACCAATCTGTTTCTGCTGGAAAACGCAGAATTCATCCCGGAGCTTCTGCTGGGCTCGGAAGAGGAATACCGTCTTTTCCTGGAGCTGAAGCGGCGGGTCCCCGCAGCGCCGCCGGAGGGTACAGCTTCCGGTTTTGCATGGGAAGATATCCGGGTGCTCCTCGCAGATGGGAATATCCGGATGTTCCGGGCAGAGCAGGCCCTGGGCAGCTGCTCCATCCAGTCGTTTATCCGGTATCCCTTTGCAGCCTTTCGGCAGCTATATGCCGGTCAGGCGCCTTCCCAGAGAGCTGGTCCTCCGCTGCCCCGTGTGCGGAAGGCCCATGACCATGAATCTGCGCTGTGACGACACCTTTGTACTGGGCGAGGGCTGGTATCGCGCATCGGAGCGCTATGCGGACTTCCTGCGCAGGCACGAGGGCGCCAAAATACTGTTCCTGGACCTGGGCACCGGTATAAGCACCCCCGGCATCATCAAATATCCCTTCTGGCGTATGACCGCCACCTGGGAAAACGCTTCCTACGCCTGCATCAATCTGGGGGAAGCCTATGCACCCAGAGAAATTGGAGCAAAAGCCATCTGCATCGATGGAGATATCGGAAGTGTCCTGAAGCAAATCTGATGTCAGTGCCCCAAGCAGCATGCGACAAGCCCCCTGATCTTCGAATCGGCTAGCCGACAGATCAGGGGGCTTGTCTTTTGGGTATCCGTCTTTGGCCAAAGGCCGCCGGTCCTCATGCCCAATTTTGCTTAATTTCTCGCAAATCAAAAATAACCCTTGAGGAAAAGGTAGATATCTGTTACAATTATTATGTAGGGATGTGTCCTTTGCTCTGACAAATGGTGCGGAATTGGTGCGGTAAATAAGGTACAACATTTTAAAAACGGGTTCACCACGAAAAATCTGTCAGAAATTTTAAGGCACGTTTTTGAACGGAATAGAAGAATTCCCCCAACGTCGGCAGCCCCGATGTTGGGGGAATTATTACACGAAAAGCAGCATTTTTACAGAATCAAAAAACCAATAAATCCCTTCAATTTTATCATGCCTCTGTCGTAAAGACAAACTGCATAATATCACTGCGCGTATACGACTCAACATATTCTACAGGGAGTTCTCCCTTGTATGAAACACGGCGTCGAAAGAATACAGGGCTATTCTTTTCCACTTGCAAGTAATTCCGCAGTTGATTGGGAACGATTTGAGCAACGATAGAATGTTTTGCTATATTAGGGCGCATATTATATTTTTCCAGGCTGTTGTATAACCCATTTACCTCGACCATATCTCTTGTCAGGGTCGGACATTTCGAAGTGTCAATATAAGAGACAGCCAAAGTTGTTGGAATATCATCATTGTAAAAGAGGCGTTCAATACGGAACACATCGGAAGAATACTGGATCATCAGTTTTTCTGCCACGTGACAGTCCGCCTTCACAACGCTAAAATCGATTAGTTGTTTGTGCTGTCTGGTCGAGTTTTCATCTACATCATAAAAACGGAAAGAGGCAATTTCCGATTCAATTTTTGGTCTGGAAACAAATGTCCCGATTCCTTGTCTTTTAATGATCAGTCCGCGGTTTTTTAAATCATCTATTGCAAGCCGAACAGTTTGACGGCTTACTGAATACATTTTTCCCAATTCAGCTTCTGTTGGAATCTTGGTATTATAGGGCCATACCCCACTGGTGATTTTCATATTCAGTTCGTTGCTTAGCTGCTTATACAGAGGGATACCGCTATTATAGTCAAGCATATCAATATTCTCCCCATCCATAATAAAATGATTTTAACATTTTTTAATGGATTATTCAATGGGCCAAATCGCTTTTTCGCACTTCATTTCGATTAATCAGGGAAGTCCTTGTTCTGTGGCTTTTTCATCTCTTAAACTTCCGAACGGTTCCCTCAAGGCTGCTGCACAAGCGCTGCTGCACCAATCACGCCTGCCATATCCCCAAGTTGAGCCAGCTTGATATCGCAATGATAAGTATCGTAGCATTTTGCTGTGACTTGCTCACGAATACGATCTATGTAGTTCTCCAGTCCATTCGCAACGCCGCCTCCAATGACGATCACATCGGGAGCATGGGCAAATATAAACTGATTCAAGCCACAGCAAAGAGATTCCAAATACGACTCCACCACATCTGTTGCCGCTTTTTCCCCAGCAATAGCCCGGGAGAAAATCTCTTTTCCAGATGCGTCACTTCCGGATGCGCTGCGATATTCGGCCATCAGAGCAGGCCCAGAGCATTGCTGCTCAAAGCAGCCGGTCAGCCCGCAATAACATTTTCGATTACTATTTTTGACCTTGACATGCCCTCCCATATGCAGCACCGCAGGTTCCGAAGGAATCACAGCATTCTCCAAAATAGAGAATCCGATACCCGTTCCCAAAGTAATCAGCAAAACGCGTTCATAGCCCTTCCCGGCACCGTACAAGCATTCTCCATAGCAGACGATTCTGCCATCGCTGTCAACCTTGACCGGCATACCAAGCGTCGTTTCAAGTCTTTGCGCGATGGGATAACCGGACAAGAACGGAAGAAACGCCTCCTTTGATTTCCCCATAATTCCCGCTCTGTGTACAAACCCCGTCACGGAAACACCCGCTCCGCAGACCTCCTTAATTTCTATCTCCGCTTGCATAGATTGCAGGGCATCCTTTAGGCTATCCAGAAAAGGCTGTTCTTCCTTTTTTGAGTTAAAAATCCTGGATGCAAGAATTTTTCCGCTCTGAATATCTACCAGACCGGCCTTTACCCGTGTTCCTCCAATATCGATTCCATACGCATATTTCGCCATTCAGCTCACCACCCAACGATCTTCAGGAATTCCAAGCGAAATTCCCGGTGTATAGCCTTTTTCGATGCAGCATTGGTACGCGAAAAGTTGTGTATACAAGCAAAGCAGCAGCGACATGGCCTCTTCCGGTACATCAAAGTGCGGATACAGGAAGTGATAGTCGCCCGGAGCATCACAGTTTTCTCCTATATAGACGGAAGCCTTTGCAGCAGAGGCGGTTTCCATCCAAATCCGATCCGAGCGGGCATCCCCAAGAACATCCAGATATACAGGTACAATCATATTATCCGCCAGCGCACTGCTGAACACGGACCGCACAGGTCCATGGTAAAAAGCGTCAATTCCAGATGCATCACAGGTAACAAAAGCAATTTCTTCCATCCAGAGCCCTGCAGCCTTGCAGCATCCAACCCCATATCCTCTTGAAAGAAATACATAGCTGTGCGCGTTTTTAAAAAAAGATATTTCTTCCATTCCCTTCAGTATGGTATTCTTATTCTCCTCCATCCATCGAAACATGTGGCTGTATGCCTCCTGATCGATGCTTTCATTGCGCATAAAGGAAACGCAAATCAGTCCGCATAGGGCCATGGAGGAATAAGCCTTCAGGCAGATTTTCTCATCAAAAGAACATACATCCATCAAGCCCAAAGAACAGCCTCTGTCAAGTGCGCTACCTTCTGTCATCGTTATTCCAATACAGACTCTGCCATGCTCCCGCAGTTCGCCCACCAGTTCCTTTATTTCATGGCTTTCTCCGGAGCGGGACATGATCAAAAACACAGTGTCCGCATCGTCAAAAAAAAGTTGATCTCGAATCACATCCGACGCTTCAACCAAAGAAACATATGCACCACCGCGAAGCAGCGAATAATACATTGGCATCAGAGAGTTTTGTGCGCTGCCCATGGATGTCAAAACAATATGTTTTGCCCCTCTAAGCGCATTTCCGATTCTCTCCAACACCTCTTTTTTTTGAGTAAGAAGATCCTCCAGCGTTCGATTCAACTCCATAGGTTCTTCCAGAACATTTTGAAGATATCCGTACATTTACTTTACCCCTCCCGCAGTGAGTCCCTTAATGAGCCACTTCTGTCCAATAACGAAAATAAGGATAACAGGCGCAGTCGTGATCGTTGCTCCAGCCATCAGAAGCGGAACGTCCAAAGTAAACAAGCCCTGCATATTCGTCAGGCCAACAGTCAAAGTACGCAGACTTTCCTTCTGCACAAAAACGGTTGCCAGGAGCATTTCATTCCAAAGCCACATTGCGCCGACAATTGTCGTCGCAGACAGCGCCGGAGCCAGCAATGGTAATACCACCCGTGTAAACGCCTGGAAATAGCCGCACCCATCGATCATTGCTGCTTCAATAAAACTGTTATGCACAGAGTCCATAAAACTGCTGAGCATATTCAGAATAAACGGCAGGATATATCCGATATAAATGATCATCAGCGATGCGTGATGGTTGGTCAGACCGATTTTCGCAAAGAGACGGTACAGCGGAAACAGCAACACGACCGCCGGAATAGACATCAATGGAAAAATCGCATTTTTTGCCAATGTGCGTCCTTTAAATTGAAATTTTCCAATGGAAAAAGCCGCCATAGCACCAAACAGAATGCAGCAAAACAAGGGTATTGCCGTAACCAACAGACTGTTAAGGAATAGTCTTCCTACATCGTAATTCTCAAAGAGTTTTAAATAGTTTTGAAACGTCCACACATCAGGAAGACGCATGGCATTGTAAACATACTCACTCTTTGTTTTGAAGGACGTGATCACCGTGAAAATGATAGGAATTATATCTACAAAGACAAATAAACCCACAGCCGCAGACAGTATGTATTGAGGTAGTTTTTTGAACTTCTTTCTTTTTGAATTGACCCGCATATCGAACCCTCCCTACGCATCTTCGCTGGAAAGCATTCTGCGCCCAACAGCCTGAATGGACACAAACAGCATTGTGATCACCAGCAGCATAACAGCCAAAGCAGATGCCGCTCCGTAGTTCATGAATTTTGCGCCTAGCTGATAGATGTAGAAATCCAAAACGTATGTACTATTGATAGGACCGCCCTTTGTAAGGACATACACATAGTTAAACAGCCAAGAAAGCATATTGATCATTGACAGTACAAAGAAAAAAGAAATAACAGCTCTTGCGTCCGGAATCAATATCTTCCTTGCTATTGTAAAATAGCTTGCACCATCCAGTCTTGCCGCTTCAATGAGAGATTCATCCACCGAAAGGAGTCTTGCCAGAATCAGCATGACACCATATCCAAACTCTTTCCATATGATCACAAACATGATTGCATATAGGGCTGTCTGTCGTTCGCCGAGCCAATTATGTGCAAGGTTTCCTAGTCCTATGCTGCTCAGTATAGAATTCAGCAACCCGTTTTCCCGTAAAATAACGTCAAAAACAATGCCTGTGACCGCAATTGAAAAAATATAGGGAAATAGCATGATGGTGCGGTAAATTTTCCATCCGGGAAACTGCGTATAGAGTATCAGCGCCATGATCACTCCGCCGGCAACCAACAACGGTACACACAAAAGGAATTTAAAGTTGTTCGTCAGCGCTGTCCAGAATATGGGATTTTTCGTAAGCGTTGCGTAATTCTGAAAGCCAACGAAAGTTCTGGTGTTTCCGTTAATAGAATACATGCTATCCGCAATCACACTGATGATTGGGAACAAGAATACCAGTCCAATCATAATAAATGCGGGCAGCAGAAACAGGTATGGTACCTCCCTCTGCGAACGAGACAATCGAAGCATATTTACCTCCCTTCGTGTGTGCGGGGCATATTGTTATGCCCCGCCTTGTCGGTTCCGTTACTGAAATGTTTCGGCCCATGCAGTGAAATTCTTCACCTCTTCCGGATTCATGCTTCTCCATTGCTCCGCCATGCTCTCTACATATGCGGCAGCATCAGCGGCATCTTCTCCAGAAAGCACCATTTGACAGGCTGCGTAATTGCCAAGGCTGTGAATAGAGGAAGGCATATACAGCGAAGGGTAGATGCACGGGTCTTCCAACAAATAGTTCCACTCAAACTTCTCACTGGGTGTGCTCAACACATCCGCATTGAAACGATCATCCGCAGGGAAATTCTTTGTAAGTTCATAGAATCTATTGAGCTGCTCCGGCTGGTGCATATATACCATAAAGTCAGCAGCCTCTTGTTTATGCTTGGAGAATGCGGGGATCCCAAATGCCTGGCTCTGAACATTTTGTCCACCGGCCATCTTTCCATCTCCAAAAGCAGGAACTTTCATAATAGCGGCCACATCATCTCCACCCATTTCTTCAATCCACTGAATGGCCTGACCATACGTAGCAAAGCCTATGGCAGATTCACCACGCAGGAAGCTTTCACGTCCAGACTGGAACTCATTGGACATAGTCAATGGGTTAATATATCCCTTCTCGTACAGATTGGCCAAAACCTCAAGCCAGAGTACGTGCGCCTCTGTCTCGTAGGCTCCAGGCTCCAGAGCGGCTTCAACGTATTCCGACACATCATCATGTCCCGCAACGCCTATCGTAGAATAGATCCAAGGAGTTCCAAAGCCATCCTTCATGCCGCCAATTTCAAACGGGACTACATTGCTTTGCTTCAGTTTTTCGCAAGTTGTAAGGAATTCTTCGTAATTCTCAGGAGTTTTCTCCGGATCAAGGCCTGCGCTTCGGAACAATTCCTTGTTATAAAGCAGAACGATGGATTGTAAATACCACGGCTGCGCCCAGGTGGTGCCGCCCATAGACACACCATCCGTTCCCATCCAATGAGACATTTCCTCTTCGGAAATATACTCAGAAAGATCTGTCAAAGAGCTTTTTTCTCCCCAAACGTACATAAGTGTGTAAATTCCGGTCCAGAAAAACTGAATGTCCGCCCCCTCCCCTGCCTGTACAGAGGCCTCCCAGGCAGTCATTAAATTATCAGAGGTCTGCTGTGTCAGATTAATGTGGATTCCCGTTTCCTCTTCATATTTGGCCGCTGTTTCCTCCAACCACGCTCTGGAACCGGGCACATCCTCTTCTCCCCACCACCAAAGCTCAAGCGTGACTTTTTCACTGGCATCTGTCTGGCTATTCTGTTTTTGGGGGCTCTCTGCATCAGTATCAGGCTTTTTCGCACCGCATGCAGCAAGAGATCCCAGCATCAAAAGCACCATGGCAACACACAGAATCTTTTTCATTACAGTCATCCTCTTTCATTAATTTAATCATCATAATGTTACGTCGTTATGATGTTATAACAATAATACTCACAAATACTGGTTATTTCAATTGACAGCTTTTCCAAAAGATTCTCCCTCTTTTTGGTGGTTTCGCCATATTCTTCTTTATCTATTTTTGAACTTCGCAAATCAGCATAACCAACAGACTAACAAACACACCACCACATATTGTAAGTGCAAAATTATTTGAAAGCCAGGAAGTGTCCAAGTTCAGAAATCCTATTTCCATATTGAGTGTAATGAGGTAGGTAAACACCGCAAATATCGCACTGTTGATTGCTGCAAAGCGGATAACCTTAATTTGTGTTCTCATATAGCACTTCTTTCACCTCAGTTTATGACAATTCGTTCACTGCCCACGTTCTTTAATCTTAGAAACATAATCTACGGCCTTTTTACCTTTTGCCATTGGTACTGTTTCCAGAATGCACCTCCTAGAAGTAACATAGTCCGTTGCAACAAAATTCATGTACCTGACCCAATCTGAGACGTTGATAACGTATAGTACCTCATTTCTATCAAAATCCGAAGCAACAGCAAAAGATTCTATTCTCTGATTTTCTGCATCAAATATAAAATCAAAAATGTAGGAATGAATCAGCCAGTTACAGATCTTATGCGCTTTGATCGTTTCATTCTGTGCATTCTCCCAGTCATGGCTGCCTTCGTTAATAGAATGATGTATCCGATTAAACTCTCTGACTGCGGCATATTTCTTGACCTGCATTGTCCACTCATCGGCTTCAGTACTCAGACGATCACAGTTAATCAACTTGCGAATGATAAACGCAGAGTACAGGATTGCTTTTTCAATCACAGTACACGCCCTATCGTAGTTTTGGGCGAATTGCTCTGGTCGATTGTACCTTAAGAGCAGATTTTTTCCTGCGCTGTATGTCTTGTTTCCACGGATAGCTTTCATAAATCATGCATCATACCTCAATGCTGCCATTCATCTGTTCAGGGCACAATTGGTCACGGTCTTATGCTTCTCTCAAACTCGTATAGATTTCTTCTGTGAAGATGCCAAGTACCTGCTTTTTTATTTCGTCGTTTCCCAGAAGGCGCGAAAAGAAATCTTGGTTCTGTTCTAACCCCTCAATCAGTGCATCATCAATGTCATCAAAATACGAAAACTCAAAACCCTTGACAGTATTGTTCCTGGCACTGGTTTTTAGCTTGTCGGATTTCAGCAGAATGTCCCGAATCTGCAGCATAGCCTTGACCACAAAATCGTTATAAAAGGCTTTTCCGGTGCGGCTGTTGATTTCCGCAATGATCTGGGATAGCCGTTCTTCTTTTGCCTCGGTCAGACCAAAGCTCTCGGCGGTCGGCAGCTTTGCCACAGGCTGTGCGACAAGGTTTGGAGTCGTATGTTCCTTCGCCTTTTTCTGAACAAAATTAGTAGCCTTGATTTTACCGTTCAGATTGAAACCGCCGCCTATTGGATTTTCCGGTATTCATCCCGAGCAGCAAGGATATCTCCCATTTGCTCACCCCGTTTTCCAGTTCCTCAAATAGCTGAGCCTCAGCTATTTGAGATTTAAGATATTATCTCATAGGGGCGGGGGGAGATGCCAGGGGGGTATTGAGCACTTACGAAGATTTGCACAAGGGGCTGTCTAACTTGGCGGCCTTTTTGCATTGGTTCGACTACAAATTGACCGCGTTCTGGGGAGTTCCCTCCAGATAGGACCGGATATTCTCCACTACCGTATTCAGCAGCCGCTGGCGGCTCTCCACCGGGGCCCAGGCCATGTGGGGCGTGATGATGCAGTTCGGGCAGTGCAGCAGCGGATTCTCTTCTGCAATGGGTTCCGTACTGACCACATCCAGCGCCGCGCCCCGGAGTTTCCCGGCCCCCAGTGCCTGAGCAAGGGCCTGTTCCTCCACCAACGGCCCCCGGGCTGTATTGAGCAGAATCGCCCCGTTCTTCATTTTGGAAATGGCTGCGGCATCGATGATATGCTCCGTCTCCGGAAACAGCGGGCAGTGGAGCGAGACCACATCCGACTGTGCAAGCAGGGTATCCAGGTCCACATAGGCTGCGATGCTGCGGCCCTCCTCACTCTGGCTGCGATTGTAGGCCAAAACATGCATACCGAAGGCCCGGGCCAGTCTGCCCACAGCCTTGCCAATGGCCCCAAAGCCAATGATGCCCATGGTCTTTCCCGCAAGCTCTGTCTGGGGCGTCCGCCAATAGGTGAAGCAGTCCGCCTTGGCCCAGCCGCCGCTGTGTACGTCCCAGTCGTGAAGGCCCACATGGTGGCACAGCTCCAGCAGCAGGGCCATGGTAAACTGTGCCACCGCCGCCGTGCCGTAGCTGGGCACATTGGTCACCGGGATCCCCCGGCGGGCACAGGCAGCACAGTCCACCACATTGTAGCCCGTCGCCATGACGCAGACCAGCCGAATCCCCGGGCAGGCTGCCAGAAGCGATTCGGTAATGGGCACCTTATTGGTCAGAACGATCTCGCCGTCCCCGATCCTGGCAATGGCTTCCGTCTCGGAATCCGTGCGGTCGTAAATTGCCAAATCGCCAAATTGCTTCAGAACATCATAGCTCAGATCCCCTGGGTTCAGGGCATAGCCGTCCAGAATTACAATTTTCATGACATACTCCTTTCTCAAAACAAGTCCAGCATACTATCCAGATAGACGACCTCCCGGACATGGATATGGTACTCCGGCTTCACCAGATAGTGCAGCAAAAATTCCAGCACCATAGCGCTGCCCAGTCCCCGGCCCTCCAGCTTGAAGTTGGAAAAACCCATGGGCAAATAAATGTTCCGAATATCCTCCGGCCCAAGAAATCCCGGGTTTTCCATAGCTTTGGAAAACCGGTAGCCTGCCCCGCCATCCGGCGCGGCGCAGATATGGTCTGCGCAGGGCTCCCCAAGATTTTTGCGGCTGACGTTTTCATAGCATTGCTTCCGGTCCCGGCAGCCAAACCAGCAGCATTCATTGCACAGGAATTCCACTTTGCTTCTCTGCGCAGCGCTCAATGTCCGCCAAAAATCAAAATCCCGATTCAGTCGAAAGTCCGGCACAACGAAGCGAAAATCCGTCCGGTCCAGCTCTGCTGCAAGAGCCTGCCGGTCTGTCAGGACCTTTGTCGTCGAGGACACAAAATAAAACGCAGGATATTCCCGCTTCAAATAGTCCAGCAGCAGCTCAGAATGGACGATGACCCCGTTTCCGGGTCTGGCGCTGAACAGACGGCACAGGAAATTGCACCTTCTGTCCGACAGGTGCTCCTGCCGCAGCAGGGAATTGCTGAAGGTCAGCCGGGCAGAAATCCCGTATTCCTCCACCAGCGCCAGCACATCCCGGGGGTCATTGTCTCCGATGCCGACCCTTCCCCCACCCCAGATGTAGTCCGCCGGGGCACCATAAACGGAGCCGATTTCGCACCAGTCGAAGAAATATTCCCTGTGCTCCCGAAACAGGGGCAGGAAACGGCGGTACAGCTCATAAAACTCGAACAGCCCCGGAAGGTGAAAAAAAGCTGTAGACTGGCACAGACGATCCATCTGGTAACTCCTTAAAAAATGCAGGCCCGGGAAATCCATCGGTCCCCGGGCACTGCCTTATTCTCACTGATTGACGGTATCCACGAATTTCAGGAAGCCTTTCCTTCCGTCTTCCGTCCGCTTGTACACGCCTGCATCCTCCAGCACCCGAGCAAAGACCTTTCCGGTCTCCTGGAGCAGAATGTCCAGCGCATTGTCCGCCGTAAAGGTGTACTGCTTTTCGAGCCCGTCCACCCAGTCCGCGTGCTTGGCCTGGACCGGGTCGGCCCGCAGATCCGCCCCGGCGACGACCTTCTCGGCCAAGTCGCTGAGCTCCCCTTTCAGGCGGCTGGGCAGCACGGCCAGACCCATGACCTCAATGAGGCCGATGTTTTCCTTCTTGATATGGTGCTTGTCCGCATGGGGATGGAACACACCCAGCGGGTGCTCTTCCGTGGTGACATTGCAGCGCAGCACCAGGTCCAGCTCAAACAGCTCCCCTCTGCGGCGGGCAATGGGCGTAATGGTATTGTGAGGCTCCCCATCGGAGAAGGCGAGAATCCCCCGCCCCTCATCGGAATAGCCCCGCCAGGCATTCAGGATCTTCTCGGCCAGTTCAGACAGGCGACGGGGATCGCTGCCATCCAGGCGAATGACGCTCATAGGCCACTTCACAATTCCTGCCTGAATGTCCTCGAAGCCCCGGAAAGCAACCGGAGTCTCCACAGGAGCCGTCTCCATGGCGAAGGTATAGTGGCCGCCCTGGAAATGCTCATGGCTCAGGATGGAGCCGCCCACAATGGGCAGGTCCGCATTGGAGCCCACAAAATAGTGGGGGAACAGCGTTACAAAATCCAGCAGCTTATCGAAGGCGGACCGATCAATTTTCATAGGCACGTGCCGGCCGTTGAAGACGATGCAGTGCTCATTGTAATAGACATAGGGAGAATATTGCAGGTACCAGTCCGCCCCGGCGATGGTAATGGGGATGATGCGGTGGTTTGCCCGGGCGGGATGGTTCATTCGGCCGGCATAGCCCTCGTTTTCCCGGCACAGCTGGCACTTGGGGTAGCCGGACTGGGGGGCATTCTTGGCGGCAGCAATGGCCTTGGGGTCCTTTTCAGGCTTGGACAGGTTGATGGTGATGTCCATCTCACCGTATTCACTGGCATATTTCCAGCGCATGTCCTTGGCAATGCGGTAACGGCGAATGTAATCCGTATCGCAGCTCAGGCGGTAATACCAGTCCGTAGCCTCCTGGGGGGACACGGCATATTTCTCCCGGAAAGTGCGGATGATCTCTCGCGGCATGGGGGTCACAGCCCCCATAATACGGGTATCGAAAATGTCCCGAGCCGTAACATTGTCCTCGCACAGGCCCTTTTCACAGGCATAGTCCAGAATGCCCTTCAGAATCTCCTCCAGGTCCTCGCTCTGGGGCTCGTCGGAGGGCGCATAGTCCTCCTTATGCAGGATGTCCAGGATGCGGTTTACCAGCACCTGATGGTCCACAGGCTCGGCAAGCCCCCGGTTCATGGCATAGGAAACCAGGGAATCAATGTAGGTTTCGATCTGCATGGCTTATGCCTCCACTTCCATCTCCACACCGCCCTGGGGACGGATGGACAGCACGTGGCAGGCTCCCTGGCCCAGAACGGCATCGATGCCGGCCCGGAAACTTTCCAGGATCTCAAAGGGCACAAAGGCCTGGACGGTTCCGGCAAAGCCGCCGCCATGGACCCGGTAAGCGCCCTTTCCCTGGAGATAGTGCTCGCACAGGGCAAGGCTCAGGGCAACATCCTGATGCTCGGTGTAACCGGCGGGGATGACATTCTGCAAATACATATAGGAGGAGTAGCCGCTCTGCTTGACCAGCTCCAGAAAGCGCTGGAAATTGCCCTCCCGCAGCGCTGCCACCTGCTGGGGCACCCGGGCGTTCTCCTGATAGAAGTGAATGGCCCGCAGCACCGCCCGGTCCGGGCAGACCTTCCGCAGTGCAGGGATGGCGGCAAAGAATTCCTGCTCGTCGATCTGGGTCAGGACCTCCTTGCCAAAGTAGGCACAGACCTGCTTCAGCTCCCCGGGAATGGCGGCGTATTCATCCGTCAGGTCCGCGTGGCTTGCCTGGCTGTCGATGATGCACAGGGCATGGCCGCAGGCGGAGAAATCAAAATCCACCGGCTCGATGACAGGATGCTCCTTGTCGAAGAAATCAATGGTCACCAGATTGCCCACGGCAGAGGCCGTCTGGTCCATCAGGCCACAGGGCTTGCCGAAGAAGACATTCTCGGCATACTGGCCGATCTGGGCAATTTCCGGCTGGCTGACCTTCCCCTCAAAAAACAGGCCGTTGACAATGGTTCCGATGAGCACCTCAAAGGCGGCGGAGGAGCTCAGGCCGGACCCGGGCAGCACCGTGCTCTCGCAGTAGGCATCAAAGCCCGCCACCCGGCAGCCCAGCTCTGCAAAGCGGGCGCAGACGCCCCGCACCAAGGCGGGGGTAGAATTGATTTCCTCCTTCTGGGGCACCAGACTGTCCAGCGACACGGTGCACAGAGGATAGCCCTTGGAGAGAATGCGCACGGTCTGGGTCCCGTTGACCCGGACCGCAGCCTGGGTATCCAGATTTACGGCAGCCGCCAGGACCCGGCCCCGCTGATGATCCGTATGGTTGCCGCCGATCTCCGTGCGGCCGGGCGCGGAGAAATAGCGTTCCGGCTTTCCGCCGAAAGCCGAAGCAAACCCCCTGTCCAGAATTTCCTGCTGTGCCTTTGCAAGATGCAGCGTCTGTAAAGACATACGAAAAACCTCCCAATCAAAATATCCGGCAAAGCCGGGATGAATCCATGCCATCATTATACATGATTCTTCCGAAAAAGGAAAGACACAAAGCTTTCTTTTGTATATCTTTTTATTTTTCCCCTGCTTCCGTCCCTCAGCTTCTTTTGCCGCCCCGGCACAGTGCATGGACTGCCAGACTGAGCAGCAGCATTGCCGCCGCCACGCTGACCCAGCCAAAGCCCAGCTTGTACATAGGCAGCCCATGCAGCAGCGTATTCACACCGCCAAGGGGCACTCCCGCTTCGCCCAAGGCGAACAGCACGCTGACCGCCGCTGTGCCCGCTACGGTCATGGGATAGGCAAAGCGGTTGTTCTTCCACAGGTCGTGGCTCAACCCCAGCAGGATCAGAACGATTGCCACGGGGTAAATTGCGTTCAGCACCGGGATGGAGATACTGAGGATCATGCTCAGGCCCAGATTGCACACCAGGAAGGAGAAAAATGTAATGATATAGGCCCAGGCGCGGTAGGAAACCTTCTGGAAAAGCATGGAAAAATACTGAGAAATGGAGTTAATCAGGCCCACACAGGTGGTCAGACAGGCCAGGGTGAAGATGGCAGCCAGCAGCACGGCACCGACGCTGCCGAACACCTGGTAGACGATGCAGCGCAGCGTCCAGGCACCGTTTTCCTGAATTTCATAGACCCCGGAGCTGCACATTCCCATATAGGACAGCATGGCATACACCAGGGCCAGGATGGTACCGGCCAGCAGGCCTGCCAGAACCGTATAGCGCATTTTGTCCCGCTTTTGCTCCAGGCCAAAGGTCCCCAGGGTCGTGGAAATCACCAGGCCAAAATTCAGCGCGGCGATGGTGTCCATGGTGTTATAGCCCTCGGTAAAGCCCTTGAGCAGCGGCGCGTGGGCGTAGCTCTCCTGAGGCGGCGCAACCTGCTTTTCCCCCCGGAACAGGAAGCAGACAAACAGCAGCGTCAGCAGCACCAGCAGCACAGGCGTAAGGCCCCGACCGATGCGGTCTACCAGCTTGCCGGGGTTCAGGCACAGCCAGAGCGCCACCAGGAAAAACACCAGGGAATACGCCGCCATCCACAGCGCCGCATTGCTGTTCTCCGGCAGATAGGGTGCCACAGCCATCTCAAAGGGCACGGAGGCCGCTCTGGGAATGCCCAGTCCCGGACCGATGGACAGATAGATCAGCACTGCAAACACCAGTGCAAACCGCTTGCCCACCTGACGGCCCAGCTTTTCCAGCCCATCGAACCGGGCCACGACCACCACGCCCAGCACCGGCAATATCACCGCCGTCACCAGAAAGCCAACCATGGCCGGGAGGGTATTGGCTCCCGCATTCTGTCCCAAAAAGGGCGGAAAAATCAGATTCCCCGCCCCAAAGAACAGCGCAAAAAGCATGACGCTTACCACCAAAAGATTCTTTTTTCCCAGTTTCATAACATTTTCCTCTCTTTCCCGGAAAACTCCAAACAGATTGGCATGCAGTCCGGTGTCAAAATGCCAGTCCATTCACGGTTTCCCAAAATAAAAAAGACCCGTCTCAAATTTCTTTGAGACGAGTCTAAATTACCCGCGGTACCACTCAAATTGCGTGCAGCAACGCACGCCGCTTTCAGGCTCCAACAAGCCCTAGGCACTTACGCAGCCTGCGCGGAAGCCCCTACTTGCAGCGCTTTGGGGAACCTCAGCTCGGAAGGGATGGGATATTATGACTGCTGCCTGCCAGGCTTCCACCGTCCCCGGCTCTCTATATGGTGCGCAACCAAATCCGTCTTCGTCATAGCTTTTTCTATTCACTTGTCCTCATTGTACAGACAAAACAGCACTTTGTCAAGAATTTTTCCTTGGCGGAAGAACGTCCGCTATACAAGGACAAATCAGGCAGCCCCGGAAGGAGCTGCCTGAAAAGGGATCGGTTTTTACTTGTTTCTGTTCTCCAGGTAGGCCTTCTTGGCGGCAGCCAAACCGGCCTTGGCTCCGGCGAAGCCTGCCTTGGCGGCATCGGCTACGTCAGCGGCCACAACTGCGGCAGCCTCCCTGGCGTTCTCGGCGAACTCCTTGGCAGCCTCCTTAGCAGCTTCCTTGGCCTTCTCGCGGTCGGCAGCCTTGGCTTCCTCGGCAGCCTTTTCCGCATCGGCCTTTTCAGCCTCCTGCTTAATGGCAGCCTGGGCAGCGGCCAGACGGGCGATGGGCACGCGGAAGGGGCTGCAGGACACATAGTCCAAGCCCAGAGCATTGCAGAACTCCACGGAAGCGGGGTCGCCGCCATGCTCGCCGCAGATGCCGCAGTGCAGGTTGGGCCGGGTCTTCTTGCCCAGCTCCATGGCAACCTTCATCAGCTTGCCAACGCCGTTCTGGTCCAGCTTGGCAAAGGGATCGTTCTCGTAGATCTTGGCCTCATAGTAGGCGTTCAGGAACTTGCCTGCATCGTCGCGGGAGAAGCCGAAGGTCATCTGGGTCAGATCGTTGGTGCCGAAGCAGAAGAACTCGGCTTCCTTGGCGATCTCATCAGCAGTCAGAGCTGCGCGAGGGATCTCGATCATGGTACCAACCTCGTAGGTCAGCTCCACACCGGCAGCAGCGATTTCCGCATCGGCCGTCTCCACGACTACCTTCTTCACAAAGGCCAGCTCCTTGGTCTCGCCAACCAGGGGGATCATGATCTCGGGCTTGATTTCCCAATCGGGATGGGCCTTTTTGACATTGATGGCGGCCCGGATGATGGCCTTGGTCTGCATTTTGGCAATCTCCGGATAGGTGACGGTCAGGCGGCAGCCGCGGTGACCCATCATGGGGTTGAACTCATGCAGGGAGGCGATGATGGCCTTGATGGCCTCTACGCTCTTGCCCTGGGCCGCAGCAAGCTGCTCGATCTCAGCCTGGGTGGTGGGAACGAACTCATGCAGAGGGGGGTCCAGGAAGCGGATGCACACAGGGCTTCCCTCCAGGGCCTCATAGAGCTTCTCAAAGTCACCCTGCTGATAGGGCAGGATCTTGTCCAGCGCGGTCTCCCGCTCTGCAACGGTATCGGAGCAGATCATCTCCCGGAAAGCAGCGATCCGCTCGGGGTCAAAGAACATATGCTCGGTACGGCACAGGCCAATGCCCTCTGCGCCCAGCTCCTTTGCCTTCTTGGCATCGGTGGGGGTATCGGCATTGGTGCGGACCTTCATGGTGCGGTACTTGTCGGCCAGAGCCATAATGCGGCCGAACTCACCGGCGATTTCGGCATCCACAGTGGGGATAACGCCTTCATAAATATTGCCGGTTGAACCATCGATGGAGATGAAGTCGCCCTCGTGGTAGGTCTTGCCGCCCAGCGTAAACTGCTTGTGCTCTTCGTCCATATTGATCTCGCCGCAGCCGGAGACGCAGCAGGAACCCATGCCCCGGGCCACAACGGCAGCGTGAGAGGTCATGCCGCCGCGAACAGTCAGGATGCCCTGGGCAACCTTCATGCCGGTGATATCCTCAGGAGAAGTCTCCAGACGAACCAGAACAACCTTCTCGCCTCTGGCGGCCCACTTTTCTGCATCCTCAGCAGAGAACACGACCTTGCCGCAGGCAGCTCCGGGAGAAGCGCCCAGACCACGGCCGATGGGGGTAGCCTCCTTCAGAGCCTTGGCATCGAACTGGGGGTGCAGCAGGGTATCCAGATTCCGGGGGTCGATCATGGAAACGGCCTTCTTCTCATCGATCATGCCCTCGTCCAAGAGGTCACAGGCGATCTTCAGAGCGGCCTTGGCGGTACGCTTGCCGTTACGGGTCTGGAGCATATAGAGCTTGCCGTTCTCCACGGTGAACTCCATATCCTGCATATCCCGGTAGTGGTCCTCCAGCAGGGCGCAGACCTTGACGAACTGCTCATATGCTTCGGGGAACTTGTCGGCCATCTGGGCAATGGGCATGGGGGTACGGACACCGGCCACCACATCCTCGCCCTGGGCGTTGGTCAGAAACTCGCCCATGAGCTTCTTCTCGCCGGTGGCGGGGTCACGGGTAAAGGCCACGCCGGTGCCGGAATTGTCGTTCAGGTTGCCAAATACCATGGGCATGACATTGACGGCAGTGCCCCAGGAATAGGGAATGTCGTTGTCACGGCGGTAGACGTTGGCTCTGGGGTTATCCCAGGAGCGGAAGACGGCACGGATGGCCTCGTACAGCTGCACCTTGGGATCGGAGGGGAATTCCACACCCAGCTTGGCCTTGTACTCGGCCTTGAACTGGGAAGCCAGCTCCTTCAGGTCCTCTGCGGTGAGCTCCACGTCATAGGTGACACCCTTGCGCTGCTTCATCTCATCGATGAGCTGCTCAAAATACTTCTTGCCCACTTCCATAACCACGTCGGAGAACATCTGGATGAACCGGCGGTAGGAATCGTAGACAAACCGGGCGAAGGCGGGATCGGGATTGCCCTTGATCATGGCATCCACAACATCGTCGTTCAGGCCCAGGTTCAGGATGGTGTCCATCATACCGGGCATGGAGGCCCGGGCGCCGGAGCGGACGGAGACCAGCAGAGGGTTATTCAGATCGCCGAACTTTTTGCCGTTGATCTGCTCCATCTTGTCCACGTACTCCATGATCTGGGCCATGATCTCGTCATTGATCTTCTGGCCGTCCTCGTAGTACTTGGTGCAGGCTTCGGTAGAAATAGTAAAGCCCTGGGGAACCGGAAGGCCGATCCTGGTCATCTCTGCCAGGTTGGCGCCCTTGCCGCCCAGAAGCTCTCGCATGGAACCGTCACCCTCGGTGAACAAATAAACATACTTGTGAGACATACAATACCCCTTTCAAATACACGGGCGAATACCGCGAATCGATATTTTTTGCCCGATATTTACACATTTGAATTCTCTAAGTGCCAAAACAGTATATCACGATGGCATCAATTTTTCAATAGGATTTCCCAATTCCTGGTAGATTTCACGGTTTGTACAAATTTGATAGATTATTTTGTCAAAACCGACGGTTTTTATACATTATTTACGGCCCTTTCCCGGTTTGGAAAGGGCCGTGCGTATTTTTATTCGATATTTTTGCATTTATTCCCCGGTATGGAACAGCAGCAGCGACACCCAGGTGACCACATTCTGCCCGTACTGGAACTCCAGTCCGTTCTCCTCCAGCGTAGGAATGATGTTGATGCCCTGGCTTTCCACACAGGGATGCATTTTTTCCGGATGGCGGCAGGGCTTGCCATCCAGGATGGCGCAGCGGCCGCAGATGGCACAGGCCTCGGTAGAGAGAATATAGGGATCCAGTCCATGGGCCCGGAGAATATCCCCCACCTGATCCGTCAGGCTCTCATGGTCCCGGCGGGTGGCAAGGGTTGCCTCCAGATCCGCAATGTCCGCCACCTCCGTCAGGCTGGAAATCAGCAGGGCCTTATTGTAGCTCAGGCACTTGGCTCTGCATTCCGCCACGGTCCCCACCCCAGGCGGGCAGGCCCAGCTTTTGCCGTACATGGCGCACTCCGTCTGGCAGATATGGCGCACCCGGTCTGAAAATTCCAGGCTCTGCGGGTCCACCCAGGCATAGATGTACAGGGGCAGCTCGGCAAGCTCCTGCTCAATCGTCTGGTAATTCACGCAAATTCCTCCAATATGTCATGGCAAATCCCAAAAGCAGCTATTTTCAGGATATCTGAGCAGGCTTGGTCTTCTTCGCCTTCATCAGCACCAGCAGCACCGGCACTGTATAGATCACAGGGCCCGCGTACCGGACGGAGCCGTTGACATGGGTCAGCAGCAGCCCAGCGATGGCCAGCAGTACCGGCAAGACCATTTGCTTTTTTTCTCTGCTGCCCGCATACCAGGCGGCAAGTCCAAGCAGCAGCCCCAGCCAATTGTAAATGCCGGAAACCACAAAAATCCGCACAGGATAACTATGCTCAAAGTCCCAAAGCTTTGACTCCGCAGCACGCCTGGCGTCGCTTTCCAGCCATCTGGAAAAGCCGCTCAGCTGCGGTTCCACATAGTCAAAACCGATCGACACCTCGCCGATGGTCTTCTCCACATACCATGCAAAGGGACAGAAATACCAGTTTCTCGAATATACCACCGCTTCCAGCATGGTCAGCGGGTGCTTCAGCGCCAGCTTGCCATGCAGCAGCAAATAGCGCTGCACCTGCATTGGAGTATCCGCATGATAGGTAGCCTTGATCGCATCCACAATTTTGGGGTCGTACTGCGTCACCACCGTATCATAGTCCAGAACCTGGGAGATGATTTCCTTTTCCTCTTCCGTGACCCAATCGGGGTGGTTGCTGCAATAATAGCCCGTTAATTGATAGAAAAAGCTGTAGTTTTCCTTTTCCTCCGGGCTTTCGATGCCGACTGCCGGATAAAGCGCCCAGTTCACCAGACAGTGCAGCGCCACCAATGCCAGGCAGGCAGCCACCGCAAACCGGCGCAGCTCTTTTTTCCCCACCAGGCACAGCAAAATCAGCGCGGAAAGGTACATTCCGCCCTTTCTGGCAGCCCCGCACAGAAGCGCCAGAATAAGCAGCGGGACCGTGTTTCTTTTAGAGCCATCCTCCAAAGTCCGGCAGTAAAAGATAATCAGCAGCAAAAACAGCGGACTGTAAACAGAATCCTTCAAAGCCCCCTGGGCCATGGAGACATACATCATGGCGAGGCCAAAAAACAGGCTGAGCAAAAAGCCAATGTATTTCTTGCCGGAACGGGACGCAGCCTCTTCACAGCCAAAGCTCAGCGCGTATAGCCCCAGGATAACCTGGAACAGGACGCAGAAAAACAGCCCCAGATTGTTTCCGCCCAGACGCTGTCCCAGGGTCATGAGGAACCCATAGACAAAGGTCAACAGCACGGGCGAAGAGGCCTGGATTGGCTGATAACCCTGGTACTGCAAAATCTGCACCGTGGTATCCAAATAAATAGACCCGGGAGACCGCAGAATCAGCAGCGGCAGCCAGCACAGCAGGATAATTCCTGCCCACAGCAGCTGCCACTTAGGCCGGAAGGACGTCCGCTCCCCCATGGGTACGGACATCCAGCTGCAAAACAGCAGAATCAGGCTGTAAAAGCTGGCAGTCATGGATATCCAGAACAGCAGATTTTCCAGGAGCCCAATCTGGGGCACCGCCACAAGGTTTACCAGCTTTTGGGTCGGTGACAGGTAAATGAGCGTATTCTGCGTAAAAAACAGGGCAAGTATCAGCGCCGGAGCCCGGAATTTCTTCTTTTCCCCCCGGAGGCCCCGCAGCTGCACCGCCGCAAGGGCAAGCATTGCCAGGAAGTGTACAAAAAGCGGGAGTTTTGCCTGTTTGCCACCATAGAGCAGCGTATAAACGATATGTCGAAAAATGCCGTCCTCCGGTGCCGCGCCGCGGGAAAGCGCCAGCCGCACCAGCTCTTCGGCAAACATCACGCAGGCCCAAAGGCAGACAACCAAGACTGTTTTCCAGGGAATACGGTTGGATTTTTTCATTTTGTCGCTCCTTTTTTCTCGCACTCCCAGGGGAAGGGCTTTCCTTTCAGCACAGAGGAACGTATGTAGCGGAAGGTCTCCGCCTCTCCCCGGTCCCGGAGCATTTCCAGCAGAAACGCAAGCGCCCGCTCCGTATCCGGATGCATCAGCGTCCGCTCCCGGCTTTTGACAAAGTAATTGTAAGGGGAAGCCGACGTGTAGTTCTTCCCCTCGTAGGTCATGCAGGCGGCCCGGCGGTCCATAACCATCTCCACCAGGTATTTTCTGGGCATGGGCACCGGCTCATAGCGCTTGGTTGTAGGGCTCAGATCCGTCCAGTATTCATAGTGGTGCCGGTTGCGGCCCTTGTGGTGCATCCATGCCTCGCTGTAGCCCTTTTGCTCCCGTTCGGCGGCATTGGGGCTGCGGTAGCCCTGGTAGTATTTGATGCCCTGCCGGAATTCCGTCGGGGAAAACTTACTCAGATCATGGGTAAGTCCCTGGCGGTATAGCCCCACCCGAAAGCAGCCTTTGCAGACCAGCCAGCGATGATGGGATACGGTTTTCAAATGCCCCCAGAAGTTCATGCCCTTACCCTTCCGATACCACGATCTCAGACACCTGCAGGCCCGGATTTCTCCGGCAGGTGAAATCGATGGCCCAGTAACTTGTGAATACCAGTAGGTTTCTACCCTTGTAGTCCTCCAGCAGCTCGGCGTCGCTGCCCAGGTTCATATCCGTCAGGTCTCCGGGATAGCTGTCGATCAGGCGAATTTCCTCATAGGGCAGACCCTCCATGCGCAGCTCCACACCGTACTCATTTTTCATGCGGTACTGGAACACGTCAAATTGCAGCGTACCAACAACACCCACAATGACCTCTTCCATACCGGAATTGGGCACCTTGAAAATCTGGATGGCGCCTTCCTGAGCAATCTGCTCCGTACCCTTGACAAACTGCTTGCGCTTCATGGAGTCCTTGGCGGAAACTCTGGCAAAATGCTCCGGAGCGAAGGTAGGAATTCCGGAATAGGAGAACTTCTTGCCCGGAACGGTAATGGTATCGCCAATGGAGAAGATGCCCGGGTCGAAGACGCCGATGACGTCCCCGGCGTAAGCCTCGTCCACAATTTCCCGCTCGGCAGCCATCATCTGCTGGGGCTGGCTCAGGCGCATTTTCCGGTTGCCCTGGACATGGAAATACTCCGCATCCCGCTGGAATTTTCCGGAGCAGATGCGCATAAAGGCCAGCCGGTCCCGGTGGGCCTTGTTCATGTTGGCCTGGATTTTGAAGACAAAGGCGGAGAAATCCGGGCTGAAGGGATCAATGGTGCCGCAGTCCGCCACCCGTGCCAGAGGGGGCGGAGTCAGCTTCAGGAAGGACTCCAGGAAGGGCTCAATGCCGAAGTTGGTCAGCGCAGAGCCGAAAAACACCGGACTCAGCTGGCCCCGGCGGACCTCTTCCATATCCATTTCCCGTCCGGCGGACAGCAGCTCCACATCGTCAATGAGCTGGCGGTGCTTCTCTTCGGAATCCAGAAGCTGGGCAACCTGGGGATCGTACAGGTCTACGGCGTGCTTGCCCGCCTTGTTCTTGCCGGAAACGCCGGAGAAGAACAAAAGCTCACTCTTCTCCCGGTCGTAAACGCCCTGAAAGTCCTTGCCGGAGCCGATGGGCCAGTTCATAGCGTAGGTCTCAATGCCCAGCTCCCGCTCCAGCTCGTCCAGCAGGTCGAAGGGATCCCGGGCTTCCCGGTCCATTTTGTTGATGAAGGTGAAAATAGGAATGTGCCGCATGGCGCAGACCTTGAACAGCTTCCGGGTCTGGGGCTCTACACCCTTAGCGCCATCGATGACCATGACGGCAGAGTCTGCCGCCATCAGGGTACGGTAGGTGTCCTCAGAAAAGTCCTGGTGGCCCGGGGTATCCAGGATATTGATGCAGAAGCCCTCATACTGGAACTGCATCACAGAGGACGTAACGGAAATACCGCGCTGCTTCTCGATCTCCATCCAGTCGGAAGTGGCGGCACGGGAGTTCTTCTTTCCCTTGACCACGCCGGCCTGGGCAATGGCCCCTCCGTAGAGCAGGAATTTTTCCGTCAAAGTGGTTTTACCGGCGTCGGGATGGGAAATGATGGCAAAGGTCCGGCGGCGGCTGATTTCTTCTTGTAAAGTTGACATAGCTTTTCCTCCACGTAAAATTTCGTATTCTTCAAAACCGCAGAGGACTAATGGGGAATCCGAAAATGCATAATGGCCTCCATAGGTTTGCTCATAATAAATCAATTTATTTTATCACAGTTTTTCCCCATATACAAGCACATTTTTTACAAAGCGCAGCACAAAAAGCGGCCCGAATCCCATGTCTGGCGATTCGGGCCGCAAAAGCTATTGTGCCGATGTCAGGTACTGCTCCCACAGGAAGCGCTCCGGGGCATCCTCCAGGTCAAAGGCCTGCCGAATGCCGGTGCAGATTCGCTGCAGCTTGGCCTGGAGGATGGGCGACACGAAGTCCTCCTCATTGCCGGAGGTGCAGGCGCACTCAAAGATCCGGGCCCTATCCTCGGCCGGGAACGTCATGGCATAGTTGTCAATAAACACCCGGTCCGGGCCGGTCAGCAGCGCCTTATAGGGAGTCATGTCCGCGTTCAGGTCCAGACTGTAGGCAAAGTCCTGGGGATTCAGATCATTCCAATTGTCATAAGCTCCGGTCTTGGTCAGCACCCGGTTGTCGATCAGGTGGCTGAATTCATGAAAAAGGGTGTGCTTCAGGCTGTCCTCTTCCTTTGGTGCCAAAGCGATGTAAAAATGGCTGCCGTTCTGGAATTGCAGCCCCTCGGCAGAGTCCAGGCTGCCGGATTCCGCCGTGCCCTGGATGGTGTCCACAATGCAGACCGTCAAATCCTCCCAGTCCTGCCGGAGCTTTGTCAGGAACCCCTCCGGGAAGGCTTCCAGCGTGGCCTTCAGGTCTTCCAGGGCCCAGTTTGTCTTGTCCACCCGGTATTCCGCCGTGAAAGCATAGTCCCAGGGTGCGCAGGCAGCAGCCTCGTCAAAAAGCAGCACCGAAATGCCGTACTGCGCCCCCAGCTCCCGGGCCAGGGTCTCACAGGATGCCTGCCCCTGCACATCCGGGAAATCCCGGGTATAATAGGGCTCCAGACAGCTGTCCTCGGACACCGGAGAAAACGCCTCGTAATTCCAGCGCAGAATCCACCAGGCCGTCTCCTGGGTGCTGTGAGCCGAAATATAGAGCGTTCCGTCCGCGCTGACACAGCCCGTTCCCACCAGGTCCACTTCCGGCAGCAGTACGCTGCAGCGCAGAATCCCCCGAGAGAGGGCATAGAGCCGCAGCGTCAGCCCTGCTGTGTCATTCCGGCAGGTAATGAGGCCCCCGATTTCCGGCAGAAATCCCACAATCTGTTCTCCCTCTTCCAGCGTCAGCTTCTGGGCGCCGCCGCTGTCCGGCAGGAGCAGGACCTGGCCGTCCTCCAGCAGAATGCCCAGCCCCGTCTCAAACCGGCAGGCATCCGTGACTGCAAGGCTCGGGTACTGGGTGCTGCCGTCGGCTGCGGAAACCAGCAGTGTTTTCCCGATGCCGTCCTCATCCGTCAAGTGCAGCAGCAGCAAATCTCCCAGGCACTGAACGGTGCCGTCGGTAAAGGCCATATTGTCCCGCAGCAGGGAGGCCAACCCCGTAGACAGGTCCAGCACCTTCAGGCAGCCTTCGCTGAGGTAATACAGCTGACTCCCTTCCAGCCCGGGCACGCCCAGAACTACGTCCGGAATGGAGACCGTTTGCAGCAGAGCAAAGCTTCCGTCCAAGATCTGCACCGCGCTGCCGTCAAAGAGCCACACGCCGTCGCTTCCCGTCTGCAGCACCGTGTCAGCCTGCCGCGTGCTGCTGGGGGTCAGGCTTGCGCCGGACAGGCACGTCAGTTTCCCGTCTCCGGAAAGGAGCACGTCCTCCCCCATGGCCCATATGCGGCAGAAGCCGGAGGTCTCTGTGGGAAAGACCTGCATCATGCCGCTGGTCTGGGTCTCCAGGCGGTGACCCGGGGTGTAGAGCGCATCGGCCGCAGTGGTCTCCGTGGTTGGGGTCGGCTGTGCGGCACATCCGGCAAGCAGCAGCGCGAGCAGCAGGGCAAGAAATTTCATAGTCACTGTCTCCTGGCCAGGGTGTAGTCGTCCCCCTGGCGATAATAGGGGCACTGCTGGGACTGGGAAGAGAGAATGCGGTACACTTCGTCCTCATCCAAGTCCATCATGCAGTAGTACTCATCGAACTCTTCATCATAATCATAATACCAGCAGCTGTCGCATTGGGTCGAATCCATTACGCTTCCTCCATGATCCGGAAAGAAAAGTTTCCGTCTTCATAAATAAGATAGCTGTGGCTCCCATCCTTGGGGATGGATACACTGCCCGGGTTCAGGCAACGGATCCCCGCCGCCTCTTCGTCCAGCTTCACATGGGTGTGGCCGAAGAGGAACACACTGCCCTTCGGCAGGGGTGGAAGATTCTGGGGATTGGCATGGTGCCCGTGGGTCAGATAGAAGGTCTTTCCGTCCACCAGCAGCTGGGAAAAATCCGCAAGGCAGGGAAATGGCAGCACCATCTGGTCCACCTCTGCCTCGCAGTTACCACGAACGGCAATGATCTTCTCCGCCAGAGCGCTGAGCATGGGGATCACTTTTTTCGGGGCATAGTCCCGGGGCAGGTCGTTCCGGGGGCCATGATACAGCAGGTCTCCCAGCAAAATCACCCGATCCGGGTTTTCTTTTTCGATTTCCTCGCAAAGTCTGCCGCACCAATAGGCGCTGCCGTGGATATCGGATGCAATCAGAAGTTTCATAATCTTTCTCCTATTCAATACCAATTTTGTCTCTGCCCAGCTTCAAAAAGACGGTTGTCCCCTCTCCCGGGGCAGATGCTATGGAAATGCCATGGCCCAGTCGGTCGCACACCCGCTTGCACAGGTACAGCCCAATGCCGCTGGCCTTTTTGTCCGAGCGGCCGTTGTAGCCTGTGAAGCCCTTTTCAAAGATCCGGGGCAGATCCTCCGGGGCGATGCCAATGCCCGTATCCCGGATCACCAGCGTGTCCGGCTCCTGCCAGAAAATGGAAATCTCCCCGCCGGGGGTGTATTTCAGTGCATTGGACAGCAGCTGCTCCAGCACGAAGCTCAGCCACTTTTCATCCGTCAGCACCATCTGTCCGGTCTCCTGCAGCCGCAGCCGCAGTTTCCGGTCGATGAATTCCCCGGCAAACCGCCGGACCGCTCCCCGGATAATGGGGTCCAGCTCCTGGGTCTTCAATACATAGTCCCCCGTTTCGGCATCCAGGCGCAGATAGGTCATGGCCATTTCCACATATTGGGCAATGCGATTCAGGTCCCCCCGGAGTCCCCGGGCCAGAGAAGAATCCTCGTTTTGCAGCTTCAGCCCCATGGCGGCAATAGGGGTCTTGATCTGGTGGGCCCAGGCGGAAAAATAATCCGTCTGGGTGGTGAAGCGGTCCGCGCTGGCGGTTTGCAGCCGGGCCATATCCTCCAGCTGCTTTTCCAGCAGTGCTGCACAGTCCCGCTCCGTCTGGCTTTTTCCCTGAGGCAGCTGCTCCCGGGTCAGCTCCGGAAGCTGTGTCAAACGCCGATAGGCTTCGTGAACCCGGCGGAACCGGCGGTAATCCCGCAGCAGGAGCAGCACGCCCAATCCCAGGCACAGCGCCGCCGGGTAGGCCGCCGCCTGCCAGGGCACACGGTACAGGAGAAAGGTCCCCGCAAAAATGCCTGTGAAAAGGCTCAGGCAGGCAATTGCCTTGCCCCGCTCCCGCAGATACACAAAGAAAAGCCCTTTTTCAGTCTCCAAGCAAATACCCCACTCCGAATTTCGTTGTGATAAAGCCGGTGAGCCCTGCACCGTCCAGCTTTCGGCGCAGGCGGTTTACATTGACCGTCAGGGTGTTCTCGTCCACAAAGCTGTCCGAAGCCCAGAGCCGCTCCATGAGCTTCTCCCGGCTGACCACCTGCCCCTTATTCTCCATCAGGCACAGGAGGATTCTGTATTCGTTTTTCGTCAGTTCGATTTTCTCTCCGCGGAAGCGAAGGCTGTTGTCCCCGGTGTTCAGCTCCGCGCCCCGGTGCTCCAAAATGGGGGCAGTGGGATGAAAATCATAGCACCGCCGGAGCAATGCCTGGACCTTGGCCACCAGCACCGTCCGGTCAAAGGGCTTGGCAATAAAATCGTCGCCACCCATATTCATCGCCATGACGATGTTCATATTATCCGAGGCAGAGGACAGGAAAATGATGGGCGCATTGGAGCATTTTCTTATCTCGTTGCACCAGTGATAGCCATTGAAAAAGGGCAGCATAATGTCCAGCAGCACCAGCTGAGGCTGAAATGCCTGAAATTCCGCCATGACGTCCCGGAAATTTTCCACGCAGCGGCTTTCCAGCCCCCAGTGGTCCAGCTCCTCCGCCACAGCCCGGGCAATGGCTTGCTCATCCTCCACGATCAGGATGCGATACATGGCTCCACCTCCTTTGGGGGTATCTTACCGCAAATCCCGCAAAAAAGCAAGAGGAGCCCCCGGCAGGGATTGCTTTTTCCGTCGCAAACTGGTATGATAGGAAATCAGAAGCTCAAAAAGGAGGCCACGCCATGCCGCAGGTTGGAACCATTCACAAGCTCGCAGGCAGCAAATATCTTTCCCTGTACCAGATGGATGCCGTTCAGCGGGACGGAACGCACTTTGACTACTATATGGCTTCCCGAATCGGGGACGCGGCCCGCCTGAAAGCCGCCACAAAGGAAAACCACGCCGATGGCGTTGTGATCTTTGCGGCAGATGATCAGGACCGGATCGTCCTCATCCGGCAGTACCGCTACCCTGTGGGCAGGTTTGTCTATGAGCTGCCCGCCGGACTGGTGGAGCCCGGAGAGAACCCCAGGCAGGCTGCCGTCCGGGAGCTCTTTGAGGAAACCGGGCTGACTCTGACCCCCGTGGAGGACCACGGCTGGGGCCGTCCCTTTTATACCACCGTGGGCATGACAGACGAGAGCTGCGCCACGGTTTTCGGCAGATGCACCGGCTCCCCCACCAGCAGCCATCAGGAGGACAGCGAGACAATTCAGGTGGTTCTGGCCGACCGAGCGGAAGCCGCCCGGATCCTGCGGGAAGAGGAGCTTGCCATCATGTGCGCCTATCAGCTCATGCGCTATGTATCCGGCTCAGGGGATCCCCTGGCCTTTTTGGAGGAACCGTAAATGTCACATACCATTGCCGCCGTCTCCACCGGAAATCAGGTTTCCGCCATCGGCATCCTGCGGCTTTCCGGGGAAGGCTGTATTGAAATCGCAGAAAAGGTCTTTTCCCGTCCTTTGCAAACGAGCCCAAACCGGCTGCTGGTGCTGGGCGAGCTGCGGGACATCCAGGGACGGACCATTGACCAGTGCATGGCCGTGGTCTCCCGGGCACCCCACAGCTATACGGGAGAAGACACCGTAGAGTTTCACTGCCATGGCTCCCCTGCCGTGCTGGCAGAGGGCTTAAGGAGTCTCTATGCCGCCGGGGCCAGACCTGCCCAACGGGGAGAATTCACCAAGCGGGCCTTTTTGAACGGGAAGCTGGACCTGACCCAGGCCGAGGCCGTCATCGATCTGATCGAAGCGGATACCGCAGACGCTGCGGCCAACGCCGCCGGGCAGGTAGGCGGCAGGCTTCAAAAGGTGCTGCTGCCGGTGTATGATCACCTGACAGACCTGTGCAGCCACTTTCACGCCGTTTTGGACTATCCCGATGAGGACATCGAGGACTTTGGTCTTTCCAACTATGCCGCTTCCCTGCGCAGCGATGCCAAGTCCCTTTATGCCCTTCTGCAAACCTACGGCCAGGGGCGGATTCTGCGGCAGGGTGTGAAAACCGCCATTGTAGGCAGGCCCAATGTGGGAAAATCCAGCCTGCTGAACGCTCTGGTAGGCTTCGACCGAGCCATCGTCACCGATATCCCCGGCACCACCCGGGATACGGTGGAGGAGTCCGTCCTTGCAGGCTCCACCCGGCTGCGTTTGGTGGACACCGCCGGTATCCACCAAACCGCCGACACCGTAGAGGCCATTGGCGTTGACCGGTCCCGGAAGGCATTGGAAGAAGCAGATCTGGTTCTCTTTGTCTGCGACGGCAGCGTTCCGCTGACCGCTGAAGATCAGGCGATCATAGAGGCGTGCCTGGACGCGCCCCAGGCCATTGCTCTGATCAACAAATGTGACCTGGGCCCCCAGGTGGAGCCCAGTGACCTGCCCTTTTTGAACGTCATCCCCATCAGCGCCGCCACCGGGGACGGTCTGGAGCTGCTGCGGGGCTGCATCGATGATCTGTTTGCCGGAGAAAGCAAGTGTGACGGCTCCATTCTCACCAATCCCAGGCAGTACGATGCCTGCCGCCGAGCCTATGAAAGCCTGCTCTCCGCCCTGCAGGGGCTAAAGCTGGGCGTGACTCCCGATGCGCTGCTGCTGGATGTGGAGGCCGCTATGGAAGCCATAGGGGAAGTCACCGGCGCCACCGTCCGGGAGGACATTACCAATCGAATTTTTGAACGCTTCTGCGTAGGAAAGTAAGGAAAAACATGATCTATCTCGATAATTCCGCCACCACCAAGCCCTGTGCCGAGGCTGTGGAGGCTGTCGCCCAGGCGCTGACCCAGGACTGGGGCAATCCCTCTGCACTGTATGACTTCGGCATCCACGCCGCCCGGCAGCTGCGCAGCGCCCGCCATGCCGTCGCCGCCGCCATGGGCGCGGAACCGGACCGGGTGTTCTTCACCTCCTGCGGCACCGAGGCCGACAACTGGGCCGTCTACGGCACCGCCAAGCGCCTGGGCAAGCGGGGAAAGCACATCGTCACCACCGCCATAGAGCACCATGCCATTTTGAATTGCATGAAGGACCTCGAAGCCCAGGGCTTCGAGGTGACCTATCTGCAGCCGGACAACTTGGGCAACATCTCCCCGGATTCCCTGAAAGCCGCTCTTCGGAAGGACACCGTTCTTGTATCCATTATGATGGTCAACAATGAGGCGGGTTCCATCATGCCCATTGCCCAGATGGCAAAGCTCACCCACCGTCTCTGCCCCGATGCCATTTTTCACACGGATGCCGTCCAGGGCTTCCTGAAAATTCCCTTCCAGGCCAAAACCCTGGGGGCGGACCTGATCTCCGTTTCCAGCCACAAAATCCACGGCCCCAAGGGTGCCGGAGCGCTGTACATCTCCCCCAGACTCAAATCCTTCCCGCCCCTGATTCACGGCGGCGGGCAGGAAAACAATCTGCGCAGCGGCACGGAAGCGACCCCCGCCCTCTTTGGCTTCGGTGCAGCCGCCGCTGCCGGAGCCAAGACCTTCCGGGAGGACATTGCCCGGGAGCGGGCATTGCTGGAAGACCTCTGCGCCCGGCTGGAGGCCCTGCCCGGGGTGCAGCTGAACGGT
This sequence comes from uncultured Eubacteriales bacterium, assembly GCA_900540635.1. Taxonomy (GTDB): domain Bacteria; phylum Bacillota; class Clostridia; order Oscillospirales; family Oscillospiraceae; genus Faecousia. The sequence continues at coordinate 26,942 of UQGU01000002.1, read as the reverse complement.
GCCCATGAGGCCCCCCATATTCTCAGCGTATCCATTCCGGGGGTGCCCACCCAGAATTCCATCAACATCCTGCAGGACGCGCAAATTTGCGTCTCTGCCGGTTCCGCCTGTGCCAAAGGCCACAGAAGCCATGTGCTCACCGCCATGAATGTCCCCGAGCAGGCCATTGATTCGGCATTCCGGGTCTCTCTGAGCCGGGAAACCACCCAGGCCGAGATCGATGCGCTGGTGGAAACCATTCGGAAAGACATTCTTCCCCGGATTTGACAGATTCCTCCGTTACAAATTCCACAAAAATCGCCGCATTCCGGGAATTCTTCCGTGCAATGCGGCGTTTTTTGCAATTTGAAAAAATTTTATTGCAAAAGCAGTTGAAATCTGCCCTGCAATCTGCTACAATACCCATCAGAAAAATGCTTTGAGAGGAGCACACTTGTCTATGAGCTATGTAAATGAAATCCTGGAGCGGGTTGCCGCTCAGAATCCCGGCCAGCCGGAATTCCTGCAGGCCGTAACGGAGGTCCTGGAATCTCTGCGGGTCGTCATTGAAAAAAATGAGGACTACTACCGGAAGAACGCCTTTCTGGAGCGTCTCGTCACCCCGGAGCGGATCGTCATGTTCCGTGTTCCCTGGGTGGACGACAAGGGCCAGGTTCAGGTGAACAACGGCTATCGTGTGCAGTTCAACAGCGCCATCGGCCCCTACAAGGGCGGTCTGCGGTTCCATCCCAGCGTTAACCAGGGCATTCTGAAATTCCTGGGCTTTGAGCAGACCTTCAAGAACTCCCTGACCGGCCTGCCCATCGGCGGCGGCAAGGGCGGCGCCGACTTTGACCCCAAGGGCAAGTCCGACCGGGAGGTCATGGCCTTCTGCCAGAGCTTCATGACAGAGCTGTACAAGTATATCGGTGAAAACGAAGACGTTCCTGCCGGTGACATCGGCGTGGGCGGCCGGGAGATCGGCTACCTGTACGGCCAGTACAAGCGCCTGACCGGCCAGTACGAGGGTGTGCTCACCGGCAAGGGCCTGAGCTACGGCGGCAGCCTGGCCCGTACCCAGGCCACGGGCTACGGCCTGCTGTACCTGACGGACGAGATGCTGCGCTGCAACGGCAAGGACCTGAAGGGCAAGACCGTTGTGGTCTCCGGTGCGGGCAACGTCGCCACCTACGCCATTGAAAAGGCATGGCAGCTGGGTGCAAAGCCCGTCACCTGCTCCGACTCCACCGGCTGGATCTACGACCCCGACGGCATTGACGTGGCAACTCTGATCGACGTAAAGCAGGTCAAGCGCGCCCGTCTGACGGAGTACGCCAAGGCGCGGCCCAAGTCCGTGTACCATGAGGGCAAGGGCGTTTGGACCACCAAGTGCGATGTGGCACTGCCCTGCGCCACCCAGAACGAGCTGCTGCTGGACGACGCCAAGGCACTGGTTGCCAACGGGTGCTTTGCCGTGGTAGAAGGTGCCAATATGCCCACCTCCCTGGATGCCACCAAGTACCTGCAGGAGCAGGGAATCCTCTTCTGCCCCGGCAAGGCTGCCAATGCCGGCGGCGTAGCCACCTCCGCTCTGGAGATGACCCAGAACTCCCAGCGCCTGAGCTGGACCTTTGAGGAAGTGGATGCCAAGCTGAAGGACATCATGGTGAACATTTTCCACAACCTGGATGCCGCTGCCAAGGAGTACGGCATGGAGGGCAACTATGTCGCCGGTGCAAACATCGCCGGTTTCCTGAAGGTTGCCGACGCCATGAATGCCCAGGGCATTGTGTAATATCCAATACCGAAAAAATCACACCCACCGGTTTCGATGCCGGTGGGTGTCTTTTCCGTGCAAAAGGAGGACTGCCGCTGCAGTCCTCCTCTTTTCCTCATTTTTTCCGGATATCCAGGTGGTAATCGATGATACCCGCTTCTGTATTTTCAATACAGATCTCATAGACAAGATCCACCATGCCGCCGTCGGGTACCAGGTCATAGAAAACCCGGGTGGCCTTGACCGTCATCAGCAGTGCGCCAAATTCCAGCTGGTACAGGGAATCATGGGCCACATTTTCCTGGAAAACCATGGTGGAATTGAGCTTGCCCGTCCGCAGCAGCGTCACTTTCCCAGGCTCCACCCGGAAGGTGGTCGTCACGCCCTCCATACCGGTGAGCGCAGTCTCCTCATAGGAGATATCCCAGCCGCCGTCCCGGAACACCATAGTCCCTTCCGTGACCAGCTCAATGGTATCCGGCTCCTGGTCCCCATAGGTCTGCCTTCCCCGAACACTCAGAAGGACCTTCTGCTCCTCCATGCTCAAGCCTCCAGCGCCAGCCCCAGCAGCTGGTCGATGAGCTGACCGTAGGGAATCCCACTGGCACCAAAAAGCTTGGGATACATGGAAATAGAGGTAAAGCCGGGGATGGTGTTGATCTCGTTGAATACCGCCTTGCCCTCCTCCGTCACGAAGAAGTCCACACGGCTCAGGCCCTGGCAGCCAATGGCGCGATAGACCTTCACCGCCATATCCCGGACCTGCTCGGAAGCCTCCTCGCTGATGCGGGCAGGGATGTACGCTACAGAGGTATCGGTGATGTACTTGGCATCGTAGTCGTAGAACTCCACGCCGGAGTCAATTTCGCCGCAAACAGAGGCCACAGGGCTTTCGTTGCCCATAACGGCCACCTCGATCTCCTTACCGCGGATGAACTCCTCCACCAGCACCTTGTCGTCAAACTTTGCCGCATTTGCCAGCGCCTCTGCAAGGCTCTGCCGGTTCTTGGCCTTGGACACACCTACGGAAGAACCCGTGCCCGCAGGCTTGACAAACATGGGATAGGCAAAGCGCTTTTCCAGCGCGTCCAGGGTGCTTTCCAGGCGGGCATCCAGGCTCCCGCGGCGGACCAGCTGCCAGGCGGCCTGGGGAATGCCCGCATTGTCCGCCACCAGCTTAGTCAGGGTCTTATCCATAGCCACGGCAGAAGCGGCCACGTGGGGTCCCACATAGGGAATTCCCGCCAGCTGCAGCAGGCCCTGGATGGTGCCATCCTCGCCGTTTTCACCGTGGAGCACCGGGAATACCACGTCAATGCGCTCCCGCACCACGCAGTCACCCTCGAAGTTCAGCAGGCCCTGACCCCGGATGGGAGAAATGGCAGCCTGCCGGTTTTCCGGGCAGTGCTCCCACTCGCCGGTGGGCAGCTTGGAGTAGTCCCGGCTGCCATAGAGCATCCAGTTTCCGGACTTGGTAATGCCCACGGGGAAGATATTGTACTTCTCCGGATCCATATTATTGAGAACCGATTCGGCGCTCCGGAGGGAAACCTCATGCTCCGGACTTCTGCCGCCGAACAGAACGCATACACTAAGCTTCTTCATAACATCCTCACTTTTTGCTGTCCTCGCCGGAAAGCAGAGCCTCTCCCGCGCGGAAAATATCGCCTGCACCCATGGTCAGCACAATGTCGCCCTCCCGCACAATGGAGCGCAGGCAGTCGGTGACATCCTGCAATGTCTCACAATAGATGCTTCCGGGAATCTGGGCAGCCAGATCCGCAGAGGAGATGCCGATGGTATTGCTCTCTCGGGCGGCATAGATCTCCGCCAGAACCACCACATCCGCCTTTTGCAGCTCCCGGATGAAATCATCCATCAGCAGCTTCGTGCGGGTATAGGTATGGGGCTGGAACGCCAGGACGATCCGGTGGTCCCCCATGCCCCGCACGGCCTCCAGGGTCGCGCGCAGCTCATCGGGATGGTGGGCATAGTCATCGTAGACCTTTGCCCCGCGGTATTCGCCCTTGTATTCCATGCGGCGGCCTGCCCCGTGGAAGGCCTTCACACCATCGGTGACCTTCTGGCCGGGGATTCCCATGACCCAGGAGGTAGCTGCCACAGCCAAAGCATTCATGGTATTGTGTCTGCCCAGGACCCCCAGGTCCATATGGCAATAGAATTTTCCATCACACAGCACATCGAAGTGCCGCCAGTCGTCGCTGATGTTCTCCGCGCGGACCCGGTTGCTTTCTCCAAGGCCAAAGGACACATAGGGGATGCCCTCCAGGGCCTGGACCGTATGGGGGTCGTCACCATTGGCCACGACGGCATCCGAAGCCATGCCTGCGAACTTATGGAAGGACTTCTGAATGTCCGTCAGATCCTTGAAATAATCCAGATGGTCCGCCTCCACATTCAGCACCACCGCCAGAGTGGGGAAGAAATTCAGGAAGGAGTCGCAGTATTCGCAGCTTTCCAGCACGATGGTATCCCCGTGGCCCACCCGATGGCCTGCATGGAGCAGAGGCAGGTAGCCACCAATCATCACCGTGGGGTCCTTGCCCGCTTCCATAAGGATATGGGTCATCATGGAGGTGGTAGTGGTCTTTCCATGGGTACCGGAAATACAAATGGCATTTTTATAGGACTTCATGATCTCGCCCCAGGCCTGTGCCCGCTCGAACACGGGAATGCCCACAGCCCTGGCAGCAGCAATCTCCGGATTGTCATTATGGGCGGCAGCAGTACGGATGATGCAGTCCGCTCCCGCAATATTCTTGGCACTGTGGCCGATGTCCACATGGATGCCATGGGCAATGAGCTCATCCGTAGACACGGAGGCGCTCATATCTGAGCCGGAAACCTCCATCCCCATTCCCTTCAGCACCAGCCCCAGCGGCCGCATGGATACGCCGCCGATTCCCACCAGATGCACATGGCACCCCGGCTTTAAGTAGGCGGCTATCTCCTTATTCTTGTTCATGTATCTGTCCCCCGAACGAGAAAAAATTACTGACTTTTCCTATTATACTACGTTCCGGGAATTTTTACAACCATAATTTTTCCGTTTACCGTACAAACACCGTACTGATCCACACCAGCCCCGCAGCCTGGGCCGTTGCCAGCAGGAGGGTGACAAATTCATACAGGAACTCTTTCATATCGGTATTTCTCCCTTCTTTTTTTGGCTGTGCCCTCATTATAGCTGCGTATTTGGGTCGAATGAACGCGAAACAGCACAGGACTACCAAAAAAAGGTAAGAATATCTTAATGTCTTTGTTCACACATCTCTGCAAATTTGTGCTATAATGTCACGGCAATAAAGAATCTAAGGAGACTGCATATGCGCGGAAAAAGTCATTGTCAGCTGGGCAGCTTTCTTGCCGCCACCTATTTTCCCCATATCCCGGCAGTGTACCGCCGGGCCTTTCTGCTGGGCTGCATTGAACCGGACAGAAACTTCGCCACCTATTTCAAGGGTTCCATCCGCGCCCAATGGCTGCGGGGGCATAATTTTGAGAACGCCAAACGCTACATGGCCAGGATTGCCAAGCGCCTGGAGAATAAGCCTCGCTGGAACGCCCTGGACTACTATACCGCCGGAAAGCTGATTCACTATACCACGGACGCTTTTACATACGCCCACAATTCCAGCTTCCCCATAGATCTGCGGGAGCACAAGGTCTATGAGGCCGCCCTGCAGGACTATTTCCTGGAATTTTTAAAATCCCACAACACCGCCCCCCGCAAGCCCTACCACTCCGTCATGGACACCATTCAAAAGAATCACTGGGAATACCTGCGCACCACCCCCGACATCTTCCGGGATGCAGCTTACGCCTTCTCTGTCAGCTGCTGCGTTGCCCAGATGCTCTCCCGCCGCACTGCGGCAGCAATGTAAAAGCAGCGCCCTGCCGCAAAAGGCAAGGCGCTGCGCTTATTTATATGGGAAAACACGACGTCGCTGAATCAGGCCCTTTCATACAGGCAAAATTCATAGGCGATTCCGTTTTCTTCCCCGCTGCCCAGAAGCTCGGTCAGCTTCCAGTCCGGGTCACTGTCCAGGTCCGGAAACCAGGTGTCGCATTTCACGACCGTGTTCAACTTTGTGACGTAGGCTTTCTCGCAATAGGGCAAAAGCTGCCGATAGACGCTCCCCCCGCCGATGACCATGGCTCGGGGGGCATTTTTTGCCTTTTCCAGCACCTGCTCCACGCTGTCACACAGGGTAAAGCCCGGATAAAGCCCACCACGCCTCGTCAGAATTACGTTCTCTCTGCCGGGCAAAGGCTTTCTTCCGGGGAAATCCTCCACAGTCCGGCGGCCTGCAATGACCATACAGCCTTTTGTGATCTCCCGGAAGAATTTCCGGTCGGCGCTGAGAGCAATGGGCTGGGTTCCGCTGCAGCCAATGCCCCAGTCCGCATAAACCGCTACGATCAGTTCCATTCTCCTACCTCAGATCGCCATAGGGATCTCAAAATCAAAGGGATGGTACCGGTAGTTTTCCAGGCGGAAGGAGTCCTTGGTAAAGGCATAGAAATCCGCAATGCTTTCGTCCATGGAGAACTTCGGGGCTTCATAGCCATCCAATTCCAGCATGGCTTTCACGGCAGGAATGTGCCGGTCATAGATGTGGCAGTCGGCGATCACATGGACCAGCTCCCCCACCTTCAGCCCGGAAACCTGGGCCATCATGTGGGTCAGCACCGCGTACTGGACCACGTTCCAGTTGTTGGCCGTCAGCATATCCTGGCTGCGCTGGTTCAAAATGGCGTTCAGCGTATCCCCTGTCACATTGAAGGTCATGGAATAAGCGCAGGGGTACAGGTTCATTTCATGGAGGTCCTCAAAATTGTAGATATTGGTCAGGATGCGCCGGGAGGCGGGATTGTGCTTCAAATCATAGAGCACCCGGTCCACCTGGTCAAACATTCCCTCTTTGTACTGATGCTTGATGCCCAGCTGGTAGCCATAGGCCTTGCCGATGGTTCCATCCTCGCCGGCCCATTCGTCCCATACATGGCTGCCCAGATCCGCAATGCGGTTGGATTTCTTCTGCCAGATCCACAGCAGCTCATCCACGGCGCTCTTCCAGTAGGTCCGCCGCAGGGTCATGATGGGAAATTCCTCCGCCAGATTGTAGCGGTTGACCACGCCAAATTTTTTGACGGTATGGGCCGGAGTACCGTCCGACCAATGGGGACGGACCTCCAAATTTTCATCGGAAAAGCCGTTTTCCAGGATGTCCCGGCACGTGGCCTTGTAGAGTTCATCTGCTCTGCTCATAGGTCTCCCTCCAAAATTTTAACGTCCCAGCCCTTGAGCTCCAGGGGCTCTCCCTCGTCAAAGTGCTTTCCGGAAAACAGCTCTGTACCCGTGGCCGGACTGGGAACGACCCGGGAAGCGGGGCTGTAGTGCAGCAAATAGGTGACGCTCTTCCCCTCCCGGTTGGTGCCCCGCTTCTGGATCACCGGCCAGGCGGATTCCGGGACGGGAATGTGCCACATAGCCAGCAGCCGCAGCAGAATGGGCTCAAAGCCCTCCTCGCTGTAGCATCCGAAATAGGCAGCCTGTCCCCTGCCGAAGCGGCTGCAGCAGGCTGCGGGAATCCCCCGCCAGGCAGGGCTGTCGTAAATCGCCAGTCCCATGGCATCGTCAAGCTCCAGCAGCTCCATAAACTCCGAAACCTCGGAAACATACTCCGGCAGGCAGACCTCCTCCGGTACCGTGAACTCGGAATAGGACATTCCGAATACATCCGTCATGCCATAGGGCCGCCGGGCTCTGCGCACCCGCCCCTCTTCATCCGCAAAGAAGCTGCGGAAGGTGGACAGCAGGCAGCCTCCCTGGGCAACATAATCCCGCAGAGCTGCGATCAGCTCCTCCGATGCGCTGTACAGGCAAGGGGTCACCAGCAGCGAATAGCCGGAAAAGTCCCGCTTGCTATCCGGCACAAGGTCCACCTCAATGTTCAGCCGGTAAAAGCTGTCGCAGACCCACTGCAGATAGTCGTCATAACTCTTTTCCCCCAGCTTTGGCATAAGCCGGGCGCTGCGGGGACTGACCATAACCGCCACACGGCTGCGCTTGCGCAGAAGGGCTGCATGGTCCCCCAGCCGGGCAAACTCCCCGCCGATCCGGCTGATTTCCCGGTAGGCTCTGCCGGGGATGCCGTCATAGCCGATCACGCCCTGCCAATTTGCACCGGGGCAGCAATCGGAATGCCAGGGCCAGTAGCACAGGCCCTGGGCCCCGCAGGCAATATGGTGAAAGGCCGCCAGCCGCAGCTGGCCGGGGAACGGCAGCTGCCCCAAGGCCCCCTGGCACTGGGTCTCCGAAACCATAAAACACCCCTGCCGGGCGCTGCGTGCAATGTCCGCCTGAAAATTCAGGAAGGACCCCGTATTCTTCAGGCCTGCCGGATGAAAAATGCCGCAGCCCATGTGGTCTCCCGGGACGGGCGCGAAGGGATCGTCCGCACTGGAAAGCGGCGTCACCGCTGTGACACTGCATCCCCTGCTACGCAGAAAACGGGCCTGGAAGTCCGCCAAGGCTCTGCTGCCCTCGGGGCGGCTATCCACCTGATAGTCCCCCTCCCCTGCCAGGGAATACAACTGCTCTAAAAGCCCCTGGCCTTCCGCCAAAAGCTCCGCCTCAGAGCAGTTTTCCAGCCAGGCCGGTGCAGGCAGAGACGGCACGGCGATCTGAGGCCGAAGTCCCGCCTCTGCGCACAGTGCCAGAGCCCTGCCCAGCTCCTCCAGGGAATAGCGGCCCCGCTCCGGCTCCCAGCTCTGCCAGCAGCAGCCCTGCAGGCGGACAAAGTTCATCCCTGCCGCCTGCATGGCCGCAAGATCCTCCCGGATCTGCTCCGGTGAAACACCGTCTATATAATATGCCGCACCGAAAAACAGTCCGGAATGTTCCATATGCTCAGCTCCTGTATGCGCTCTGCGCGCCTTTAAAGGAAGTCCCGGAGAAGGCTCCGGCGGCAGGATATACACCCGCTGCCCCTTTTCCGGTCTTCCATAGAATTCCGCGCTACATTCTAGCACAGTTTTCCCCGTATTGCTATAGCAAATTTCAAAAAAACTTTGTTTTAGGCAACACTGCACAAAAAATGGTGCCGACGCACCCGAAGGTGCGTCGGCAAATGGAATGGAATGGATTGGTATGTTAGGGAGTGGGGATGGTGCCGTCCACCAGGACATACTGCATGGCAACCCAGCCCAGGCTGGTGCGGCCCCAGGTCTCGCCGCTGTAGTCCTTCCGCTCCAGGATCTCCACCCGGGAGTTGACCATGACCTTGCCTACCAGTGCATTGCCCACGCCGGGAGCGGAACGGACATTTGCAGTGTAGAAGCAGCGGGCGATGGTGCCGGCAGTGCCGGAACCGGTGACGCTGGTAGCGGTGTAGGTGATGTAGCTGGTGCAGATCCAGCCCTGATCACAGCGGCCCCAGATCATGCCGTCCTTCAGGACCTGCTCGTAAATCACCACATTGGTGTACAGTTTCAGGGTACCGGTCTTGGCATTACCCTGGCCCGCACCGCTGCGAACGGCCAGATTGGCGGTGTTGACAAAGCCAACGCCGATGGCTCCGGAGGGAACGGTGGTCAGAATGGTGTTTCCGGAGATGGTGCCGCTGGGAACGGTAGTGGTGGTCCCGTTATTGGCCTTGGAGCTCAGATCCACATACTGCATGGCGATCCAGCCCTGGTCGATACGGCCCCACAGGGCATTATCAACGGTCTTCTGCTCGTAAACGGTGACGGAGGTGCCCCGCTTCAGGGAAGTGACCTTGGCATTGGCGACGCCTGCGCCGCTGCGGACATTGACCTCGTCCGCATTGACAACGGTGCCGGTGGCAGTGGTCGTAGTGGTTCCGGTATTACCGGTGTTGCCGGTGTTGCCCGTATTACCGGTGTTGCCAGTGTTGCCGGTATTGCCGGTATTGGTACCGGTACCGGGATTCAGAGAATAGGTAGCCAGGCTGGTACCGGCCAGGTTGACCCAGTAGTCATTCTCGCCGTTGCTGTCCTTCACCGTGATGCGGCCCCAGACGGCGGAACCGACCAGCTTGCGCTCCAGAACACTGACGGTGTCCTTCTGGCGCTTGACCAGAGCGGTCTTCGTGGAGAGGTTTCCGGCCTCGGTGTACAGCTCCAGCAGATCGGAGGTCACGGTTGCGGAAACCGCATTCTGATCCACGTTCTCCAGCTTGATCCAGCCGGTCTCTTCGCCGACGGTGATCTTTGCCCAGGTGCCGGTGGTGGTGTAATACCAGGTATCAATGGTGACGGACTGCTTGGAAGCCAGCTTCAGCAGCGTTTCAGCTGTTGCGCTGGGGGTCTTCTTGATCTCGGTGGTGGTGTTGGTCTTGCCGGTGATGGGGGTCACGCCTACGGAGATGCCCTGGCTGCCGCCGCTGATCTGCACGTTCAGCGTCAGGTTGTTCATCTGCACATAGCCCTCACCGCTCTGGAGTCTGCCCCAGACATAGATGCCGTCAGTTACCTGACCGTTTTCTGCGATGGTGACCTTTGTATTCAGGACCAGCGTGTCCTTGACCTCGCTGTCCAGAGAAGCGGACTTGTAGACATTCAGGCTATTGACCTTAACCGTGCCGGTGATGGCGGGCAGATCGACGGTATCGCCCTTGACCCAGCCGGTGTAGCTGCCGACGGTAGCCTTATACCAGACGGTATTGTTGATGACGGTACGGTCGCTGACGGTGAACTCGCTCTTCTCCACCAGGGTCAGGATCTCCGTACCCGCCTTTTCCAGTGCGGCGGCGTACATGGTGGCTTCCTTGCCGCTCTGGATCTTGCCCACGACGGAAACATTGGTATAAGTGGTAACGGGGGCATCGCCCTTGCTGTTGCCGCCGGCATTGCTGCCATTCTTGATGGCTTCCTCAGCACCGGCATCCAGCTTGACGTACTGCATGTAGACCCAGCCCTTGCCGTCTACCAGGCCCCAGCCGTCCTGCAGCTTGGTAATGGCAACGCGGGTACCGACCTTAATGGTGGTAACGAGGCGGCCGGTGATCTTTGCGGCATCCCGGACGTTTACGGCCACGGAGCAATTGGCAACAACGCCGTTCTCCTTTGCGCCGGAGGCGGTCTCATTGGAGCTGCTGCTCTGGATCTGTACATAGGTCATGCAGACCCAGCCGGTCTTCCCGTTGAACTTGATGCGGCCCCAGCTTGCGCCGTTGTGGTTGCCGATTTCATAGAACTCCAGCTTCGTGCCGGTAGGCAGAGAGCCGATCTGATTCAGGACGCTGATCTTGGGTTCGCTGCGGACACGCAGATTCATGGAGCTGGTGACCGTACCGGTGGCGATAACGCCATTGTTGGCTGCAGGGACATCCACGGCACCGGTCTTCTTGCCGGAGGCCAGGGAGACATAAGACATATCGATGGTACCGGCGCCGGACAGGCCCAGGCGGGTTGCCTCTTCTGCGTCGATGTAGCCCTTGACGATTCTGCCGTTCTCCTCGGTGAAGGGGCTGACCTTCTTGCCGTCAATGCCCTTGGTATAGTAGAAATTGATCTTTGTGCCCTTGGGCAGACTGCCCACGGACTTATTGCCGCTGTCGCGGACGATGGTGCTGACCTGAGCCGTTACGGTGCCGACGTCTGCCAGCTCCTTGGCGGGAGCATCAGGGGTGCTCAGGCTCTGCTGGTCACCGCAGCCGAAGACAGGAATGGAACTCACTTCACCGTCAACGGTCTGCACCCACTTGTTCTCCGTGGCGCTGATGCGGCCCCAGTTGCCCTGAACCTCGTAGATATACAGGGTCTCGCCCTTGGCTACGGAACTCACCACGGCGCTGGTATCGGAGTGGCCGGAGCGGACGTTCAGGCGGCCGTCTGTGGTGACGGTCACGATCTTCTGCAGACCGGTATAGGCGGTGTAGACAGGCACAGTGCCGGGATCGACTTCCACGCCGTCAATTGCAACATAGTATTCGCCGCTGGCAGAGGTCTTGCCATATACATCCTTGAACGCAGACACCTTGTAGCGGCTGCCGTACTTCACATTGGCAAACTCAAAGGTCACACCCTTGGCCAGGTACATGACCACAGTATTGCCGCTCTCGCTGTTGTAGACAGGTGTCAGGTCCTTGGTGATGCGGCCCTGCTTGGAATAGGGCGTCAGCTTTGCGGTATGCACGGTCTCCGCTTCGCCACAGACCTGGCAGTAATGCCTGGCGGTGCCGCAGGTGGTCTCCGTAGCATCCTTTACGATCTCCCACTCGCCGTAGGTGTGGGCCAGGGGCTGGCTGTAATCGCCATACTGCTCATAGCCGCAGCCGGGGATATTGCAGGTATACACGGTATAACCATAGCTCTTGCAGGTAGCGGTGTGGACCTCTGCTACCAGGTTTGCACTGGTGCCAATGTGGTCATGCTTGCCCGCGCTGGCGGAAAGGGTAAAGCTTCTCTTGCAGGTGGTGCAGGTGTACTTAATGTCACCGTTGCTGAGGGTCTCCTCCTGGTAGTTGTGACCCAGCATCTCCTTGTAGCTGCCATAGAAAACCTGGCCGCACTCCTTGCAGCTGTACTCCGTATAGCCCGGAGTGGTGCAGGTGGGTGCCACAGTCTTCACAGCCTTGACCGTATCGTTGGTCGCAGCTGCGGTGTGATTGCACACGGAACTGACTTCCGAGACCGAATAGGTCGCAATGCCATCCTCTGCCGCAGCAGCCACCGGCATGGCCACGATCAGCGCGGCAGCCAGCAGGCCCGACAAAGCGCGGGTGAATGTCTTCTTCATGATTTGTTTCCTCCAATCCATTGTTTCCATTTTTCCATTATCCATTATCCATTGCTGTTTTAATTGCTTTCCATTTTCACATACTGCATACAGACCCAGCCCTGGCTTATGTGTCCCCAGAGGACACCGCCGACTCTTGTCTGCTCGGTGATCTTCACCCTTGCACCGGGCTGAAGCTGACCGACTCTGGAATAACTCGTTCCGGGACCGGAACGGATATTCAAAACGGTGCTGCTGATAACCGTGCCTGTTCCGGAAGAAGTCTCCGTATCAGACTGGCGGGAGAGCTGAACATAGGTCATGCAGACCCATTGGCTGGTGCCGATGCGGCCCCAACGGACACCGCTCACATCCTTGTACTCGTAAACGGACACCGCCGTTCCGGGGGCTAAGGTCTTGATTCTTGCATAGCCGGTGCCGGGACCGGATCGGACGTTCAGTCCCGTTGTACTGATCACCGAACCCGTATCCTGCACCGTTGTGCTGCCGTCTCCGTTTGTGGAGGCATTGGACTCGCTGCCGGGCTGCGGCGTCACCGCTTCCCCGGAGCTATCCAGCCGCACATAGGCCAGGCAGATCCATTGGTTGTCGCCGATGCGGCCCCAGTTCAGGCCTCCGGCGGTTTTTCGCTCATAAACGGTAACCGTATCTCCGGAGTTCTTCCGGCCCACGATTCCATAGCCCGTACCGGCACCGCTGCGGACATTCACATTGCTGCCCGTGACGGTTCCGGAGGTCTGCGCAGCCCCGCTGCTGTCTGTCCCGCTCTGGGAACCGGAGCTCAGGGACACATAGTCCATACAGATCCAGCCGTTGGCCATCCGGCCCCACTGAGAGGAACCGACCCATTTGGTCTGGTAGATCTCCGCTTTGCTCCCGGCTGTGGCTCTTGCCAGGATGGTGTAGCCGGTGCCCGGACCCTTTCGAACGTTTACATAGGAGGTGCACTTCACGGTGCCCTCGGCGATGACCTTGGTGGTGCCGTCGCTGCTCTCCAGCTCCGTTCCGCCGGTCCAGCCGTTGGAGCCGTTGGAAGAATACTGTGCATACAGCGTCACGCCTGCGGTGGAGCTGTCCAGAGTCGTGACCCTGGTGCCGCCGCTGCGCTGGGTGAACCAGCCCGCAAAGCTATAGCCGCTGAGGGTGGGATCCGCAACCAGAATCTGGGTGGAGCCGTCCCGGCGGTAGCCCTGCATCTTGTCCTCTCCCCCGCTGCCGGCCGTTCCGCCGTTGGCATCGAAGATGGTGTATGTATAGGTTCCGCTTTTCTTACCGTATACGCCGTTTAAGTAGATATCTGCCTCTGCCATGCGCCGCTGCAGCAGCCCCGGATCCGGGGACGTGCCGTTGTTGGCCCAGAGGCTCATGCCAAAGAGGAACTTAGCCTCTGAGGCCTTGCCCGTAATGGCATCCCGCAGGCGTCCGGAGGTATTCATCCATCCGGTGCCTACATTGTAGGAAAGGCTTGCCAGCGCATCGAACTGCTGCTGGGTAAGCTTCAGGTCCCACCCTGCATCGAAGGCATTGAGCTTGTCCTCCACCGCCTTCAGGTGGTCTCGCAGGGCCTTGTCTGCTTCTGCTTCCGTAATGGTCTGTCCGGGGCTGCCGGCTGTGCCGTAGCCGATGCTCCATTGGCCGCCGCTGACATAAGCCTTGGCGCTGAAGCCCTCCAGCTGTTTCAGGACGGCAATCAGGTTTTCGCTGACCGTCCTGGTATCTGCGGAGGCGGTGATCACTGTGGCCGGAAGCATCGCCACAAGCAAACAAACCGCCAGCAAACCGCAGAGGAATCGATTCTTCATGGGACACTTCCCCTCATGGTCTTTAAATTTACTGGTATTATAACAGAGATGATTACAAATTGCAACCCCTATTTTCAAAATAATTACACTTTTGTTACTCTTTTGTTTCTTTGTTTTTCTTTTCCCACATTTTTCAGGCTGTTTTTTCCTGCTCACTCCCATTTTTCTCCAAAATAATGACAAAATTGTAATTATAAAAATTATTTTCTGTAATGAGCATGCCTTGACTTTTTCCCCTCCCCTTGCTATACTCCGAAAAAAGTCCTTAGGAGATTTGATCATGGAAAAAGCGCTTATCGGCATGAGCGGCGGTGTAGACAGTTCCGTAGCAGCCTTTTTGACCCAGCAGGCGGGCTATGCGTGCATCGGCGCCACCATGCGACTGTTCAGCAACGATGTCTTGGGGGAAGATCAGCAGAGCACCTGCTGCTCCCTGGACGATGTGGAAGACGCAAAAAGCGTGGCCCGCCGCATGGGAATGCCCCACTATACCTTTAATTTTCAGGATGCCTTCCGGGAAACGGTCATGGACAAATTCGTCCGCTGCTATGAGCGGGGCGACACGCCCAGCCCCTGCATTGACTGCAACCGCTACCTGAAATTCGGTACCCTGCTGCACCGGGCCCAGGAGCTGGGATGCCAATATGTCGTCACCGGCCACTATGCCCGGATCCGCCGGGACCCGGATACGGGCCGCTACCTATTATACAAGGCCGCAGATAAGGCCAAGGATCAGACCTATTTTCTCTACTGCCTGACCCAGGATATGCTGGAGCACACCCTCTTCCCCTTAGGCGAGCTGACCAAGCCCCAGGTCCGCGCCATTGCGGAAGAACACGGCTTTGTCACCGCCCGGAAGCACGACAGCCAGGACATCTGCTTCGTGCCGGACGGGGACTACACCGCCTTTCTGGAGCGCTACACCGGAAAGACCTATCCCCAGGGAGATTTTCTGGACGAGAGCGGCAAGGTGGTAGGCAAGCACCACGGCGCTGTACGCTACACCATCGGTCAGCGCAAGGGCTTAGGGCTTGCCATGGGCGAACCGGTCTATGTCTGCGGAAAGGATATGCAGACCAATACCGTCACCGTTGGCCCCAACAGTTCCCTGTTTTCCTCTGCCTTGCAGGCAAACGACTGGAATTGGTTTCCCTTCCCGGAACTGACGGAACCTATGGATGTCACCGTCAAGATCCGCCACAGCCAGTTTGAACAGCCGGGCCGGGTGTTCCCGGAGGCAGATGGCTTCGCCCGGGTGGAGTTCGCCCAGCCCCTGCGGGCCGTGACCCCCGGACAGGCCGTGGTGCTCTATCAAGGCGACATGGTCCTGGGCGGTGGAACCATTACCGAGGCAATCCGTTAAAAGCGAAAAAAATGCGGACACCGTCAAATTCTGGCGGTGTCCGCATTCAATATGTACTGTTTTCTAAAGCGCACAAGTATTTTTCTCACGCCCCAACAGACTGTGGGCTGTTGATTCCTTAACGCCTCTTACAACCATTGTTATAGACACGTTTGTGTCCCATTGCTTGACGCCCTGGTCATAGAGCAGGATTCTCTTATCATACTTGGCGTTTACCAACCGTTTCAGTTCCTCAACCTCCGAAGCTGTCACAGCCTGGCCTGCGATTTGCAGCAGACTCTGCGCGTAATCAAGGTCATTTTGCCGGTTGGCATTTATCATGGCGTGGGCCATTTCCGCCGGGTAGCAAGGATCATCCGGCGTCAAGTTTACAGCAATATATTCTGTTGAAACATTCCGGAATCCATACCTTTCCATACAGAGCGGCAATTCCGCCTCGCTCTGCGGATACTTACCCACCCTGTATTTTGCGTGTATTTCCCTGAAATACGCATCTGCCCGCCGCCAAATATCCTGTTCAAATTCCGTTTCTTCAGAGATACAGGATGCAGGAATATTGATTCCTCTTCGTGCGGACAAAACGAGGCATACGCCGTTTTCCTTCAGGACTCTATACTGTTCACCATAAAATACAGAAGGTTCGATATGCTCCGCGACTGTATTGGAAATGGTGACATCGAAGGAGCGGTCCTCAAAGGCCAGCGCCGTGGCGTCGCCCTCCAAAAAATCAACATCAGGCGCTTTTTCCCGGGCAAACGAAATAAAACTGCTGTCCCGATCAACGCCGCATATTCGAGCATGGGGATACCATCGCCGGAGGGACTGCGCCAAAGCGCCCGGACCGCACCCGATTTCAAGCATACTGCTTTTTTCATCAATTTCAAAAGCTTCCATATATCTTTCTTGGAAGTGGTCCGCAAATCTCAGAGAACGTGAAAGATAGAGCGTTCCAATATTTTGAATATACTGCGACCAAATCGTATTCATACGGTACCCCCCAAATTTCAATTTATCCTATATCCTACCTGAAGCGAAGTATATCAGAAAAGCACGAAGAAAGCAATCGCATTCGCAAAAGTAAGCCCCCGCCGAAAAAACGGCGGGGGCTGTACATATTATCTGGTTCCCTTGTCGTAGGGAATGCCCTCGGCCTTGGGGGCCCGGGACTTCTTGGAGGTGAAAGCCAGAACCACCAATGTGACAAGATAGGGCAACATCCGGTATAGATGGGAGGAAATGCCCAGCTGCGCCAGCAGATACACGCCGTCACCGTTCAGGTCCAGGCTGCTGTAGGCCGCTGCGATACATTTGAAGAGGCCAAAGAGCAGAGATGCCCCGGCGATATTCAGAGGCGTCCAGTTGCCGAAGATCATAACAGCCAGAGCCAGGAAGCCGAAGCCCGCCACATCGCCGTTGGCGGTGCAGTTGGTGGTGGTCAGGGCATACACGAAGCCGCCCATGCCTGCCAGAGCGCCGGAAATGGTGGTACCGGCATAGCGCATCTTATAGACGTTGATGCCCAGGCTGTCCGCCGCCTGGGGATTCTCACCGCAGGCCCGCAGCCGGAGGCCGAAGCGGGTCTTGTAGAGGATCACAGACAGGATAATAAACAGCAGGATGCAGACATAGGTTGCCAGGTACACCTTGTTCAGGAAGGTCGCCCCCAGGAAACCGATGTCCTGATTCTTGGGAATGCCGAAGGTGGATTTTTTCAGCATAAACCAGGAGGCTGCATCACCGGTGGCCATCTGCAGGGTATTCTGGTTGGCCAGAATTCGAATCAGGAACAGCACCAGAGCAGGGGCCATCAGGTTCAGGGCCGTGCCGCCGATGGTCTGGTCCGCCTTCAGGTTGATGGAGGCGAAGCTCAGCAGCAGGGAGAACAGTGCGCCCAGGGCCGCCGCCACCAGCATTGCCAGCAGCTCCAGCCCCTGGAGAGTCAGCCACTGTTTATTGGCATAGGCATTGGCAATGGCCTGCACGCTCTGCATATTCCGAACAAACAGAACGCCGATAAAGGCGCCGAAGATCATAATGCCTTCCAAGGCCAGATTGATAATACCGCTGCGCTCGGCAAAGACACCGGCCAGTGCCACGATCATCAGAGGCACCGCGTACAGCAGCGTTTGCTGAATCAGAAAAGTCATGCTTCCTTGTCCCCTTTCTCTGTTTCCGGCTTGGGGGCCGTGGTGGCCGCAGGCTCGGCATTGGCGTTGGGCATTCCCTTCTTCTTCCACTTGGGAAGCATCATCTGAATCACCAGGGAGAAAGCACTTAAGTAGACGATCACGGAGATGATCACATCGGTGATGTACTCATTGTAAGCGGTATAGCCGGTGAGCTGCACACCCACGATATCCAGCATGGCCATAAAAATGCCGGTGAAGATCACGCCGATGGGGTTGTTCACCGCCAGCAGTGCCACGGGGATGCCATTGAAGCCGGCGCTGGGCAGGGTCTGGTAGGTGGACCAATAGAACTCCGTGTTGCCGGCCAGCCAGTACAGCGCTGCACCGCCGCCGGACAGTGCTCCGGCGATGGCCATAGACAGGACGATGTCCCGCTTGTCGTTGATACCGGCGTACCGGGCCGCGTGCCGGTTGGCACCGCAGGCCTTCAACTCATAGCCCAGGGTAGTCCTGTTGATGAGGATATACACAAGGACGGCAATCAGAATGGCAACCAGAATGCCGCCATTAACCTGAGAGCCCGGGAACAGCTTGTCCAGCCCCATTTTGGCTGTGGCAACACCGTTGTAGGAGGTCTTGTAAATATAGCCGGACTTGGTGTTTTCCACCATGTTTTTGAAGTTGCTGGCATCGAAGGCCCAGGTGACAAGATTGGCGGCCAGCCAGTTGGTCATGATGCAGGCCAGAACCTCGTTGATGCCCAGCAGCGCTTTCAGCGCACCGGGAATGGCACCCCACAGCGCACCGGCAGCGCAGCCGCCCAAAAAGGCCAGCAGCCAGACGAGCCAGACAGGCACGGAGGTGGTGGGGATGGACAGGGCGATCATCAGAGATGCCATGGTGCCCATCAGGTACTGACCGGGTGCACCAATATTAAACAGGCCCGTCTTATAAGCCACGGCCACGGAAAGGCCGGTCATGATCAGCGGCGTTGCCCGGAATAGCATATTGCCCAGAGCCTGGGCATTGTAGCCCCAGGTCAGGTTGCCCGCCGCGTTCCGTCCGGTGGACAGGATGCCCGCGAAAATCAGCTTCACGCCGTCCCACATGCCCTGATTGGTAATGGTATCCTTGGACAGGCCAACGGCAATGACCACAACAGCACCCACCACCAGGCCGATCAGGATGGAGATCAGGGAAGCAAGCACCTTGCGGGTGCCGCTTTTGTTATAAAGCTCCTGCAATTTGTCTTTCATATTCAGGCCTCTCCTTTTCCGCTGCGTTTCGCGCCGGACATATACAGGCCCAGCTCCTGAACGGTGGTCTTCTTGGGATCCAGCTCGCCCACGATCTCACCCTCGTACATGACAAGAATGCGGTCGGACAGGTTCATGACCTCATCCAGCTCCAGAGAAACCAGCAGCACTGCCTTGCCCGCATCCCGCTGGGCAACCAGCTGGGCATGGACATTCTCAATGGCACCCACGTCCAGGCCGCGGGTGGGCTGAACCGCCAGCAGCAGGGGCGTACCCCGGTCGATTTCCCGGCCGATAATGGCCTTCTGCTGGTTACCGCCGGACATACTCCGGGTGATGGTCACAGGGCCCTGGCCGGAGCGGACATCGTATTCATCGATGATTTTCAGAGCATAGTCCCGGACCTCGCCGGATTTGATAAAGCCCATATGCTGGAAACGGGGATCCGTGTAGCTCTGGAGCACCAGGTTGTTTTCCAGGGTATCATCCAGCACCAGGCCGTGCTTGTGCCGATCCTCAGGGATATGGCTGATGCCGCTGAGATTCCGCTTGTGGATGCTCATCTTGGTCAGGTCCTTGCCGTCCAGGGTAATGGTGCCGGAGGTCATCTTTTCCAGACCGGACAGGCCGTAAATCAGCTCCGTCTGGCCGTTGCCGTCGATACCGGCGATGCAGACGATCTCCCCCTCCCTTACCTGGAAGGAAACGTCCTTGACCGCGTTGTTCTTGTGGAGCTTGGAGGGAACGGTCATGTGCTGCACATCCAGCACCACCTTGCCCGGGTGGGCAGGGCCCTTATGGACTTCCAACTGCACGGGACGGCCCACCATCATGGCAGAGAGTGCTTCCTTGGTGGTATCCTTGGTGTTTACCGTTCCAACCAGCTTGCCCTTCCGCAGAACCGTGACCCGGTCGGAGACCGCCATGATCTCATTGAGCTTGTGGGTGATAAACAGGATGGACTTGCCCTCTCTGGCAAAGCCCCGCATGATCTCCATGAGCTCGTCGATCTCCTGGGGAGTCAGGACTGCGGTGGGCTCGTCAAAAATCAGGATCTCATTATCCCGGTAAAGCATCTTAAGGATCTCGGTACGCTGCTGCATGCCCACGGAGATATCCTCGATCTTTGCGTCCAGGTCTACGGCCAGGCCGTATTTATCGGACAGCTCCCGGACCTTTTTCCGGGCGTTTTTCCGCTGCAGAAAACCGCACTTGGTATCCTCCGCGCCAAGAATAATATTATCCAGCACGGTGAACACATCCACCAGCTTGAAGTGCTGGTGCACCATGCCGATATGCAGTGCCGTGGCATCGTTGGGGTCCCGGATCTGGACCACCTCACCGTTCTTTTTAATGACACCCTTTTCCGGCTGGTAAAGGCCGAACAGGACGCTCATCAAGGTGGATTTTCCCGCACCGTTTTCGCCCAGCAGCGCATGGATCTCGCCCCGCTTCAGCTGAAGGGTGATGTCGTCGTTCGCCACTATGCCGGGAAATTCTTTTCTGATATTGAGCATTTCAATTACGTATTCCGAATCCATAATCTACTTGCCCTCCTCCCTGCGTTTTCACCGAAAGAAAGCCGAAAGCCCCGGTACATCCTATAGACGCACCCAGGCCCGGTATTTTCGTATGAAGTTATTGTAACATCGGAGCGGTCAAAATGCAATATCCATTCTTTCCCGTCCCGCATTTTTTCGGCATAAGCACTATAAAGAATGCCCCTGCGGTTGTTACCGCAGGGGCACGGGGTTATGCAAATTACTTGACGATATTGACAGTCACATTGTCGGTGCTGGCGGGTTCGGGAACGTCGGAGCCGTCGATTACGACCTTACCGGCCACGATGTCGGCGAGCATCTGCTCGTACTCTTCCACGGTCCAGCCGTTCAGAGACCAGGTAGCGGTGGGCAGACCCACGGCATTGTCCTTGGCACCCAGAGTGATGTTGGTGTTGCCATCGCCGATGAAGGCAGCCCAGGTGTCGTCGGACTCAGCAGCCTTCAAAGCGGTCTGAGCGGCCTGGCCGATGCCCTTCATAGCGGAGGTGATGACGGTGTCAGACTCGAAGGACTGGTCAACGTCAACGCCGATGACTTTGGCGTCCTCAGCGGAAGCAGCGGCAGCGACAGACTGGAACATGGAACCGCCGCAGGCGAAGATGACCTCGGTGCCGTTCTGATACCAGCCGGCGGCCATGGTCTGCAGCTCATTGGAAGCCTGGAAGGAAGCGCCGTACAGCCAGGAGTAGTTCATCTCAACCTTTACGCCCTTGGCAGCAGCAGCAGCGTCAGCGCCCTGCACGAAGCCATAGCCGTAACGGTTGCAGGCAAGGTTTGCACCGCCGCCGCCACCGGTGAAGCCCAGCTTGGTGTAGCCGTCCATAACAGCGGCATAACCAGCCAGATAGCCACACTGCTCTTCCTGGAAGGCAATACCGGCAACATTATTCAGGCCCAGTGCCCAGCCGTCGATGAAGACAAAGCGGGTGTCGGTGAACTCCTCAGCAGCCTTCTGCAGAGCAGTGCCCTGCATAAAGCCTGCGCAGACAACGACCTTGGCGCCGTTCTCGACAGCCAGCTTCATGGCATCGTAACGGTCCTCGTCGGTAGCCTGATCGCCGCCGGCGGGCTGGTAGTACTTGTAGGACTTACCGGCATTGGCAGCGTACAGCTTTACACCGTCGAAGGTGCCCTGGTTGAAGGACTTGTCCTTCAGCTGGCCCACGTCAGTGACGAAAGCAATCTCGTACTTGCCGTCGGAAGAGGTCATCTCATCAGGAACGGCATCCGCGCCGCCCTGCGCTGCGGCAGCCGCGGCAGTGGTTTCGGCAGGAGTCGTTGTTTTGCCGCCGCAGGCACACAGGCCCAGAACCATTACGGCAGCGAGAAGCATTGCAAGAATCTTTCTCATTGTTTTCATTCCTCCTAAGTAATTTGCGTAGGTTTCCCTACGGGTTCCATTATTGCACACTCTGCCAAAAAAATCAACAGGGAAATGTGCGGTTTGTACCTACTTTTGCATATGGGTCTTGGGGCGGAAGCTGTCCGGCAGGAGCTGGGCCAGGGTCCGCTCCATATAGGTACCGTCCTTCCCCACAAGATAGATTTTGAAATCGTCCTCGCAGAATTCCCGCATGACCTGGCGGCAGATGCCGCAGGGTGGGAACACATCGGAAATGATCCCATCCTTTCCGCCGCAGACCGCAATGGCCGAAAAATCCCGGTGGCCATCGTAGACCGCCTTGAAAAAGGCCGTGCGCTCGGCGCAGTTCGTTGCCCCATAGGAGCCGTTTTCAATATTGCAGCCGCCATAGACCGTGCCGTCGGCGCACAGCAGCGCCGCACCAACCTTATAGCCGGAGTAGGGCGCGTAGGCGTGCCCCATGGCCTCCACCGCAGCGGCAATCAAAGCCTTTACATCCATTACTTCAGCAGCTCCTTGGCAAAGCTCTTTCCCGGCGTCTCAAAGGGCACATCCAGCAGCTCCGCCACCGTGGCGGCGATGTCCGCAAAGGAGGCCCGGGTCCCCAGAGAACCGGGGCGGACCTGACTGCCCAGGGCAATCAGGGGCACATACTCCCGGGTGTGGTCCGTGGTGGCCGTATAGGCAGGGTCACAGCCGTGGTCTGCGGTGATGAGCACCAGGTCGTCTTCTTGCAGCGTCTTTTCGAATTCGCCCAGCCAGGTGTCAAACTCCGTCAGAGCGTTGGCATAGCCGTCAATATCCCGGCGGTGGCCGAATTGCATATCAAAATCCACCAGATTCACAAAGCACAGTCCCCGGAAATCCCGCTTGGCATAGTCCACGGTGTGCTGCATTCCATCGGCATTGCTCTTGTTGTAAACATGGTCCGTGGTGCCCCGTCCGGCAAAGATATCGAAGATCTTACCCACGGCCAGCACCTCCTGCCCGGCATCCTTTACGGCGTCCAGCAGGGTTCTCGCAGGGGGCTCCAGGGAGAAGTCGTGCCGGTTGGCGGTTCTGGTGAAGCCCGCCTCGGCAGTGCCCACATAAGGCCGCGCAATGACCCGGCCCACACCGTACTTGCCCCGCAAAATCTTCCGGGCCTTCCGGCAGGCGTCGTAGAGCTCCTCCAGCGGAATCAAATCCTCATGGGCCGCCACCTGGAACACGGAATCGGCAGAGGTATAGACAATCCACT
This sequence comes from uncultured Eubacteriales bacterium, assembly GCA_900540635.1. GTDB lineage: Bacteria > Bacillota > Clostridia > Oscillospirales > Oscillospiraceae > Faecousia. Next base: position 3,682 of record UQGU01000002.1, on the reverse strand, counting down.
TGCCGGTTTTCAGCTGCTCCTCGCCGTAATCCCGAATCACATCCGTGCCGGAATAGGGCTTGTTGCACAGTACACCCCGGCCGGTCTGCTTCTCAAATTCCGCCAGCACCTCCTGAGGGAATCCATCCGGGAAGGTGGGCAGGGGCTCCGGAGAGACCACGCCCGCAATCTCCCAATGGCCAATGGTGGTGTCCTTGCCCATGGAGGCCTCGGTCAGCCGGGCATAGGCCCCCTGAGGCTGCTCAGCTTTTGGCAGATAGTCCACGCCGTCAATGCTGCCGATTCCGGCCTTTAAAAGATTGGGAATGGAAAATTTCCGGGAGGTGGAGCAGGAGCGGAGGGTATTGACCCCGATGTCTCCAAACTTCTCGCAGTCCGGCATCTGTCCGATGCCGCAGGAATCCAGAACGATCAGAAATACACGCTTCATATCACTTGTTCTCCATGGCGGCAGCCACATCCAGGGCTACCTTCATCATGGTGGTGAAGGCGGTCTGGCGCTCTTCGGATGTAGTCTCTTCGCCGGTCAGAATATGGTCGGAAATGGTGCAGATGCACAGGGCCCGCTTGCCATACCGGGCCGCGTTCATATACAGGGCAGCAGCCTCCATCTCCAGGGCCATGACGCCCATCTTTTTCAGGCCGTAAACGCTGTCCAGGCCCTCGGGCACCCCCACATGGTCCCCATAGAAGGTGTCGGAAGAATTGATATTGCCCACATGGTACCGGGCTCCGTTGGCCTCACAGGCCTTGACCGCCTCGCTGAGCAGCTCCCAGCTGGCAATGGGGGCAAAGGTACCGGGCAGATGGTACTGGCTGGCCCAATTGGAATCGGTGCAGGCCCCCTGTCCCAGCACCAGATCATACAGCTTGATATTCTCCTGGATGGCACCGGCGGAGCCAACCCGGATGATGTTCTCCACGCCGTAGCCATTGAACAGCTCATGGGAGTAAATACCAATGGCAGGCATGCCCATACCGGAGGCCATGACGGACACCCGAACGCCCTTATAGGTGCCGGTATAGCCCTGGACGCCCCGAACATTGTTCACCAGCACAGGATTTTCCAGAAAGTTTTCCGCAATGAATTTGCTGCGCAGGGGGTCACCGGGCATCAGCACGGTTTTTCCGAAATCGCCGGGTTTGGCGGAAATATGAGGGGTAGGGGTTGTAAGCATTGCTGTCTCTCCTTCCTTAATAACTGCCGTCATTGGCGGCTGCTTCGTTTTTCTCCATGGCCTTGGCCAGCTTGACGATCCGGGAGGTACCCAGGCGGGAAGCCCCCAGGCGAATGAATTCTTCCGCGTCATTCAGGCTGGAAATGCCGCCGGCGGCTTTGATCTTTACATGGGGGGCAACATTTGCCGCAAAAAGCTCCACATCGTGGAAGGTGGCACCGGCCTTGGAGAAGCCGGTAGAGGTCTTGATAAAGTCCGCCCCGGAGTCGGAAACGCATTTGCACAGAGCGATTTTTTCTTCATCGGTCAGAAGACAGGTTTCAATGATGACTTTCAGGATTTTTCCCTTACAGGCATTCTTAATGGCGGCAATTTCCCGGGTAATGTCTTCCCACTTGCCCTCCTTGGCCCAACCAATGTTGATGACCATATCCACCTCGTCCGCCCCGTTGTCCACAGCATCGGAAGCCATAAAGCACTTGGCGGCGGTGGTATCGTAGCCATTGGGGAAGCCGATAACGGTGCAGATGGGCAATCTTTCACCTACATACTCCTTGGCCTGCCTGACAAAGCTGGCAGGGATGCAGACGGAGGCGGTATGGTACTTCATACCGTCGTCACAGATGCCCTTGATATCCGCCCAGGTGGCGGTCTGGGTCAGCAGGGTATGGTCGCATTTGGAAAGAATTTCAGAAATTTCCATGGGAATACACTCCTTTTGTAATTACTGATGTCCGTGCAGACGGATAATCCTGTGTTCTTTGATGCCACGGATGTAGCACTTGTGGCACATGGCGATATAGCTGTCGTTGCCCCCCAGAAAGACCTGGGCACCCTGGGTGACAATATGGCCCTGGCCGTCGATACGGGCATTGACCGTTGCCTTGGCCCCGCAGTCGCAGATGGTTTTGATCTCCTGGATGGTATCCGCCACCTCCATGAGCCGCAGCGAGCCGGGGAACAGGTGAGTCTGGAAGTCCGTGCGCAGGCCGAAGCACATCACGGGCACATTGTAGTCGTCCACAATGGCGCGCAGCTGGTCGATCTGGTCCACCGTGAGAAACTGGCACTCGTCCACGATGATCACATCGCACTTTCCCAGATGCTCCTGCCGGAACCAGGCATAGGCATCTCTGTCCGGCGGCAGCACATCCGCCTTTGCGCTGAGGCCGATGCGGCTGGACAGGGTGTGCTCCCCGTCCCGCAGATCCGCACTGGGCTTTAACAGCCACACCCGCAGATCGTTTTCCTCATAATTGTATTTGGTGATCAGGGCCTGGGCTGTCTTGCTGGAGCCCATGGCACCGTATTTGAAATATAGCTTGGCCATTTTTCCGGTTCCTCCCGTTTCTTCTCTTGCCTCATTATACCGAAAAGGAGGCACTATTGCAAGCACAATTCCGTGAATTCTCACAAAAGGCAGCACCCTTAATTTTTCATAAAGTTTTCCCACGCCGCCTTGCAAAGGGAACACAGGTATGATATGCTGAGCATGGAGAAAATAAAAAACGAAACAAGGAGGATACCGTATGAAAAAGCTGTTCGCCGCACTTCTTGCCCTGAGTCTGCTGCTGACAGGCTGCGGCGCAAAATCCAGCAGCGCCATGTCAAATGAATATGCGCCCCAGGAAACTGCCGCAGCCAACGACAGCTACAGCTATGATCTGGGCGACACCGACAGCGGCTCCCAGCTGCCCCAGGGACGAAAATTCATCATCACCGAAAATCTGGACGCCGAGGCCGAAGATCTGGATGCCGCACTGGCCGCCGTTACGGAAAAGCTCACCGCCCTGGACGGCTACATCGAAAGCCAGCACGTTTACAACGGCAGCATGTACGCCGGCAGCCGCTATCGCTATGCGGACCTGACGCTGCGCATTCCCGTGGAAAAATTGGCGGAATTCACAGCCGCTGTGGATTCTCTCAGCAATGTGGTCTCCTCCTCCCGAAATACCGAGGACGTGACGCTGCAATATGTGGACACCGAGAGCCGGGTCAAGGCCCTGGAAACCGAACGGGACCGGCTGCTGGAGCTCATGGAGCAGGCCGAAACCATGTCCGATCTGCTGGAAATCGAATCCCGGCTGACAGAGGTACGGGGCGAGCTGGAGCGCTATGCCTCCCAGCTGAAGGTGCTGGACAATCAAATTGACTACGCCACCGTAAATCTGAGCCTGTCCGAGGTCACGGAATACACGCCCGTAGTGGAGAAGAGCCGTCTGGAAAAAATCCGGGACGGGTTCGTAAGCAGCGTCAAGGGCGTCGGGAATCTGATCCTGGACTTCATCAGCTTCGTGCTTATGAACATTCCCTATATCCTTCTCTTCGGTCTGATCCTCTGGGGCATTCTCGCCCTGGTGAAGCGGCACAGGAGGAAGCATCCGAAGAAGCCAAAGGCAGAACCGAAAAAAGAAGACTAACCTTTCAGGGGGCGGCAAAATTGCCGCCCCTCAGCTTGTCAAAAAAGCCTCGCAGAGTTTGGCGGCGTAAGCCGCCAAATAAAA
>UQGU01000001.1 GCA_900540635.1 uncultured Eubacteriales bacterium | reverse complement strand
GCCCGCCAGCGCCGCCTCTCCGGCGAAAAGCTGCCGCCCCCTGCCCACGGAAGCCAGGAGCTGAAACGAATCGTCCTGAAAGCCTGCGCCTATGACCCCAAAGACCGCTACCATACGGCGGATGAAATGCTGGAGGAATTGGAAGCGCTGGGAGGCGAGGACTCCGAGGACGACAAAACAGCGGGAGTCTATACCGCGTATGCAGATACTAAGGATGAGACAGTGGGCACCCAAGGCATTTTTGGTACAGCAAAGACAAGTGGCACAGCATCTACCGCAAAAGCAAAAAAACGGCAAAACCTAGACAGCACAAAAAAAGAATCATCAAAATCCCTCCGAGCTGTGTTTGCGGTCGTGCTGCTGGCCTGCATTGCAGTCGCCGCATTCGGCTATTCTCATTGCTGGTTTGGCCATAAATGGGTGGAAGCCACCTGCACAACCCCCAGAATGTGCACTGTTTGTGGAAAAACCGTCGGAAATGCAGCGGGGCATAGGTGGATTGCCGCAACCTACAGCTCACCGAAAAAGTGCAGCATCTGCGGAACAACGGAAGGAACCGCACTGGTAAAATCGAGTACATCCGAAAAAACGACTTCGTCGGTGAAGGAGACAACGCCAACCATACGTGAGACGACTCCGCCTGTAAAGGAAACGACATCACCTACGGAAGCGGAAACGGTTCCAGCCACAACGCCCCGGGTAGTTGCTCCGCTTTTGCTGGACAGCAGTATTGCCTACTCCGGTAAAGATGGCAAGCTGTATTTCCACGATTTTTCCACACCTACATATAACGTCAGCTCCGATCCCAGGGATGATACGCTTCCCGGACACGTCAGCAATGCAACAGATGCCCGAGGAAATACACACAGCTATGGCTTCCATCTAGATGGCTCTTCATTCGGCCCATACTGGATCACCATTCCGTTGAACGGAATGTATACCAGCTTTACGGCTACCTGTGTTGCAGCTGTCGGTACGGAAGATTATGCCGATGCAGACTACAAGATCGTTTCTTTCTACTGCGACAATGAACCCTACGCACGTTATGAAACACCTGCAATCGACAAGACCAGCAGCGCTGTTCACATCAGCTTTGATGTAACCGGCGTTCAGACGATGCGGATCCAGTATTCTGCGACCTCTGGAGCCAATGATATAGCCGTCTTGTATGACGCACAGTGGAAATGAAATACACTGCAAAATATGACGGCCGCAATAGGGTAACCGGAGACGGTGAATACGTATATCCCAGCATTTTAGCCGAGGGGACTCGAACCCCTCGGCGCGATTTTGCCAGTTGGATAGTAATCTAACCTTATAGCTCTCTTTAACGATTCCTTATTATTGCCTTAAAAATGTTAGAGTTTCAAACTTCGCACCTGACTAATTCCAAATGTTGCGGATTATCGGGAGATTTATCAAAAGATTCCTAAGCGTATAGATTACTGGAAACTTGTATGCCTAAGGCAGAAATATTTTTGACTGCTTTCGAGCAATGTATGTTGATTTTACCTGGATGAATACTTATAATTAGTTTTACTGATTTAGATTTGTACTATTTCAACACATCAAGAGGTAAACATTATGTGAATCCCAACCAATCTACAGTTGATGTCCACGTCCATGCCGATCTCTTTCAGGGATGCCTGTACGGACTCGGCAAGCAGGGGCAGCTCCTGACGGCTGGGATAGGTCAGCCAGCGAATGGTCAGCTTGGTGCCGTTCTTTTCCCGGATGCCGTCGCCATCGGTGTCTACCCAGCCTGCATTTTCCAGAACCGCCTTGGCTCCTTCCGGGTCATAGGTTTCGGTAGTGACCTTCTCACCGCCGAAGGAGGAGAAGCCGTTGGGGAAAGCACCGTTTCCGGGAACACCGTGACCATCCAGCAAAGTGGCTACAAAGCCTTCCTTGTTGATGCCCATGGCAATGGCTTTCCGTAATGTTTCTCATGCATCTGCGCCGACGGAGGAAGCAGGCTTAAGTTTTCCACGACTGCCAATTCGCAGCAGAAGCAGATGGTATTGCAGAAAAGGTTATTCGAATTTAGCTGCCGTGTGAGGGGCACAGCATAGTGAAGACCAATCCCCCGTCACCGAGATTGAAAACCCAGCTTACCACTACTGGAAACCAGAGCCCGGCAGCTAGCCGGGCTCCATTCCTTCTCATGCATAATTTGAGGTCAAGGAAAAATAGTCACAAAAGTTAGAAAAATCCCGGATTTCTTACGAAATCCGGGATAATTATGGTTGCGGAGGCAGGACTCGAACCTACGACCTCCGGGTTATGAGCCCGACGAGCTTCCAACTGCTCTACTCCGCGATATGCATGCACTTCTTGAATGCTGGGTTATTATAGCATGGGTATAGAGAGTTGTCAAGTACCAATTTTATAAATTTAGAAATAACATTTTACAGATTATCCACTGCCGCCACAAAAAGGCCGATAAACAGCAAAACGCCGCCGATGATCCGCTCTTTTCTGCGCAGAGTGGTCTCGTCATTCTTCTGCTTTAGCAGACTGTCCAGCAGCTCCGGGCAGAGCAGCAGCCCCAGCCCCAACATGCTGATGATCAGGCCTCTGATTTTCATAGCTTGCCTCCTGAAATTTACGGTGCGCCGCCGTTTGACGGGCGGCGCACCGTGAAAGTCTATTCTATCGCAATTTCCTTGATTTCCAGCTCATTGCCCTGCTGCAAATAGGTCCGGTCGCTGCCGCAATGGGGGCAGATCTTGCCCTGGGGCACCGTATCATAGGTTTTCCCGCAGTTTTCGCAGTAGGTAATGGCGTGGATGGGCTCCCACAGGAGCTCGCAGTCCTCCAGCATGGGATTGCGCTTGCAGTTCCATTTCCACACGTCAATGAGGTAATCCGGGATCACCGTGGAGACCTCGCCAATCTGCAAGGTCACTCTGCGGACGTGCTGGGCCTGGTTGTCCTGGGCGATTTTCACCACGCTGTCGGCAATGTGGAATACAACGCCTAGCTCGTGCATCAGTCTTTCTTCCCGCCAAGCTTGGTGACGATGGTCTGGCCCAGACGCTTACCGGCCATGGGGATGATGCCCTTGACCTTGTCCTCCGCCTTCATCATCTTGGAGCACTCGGGGTGATCCCGCTTCAGATGAATGGCATCGAAGACGCATCTGGTGGTGCACACGCCGCAGCCGATGCACTTGTTGGGGTCAACCCAGCTGGCGCCGCAGCCCAGGCATCTTGCGGTTTCGATCTTCACCTGCTCGGCGGTAAGAGTCTTGTGAGCATCCCGGAAGGAGTGCTTGGGAATACTCTCGTCCATACCGGCCTCCTGACGGCCTGCATGGTCGTAACCGGAAACGGAAATATTGTCCTTGTCCAGCATGATGAAGTCCCGGCGGTTCCGGCCGATCTTCATATCCGCACCCTTATGGACATAACGGTGCAGGGACTCGGCAGCACACTTGCCCTCTTCAATGGCATCGATGGCGAACTTGGGTCCGTGGTACACGTCGCCGCCCACGAAGATATCGGGCTCGGCGGTCTGGTAGGTCAGAGGATCGGCCACGGGGTAATTGCCGCGCCAGAACTCCACCTTGGTTCCCTCCAGCAGGCCGCCCCACTCAATGGCCTGGCCAATGGCAAAGACCACATGGTCTGCTGCCAGCTCCATAGTCTCATGCTCGTCATAGACGGGAGAGAACCGCTTGGTCTCGGGGTCGATGGTCCGCAGGCACTTCTTGAAGACGATGGCGGTCACATGGCCGTTCTCGTCCACCTTCAGCTCCTTGGGACCCCAGCTATTGTTGATCTCGATATTTTCTTCCAGAGTCTCGGCAATCTCATTGTTGGAGGCAGGCATGGTAGCCCGATCTTCCAGGCAGACCATGGAGACCTTGGCAGCGCCGAAGCGCTTGGCAGTCTTGGCACAGTCAACGGCCACGTTGCCGCCGCCGACGACCACCACATTGCCCTCCATCTTCTGGTTCTCGTCCTCCAGAGCATGGTGCAGGAACTCCACAGCGATGGAAGTTCCCTTGGCGGTATCATTGGCAACGCCGGGACGGCGGCCGCCCTGGCAGCCGATGGCGATGTAGAAGGCCTCATAGCCCTGCTTGCGCAGCTCGGGGATGGTCACATCCTTGCCGACTTCCACGCCGCACTTGATCTCCACACCCAGCTCCCGGATGACCTGGACCTCGGCGTCAATGATGTTCTTCTCCAGCTTGAAGGAGGGGATGCCGTAGGTCAGCATACCGCCGGGCTTGGCGCTCTTCTCAAAGACCGTGGGCTTGTAGCCCTTGGTAGCCAGATAGTAGGCAGCACTGAGGCCTGCAGGGCCGGAGCCGATGATGGCAATCTTCTGTGCCCAGTGCTCCAGGCGGTTAGATGCGATGACAACAGGGGGAATGTAGCGGGTCTCGGCGTTCAGGTCCTGCTCCGCCAGGAACTTCTTGACGGCATCGATGGCAACGGCCTGATCGATGGTGCCGCGGGTGCAGGCCTCTTCGCAGCGCTTGTTGCAGATGCGGCCGCAGACGGCGGGGAAGGGGTTGTCCTTCTTGATGAGGGCCAGGGCCTCCTGGTACTTGCCCTGGGCAGCCAGCTTCAGGTAGCCCTGAACAGCCACGTGGGCGGGGCAGGCGGTCTTGCAGGGGGCAGTGCCCTTGTCGTAGCAGTTCTTCCGGTTGTTGTCCCGGTAGTCGGGATCCCAGTGTTCGGGGCCCCACTTGATGGAGTTGGGCAGCTCGTGCTTGGGGTACTCCACAACCTTGCCTTCCTTGTCGCAGAGCTTCTGGCCCAGCTTCACGGCACCGGCGGGGCAGGTTTCCACGCACTTTCCGCAGGCCACGCACTTGTCGCGCTCCACCTCAGCGGTGTAAGCGGAACGGGACAGGTTGGGGGTATTGAACAGCTGAGAGGTTCTCAGAGCGTTGCAGATCTGCACATTGCAGTTGCAGATGCCGAAGATCTTGTTCTCGCCGTCGATATTGGTGATCTGGTGGACAAAGCCGTTCTCCTCGGCCTTTTCCAGAATGCGGATGGCCTCTTCATAGGTAATGTCGTGGCCCTTGCCGGTTTCCCGGCAGTAGTCGGCGAAATCGCCTACACCGATACACCAGGAGGCGGGGTCGTCTGCGCAGCCCTCACCCATAACACCCCGGCTGGCCCGGCAGGAGCACTGGGCAACACCGATGTGGCCCTCGTACTTCTTCAGCCAGTAGCTCAGGTGCTCGATATCCAGGCTCTGGTTCTCCATGGGAATGGCCTTCTCCACGGGGATAACGTGCATACCGACACCGCCGCCGCCGGGAGGCATCAGATGGGTCTTTCCGGCCAGAGGCACATAGGTCATGCGCTCGAAGAAGGTGGCCAGCTCCGGATGCTCCTGCAGGCGGGTATTGTAGGAGATCTCGCCCCGCTCGTCATAGCAGGGCTTCTCGCCGCTGCCGCTCTCGTCGATGTTCAGCAGCTCTGCGGAGCCGGGGACATACATGGGCACAAAGTAGCGCCGCTCGGACTGGGGGGCGGTACGGCCGTTGTGGTCGTAATGGTAGCCATAGTCATATTCCAGCAGGCCCAGGAATGCCAGCTTGTCCAGAACCTCCTGGAAATGCTGCTTGTCCTCCTCCTTCACGTTGCACAGCTTCCACAGCTCGGGGACGGTGTGGGGCTTGCGGACCTTCATGGCCAGCATGATGTCGCACATCTCGTCGGTGAGCAGGGCCTCCAGGCCCCAGTACTCGGCATCCTCAGAGGTGACCTTGCCCAGCTTGTGCTCGATGACGTCCGTGATCATTTTGCCGACCTTCAGCACCTTCTCCCGGGGTGCGGGATCGCCCTTGGCGGCAGGTTCCAACGCTCTTTTCTTCAGTTCCTGATCGATCATTCGCTTCTACCTTTTCTTTCCGGCATAACTGCCTATTATTTCTGTTTCCAGTTTTGGGCCTGTTCGGTAAGCCAATCGGCCAGAGCCTGCACGCCCTCGCCGGTTTTGGCGCTGATGGGGAAAATGCGGATATTGGGGTTGCGCATTCTGGCGTACTCCGTGACCTTCTCCATATCGAAGTCAAAGTAGGGCATGACATCGATCTTATTGATGATCATGGCATTGCACACCTGGAATACCAGGGGGTATTTCAGGGGCTTGTCGTGGCCCTCCGGCACGGAGAGGATCATCATATTCAGCGCCGCGCCGGTGTCGAACTCCGCGGGGCACACCAGGTTGCCCACGTTTTCCAGCACCACCAGGTCCAGCCCTTCCGTTCCCAGCTGGCGGACGCCCTGCCGGGTCATGTCCGCATCCAGGTGGCACATTCCGCCGGTATGCAGCTGAATCACCTTGGTGCCGGTGGCCGCAATGGTTCCGGCATCCACATCGGAGTCAATGTCCGCCTCCATAATGCCCACCTTCATATCCTGAGGCAGGGCCTTCAAAAGCTTTGTCAAGGTTGTTGTCTTTCCGGAGCCGGGGGAAGACATCAGGTTCACCAGGAAGGTGCCCTGCTCTTTCAGCTCCCGGCGCAAAGCCTCGGCATCCTTGTCGTTGTCGGCAAACACGCTCTGCTTCACTTCGATCACGCGATATGGGTCCATGAGAAACTCCCTTCTTGTGTTGGCTTTTTCTGCGAAAAATCGTGAAAAGCACTTCTTCTCAAGATTAACTATACACGAGGGGAATCCGAATGTCAATTGTGCATCACCGGCACAATTGCCCAAAAAGCGTACAAAATTGCCAAAAAGCAGCAGTTAGCAAGGGCTAACATATGTGAAAAATTGCGATTTCTCCTGCTTTTGCGGCCTTATCCGCGAATATGCGCAATAGTTACAAAAATATTGATTTATTACGGTTGTAATTTTTGAATTATTTGTGAATAAAAACGAATGACAGCGCTATCGCACCTATGATAAAATAAAACCTGTATACAAAGGAGGCTTCTATGGAAGAGAGAAAAACCACAATTCTGGCCGTTGCCGGAAAGGGCGGCGTGGGCAAAACCTCCGTTGCCGCCACTATGGTACGGCTGTTGTGCCAAATGCACCCCGGCAAGCGCATTCTGGCCATAGACGCAGACCCTGCCGTAGGCCTGGCCACCGCCTTGGGCGTGGAGGTGTGCCTGACGGTAGACGACATCCGCAAGGCCGTGGTCGCCCAGGCCAGACAGGGGGATGCCAAGGCCGCTGTGGAGCTGCTGGGAGAGGCCCGCTGCCAGATTTTCGACGCCGTCGCCGAGAGCCGGGGCTTCGCCTTTCTCGCCATTGGCCGCCCGGAAAGCGCCGGCTGCTACTGCAAGGTCAACGGCTACCTGAAAGAGGTCATCGGCCTTCTGGCCGGGAGCTTTGACTATGTGGTCATCGACGGCGAGGCCGGTGTGGAGCAAATCAACCGCCGGGTCATGGAAAAGGTCACCCATCTGCTGCTGATCACGGACGCCAGCAGGAAGGGCACCCAAGTCATCCAGACGGTGAAAAAGGTGGCAGACGAGCTGGTCATGTACGATCAGGTTGGGGCCATTGTGAACCGCCTGCCCTCCAGAGAGGTCATCCCGCTGCTGGACACCGGGGATATTCCGGTGCTGAGCTACATTGAAAACGATGCCGCACTGGCAGATTTTGACATTCGGGGCGAGAACGTTTTCTATTTGCCGGAGGAGGCAAACATCGTCCGGGGGGTAAAAGAGGCGCTGGAAAAGCTGAGCGTGTAAAGCTCTTCCTGTCATTTGGCTACATAAAAATACGAGTTGACAGTTGACAGTGTACAGTTGACAGTTGTGGTGTCCCTACAGGACAGTTTTGAATATTTTCTTTCATTTCCGTAGGAAATACCGCAATTGTCAACTGCTAACTGAAACGAAAGAGGGAGAAAATGAAAGATCTAAAATACTTATACGACTTTGAGCGTCTCTTGCAGGAGGCCAACAACGATCTGGTGCGGCAGGCGCAGGCGGAGGGGAAATACTGCGCCGCTTATACCTGCGAAAACGTGCCGGAGCCGCTGCTGAATCTGCCGGGAGTCTTCTCCGCGCGGCTGCGGGCGCCCCGGACCGGGTCCATGGAAATGGGCACCTATTATATGACCAGCTTCCTGTGTGAATACAGCCGGGCCCTGCTGGAGCGGGCCATTGAGGGCGGCTACAACTTCGCCGACTGCATTTTCACCCCGGACGGCTGCTCCATGATGAACCGCTGCGTAGAGAATATGGAGTTGCTGAAAACCATGGAGAAGGAGCACTTCTTCTACTCCTACATGGAAATTCCCATGAAAGCCGATGACAACGGCCTGAATCTCTATGTTTTGCAGTGCAAGAACCACATCCTCACCCCCTTGCAGGAGCATTTCGGCATTGACGTGTCCGATGCCGCCATCCGCAAGGCCGTGGAGGAGCACAACCGCCTGTGCCGCCTGATCCGGGAGATCGGCGACTACCGGAAGGAAGAAAATCCCCGAATCACCGGCTACGAGTACCACATCATCAATCTCATCAGCTACGCTGCCCCCAAGTATCTGCTGATCCCCATGCTGGAAGAGACGCTGGAGGAGCTGAAAACCCGTCAGCCTGATCCAAAGCCCAAATTCCGGGCCCGGGTGGTCCTGGTGGGCTCCGAGGTGGACGACATCGACATGGTGAAGCTGGTGGAGGAGAGCGGGGCCTACGTCTGCGCAGATCGGTTCTGCTATGGTTCCTTCCCGGGCCGAGACCCCATCGAGCTCACGGACGATGAGGATGCCCTGACCCAGATCTGCCGCCAGTATATGAACCGGGCCCAGTGTCCCCGGTACATGAACATGTCCAAAATGCTGGGGCGGCGCGTCTATGTCAACCAGCTTGCCAAGGACTACAAGGCCGATGGCATTATCTATGAGCAGGTGAAATTCTGTGACCCCTGGGCCTACGAGCGCATGGTGGGCACCCAGGTTCTCCGGGACGAATACGGCTACCCCGTGCTGTCCGTGGACCGGCCCTATGCCGTTGGCTCCTCCGGCCAGCTGCGGACACGGGTTCAGGCCTTTGTAGAGAGCATGGAAATCAAGAAGATTCAGGGAGGTGCAGCCCGTGGCTAAAGAAATCGGTGCAGACCGTCTGGGTGATTTTTACACCAACGGCAAGGTCCGCAAACGCCGGGAATGGCGCGGCCTGAAGGATACCGTGTACGACTACAAGTGCTGGCTGGGCATTATGGGCACTCTAGCGGGCTTCATCATCAAGCCCCGGAACATCAAGGCCATGTTCCGCTACCGCTGGATGGCCAACTACCTGGCTGTGCCCATGATGGTGGACCGGCACACCCAGGGGCTCCGGGGAGAATACCTGCGCATCTGCCACACAGAGCAGGACCTGATCATCAAGGACGTGGCAAAGCTCCTGGACAACCTGTTCCGGGGCGACCGCCGCATTGGCAACGACACCGAGTTCTCCAAAAAAGTGGTGCTGGTGGATGAGAACGAGATGACCGCCGTGATGATGGGCTTCCCCACTCTGAAAGGCCTGAGCCGGGAGACCCCCTCCACCTATGTCTCTGTGCTCTTGAATCAGACCGCCGCCCTGCATTATATTGACGTTGCCCAGGAATTCGGCCTGGCCGGTGACGTGTGCCCCATGCCCGAGGCAGAGGCCGGTGTGTCCATTGACGACGACGCCCCCGTTCTGGGTGCCTGCGCCATCCAGTGCAACACCACCTGCGACGGCTCTTTGATGGGCAACGGCGTTATCTCCAAGCGCTTGGAGCTGGAGGACGGCATTCCCTGCTTCCAGCTGGCCGCCCCTCTGCGCCACCGGGAGGAGGACGTGCAGGAGTACGCCGCCCAGGAGATCCGCAACGCCATTGCCTTTATTGAGGAACACACCGGCGAAAAATGGGACTGGAAGTACTACTTCGAGTGCGCCAAGCGGGTGAATATCTCCACCAAGTACCGTCAGGAATGGCTGGACATGAATAAGACCGACTACCCCCAGGTCTTCGGCTCCAATCTGGCCCTGTACACGGAAACCAACTATATGGCCATCTGCGGCAAGGTTCCGGAATTCATTGAAGCGGACCGGAAGATCGCCCGTCTTGCCGAGCAGGCCTACGCCAAGAAAAAGCGCATGGCCAAGGAGTACCGCCACCGGGCCATTGTGTGGGGCGTGCAGTCCCACTTCTATATGGACTTCCTGCTGTGGCTGCTAAACTGCTGGGGAATCGTGCCGCTGACGGATATGCTGAGCATGGTCTCCACCAAGGAGCTTGTAGAGGAGGACACCCCGGAGAACCGGGAGCAGGCCATTTACGACATGGCCTGGCTGACGGAAAATATGATCATGCGCAACCGTACCCACGGCGGCTACAAGGTATTGCTTGACGAGCTGTGGGAATTCTGCGAGGAATTCAATGCGGACATGGTCATCCTCTGGGAGCACATGAGCTGCAAGGCCCTGGACGGCATGCACGGCCAGTTTGAGGAGAAGGCCCGTCAGCTGGGCATTCACCTGGTGTGGGTCTCCCACGACCTGTTCGACCCCCGCATTATCAACCGGCAGGGCATCCGGGACCAGATCAACCGGTATATGCGCTCCGTTATGCGGGAGGAGCCCATCGACCCCACCCTGGAGGTCATCCACGACGAGAATTCGTGGTAATGTAAAAAGGCTTCCCCTGGGGGAAGCTGGCAGGGCGAAGCCCTGACTGATGAGGGACAATACGCAGAACCAACAAGAATCCAGCCCATGCAGTTACATATTTGCGTATCAGAACAGAATTGTAAAGGTTTCTCCTCATCGGTTCTGCGTCCCGCCCCTCATCCGACCCGCCTATCGGCGGGCCACCTTCCCCCAGGGGAAGGCAGTTGAATATAGTAAGGAGATAAAAATTATGCGTTATTTTGGCGGATGTGATTCCGGCAGTACCTATACAAAATGCGTCATCTTAGATGAGACCGGCAAGATGGTGGCGGATGTCACCCTGCGCAGCCGGATCAACTCGGTCCTCAGCTGTGAGGACGCTCTGAATCAGGCGGCGGCCCAGGTGAAGGAGCTTGGCTCCTATCGGGACCTGAGCTACCTGGTAGGCACCGGCTATGGCCGGAACAAGGTGCCCGCAGCAGACGAGAACATTTCCGAGATCAGCTGTCACGCCATGGGCGTTCACGTGGTGGACCCCAGCGTTCGGGCCATTATCGATATCGGCGGCCAGGACGTGAAGGGCATCGCCGTGGACACCGACGGCACCGTGCTGAACTTTGCCATGAACGACAAGTGCGCCGCCGGTACGGGCCGGTTCTTTGAGGCCATGGCCAAGGCCTTCGAAATGGATTTGACCGAATTCTCCAACCTGTCCCTGCAGGCGAAGAACGTCATTCCCATTACCGCCCAGTGCACGGTTTTCGCCGAGTCCGAGGTCATCTCCCTGGTAGGCGAGGGCAAGCCCATGGACGAGATCGCGGCAGGCATTGAGCTGTCCGTGGCCAAGCGGTGCTTCGTCATGGCCAAAAAGGCCGGCGCCGTGGACAAGATCACCCTCACCGGCGGCTGTGCCAAAAATGAGGGCTTGAAGCAGGCCATCCAAAAGGTGCTGAAGCTGAAAGTCATCGACCTGCCCGTGGACCCCCAGCTGATCGGCGCCATCGGCGCTGCGGAATTCGCCCGCCAGAAGGGTCTGGCCCAGGGCTAAGGAGGAAATCATGATCATTCTGAAAATTCTGGGCATTGCCGCCATTGTGGTGGCCGCGCTGTTTGTGCTGACCTTTGTGGTCTATTTCTTCAACCTGGACATGAAGCTCACCGCCGCGCTGGAGCCCATCTTTCTGAAGCACTACGACAAGATCAAGCGGGACCGGCACCTGTAATATGAAGCTCTACGACGAAATCATAGACGGCTGGTCCGCCCTGCTGGAGGATTTCTCCCTTCGGTCCCTACCCCTGTCGGGCCTCTGGCCGGACACAGGGGAGCGGAATATGATCCTGCGCTCGGATATGGCCTATGAGCTGGGCGGCGGTTCGCTCCCCGCTCTGGGGGCCACAGCCGTAACCGTGGGCGGCTTTGCCGAAGACCGGCTTTTGCTGTGCGGTCCGGACCTGCCGGAGATCCTATTAGACGGCCCCTATGCCCGGCTGACGGTGGCATCCGTCAAAGATGGGCTCCCGGACCAGGGCGGCGCACTGTACCAGGCCATCAAAAAAATTGACTTCGTGCGCTACCATGTGAACCCCGAGGGCTTCATGACCCGCATCTCCGCCATCCAGGGCCGGGAATCCGCCCGGGTCAGCCGGGAAGCCCTGAAAAAGGGGCTCACCTTCGCCCAGGTAGGCGGAAGAATGCTGGCAAGCTACCATGAAAACCCCCAAATTCAGGCGGTGCGGCTGATCTATATTACGGACCCCGCCTTCCCTTATGGGGAATTGGAGGCCCTGGTCAAAAAAAGCCGGGAAATCACCCGAGCCATCGACCACGCCATGACCGCCGCCATGACGGACTGCAACGTATGCAGCCTGAAAAAGGTCTGCGACGAGGTAGAGGGCATCCGCCAGCTGCACTTCGGGCAGGAACAGCATTGAACATTTTGTTTTTCTTCACAGCGGGAAACGGGCTTGACTGTTTCCCGCTGCATTTTGTACAATGAGAATAACAAAAGCCTCCACCATGCAGGTGGAAGCAAGGAGGGACTTATGCGTCTGAACATCTACCACACCAACGACATCCACGCCAATTTTGCCTTTTTGGGCCGGGTCTGCGCCTATCTTGAGGAACACCGGGCAGAATCGGACCTCTATCTGGACAGCGGGGACTTTCTGGACCTGAAAAGCCTTGTGGTGCAGGCTGACCGGGGCGGAAGTGCTCTGGCACTGGCGAAATTTTGCCGTATGGACGCCATGGCCCTGGGCAACAACGAGATCGACCTGGGCAGTGAGGACCTGAAAAAGCTGACATTTTTCCCACTGCTCTGTGCCAACATCTGCCGTAACGACGGAAGTCCCGTCCCCGGTCTGAAAAGCCATCTGATTCTGGAGCGCTGCGGCAAGCGGTTTCTCATCATCGGCCTGGCTCCCTTCTATGGGCTTGGAATGCTCGCAGACAAATACAATGTATTCTTCGAAATGGGGAATCTGCACACCTTAGACCCGGTCCCGGCAGTAACGCAGATTCTGCACGAAAATCGCGGAAAATACGACTTTTCCATTCTCCTGTCCCACAGCGGCCATGCGGTGGACCGGGAACTGGCCAAGCGCCTGCCCCCTGTGGACCTGTGGCTGGAAGGGCACTCTCACAGCGTTGTCACGGAAAAGTGCTGCTCCCAGTCCGGTATGGGGGAATTCCTGGGCCGGGTGACGCTGGACGTACAGGAGCAGGGCATCGAAATCCTGGATTCCGTGCAAATCGAGCTTCCGGCTCAGGAAAGCGCCGAATTTATGTACCGGCTGGGGCAGGCTCAGGAAAGTGCCGAAGCCATTCTCTCTCAGGAGCTTCCCGTGCTGCGGGAACTGGACTTTGACCCCTTCCGGGAAAGCGAATTTACCAATTTCATCTGTGACTGCCTGAAAGCGGAATTTGGCTGTGACCTGGCACTGATGCACAGCGGCATTGCAGAAGGGTCTCTGCGGAGGCCGGTGTCCCGAAGGAGCCTGCTGGAGCTTCTGCCCTCCAAGCTGAACCCAACAATCTATTCCCTGCCCGGTGAAAAGCTGCTGGAGGCGGCAAAGCTCTCTCTGGATGAAACCCACATCCGGCAACCCGGGAAGGGCGCCGGCTTCCGGGGCACCGTGCTTGGCTGCCTGGGCTACAGCAGCAATGTGGAGGTACATCGAGCGCCCTTCACCATGCTTGTTGACGGGCAGCCGGTGGAGCCGGGCAGGGTTTACACCATCGTCACCGATGACTACCTGCAGCGGGGCACAGGCTACCCCAGCCTGGCAGCGCCCGATCAGGACGCCAAATTCGACAAGCGGTTCATCCGGGATCTGGTGCAGGAATACCTGACGGTGGAACCGGTGTTCCGGTCTGCGGCGAAGCGCAGGGAAGCATAAAGGGGAAGCTTTTGGGGAGTTCCTTAACGGACTTCTCCGGTTTTGAACATTTTCATCATTTGTTCCTATCAAAAAACGCCGCAGGCTTTCAGGCCTGCGGCGCAAAACATTTGGTTTTAATTACAGCAGAGTGGAGAAGTGCTTGATGGTGCGGACCATCTGAGAAACGTAGGAGTTCTCATTGTCGTACCAGGAAACAACCTGCACCTGGGTCTTGCCGCCCTCCAGAGGGCAAACCATGGTCTGAGTAGCGTCGAACAGGGAGCCGAAACGCATGCCGATGACATCGGAGGAAACGATCTCGTCCTCGTTGTAGCCGAAGGACTCAGTAGCAGCAGCCTTCATAGCGGCGTTGATCTCTTCCTTGGTGACGGACTTGTTCACAACGGCGTTCAGGATGGTGGTGGAGCCGGTGGGGGTGGGAACACGCTGTGCAGCGCCGATCAGCTTGCCGTTCAGCTCGGGGATAACCAGGCCGATGGCCTTAGCAGCACCGGTGGAGTTGGGGACGATGTTGCAGGCACCAGCACGGGAACGACGCAGGTCGCCCTTTCTCTGGGGACCGTCCAGGATCATCTGGTCGCCGGTGTAGGCGTGGATGGTGCACATAATGCCGGACTCGATGCCAGCCAGGTCGTTCAGAGCCTTGGCCATGGGAGCCAGGCAGTTGGTGGTGCAGGAAGCGGCGGAGATGATGTTGTCTTCCTTGGTCAGGGTGTTGTGGTTGACGTTATATACGATGGTGGGCAGGTCGTTGCCGGCAGGAGCGGAGATAACGACCTTCTTGGCGCCGGCGTCGATATGAGCCTGAGCCTTGGCCTTGGAGGTGTAGAAACCGGTGCACTCCAGGACGACGTCAACACCCAGCTCGCCCCAGGGCAGCTCGGCAGCGTTGGCCTTGGCGTAGATGGTGATCTTCTTGCCGTCGACAACGATGTTGTCCTCACCGGCCTCGACAGTGTGGGTGCCGAAGGGCTTTGCATAAGCGCCCTGCGTGGAATCGTACTTCAGCAGATGAGCCAGCATCTTGGGAGAGGTCAGGTCGTTGATTGCGACAACCTCGAAGCCCTCAGCGCCGAACATCTGACGGAAAGCCAGACGGCCGATACGGCCAAAACCATTGATAGCAACTTTAACAGACATGGGAATTTCCTCCATTTCATATTACTGCTTTCGCAGTCTTATCATACTGTCAGCACAGGCTCAATCGATACGCCCGTACGGATTTTATTATACTATAACCCCCAGTTAATGTAAACTGGAAATTCTGTCAAAACCCGTAGAATTTTTCTGCAATTTTTTGTGCAAATTCCGTTTTACTGGTAGCTTACCGGGGAATCCACAGGAGCAATGGCCATATAGGTATTGCCCACACCCAGCTCCAGAGGCTCACCGTCCACAGTCTTGAACCAGAAGGGGCTCTCGGCATCGTCTGCGCCCCAGGTAATGGGGATGATCTTGCCGCCGTTGGCATAGTAGCCCTGGCCGCCGGCCTCAAAGTTGGCGGTGTAGTAAATGCCGTCGGTGGTGATGTCGGCCAGCATGACGATCACGTTGGTAAAGGTTTCAGGATCCTGGGTGTCGCCCAGCACCATGGCCTGATCGTACTGGTTGTAGACGTACTTCCCCAGAGCCGCATCATAGACCATGGAGGTGTCCTTGCGGTTGTTGCGGTAGGTGAAGGTCACGGTGACGTTCTCGGCGCTCTCGCCATTCTCCGGAGTCCCGTCCTCCCGGAAGCGCAGATTGTATTCCTTGTCCTCCGGCTGGGTGGTGCGGAAGCCCTTCTCCTGGGCCAGAGCCTCCAGCTGATCGCCCCGGGCGAACAGGCAATGCTCCCAGCCGGATTCGTTCTTAAACAGATATGCTCTGTCCGTATTCCGGAAGGAATAGCCGCTGTCTTTCTGCGTATCGATGTTGAACCGGTCAACACCCAGCTTCTTGGCATGGCCCAGAGCCTGCTCGGAGCCACCTGCATCGAAAATGACGGCATCATAATGCTTGGCGATCTCATTGAACATCGGCCGCACGGACCGGACGGAGCCGATGGCCTCGGATTGGGTAGGATCCGTAAACAGTGCCAGATCCCGGATGATGGAGCCGTTGACCCACATCTCCATGAGAATATCGGCATTCATGGTGCCGTAGTGGGGCAGCGCACCCCGGATATTGCTGATGGACACGGCATAGATGCGGCCGGTGAAGGGTGCGTCCAGAGTCTTGCCGTTCAGGGGGTTGGTGTAGACAGGCGCGGGCTCCGTGGTAGGCTCCTGCGTGGTGGGAGCTTCCGTGGGGGCTTCGGTGGTGGCTGGGGCCGTCGTGGCCGCTTCGGTGGTGGCCGATGCACCTGCACCGGCGCAGCCGCACAGAAGCAGGGTCAGGGCCAGCAGCAGGCAAATCATTTTTTTCATTGTTTCGTACCTCTTGTCAATGGAATTATAGGTGTATTCAAAACCGAACGGCTCAGCCTTCGCTGCTCTCCTGGAGAATACCGTCCATGGTCTTGCCAATGGAATAATAGAACACATTGTCCCGGGCGGGCTGCAGATCCAGCAGCTGCCCACGCTTGGAATAGACATTGTAGCAGCCGTAGAGGATGGGGATCACGCTGCCGTCCTCCGCCACCATCTGGCACAGGTTGTAGAAGGTGCCGGAATTGGACAGGGCCTCCTTGGTCATGCCCAGAAGGGTGTCGTTGTTCAGCACATTGTTGGTCAACGTGCCGTAGCCCTTGAAGAACTCGGAAAGATCGGAGTTGGGGGGCAGCTTGGTCTGGCCCAGGTAGAGGTCATAGGTTCCCGCCCGCAGAATCTGCTGGTAGGTGATGCCTCCGCCGGAGCCGCCATATTCCAGCACACCGCAGGGAATGCCCAGCTCCGTCAGGTGGGCGGCAATGTCCCGGGCCGTCCGCAGCCGGGCGGAATCGTCCGCATTGACCAGCAGCCGCAGCTTTTTGACCTCCCGGGTCTTTTCATCCCGGGGAAACTGGAAATTGCCCAACTGGTCCAAAAACTTCATGGGATCGTAGACGTAGTTGGAGGCCAGAGTGGGGTAGTAGTAAGGAGAGCCCGGAGAGGTGATCAGCGTCGTGGGCTGGGCCATGCCCCGGTAATTCTCCTCATTCAATGTCTCCCGGTCAATGGCATAGGTCAGGGCCTTGCGCAGCACATCGGAATCCTTGAACCAGTCGCTGTAGAGCAGGTTGCAGCTGAGATACAGCAGCACACCGTTCTCTACCTCCCACAGCTCGTAGTCGCAGCGGTACTCGCCGAAGGAATCCAGCATGGGATCCGCAATGGCCAAATTCAGCTCGCCAAACTCAAATTCATCCCGCAGCTGGGATTGGCTGGTGGCCTCCATCAGGGTAATGGTATTGGCCCGGACGGACAGCGTTGCATCGCACCACCAGGAGTCCACCTTCCGCATCTCGGCCCCCTCATCGTTCTGGTAGAAGGCATAGGGCCCGGTCCCCACGGGGTGCTCGGCCCCTACCTCACTGGCTTTCAGAATGGGGATATCCAGCAGCAGGGGCAGGTTCTGATAGGAGGTGTCCAGGTAGAACATGACGCCCTGGCCGTCGTCGTGGAGCTTGATCTCCGCAATGTGGGTGAAGCGGCCCTTGTAGAAGTCGCTCTGCTGCGCCGCCTGATAGGAGGCCAGAACATCGTTGGCCGTTACCCGGGTCCCGTCGGAGAACCGGGCGTTGTCATCCACATAAAACGTATAGATCGTGTTGTTGGAATTGACCCGATACCGGGAGCAGAGAATGGGTGTGGTCTCATTACTGCTGTTGTAGGCGAAGAGGCCCTGATACATCAGGGAGAACAGCACCCGGTTGGAAAAGTTCATGCCGATAATGGGATTCATGGACCGGTTGGGATAATAGGCCAGGATCATGGTCTGATCCGCCAGGGTATCCTCCTCCGTGGGGTCCGGGTCATCCTCCATAAGGATGGCATCCCCCGTGGGCACATAGGTGCTGTCCTTTTCCGAGGCACAGCCGGAAATGAGCGCCGTCAGCGTGGCAAACACCAGCAAAAGGGCAAGCAGTCGCTTCATTTTGTCCCTCCTCTGCATACAATGACAGCCCCCTGGCTGCCCCGGTGACCCTGGGTCACCCGGTGGGACCAGAATCGGTCACTTTCACAGACCGTGCAGGCCGTACTGACCTCCACCTGACGGACACCTGCCTGCTGAAGCACCCAGGCATTGACGGCTTTCAGGTCCACCAGGTATTTCTCCCCCTGGGTGCGGATGAAGGGCTCCATGGCCTCGCCATAGGCTTCCCGCAGGGCCTGGGGAACATCGGCATGGGTTTCAAAATGGCAGAAGCCGATGTTGGGGCCTACGGCGGCCCGGATATCCTCCGGGCGGCTGCCGTAGTATTTTTCCATGGCCTCCACCATCCGTGCACCAATACCGGAAACCGTCCCTCGCCACCCGGCGTGGGCCGCACCCACGGCACCTGTCACCGGGTCATAGGCCAGAATGGGCGTGCAGTCCGCAGAAAACACCACCAAGGCCAGCCCCGGCACATCCGTCACCAGCGCATCGCAGTCCGGAAGCCTGGGGGCAAAGAGCCCCGCCCCCCGGTCCTTCTCCTCGGCACGGTAGACGATGTCCGAGTGGACCTGCCGGGCAAGCACCGCATTTTTAGGGTCAAAGCCCAGGGCATCGCCCAGGATCTCGTAGTTTTTCACCACATTTTCCGGGTCATCTCCCCGGGTGGGGGCCAGATTCAGGGAGCTGAGATAGTCCGTGCTGACCCCGCCAAAGCGGGTGGTGAAGGCATGGGGCACGGAAATCCCCTCCGCCGCCAGATATTCCAGGCTTCCCTTATGAATCGTTTGTATCATTCTGTTTCTCCTGAAGGTTTACTGCTGCATCTCCGCTTCCTTGTCCTTCTGCATGCAGCACTTTTTATACTTCTTGCCGCTGCCGCAGGGGCAGGGGTCGTTGGGGCCCACCTTTTTGGCGGCGGTGCGAACGGGCTGCTTCTTCACGACGCTGCCGTCGTTGGCGCCGGCAGCGCCGGTCTCCTTGGCCACCTTCTCCCGCTTGACCTCCTGCTGAGGCTGAATGCGCACCAGGAACATCCGGCGGACGGTCTCCTCCTTGATGGACTGGATCATGGACTCGAACATCTGGTAGCCCTCTTCCTTATAGGCGATGACAGGGTCATGCTGGCCATAGGCCCGCAGACCAATGCCTTGCTTCAGGTCGTCCATAGCGTCGATGTTGTCCATCCAGTATTCGTCCACCACCCGCAGCATGACCACCCGCTCCAGCTCCCGCATGAGCTTGTCGCCATAGGCGGCTTCCTTGGCCTGGTAGGTGTTCAGGGCGATGTCGTAAACAGTATCCGTGAGCTTCTGGGCATCCATGCCCTCCAGCTCAGCCTTGCGGCTCTGGAGCGTGCCCTTGACGAAGTAAATACCCTCCAGCTGAACGGACAGCTCCTTCAGAGCCTCCTCATTGGCAATGCCGCCGTGCTGGCTCAGGGCAGAGGAAACCGTGGTTTCCAGGACGGAGCGCAGCATGGTCAGGATATTCTCCCGCAGGTCCTCACCGTCCAGCACCTTCTGGCGCTGGGCATAGATGACCTCACGCTGGGTATTCATCACGTCGTCATATTCCAGGACGCTCTTTCTGGCCTTGAAGTTCCGGCTTTCCACGTTCTTCTGGGCATTCTCCACAGCACCGGAGAGGATCTTCGCATCAATGGGGGTGTCCTCGTCCAGGCCCAGAGAATCCATCATGCCCATGATCCGGTCAGAGGAGAACAGGCGCATCAGGTCATCCTGGAGGCTCAGGTAGAACCGGCTCTCGCCGGGGTCACCCTGACGGCCGGAACGGCCCCGCAGCTGATTGTCGATCCGGCGGGACTCATGGCGCTCGGTGCCGATGATAAACAGGCCGCCGGAAGCACGGACCTTCTCGGCCTCTTCCTTAATATGGCCCTTGTATTGCTTCAGAAGGTCATTGTATTCCTGCCGAATGGCGAGAATTTCGGGGTCTGTGGTCTCGGCGAAGGAATCCGCCTCGGCAATGAGCTCCTCGGGCTTTCCCTGCTTGCGCAGGTCCGCCTTGGCCAGGAACTCCGCGTTGCCGCCCAGCATGATGTCCGTACCACGTCCGGCCATGTTGGTGGCAATGGTCACAGCCCCAAGCTTACCGGCCTGGGCCACGATCTGGGCCTCCATCTCGTGGTACTTGGCGTTCAGCACATTGTGGGGGATGCCCTCCCGTTTGAGCATCTTGCTGAGGATTTCGCTCTT
Organism: uncultured Eubacteriales bacterium; assembly: GCA_900540635.1. Classification (GTDB taxonomy): domain Bacteria; phylum Bacillota; class Clostridia; order Oscillospirales; family Oscillospiraceae; genus Faecousia. The sequence continues at coordinate 207,570 of UQGU01000001.1, read as the reverse complement.
TTCGATGGAGATGGTACCCACCAGCACAGGCTGACCCTTGGCGTGGCACTGTTTCACCTGCTCCACAATGGCCCGGAACTTGCCGGCCTCGGTCTTGTAGACCACATCAGGATGGTCAATTCGAATAACGGGGCGGTTGGTGGGAATCTCCACCACATCCAGATTATAAATGGCTTCAAATTCCTCCTGCTCCGTCAGGGCGGTGCCGGTCATGCCGGAGAGCTTGTCATAGAGCCGGAAGAAATTCTGGAAGGTGACGGTGGCCAGGGTCTTGCTCTCACTGGCAACGGTGACGCCTTCCTTGGCCTCGATTGCCTGGTGCAGGCCCTCGTTGTACCGGCGGCCGTACATCAGTCGGCCGGTGAATTCATCCACGATGATGATCTCGCCGTCCTTGACCACATAGTCGATGTCCTTCTTCATCAGGCCCCGGGCCTTCATGGCTTGGTTGATGTGGTGGGAAAGGGTGGTGTTCTCCGCATCCGCCAGATTCTCCACGCCGAAGAACTTCTCCGCCTTGGCAATACCCTCGGCGGTCAGGGAGACGGTGCGGGACTTCTCGTCCACATAGTAGTCGCAGTCCAGGTCGTCCTTCTCCTCCTTGTCCTCGGTCTTGGCAAAGACCTGCTTGCGCAGGGTGGAGACGAACTTGTCCGCCATCTGGTAGAGCTGAGAGGAATCCTCGCCCTTGCCGGAGATGATCAGGGGAGTACGGGCTTCATCAATGAGGATGGAGTCCACCTCGTCCACAATGGCAAAGGCATGGCCCCGCTGGACCAGCTCCTGCTTGTAGATAGCCATATTGTCCCGGAGGTAGTCAAAGCCCAGCTCGTTGTTTGTGCAGTAGGTGATGTCTGCCGCGTAGGCCACCTTCCGCTCGGGAGGGGTCATGCCTGGAATCACCAAGCCCACGGTCAGGCCCATGTACTTATAGACCTTGCCCATCCACTCGCTCTGGTACTTGGCCAGGTAGTCATTGACGGTGACGATGTGCACGCCCCGGCCGGTCAGAGCATTCAGATAGGCCGGTAGAATGGCCACCAGAGTCTTGCCCTCACCGGTTTTCATCTCGGCAATGCGGCCCTGATGCAGAACAATGCCGCCGATGAGCTGCACAGGATAGGGCCGCAGGCCGATGACCCGGTCCGCAGCCTCCCGGATGGCCGCAAAGGCCTCGGGCAGCAATGCATCCAGGCTTTCGCCGTTTTGATAGCGCTGCTTGAATTCCTCGGTCTTGGCCTTCAGGGCCTCTTCGCTCATGGCTTTATATTCGGATTCCAGCGCCAGAATGGCATCCACCGTAGGCTGAATCTTCTTCAGCTCACGCTGGGAACGGGTTCCAAAGAGCTTGGTAATCAGTCCCATTGGACATCTCTCCTTTCAAATTCCGGGGATGATCCCCGGAGCTTCTTCCATTTTCTTATAATTCAATGCATTATAACATATGGCAATCAAAAAATATAGAGTATTTTGTGAACAAACGCGGCAAATCTCAGCAAGAAGGCTTCCCCTCCGGGCGGTGCGTCGCGCAGCGAATCTAATTCAAAATAGCTGCCGGTGGCAGCTATACCATAAAAAGTGGAGCTGGCAGGGCGAAGCCCTGACTGAGGAGGGGCGTTATAGGAGAGAGCGGTAAGAAAGGGCAACTCAAGTCACGCACTGCCCTCTCCCACAACACCCCTCATCCATAAATTATAGCATAGCTGCCACCGGCAGCTATAGGAGATCAGATCCGCTGCGGCGGTCCCCCTTCCCCGCAGGGGAAGATTAGGGTCAGATTTTTCCCTTTTTAAAGCCCTTTCCCGCAAAAAACGCCTGAATTTCGCGCTCCTCTGCCTTCACGCTGCCCTGCTGGAAATTGGGCTTGCCGCCGCCGCGGCCATTCAGGGCGGCGGTCAGCTCCCTGTTCAGCCCCCGCAGATCGCCGCCGGGCAGGGCCAGGCAATAGTGGAAGCCGTTTTCATTCCTGGAAAATCCCGCCGCAATGCCGCCGGTTTTGGCGGAAGCCTGGTCTGTTAAATTCCGCAAGCCCTCGGGATTCAGGCCGTCCGCAAAGAAGAAGCAGTCCCCCATTCCTTCCATAGCCGCCGCCTGATAGGCAAAGAGCTGCCGCTCCAGAGCCCCTGAGCGGTATTTCCAGCCGTTCAGGGTGTCCAGCAGCTGCTCCGCCCCCTGAGCCGTCTGGGTCAGCTGGGCAGAGAGGAGCCGGGAAACCTGCCGGTTCTGGTCGAACACCGCATTCATCAGATCAAAGGCCGCCCGGCCTGCCGCCATTTCGATGCGGGTGCCGCCCCGGCAGGGAATGGCAGAGAGAAGCTTGATGAGCCCGATCTCGCCCGTCGCCGCCACATGGACGCCGCAGCAGGCGCAGATATCAAAGCCCGGCACCTCCACGATCCGCACCGGCCAGGGCAGGGCCCGCTTGGTCCGGTAGGGGACCTTCTTCAACTCCTCGGGACCGGGGGTCCAGATGTGCAGGGGGATGTTTTTCCAGATGGCCTCATTGGCCTCTCGCTCGATTTCCGGCAGCTTTTCCGCCGGGATCACGGCGTCAAAATCAATGACAATGCCGGTCTGATTCATGTGGAAGCCAGTATTGTGGCAGCCGTACAGCCTGTGGAGAATGCCGGAAACGATGTGCTCCCCCGTGTGCTGCTGCATCCGGACAAACCGTGCCTCATAATCGATCTGCCCATCCACGGTGCTGCTCACGGTCAAGGGGCCGTCGCACAGGTGGACGATTTTCTCCCCCTCCTCCCGGGTATCCAGCACCCGGACGCCGCCTAAGGTGCCCGTATCCGCCGCCTGACCGCCGCCCAGGGGATAGAAGGCAGTTCTGTCCAATGTAACGGCAAAGCCTCCCTCCGTCTCGCTGCATTCCAGCACCCGGGCCCGGAAAGTTGCGCAATGGCAATCGGCATAGTATATTTTTTCAGTTTCCATAACTATCTTCATTCCCTTTCATTTTCTTCCTTTTTCCTGGGAAGATTCTGAAAATTTCCTGATTTTCTATTATATCACATTTCCATTTTCTTTGCAATGCGGCAAATGCGGGATTTGCGTAAATGGAATTTTACAAAAATAAAGCTGGTTTTTCTGCCAAAAACGCGCTACAATGGGAAAAGAAAAACGAATGAGGTGATACAATGCCCTCTGCCTATGCCCATCTTCGCTTCGGCTGGGAGGTCCTGTCCGCCATCCCTACGCCCTACCGGGCCGCAGCCAAAAATCTGACCCAGCTCTATAACGTCGGCACTCAGGGGCCGGACCCCCTGTTCTACTACAATCCCCTGGTGGAAAATGCCGTGGACAAGCAGGGCCATCACTGCCACGCCATGACCGGAAAAGCCTTTTTCGAGGCAGCCCTGGTGCGCTACCGCGCCGCCCCCTCGGAAGGGGCCGCCGCCTATCTCTTCGGCGTTTTGGCCCACTACTGCCTGGACTCCCATTGCCATCCCCTGATCAATGCCGCCACAGAGGAGGCTGACCTGGACCACATGGAGCTGGAGACGGAATTTGACCGATTCCTGCTGCAAAAGGACGGGAAACTGCCGCCCCACCTGCAGGACTACTACAAATCTCTGCGCATGACCCGGGGCGAGCGGGCCACCGCTGCGGCGCTGTATGAGGATCTCTCCCCCCGGGCCTTCGGCTGGTGCGTCCGGAATCTGGCCAATGTGCACCATGTGGCCACATCCCGGAACCGGCGGTTTGCCAAGCGGCTTCTGGGACTGGGCGGCAGACGGGGGCGGGCCTTTCTCATGACCGTTGGCCCCAATCCCATGTATGCCCACCTGGACGAACCCATTTTTGAAGCCTACTCCGCAGCTCTGGCGGATTTTCCCGCCCTGGCAGCCCAGCTGGCCGATGCTCTGAAAGACGGGGTCCCTCTGGGTCCGGAATTTGACCCCACCTTCGGATAAGAAAGGAAGTCACTATGGAGAAAAAATTTAAGCTCACGACCCTGGAACGAAACTGGATTCTCTACGATGTGGGCAACTCCGCCTTCATCCTGCTGGTATCCACCCTGATTCCCATTTACTTTAATTCCCTGGCAGGCGCAGGCGGACTGAACGAAAGCCAGTATCTGGCCTTCTGGGGCTATGCAGGCTCCGTATCTACACTGATGGTGGCCTTCATCGCCCCCATCTGCGGCACACTGGCAGACCAGAAGGGCTTTAAAAAGAAGCTGTTCGTAGCCATGATGCTGCTGGGCGTCATCGGCTGCGCCGCCCTGGGCGCTGCCTGGAGCTGGCTGTCCTTTCTGGTGATCTATGTTCTGGCCAAGGTGGGCTATTCCTCCAGCCTGGTGTTCTACGACGCCATGCTGCCGGAGGTCACCACCGATGCACGCATGGACAACGTCTCCTCCCAGGGCTACGCCTATGGCTACATCGGTTCCGTCATTCCCTTCATTCTCTGCCTGGTGCTGGTGCTGCTGGGGGACAAAATTGGCCTGTCCGCCGGCACGGCTATGACCGTCTCCTTCCTGCTGGTTGCCGTCTGGTGGCTGGGCTGCACATTGCCGCTGCTGAAGAGCTACCGTCAAAAGGCCTATGTGGAGCGGGCGCAGCATCCCATCAAGGATACCTTCCGGCAGCTGGGCCGCACCTTCCGGGATGCCAGCAAGGAAAAGCACATTCTCATCTACCTCATCGCCTTTTTCTTCTTCATTGACGGCGTTTACACCATCATCGATATGGCAACCGCCTATGGCACGGCCCTGGGCCTGGACAGCACAGGGCTGCTGCTGGCATTGCTCGTCACCCAGTTTGTGGCCTTTCCCTTCGCCATTCTCTTCGGCCGCCTGTCCGCTGCGAAGGACACCGGCAAGCTGATCAAGCTGTGCATCCTGGCCTATACGGGCATCACCCTCTTCGCGGTCTTCCTGAAAAGTCAGTGGCAGTTCTGGGTTCTGGCCGTCCTTGTGGGCATGTTCCAGGGCGGCATTCAGGCCCTGAGCCGGTCTTATCTCGGCAAAATCATCCCGCCGGAGCGCAGCGGTGAATACTTCGGCCTGATGGACATCTGCGGCAAGGGCGCGGCCTTCCTGGGCACCACCCTGATTGCCGTCATCAGCCAGCTCACCGCCGGAACCACCGTCCATATTTTCGGCCAGGAGCTGCAAAACGAGAGCATCGCCGTGGGCACTCTGGTGATCCTGTTTGCCATCGGCTATGTGCTGTTCTGCAAAGCGGACAAGCTGAATAAGGCAAGAGGTTAAGATTGCCTCCTCTCCCCGGAAGCGCTGCTTCCGGGGAATTTTCTGTTTTCATTGACACGGTCAAATGGGCTGTGGTATAATTTGTTATGTAAAGACATACCGAGGCTCCCGTTTTCGGCGGGGAGAAAGAGGGACTTGCCTGTGGAAGACAGTCAGAAAATGCGCATTTTGTTTTTGGCCAACGTGCCGTCGCCCTATCGGGTGGCCTTTTTTAATACACTGAGCCGGAGCTGCCGCCTTACCGTGCTCTACCAGCTCCATGCCTCTGCGGAACGGGACGAAAAATGGACCGCCGCCCAGGAGGGGGATTACGAAACCGTATTCTTAAAGGGCAAGGCCACAGATGTGGACAAGGCCCTGTGCCCCGGTATTATCTCCTGGCTGGAAAAGGGCTGGGACGCCATCGTCATCTGCGGCAATTCCTCACCTACGGAGCTTCTGGCCATTTCCTGGTGTAAGCTGCGCCGGATTCCCTACTGCCTGGAGGGGGACGGCGCTTTCGCAAAAAGCGGAGATGGGCTGAAAGAGCGCATCAAGGCCCAGAGCATCCGGGGCGCGACGCTGTACCTCTCCACCTGCCAGGAGCTGGACAAATACTACCTGCACTACGGCGCAAAGGCCGATGCCCTGCGGCGCTACCATTTCTCCTCTCTGACAGAGCGTGATATTCTCGCCGCCCCTGTCAGCCTGGAGCACAAGCAGGCTCTGCGGAAGGCCTTGGGCGTTCCGGAAGAGAAGATGCTGCTCTCCGTGGGACAGTTCATCCCCCGGAAGGGCTTTGATGTTCTTTTACAGGCAGTCAACGCCCTGGATAAGCACATCGGCGTTTATATCGTGGGCGGCAAGCCTACGGAGGAATACCTGACCTATGCCCGGGAAAATGACCTGACCAACGTGCATTTCGTGGGCTTCAAGACCAAGCAGGAGCTGGAGAGCTATTACCTGGCGGCGGACCTGTTCGTGCTGCCCACCCGGGAGGATATCTGGGGCCTGGTGGTGGGCGAAGCCATGTCCTGCGGCCTGGGGGTTATCACCACCACCATGTGCAACGCCGGTCTGACATTGATTGAAAACGGAAAGAACGGCTTTCTGGTGCCGCCGGAGGATGTCCGGGCCCTGCGGATGGCCATTACGGACGCCATTGTCCACAGCGCCGCCTTTGGGGCCGCCGCTCTGGAAACCATAAGGCCCTACACCGTGGAAACCATGGCCGCCGATCACATGCGGATCCTGGCAGAGCTTCAAAAGGAGAAATAGCCGTGGACAAGCAAAAGGTAACAGCCCTGACGCAGAAGCATCGGAGCCTTTTCCGGTTTCACGGCCATATAACAGGAGGCACAATGAACACACTTTATCTGGACTTAGGAATGGGCGCTGCCGGGGATATGCTCACCGCCGCCCTTTTTGAGCTGATGCCGGACCGGGCCCGGGCTCTGGAGCAGCTGAACGGCCTGGGGCTGCCGGGGGTGGTTTTCCAGCCGGAGGACAGCGCCAAGTGCGGCATCCGCGGCACCCATATGCGGGTGCTGATTCACGGCGAGGAAGAGGGCGACGCGCATCACCACGATCACCATGAACATCGCGACCACCACGGGCACCACCACAGCTCTATGGCGGACATTCAAGCCCTGGTTGATGGATTGCACGTCTCCCAGAGCGTGAAAGGAAACGTCATGGCCGTCTACGAAAAAATCGCCCAGGCGGAAGGCCATGTCCACGGCGTTCCCGTGACGGAAATCCATTTCCATGAGGTCGGCACTATGGACGCTTTGGCAGATATTACCGCCGTGTGCTTTCTTCTGGAGCAGCTGGGAGCGGAGAAAATCGTTGCCTCCCCCGTACAGGTTGGCTTCGGAAAGACCCGCTGCGCCCATGGGCTGCTGCCCGTGCCCGCCCCGGCCACGGCAGAGCTGCTGCTGGGGGTGCCCATCCGGGCCGGGAACATCGAAGGGGAGCTGTGCACCCCCACCGGTGCTGCTCTGATCCGGCAGTTTGTATCCGGCTTTGGTCCCATGCCGCTCATGACCGTGGAGCGCATGGGCTACGGCCTGGGCCAGAAGGATTTCCCCGCAGCCAACTGCCTGCGCGCCATGCTTGGGCAGGGCTGAACTGCCGACACGGAATATTCACGGTTTATCCCCAAATTGTTTCGTTTTCCGTTAAATTCCTTTCACAGTCGGAAGATATGATAAGGGCACGAAAGCGGAACACAAGAAACAAGCTTCCCTTTCGTTTTACGGATAGACCTCTCTCTTCTCTCTTCTCTTTCTATTTCCAACAGCAAAGTCCCCGGGATCGTGAAAATCCCGGGGACTTTGCTGTTATGCGCCAAAAACGGCGGTGAACAGGCAGCACAGAATCACACCCAGCGCCGTTGGCAGCAGGGCGGCCAGTGCCGTCCATTTGCGGCTGCCGGTCTCCCGGCGGATGGTCAGCAGGGTGGTGGAGCAGGGCCAGTGGAGCAGGGTAAACAGCAGCATACTCACCGCCCTTTGCCAGGTCCAGCCGTTGGATTGCAAAATGGTCAGCAGACTCCCGCTGTCCACTGCGGTGAGACTTTCCTGGGCCCGATAGCCCATAATGGCAATGGGCAGCACAATCTCATTGGCGGGGAAGCCCAGAATGAATGCCAGCAGCACCGTTCCGTCCAGCCCCATGGCTCGGCCCAGGGGCTCCAGCAGGGCGGCAGCGGCGCTCAGGACCGTCCCATTTCTCATTTGAATATTCGCCAGCAGCCACAGCACAATCCCAGCCGGACAGGCTACAGCCAGGGCCCTACCCAGAACGAACAGCGTCCGGTCCAGCACCGAACGGATGATAACGGCCCCAACCTGGGGCTTCCGGTAGGGCGGCAGCTCCAGGGCAAAGGCCGAGGGCTCGCCCCGCAGCACCGTGTGACTCAGCCCCCAGGTGGCCGCCAGAGTCACCGCCACGGCAAAGACGATCACCAGGGTCAGCAGCCCCGCCTGCTGCCATGCCTGCCCGCCGAAAAAAACGGCCAGCAGGGTGATCATCAGGGGAAAACGGCCGTTACAGGGCACCATACTGTTGGTGAGAATGGCCAGCAGCCGCTCCCGGGGCGAGTCGATGATCCGGCAGCCTACCACTCCGGCGGCATTGCAGCCCAGTCCCATGCACATGGTCAGAGCCTGCTTTCCGCAGCCCCGGCAGCAGCAGAAGGGGCGGTCCAGCAGGAAGGCCGCCCGGGGCAGATACCCCACATCTTCCAGAAGCGTAAACAGCGGAAAGAAAATGGCCATGGGCGGCAGCATGACGGCACAGACCCAAGCCGTCGTCCGCCAGGCCCCCAGCACCAGCGCTCCCGTTAGCCACGCCGGAGCACCCCAGCCGGTCAGAAGCTGCAAAAGGAGGCCCTCCCCTCGGTTCAAAAGCCCCTGCAAGCCATCTGATATGGAATTCGCCCCTACCAATGTCAGCCACAGGACAAGAGCTAACAGCGCCAGCATGGCCGGATAGCCCAGGGATCGGGACAGCAGGATCCGGTCGATCCTCCGGTCCAGCTGGGAATAGGGTGTCTTCTCCCGATGCACGACGCCCTGGGCGATTTTTTCCGCCAGGCGGACGGGGGCCGCTGCCAGGGCGTCCGTCAGCGCCCCATCCGTCATGGTCAGAGTGCTCCTGGCACTTTCTGCTGCCTGCCGGGCTTCCGGAGGAATGCCAAGATCCTCCAAAAGCGTGGGGTCTCCCTCCAGGGCCTTCAGGGCCAGAAAACGTTTCGGCAGCGTGCCGTCCGGCAGGCACTGCTGAATGTTCTCCACAGCCCCCTCAATTTCCGGGGGATAGGGTACGAAAACAGGCACGCTTTCCGGCAGGTTTCCGGACAGCACCGCTTCCAGGCGGCGCAGGCTGCCCTTTTTCCGGGCAGTGCCCCCAACCACCGGAATCCCCAGCCGCCGGGACAGGAGGCTCAGGTCCAGGGAAAGGCCCTTGCGCTTCGCCTCGTCCATCAGGTTGACGCAGACCACCACCCGGGAGGTGATCTCCAGGATCTGCAGTACCAGCACCAGATTCCGCTCCAGGGTAGTGGCATCGCAGACTACGACGACCCGTTCCGGCCCGGCGGTACACAGGAAATTCCGGGCCACCTGCTCTTCCGGGGAGTGGGACAGCAGGGAATAAGTCCCCGGCAGGTCCACCAGCACCCGCCCATTCCAGCTTCCGCTGGCCAGGGCCACGGTCTTTCCCGGCCAGTTACCGGTGTGCTGCCGCATACCGGTAAGCGCATTGAACAGGGTGCTTTTGCCCACATTGGGATTCCCGGCCAGGGCGATGCAGCCCTTTTCTATGGTCTTAGGGCCATCCAGAGCTCCATGGCCAACGGAAGCGCGGCTCAGTCCCATGCTTCGCCCTCCACCAGCACCCCAGCGCTGTCCCTGTCCCGCAGAGCGATCACCGCTCCCCGGATCTCATAGGCCGACGGATCTCCCAGAGGGCTCCTGCCCAGGCATCGCACCCGGGTACCTGCCACCAGCCCCAATTCCAGGAGCCTTCGGCGCATAGCCCCCTCCGTTTCCAGCCCCGCCACACGCCCCACACCGCCCGGGGCAAGCTCATTCAATCGCAGCATACTTACAACACCTCGCCAAGGTCTCCGAAGAGCATTCTTCCGGCCAGTCTATGCAGCTTTCAGCGTGAGCGTGCGGGACATGTTTCCTATACGGGATCGGAGGCCGGCCAATGTCTTTTATCAGGAACTGAAAACACTGTCAGAGAATGTGCAGGAGGCGACCAGAGAGCAGGAGATCCTCAATATGAAATCACGGCTGCACGACCAGATGAACATGGGCGTTTCTGCAATACGGCAGATGCTGCGCCAGAATATTACTTCCGAAGAAAATGCTTCCGCCATTGTGCAGTTTCGCCGCGCCATTCAGGGATTGCAGGAGGAGAATTCCTACCCGCAGGATTATACAAAAGACAATATAAAGTATCATATCCGCAATATTCTTCAAAAAACAGGCTATGCCAACAAGACGCAGCTTGCCATTGCCGTAACAGGCAAACGCTATATTATTCCGAAGCTTTTTGAGGAACAGGACGGTTCGGAAGAAAATTCCATTGTTTTATAACACCATTTTACCCGGTTTCCTTTTTTCCTTTTTGAAACCGGGCTTTTTCTTAAATTGTCAAAAACAATTGCATAGTGGCAGGAGATGTGGTATGTTCTTTGTGAGGTTCCTACAACTTCTCCCTCCGGCACCCCCGCAGTCTCTATGCAGGTTTGCCAATGCAGCTTATCCCCGCGAGGGGACGGAAACCTTTTCTCCCTGCTGGGCATTGCAATCATCGGCCTGGATGCTTTTCTGATGGTCAGCGGCCTCATTGACCCTGCAGAAGCTGCTGTAAAAACGTTCCATATTTTCGCCATTGTGCTGCTGGGCGGCTTTTCCGTATCCGCCTATTGCAGGCCAAGCTCTACAAAAAAGTATTTGAACGCCTCGAGGCAGTCAGCAGAACCGTTCCGGAAACCATCGAGGCATGAACCAGTCGGATATGGATACGCTGCCGATCGGCGCTTGACATTCGTGCTTCCGTCCCGGCAGCCTGATAAAACGATTCTTAGAGGTGTAGATCATCATGGAGTTAAGAACGATTTCAACTACCTACGAAGGAAAAGAAAGACTCGCAGAAGAACAGGTCATCCCATTTTGTGACGACGGCGGCAGAGAACAGTGGGTGATCAATCTCTACCCCCAGGTCACCTATCAGCAGATGGATGGATTCGGCGGTGCCATTACGGAATCTGCGGCCTATGTCTATTCGCTGATGGACCCGGAACAAAAAAAGCAGATGCTGGGCGAATACTTTGGAAAAGGCGAGATGAGCTACCGCTTTGTCCGAATCCCCATCGACAGCTGCGACTTTTCACTCGGCCATTACGAGGCGGATGGGAATGAAGACGATGCACAGCTTGAAGGCTTTTCCTTTGAGCGGGTCGAGAAGTATATTCTCCCGATGTTGGAGGATGCGGAAAAATCGTATGGCGGCAAGCTGGAAATCATGCTGTCCCCCTGGAGTCCACCTGCTTACATGAAGACCAATGGGGAACGAAATCACGGTGGAAAGCTCAAGGAATGTTATTGGAAACGCTGGGCAGAATACATCTGCAGATACATCCAGGAGTATCGGAAACGTGGCTTCCATGTGACGATGCTGACACTCCAGAATGAACCAAAGGCCGTTCAGAAATGGGACTCCTGCGTTTACACGGCTCAAGAGGAAAAGGCATTCCTGCGGGACTATATCTGGCCATCACTCGCTGCGCATGGCCTGGATGACATTGAAATCTATATCTGGGACCACAACAAAGAACGGGCCTTTGAATGGGCGGAGGTCATCATCGATGCAGAGACAGACCACATGGTTGCCGGCATTGCATTCCATTGGTATAGCGGCGATCACTTTGAAGCGCTCCAAATGATCCGGGAACGCTTCCCGGGGAAGAAACTTCTGCTGTCCGAAGCGTGCATTGAATTCAGCAAATACAGTGCAGAGGATCATTTGGCGAACGCACAGAAGTATGCCCATGACATTATCGGAAATCTGAATGCGGGTATGAACGTTTTCCTGGACTGGAACCTGGTCCTGAACGAAGTGGGCGGTCCTAACCATGTGCAGAACTTCTGCGATGCACCATTCTTTTATGACACGGATCAAAAGCAACTGATAAAGCGCGAGCTTCAGAGCTATGTAAAGCACTTTAGCCACTATATCGAGAACGGTTCCGTTCGAATCGGGGTCAGCCGGTACACTGACAAGCTGGAAATCACGGCATTTCGGAAAAACAACAGGATCGTATTTGTTCTGCTGAATCGAACCGGAGAAGGAATTCCGGCATTCATTCGCTTAAAGGATTCCTGCGCAGGATTCATTGCAGCACCAAACAGTATTATGACCGGCGTTATTGATGACTGACGCAGAGTGATTCCCCGATGCGATAAACAGCAAGCGGGAGCCCTTGAATTGAACCTTCGTTGCACGGAAATTTTCACCGACTTCATCGAATAAAATCGAACAGGCGGTGCCGCCAATCAACACATAATTATCTGTATACTTTTGAAAAAAATCTCTGAATTTATATAATCCTTGAATGTTTACCATAGGATTTCATTCACCAAACCTTCTATTTCTATTTGCACCCGCTCATCCTTGCTGTCTTTGAACTGGGCATAAAGGGAGCATACATCAACATAGTTTCCACTTGCCAGCATTTTCGGGTCATACCGAAAGATTTCTATAACACAATAATCCCTGTCAAATACGTCATACACATGGAGAATTTTTGCTTTTTCAATTTTTTGAAAGTCCTGTGCAGAGGCGGCATAAGAATGGATACTGGTCCCGTTCAGAAAAGAAAGCCGAAACAGCGCCAGATCTCCCGACATCAGGAATCCCGGATTGTCAAACTTCATTGCAACATAGTGGCGAGTTTTCACCGGATCAAACAAATACTGTTTTCCCTTTTCCCAAAATTCCCTTCCGCTGGAAATGGTGTACTGTTTTCTGGTGCTGCTGCCTTCCGTACGCAGTAGTTCGCGGAAAGATAATTCTTTCAAAGCTCGATTGACGGAAGCTACAGAATATGGGAGCCATTCGCTGAGTTGATGGGCATTTGTTTTTTTGATTTTGTTTAGCAGCAAATAGATAAAAACCACTTGCGTTGCGACAGCAAACTGTTCCCCATATTCCTGAGCAACGGATTCTGTCTCCGTCAAATTCATTGCGCAATGCGGGATATATAGCTGTTTCTCCGGAACGAGAAAGGCGATTCCCGATTGCACCAGCGCATTTCTCTGATTCAGCCGCAGATTCTCCAGCAGTAGAACCGGCGAAAGGTTTGTATACTTTTGAATTTGCTTCAGCTGCTTCTTTAGCGTTTCCATTCTTAAATCCATCGCGGTCTTGGGCTTAACCAATAGATACCGCTCTTCACCAATTTGCAAAGAAAACAACTGATAGTTTTCGGTAAGATACAGCGGTAAGTTGTCGTATCTATTGTAGTTTTCCAAAAACATCTGCGGGCCAAACATCGTCCGCAGGTAGCGGATCAACTGCTCCATTTTCGCTCACCTCTCTGCTAAATATTTTGTATCAGTATTATATCATTTATTGTGAGACAATACAACATTTATGATACAATTATTTTTAAGCTTTCGGCATAATCTATCCCCCCGGATAATGTTGCGAAAGGAACGGGAAAGGGAACCTTTTTACCTATGGACTTTGTCCCGTCTTTCAGTTTAACATCCGGGTTTTGCCACACAATGATATACCTGACGAGATTTGCAGAAAATGCAAGACAGGCGTAATTTTTTTACGCGGCAGACTGCACAAATTTTGAGCATGAAATATAGCGCATTTCATAAAACAATGGTTATTTATTAAAAAATGCCCGGGAAAAGTGGACTTTAAAAAACGGAAGTGATATAATACTGCCCGAAAGGTTTTGTTGTGTATTTGTGCGGCCGCGTAAAAGATTCATACAAGATTGGCTTGTTTTCAGGAGTGCGCACAAAGCAAAGTGTTCTGAAAGATCCAGTGACCATGAGAAAGAGGAGAAGCTTATGACAGAAAAGGAACTGCGCAGACTCAGCCGCAGGGAATTGCTTGAAATGCTGATCACACGGACAATAGAGAACGAAAGGCTGACAGAGGAATTACAGCAGGCCCGGAAGGAATTGTCAGATCGGAAGCTCATTCAGGACCGTGCCGGTTCCATGGCAGAGGCGGCCCTGCAGCTGAACGGCGTATTTGAGGCGGCAGACAGAGCAGCCAGGGAGTATCTGGGAAATATTCGCCGCATGGCAGAGGAGAGCGGAAGCGCAAAATGAAACCTATTCGGAAAGAGCCGGTGGATTACCCCAGCGTGGAGCAGCTTGCAGCAGAGCTGAAGCGGGTAAAGTACCGTTCGCGATACCGCGCCGTTCTGCGCAGCACCCTTTACATGCTGATTGTCGTGGCGGCGGTTGCCGTTCTTGTCGCTACGATCTGGATGCCGGTTCTGCAAATATACGGAGGGTCCATGACGCCGACGTTGAACGAAGGAGATATTGTTGTTTCGGTGAAAGGCTCGGATTTTGAACCGGGGGATCTGGTGGCCTTTTATCTGGGAAACAAAATCCTGGTAAAGCGCTGCATTGCCGGTCCCGGTCAGTGGGTGGATATCGATGAAAGCGGAAACGTCTATGTGGACGGCAAACTGCTGGAGGAGCCCTATCTGACGGAGAAATCCCTAGGCGGCAGCAATATTGAGCTTCCCTATCAGGTGCCGGATAATCGGTACTTCTGTATGGGAGACCATCGGTCCACCTCTGTGGATTCCCGGCATACGGAGATCGGCTGTGTGTCGGAGGAACAGATCGTCGGAAAAATTGTATTCCGGGTTTTCCCCTTGCGCGAATTCGGAAAACTGAAATAGGATGGAGGGAATTGTCGGATGGATAAATTGCTCCTGCAGGATGCTGAGCCATATGCCAGTGCCCATAGGCACAAGCGGCGTTGGTATCAGGTTATGACCTGTCTGGCGGCAGCGGTTGTGTTCTGCACGACCTATGCTCTGATCCTGCCAGCCATTACGCTGGAAAAGCAGTGCGAAATTCCGGAGCACACACATACAGAGGCCTGCTATACCTCGGTGCAGGGAGACCTGATCTGCACCCAGTCCACAGAGCCTCAGCATACCCATACCGAAGAATGCTATCAGGAAACCCAGGATCTGGTGTGCGGTATGTCGGAAAGCACCGGCCATACACACGGAGCAGAATGCTATGACCAGGAGGGCAATCTGATCTGCGGTCAGGAGGAGTCTGAGGGGCATGTCCATGGGGAGGCGTGCTACGGAGTATCCCGGCAGCTGATCTGCGGTCAGACAGAAGAACCGGCCCATCAGCACACGGACGCGTGTTATTCCTGGAATCAGGTTCTGACCTGCGGGATGGAGGAGCATACCCACAGCGAGGCTTGCACCGCCACCGAGCCGGAAGAAGCGGTATTCTGCGGGAAAGAATCCCATACCCATGGGGAAAGCTGCCGGGATGAGCAGGGAGAACTGACCTGCACCCTGGAGGAGCATACCCACAGCCTGGGCTGTTACGCAGACCCTACAGCGGATGTGGAGACGGCGGAAATCTGGGAGCAGACCTTTGGGGATGTGACCCTCACCGGTGACTGGCGGCTGGATGCCCTGGCCATTGCCAGAAGCCAGCTGGGCTATGCCGAGAGTACAAGAAACTATGCCGTGGCAGAAGACGGGCAGACCCCCATGGGCTATACCCGCTACGGCGCCTGGAAGGGCGATCCCTACGGCGACTGGAACGCCCTGTTTGCGGCCTTCTGCCTGCACTACGGGGGCGCAGAGAATATCCCCACGGACAAAGACTGCGGCAGCTGGGCCGCGGCGCTGGCAGACGCGTTTTTACCGGCCCAGTCCCATGAGGCGGCTCCCGGAGAACTGGTGTTCTTTGACCGGGACGGAGACGGCACTGCGGACTGGGTGGCCATTGTGGCAGAGGTCACGGCAGGAGAGGAGGGCGCGCCCTCCGGCATCACCGTCATTGCGGGAGATGCCGATGGTGCCGTTCAGCAGCGCTCCTACGCTCTAGAGGATCCCACGATCCTCGGCTACTATGGCAGCCTGCCGGAGCAAGCGAAGGCATTCACCCTGACGGCCCAGACCGAATCCGGCATCACCGTGACCGTTACCGGCGACAGCGCCTCCCTGCCCTTCCCGGTCAGTGAGATCACGCTGACTGCGGCAGAGGTGGCGGAGGAACAGGGCAAGGCCATCCGGGAGCAGCTTCCGGCGGAGGAAGGCGCCGAGCCGGAGCAGCGTTTCCTGCTGGACATTGCCCTGTGGCACGGCGAGGAGGAGATCGAGCCGGTGGGCCCCGTCACCGTGACCTTCAGCGGCCTGGATACCCAGGGGCTTTATCCCAAGGTTTACCATATCGATACGGAGGCCCAGGAAGTCACCGACATGGAGGCGGAGAAAACCGAAACCGGCGACGTGGCTATGGTTACGGAGCATTTCTCTACATATGCGATTTCGCTTGTGGCCGCCAGAGACCTATCGGGTACGATCCTGGCAGATACTTTCCAAGCCGGTGGTGAGTATACACTGGCCGGTGATGTTCAGACGGCCGAGAATATTGGCCAGGTGACCATTACAAAGGACACCACCATTGACTTGAATGGGCATACCCTGACCATCAGCAAGGACCATCAGTGCTTTGTCGTGCAATACGGTGCAAAGCTCACCATTATGGACTCGCAAGCCCCTTCGGAGGAGACCGTGGACCTGGGCGGCAGCAACCCTTACGGCAATACGGCAAGCCTGAGTGAAGACGGTTCTACCCTGACCTATTACATCACAGAATCCACGGCCAATGGCACCGGTACCACGGAAACCCTGATAAAGCATAAAGTCCCCCTCGCCAACGCAGGAAAGATCCTGTGTAAGGAGGGTTCTGATCAGGTAATCAAGGTTGAGAACGGCGGTACATTGGAACTAAAGAGCGGTGTACTCCAAGGCACCGGCGTCAGACATATTGTCTATGTGGAGGACGGTACGCTGAACGTAAGTGGCGGCTATATTGTGGGCGGCGGCAGTGACGACATGCCCGGCGGCGGTATCTACGTCGGCAGCGGTGCGGTGAGAGGTACGGTGAATATCCAGGGCGGTGTTGTTGCGGCCAACTGTGGCAATTTCGGCGGCGGTATCTACGTCGTAGGCGGAGAGCTGACCATCTCCGGCGGTGCGGTGACGGGCAATGGGGTCTTCAATGGACACGACGACGATGGTGCCGGTATCTATGTCAACAGCGGCACGCTGAAACTGTCCGGCAACGGTTATGTGACCAACAACTCTAAGAGTTGTGATTGTACAGGTTGCCCGATCGATACGAACAACACCCACGGCGGCGGCGGTATTGCTCTGGCGAACGGTTCTACCATGGAGATGTCCGGCGGCTATGTGACCGGCAACTTTTCCACTCTGGCAGGAGGCGGCATTTATGCGGGCTACTATGCAGGGGATGGTGGAGTCAATTTTAAGATGACCGGCGGCACCATTGCCGCTAACTGCGCCCAATATGGCGAGGGCGGCGGCCTTCGTATCGGCGGCGGTGACAACGGCGGTACCTACGGCGTGATTCGAACAGAGGGAAAAGTATATATTACCAATAACAAAACGCTTACCACGGACGACTGGGGCGGCGGCGGTATTTTCGTGCAGGAAGGTGGCCATCTGTCAGTCATGGATGCGCTGATCACGAACAATAAAGCGGGCGGCTTTGGCGGCGGTGTGGGTGCCTGCCCTACGGGCAAGACCCTGATCGTCAATGAAGACGGTGCGGCCATTTACGGGAATGAGGCTTCCGGCACACAAATGTCTGTCGGTGGTAACGGCAAAGATTATGATCGCTCTTTGGCGCAAAAAAGTCCAGTCTTTATGATGAACAATGGCTACCAGGATTACTTCTGTGTCCGTAATAGCAATGGTGCAAACGAGCCTATTTCTCTTGTCACCGGTCTGATGGCTGGCAGCGGGGCGGCGAACTGGAAGGGAAGCTGTGACGAGAAGCCTGTTTCCATCGGCAGGACCGGCTATGCGGCTGCAAAGTATCTGTTCGGATTAACTGCAAACCCAGATGACACCGCCAAGGGCCAAGCAGTCAGTGCCGCGAGGGTCATTATCACCGGCAACAGTTCCGGCGTTCATGGCGGCGGCATTATGACCAACGGCGGCCTGATTCTGGGTGACCCGGGTGAAACCAAAGTGGTAACGGCCACGCCGGAACTGGACATTACCGGCACCAAGGCCCTGCTCAAGGACGGCGAACGGCAGAAGGGGCTGGCGGACTTCCAGTTCCAGTTCCAGTTGAAAGGCAGCACTGACACGGATGTCAGAACGGCAACAGCCGATGGTACTACCGGTGAATTTACGTTTCAAGACATAGAGTTTTCTAAGGCCGGAGTCTATACCTACACGCTCAGCGAGATCAAGGGTGACCGTACGGATGTCACCTATGATACGACGAAACATACGATTCAGGTGACAGTTGCGGAGAAAACCGTTTCCCTTTTGGATGTGAAGTTCACAAGCTACTATGTGAAGTCTGTTTCTGTCGATGGCAAAGAAGTCGGCGGTTCCTCCGGCTCCGGGGGGGATTCCCAGACGGGGACGTTCAGGGTTCGCTTTAAGAAGGAGGAAGGCTGGGATAACCTGCACATGCACGTATGGGCCGATTCGAGTAACCCGCTTACAACATGGCCGGGAATACAGATGAACAAGGATGATACGGACGGCTCTTACTATTACGACCTTCCTGTTACCGGAAGGGGTATATACAATTATGTTTTCAACATTGGTTCTGATGCGAAGAAAACAAAGGATATTACAAATGTCCCCTATGCACCGGGAAAAGAAGCTCTGTTCGATGCTAACGGTAATGTCCTGTCGAACACCGCCGCCGACACCGGCTCCACGGAGACCGGGGACGCGGTTGGGCACGGGAGCAATTCGGATGGGTCTTATTCCCTGGTGCTGGAGGGAGACGCCTTTACAAACACCATGACCACCCAGCTGAATCTGCAAATCACGAAGACGGACAGCGTGGACGCTTCGAAGCTGCTGGAAGGCGCAGAGTTCACCCTGAAAGAACCGGGGACAGAACCCCCCGTGAAGGCCACCACCGGTAAAGACGGCATTGCGACCTTTACCGGCATCCGGCGGGGAGCGACTTACGAACTCCGTGAGACAACGCCCCCCTCCGGTTACATGACGGCAGGCCCCTGGATTCTGGAAGTCAGGGACGAGAACGCGACGCTTTACCCGGCCACGGAGAACCCGGACGGAACGCTGACACAAACCGGGGAAACCGGAACGCCCCTGACCGTCAGCGGCACCGACCCGAAGGTGCTGTCGGTGACCGTCCGCGACATCTCCTGGGGCTACGAGCTTCCCAACACCGGCGGGGCCGGGACAACCTCTTATACCGCAGGCGGCCTGGCGCTGATCTTCGGCGCGGCGACCCTGATGTATATCTATTGCAAGCGCCGAAAGGAGGATGAAGCATCTTCCTGATACGCGGAAAGCCACCATTCAAATTCAAAATGATGATAAAAGAAGGAGCACGAAAAATGAAGCACGCAAGAAAACTGACCAGCCTCCTGCTGGCCCTGGTCATGGTCTTCGCCCTGGCCGTCACAGTTGCCGCCGATGAGACAACTGGAACCACCGGCACGGGCAGCATTACCGTTGCGAATCCCGTTAAAGACCAGACCTATACCGCCTACAAGATTTTTGATGTCGTCTACGACGATCAGGATCACTATTCTTACACCATCGGCAGCAGCAACCCTTGGTACGACACTGTCGCTGCCTATGCTGCTACAGAGGGGAATGGCCTGAAGCTGACCCAGGTCAACGGTGGTGATACTTATGTCGTTACTACCGGCAACGGCTTCAGCGCACCCGACTTTGCCGCGGCGTTGAAGAAGGCTATCAATGGCAAGGCCGGACAGACACTGTCCGGAGATGCTGGCTCTGTCACTGTTTCCGGCCTCGACCTGGGCTACTACTTCGTCGCCAGTGCCAGCGGTGCTCTGTGCAACCTGACCACTACCAACCCGACTGTCACCATCCACGATAAGAACGACATGCCCTTTGAGAAGACAGCCGACGCAACCGACGTGGAGGTGGGTCAGATCGTCACCTACACCATCAAAGGCAAGGTACCTGATACTACGGGATTTGACAAGTATACCTACGAAATCACCGATACCATGAGCAATGGATTGACCTTTAACCGGAACAGCCTTGCGGTAAAGGTTGGAAGTGCTGATGTGACCGCTGACACCGACAAGTGCACGATCACCTATGAAGCTACAACCGCTCCCAATACGTTCAAGGTGACCATTAAGGTCATAAACTGCAAAGTCGGCGATGACATCGTAGTTACTTATAACGCTACCGTCAATGAAAAGGCAATTGCGGTGGTCTCGGAGAACAAGGCAGAATTGACCTACAGCAACAATCCTACCGATTCGGAGAGTAAGACCACCACGCCCCCAGAAATTGTAAAAGTCTACAGCGCCAAGATCGTTATCGACAAGTATGAGGCCGGCAAGGAAGACACCAAGCTGCCTAACGCACAATTTGTCCTGTATAAGGAAGTAATCTCTGAGACTGGAAGCTCTACCTTGTACTACAAGTGGAATGAGACCGATAAGAAGGTCGAATGGGTTAAGGACATGACTGCTGCCACTGTCGAGACAACCGACAATGATGGCGCGGCCTACTTCAATGGCCTTGACAACGGCGACTACTATCTGGTAGAAACCAAGGCTCCCGACGGCTACAATCAGCTGACTGAGCCTCATAAAGTTACGGTAGCGGGCAGCAGCACGGATACCGCAAAGCTTACTGTTACCGCTAAGGTCGAGAACCAGGCCGGTACCCTCCTTCCCTCCACTGGCGGCATGGGCACCACCATCTTCTATGTACTGGGCGCTGTCCTGGTCGTGGGGGCCGGGGTGCTGCTGGTCACCAAGAAGCGCATGAGCCAGAGCGAGATCTAACCGGGGCACTGCCGCGGAACCGTTTCTGCGATACCCTCAAAACCCGTGCCGGGGAGCCTTCCTCCCCGGCACGCAGCCACAAGGAGAACCCTGTATGCGAAAACATCTGTCAACCATTGTTTTGCTTTTCATATTGCTGATAGGGCTGTCCTTGTTGCTGTACCCCACCGTCAGTGACTACTGGAACGCACTCCACCAGACCAAGGCCATTACCACCTACGCCGAAAACGTGGCCGCTCTCGACAACGCCAGCTATGATGCCATCTGGGACGCCGCCAGGGCCTATAACCGGAACCTGCTCAACCGCAGCAACAGCTTCCTCCTCTCCCAGGAGCAGAAGGCCGAATACGAAAGCCTGCTGGACATCTCCGGTCAGGGGATCATGGGCTATATCGAGATTCCCGAAATTGACGTGAGCCTGCCCATTTACCACGGCACGGAGGACACCGTTTTGCAGGTGGCCGTGGGCCATCTGGAATGGACCAGCCTGCCGGTGGGCGGGGAGAGCACCCACTGCGTCCTCTCCGGTCACCGGGGGCTGCCCAGCGCCAAGCTGTTCACCAACCTGGACAAGCTCCGGGAGGGGAACATCTTTCTCCTGCGGGTGCTGGATGAGATCCTGACCTATGAGGTAGACCAGATCCTCATCGTAGAGCCCCAGGATACCGCCGCACTGGAAATTGTAGAAGGCCAGGACTACTGCACCCTGGTGACCTGCACCCCCTACGGCATCAATACCCACCGGCTGCTGGTTCGCGGACACCGCATCGACAATATCGAGGAAGTCAAAACCGTGCGGGTCACCGCCGACGCTGTCCAGATAGAGCCCATGCTGGTGGCCCCCATCGTCGCCATTCCCATATTGCTTGTGCTGCTTTTGCTGCTGCTGCTGCCCCGGCGCAGAAAGAAATAGGAGGTTTGTGATGAAAAAACATCTGAAAAGTCTGCTTGCGCTGCTGCTCCTGGCCTGTCTGCCCCTGTCTGCCGCCGCCCACCCGGTGCCCGATGAACAAAAAGACGGCCATTGCAGCATCACTGTGACCATGACCTATCAGGGAAAAGCCCTCCCAGGGGGCACTCTGGCCCTTTACAAAGTGGGGGATGTGGCAGAGGAAGACGGCAACTATTCCTTTGTCCCCGTAGAGGCCATCCGGGAAGACATGCCTCAGTTTGGAGACATCCAGTCCCCGGAACTGGCAGGGGAGCTTCTCAAGCTGGAAAGCAAGCTGACCCCGGTGACTGCCCTCCCCCAGAAGGTGGGGGAAGACGGCAAAGTGACCTTTTCTTCCCTGCCCTTTGGCCTGTATCTGGCGGTGCAGAAAACCGCCCCTGCCGGGTACGGCAAAACAGAGCCTTTCCTTGTGAGCCTTCCCTACCTCTATGAGGGGGAATACCAATATGACGTGGCCAGTCAGCCGAAAACCGACCTGGAACGGGAGGTGCCCACCAAGCCCACCAGCCCTGCAACGAACCCCACCTTCCCCGGCGGCAAGAAGCTGCCCCAGACCGGCCAGCTGTGGTGGCCGGTGCCGGTGCTGGTCTGCGGCGGGCTGGGCTGCATTGTGGTGGGGCTGTTCCGCCGCAGGAGGGCCGGGGATGAAGACTGACCCAGGAAGAATTTGGATCAATACGGGGCTGCTGCTGCTGGCAGCGGCCCTGTTTCTATGGGCCTATAACGGCCAGGAGTCCCGCAGAGCCGGAGACGCTGCCCAGCAGGTCATCACAGAGCTGACCCAGTCCCTGCCCCAGCAGCCCCCAACGGAGGCCGGGGTTGACCCGGAGCAGACAGAAGCCCCGGCGGTAAAGCTGCCGGAATACCTGCTGGATGCCCAGCGGGAGATGCCGGAAAAAACCGTGAACGGCCGGGACTATATTGGCGTACTGAGCATCCCATCTCTGGATTTGGAATTGCCGGTGCTGAGCCAGTGGAGCTACCCCAATCTCAAAGTGGCCCCCTGCCGCTATTCCGGCTCCCTATACCAGAATGATCTCATCCTCTGCGCCCACAACTACGCTTCCCATTTCGGCAAGCTCAAAACCCTCCAACCCGGGGATACCCTGCTCTTTACGGATATGGACGACCAGGTGGTCTCCTTTCAAATGGTAGAGCAGGAGATCCTGGAACCAAACGACGAAGAAGCCATGACCACCGGCGATTGGGACCTGACCCTGTTCACCTGCACCCCCGGCGGCCAGACCCGCGTCACCGTCCGCTTCCAGCGGGCAGACTTAGGTCAAAGCCAGGAGTGAGAAAAAATCGCCGCATAGGAGGATACCTCCTATGCGGCGTTCTTTGCGCTTATTTGCTGAACAGGTCGCTGTGCGTTCCCGTTCTGGCTAACGTCAGGACAAGAACATCATCTTCAATACGGTAGATCAGCAGCCAGTCCGGGAGAATATGGCATTCCCGGTGTCCCACCCAATTGCCGGTCAAAGCGTGATCCTTGTTCTTTTCAGGAAGCGGTTCTCCCATAGACAGCAGGGCGATCACGTTTTCCAATAGTTCGATATTCAGCCCACGCTTCATGGCGAGCTTGAAATCCTTTTTGAACAAGGTCGTGGTCTTGACCGTGTACTTCGTCTTTCTCATGCCTTCAGGTCTGCAAAGAGTTCGTCCAAATCATTGTATCCCTTGACGGACGGGTCCTTTGCAATCCTTTCCGCTTCCAACATAGCGGCAATCGTCTCTTTGTTGGGCTGATTCAGAGAAATTTCAAACGGGATACCGCCTTCCCGCAACGCCTGCCGCACAAAAATGTTGAAAGCAGTGCTAAGGTTCATGCCCAATTCTCCAAAAAGCACATCGGCCTGTGCTTTCAAATCAGAATCCATGCGAATGCTGATATTCGTCGTCGCTCCAGCCATACGATCATCCCCTTTCTAGCTGGTACAATCAGTATATGCTATTTGCACGAAGAAATCAACAGTTTGCACGAAAACTTAACATTAAATTCATTATGAATTAATATCACAAAATGGAGTTCAGGATTTCTTGAAACCAATTGTGATATGCATTGGTGCAGTGGTCGAATTCAGGTAGATCCATGACCTCGACAGCTGTGAGCCAGTCAATAAGTTTTGTTTTTCCATTCTCCCCCACCTTTCCCTCAAAAATCCACACATTTCCCGGCCGTTTCGGCGCAACCTATGACTGCGGAGAAAACCCGCGAAAAGAAACGGAAAGGAAGAGAATCACTATGAAAAACAGCAACGAACTGAACGTTCCCCAGGCCCGGGAAGCTATGGACAAGTTCAAGATGCAGGCTGCTCAGGAAATGGGCGTCAACCTGAAGCAGGGCTACAATGGCGACCTCACCTCCCGCGAGGCCGGCTCCGTGGGCGGGCCCAGGCCTAAGAAGATGTGGCCCGTACGAAGTGCGAAGTATGATCGGCAGAACCGTATTGCAATGGGTCATGTGCAGACCGTACAGTACATAGCCGCTATCACAGTTTAATGCAGAGGTATATACAAAAAACACCCCATCTTTTGAGATGGGGTGTAGTTCTGCATACTAGAATCTTACCTTATTGTTTTATTCCTTACCCAGATAAGTGTCGTCCTTTGCAAACTTAGCAACGATGCCACTGAGTGCCAGAACTGCCAGCAGGTTGGGAATGACCATCAGGCCGTTGAACATGTCGGACATATCCCAAACCAGGGTCACCTTCTGGAAAGAACCAACAACGATAAACACCAGAGCGATGACACCATAGAGGAAAGTAGCCTTCTTGCTGCCCTTGAACAAAGCATTGACGTTGCTTTTACCGAAGAAATACCAGCCGACGATGGTGGAGAAGGCGAAGAACAGCAGGCAGATGGCAACGAAAGCGTTGCCGAAGGAACCGAAGGAGTTATTAAAGGCAGCCTGAGCCAGAGCGGTAGCGGTGAGCATCTGGCCGTCAGCACCGGTGGTACCCAGCATGCCGGAGGTCAGGATCACCAGTGCGGTCAGAGTCAGCACGATGAAGGTATCAATGAAAACACCGACCATCGCTACAGCACCCTGATCCTGGGGCTTTTCTACCTTAGCCATAGCATGGGCATGGGGCGTAGAGCCCATACCGGCTTCGTTGGAGAACAGGCCGCGGGCAACACCGAAGCGGACAGCTTCCTTAATGCTGATGCCGATAGCGCCACCCATGACAGCCTGGGGAGTAAAAGCACCCACGAAGATGGACTGCAGAGCAGGCAGGATATTCTGGGCATTCATACCGATGGCGATGAGTGCGCCGCAAATGTAGAAGATGGCCATGATGGGAACCAGCTTCTCAGTGATGGCAGCGATGCGCTTGACACCGCCCAGGAAAATGAATGCGGAAACAGCTGCCACAACGATACCCGCAGCAATCTTGGGAACACCGAAAGCGGTGTAGAAGGCATCACCGATGGAGTTGGACTGGACCATGTTGCCCATGAAGCCCAGAGCCAGAATGATGGCAACAGCGAAGAAGCCAGCCATAAAAGTGCCCAGCTTGCCCTTGAAGGCAGCCTTAATGTAATAGATGGGACCGCCGGAGACAGCACCGTCTTCACTTACTTCCTTATACTTCTGTGCCAGAACAGCCTCACCGTAGATGGTGGCCATGCCGAAGAAGGCAGAGACCCACATCCAGAACACAGCACCGGGACCACCGGAGACCAGAGCGGAGGCGCAGCCAGCGATATTGCCGGTACCAACCTGGGCCGCAATGGCAGTTGCCAATGCCTGGAAGGAGCTCATGCCGTCCTTACCGGCCTCCTTACCCTTGAGGCTGATATTGCCGAAGACCAGACGCATACCCTCACCAAACTTGCGAACCTGGACAAAGCCGGTACGGATGGTGAAGTAGATGCCGCTGCCCAGCAGCAGGAACAGCAGAACCAGATACTTGTTCCACAGAACATCGTTGACCGCTGCCACGATGTTTGTCAGAATTGCTTCCATTTTTGTTTTACCTCTTTTATTTCATTTTGGCAAATAAAAAACGCCGCAAGCAAAATGCTCCGGCGAGAAAATGGGCGCGAACTGGTCAGGTTCGTATTGTCCCACTCTGTCCTTTTACCTGAGAGATTCAGCAGCTTCCGCTGCCTTGCACCTTCGGTACCCGTTTTCCGGGATTCTCCAGAGCCACATCCATTCTTAGTCGTTACCTGAATTCAGGTGCCAGAGAGTGTTACTCCGTGGGCAGGCAAATGCCTTTTCCTAAGAACTTCCTTTGTCGTTTTTTAGTTACTAGGAGATAGTAATACATTTTCTGGTAATTGTCAATGTGCTATTTACAGGCTGTTCAAAAATTGGTATCAATTTATGATTTATGCCATCGCGGTTGTATACATTTTGTTGAATTATCACATAGCAAAACCACCTGCTTGAGCTGATAAAAGCTCTGGTAGGTGGTTTTGTTATCATCGATTCTCTTCCCGGTAAGCTTTTGGTGTCAGCTTATCTCTATCTGCCAACGCGTTCATCTGTTCTTCAAAGTCCAGATCCAACCGCATAGAAATGCGCTTCCACTTATAGTGGTCATCCAATACCTCTTGCCCAACAATCGCAGCGGCCATTGCCGTAATGCGCTGCTGACCGTCAATAAGAACCTTTTTGCCGGAGGACTTTGTTCCGTCTTTCAGCTTAACATCCGGGTTTTGCCATACAATGATATATCCCACCGGAAGTCCCTTATACAAAGAATCAACCAAGTCTCTGACTTTAGAGCTATCCCAAACAAAAGGACGCTGCATCTCCGGGATTGCAATGCTTCCGGATTTTATATTTGAAAGCAGTGTCTCAACTGTATAGTTATTAACGCTATAACGTGCCATATATTGCCCCTCACTTCAATCGATATCTTTTTCCCACACCTCTGCCGATGATCTCAATCAATTCATTCTCGTTCATCTGACAAATCTGTTCTGGAGATACACCACACCCTGTTATAGCTTGATTATGCTCCTATCTTCATGTATTTCAATAGACTCGAGTGAAAATTCACTTTTCTTTCACCTCATGGTATGAAAAATCACTCCTCTTCCGTTCAATGGGGGGCCATCTCAAAAAATCTGCTGTTTTTCCATTCTCCCCCACCTTTCCCTCAAAAATCCACACATTTCCCGCCCGTTTCGGCGCAACCTATGACTGCGGACAAAACCCGCGAAAAGAAACGGAAAAGGAGAGATTTACGATGGCAAGCAAGAACAGCAACCAGATCAACGTTCCCCAGGCCCGGGAGGCCATGGACAAGTTCAAGATGCAGGCAGCCCAGGAAATGGGCGTCAACCTGAAGCAGGGCTACAATGGCGACCTCACCTCCCGCGAGGCCGGCTCCGTGGGCGGGCAGATGGTCAAGAAGATGTGGCCCGTACGAAGTGCGAATTTTGCGAGGGATAGCCGGGTTGCGGCTGGACATAGGGTGGAGATTCGGTACATGGCGCAGCTGACAGTGTAAAACAATACACTACATCCAAACAGCCCTTAAAAAGCGCATCTGCTTTCCATTTCGAGCAGTTGCGCTTTTGTCAGTTCTAGCCGGTAAGATGCTGCCGCTTCCCGATGGAGGAACGCTGGCAGGATCAGGCGAAGGGATTCCAGGACCTGGACGGGTGGAAAATCGGGCTCTACACGGATGCCGCCTGTACCCAGCCTAAGCATGAGAATGAGATCGTGGACGGCATCCAGAATGGCGACGAAATTCAGCCCCAGCGGGAATCCCGTGGGTGGGAGCGATAAGCACTTTTCGTACATTTGTCAGTTACTTGAAGCTGCGGTATAATGGAAGAAAAAAGCGTAAGGAGCTGACCATTATGTTATTCCGCAAAGAGAAAAAGTATTATGCAACCCTCAATGACCGGGAACTTCGTCTGGCAAAGTACGCGCTGCATCAATTCCGCAACAAGCTTCTTCCGGAGGGAAAGCCTGCCGAGGATGTAAATGAGCTGTTGCTGAAGCTCTGGAAGTAGAGCGCCGTCCCCATTCCAGAAAATTGTTACAGATTGCCTCCGTATATTAAAGAAAAATGTTACAAGTCATTTGACAATTCCCGAGAATAATGTTACACTTTTCTTGCTACAATATTCTTGGAGGTGGTAGTATGCTGTATCGAAAGGCTTATGACAGGCTGCTGGAATGGAAAACCCAGCCGAGGAAAAAGGCCCTATGCATCATGGGTGCCCGTCAGATTGGAAAGACCACAATTATTCGCCAGTTTGGCAAGGACCAATACGATTGTTTTGTGGAGGTCAATTTCATCACGGATACGGATGCGGCCAAGATATTTGACGGGAATCTGGATGCCAATACCGTTATTACCGGCCTGACTGCCTATACCAGAAAACCGATGATTCCCGGGAAAACCCTGGTGCTTCTGGATGAAATCCAGGCCTGCCCCAATGCCCGGACTGCCATCAAATTTCTGGTGGAGGATGGACGCTTTGACTATATCGAGTCCGGCTCCCTGCTGGGTGTTCGGCACAAGGAGGTTCGCTCCTACCCGGTTGGCTTTGAGGAGCCCTACCAGATGTATCCCATGGACCTGGAGGAATACCTGTGGGCAAACGGAGTACAAAAATCCACAATTCAGTATCTCAAGGACTGCTACGAAACCGGGATGCCGGTCACCGATGCCATTCACCAAACCCTGTGCAAGCTGTTTTACAGCTATATCGTTGTGGGCGGTATGCCGGATGTGGTGCAAACCTTTGTGGATACCCACGATATTGCCCAAGTGATCGCCCGCCAAAGGGAAGTTTTGGAGCTATACCGGCTGGACATTGCGCAGTATGCCCAGGGCAGCGAAAAGGTCAAAATTCGTGCCATTTTTGACAGCATTCCCAGCCAGCTGAACGACAAAAAGCGGAGATTTGTTCTGGCGGCGCTGGATCCCAATGGCCGTCAGCTCCGCTATGCGGATAGCTTCAACTGGCTCTGTGACGCCGGCGTGGCCCTGCCCTGCTACAATGTGGAGGAGCCCCAGCCGCCGCTCATGCTGAATGAAAAACGCAATCTCTTCAAACTCTTCATGGGGGATACCGGCCTGCTGTGTTCTGCCTGTATGGAAAACGTACAGTTTGAGATTTTGAATGGCGACTTGCAGATCAATATGGGCAGCATTCTGGAAAACGCAATTGCCCAGCAGCTGAAATGCAACGGGTTTCGCCTGAATTACTACGACGGCAAGAAAACTGGAGAAATTGATTTTGTCATTCAAAACGGTATGGGCATTGAACTGATTGAGGCCAAATCCGGCAATGATTTCAGGACGCATTCCGCTATGGACAGGATTCGTAAAGTGGAGGGCTGGAAATTCGATAAGGCCGTAGTACTCTGCAAGGGAAATGTGGAAATGTTAGATGGTATCTGGTATTACCCCTGGTATATGGTCATGTTCCTGAAATCCTACCAATTGCCCAAGGAACTCAAGTATGAAATTGATTTAAGCGCATTACAGTAACTCATAATTGAGGAAGCATCTGCTCACTGGCAGGTGCTTTTTCTATACGCAAAGCAGAAAGGAAGTTGATTTTTATCACAAACGAAGAATTAAATAGCAATGGTGTATTTTACCCCGGAGGAAATTCAGCAGGCCAAACAGCTGGACCTACTGACCTACGGCACAACAGGAAGCATCTGAGGTTTGTAACACTACGGCGAGTATTCCCGTGCCAATGCCATTGAATTCTCCTTGAAGATGGCGGACCAAATGGGCTGGCACAGCTACGGGGACAAGCAGTACGTCCCCCATGTGCTGCGGTACTACCCAATCGGCAAGGTGTTCTACACCCCGGAGGGCGGGAATGCTCATCTACTTCGACTGGGCCCCACAGGACGAAGTGCCGGACCATGTTGGGATTGTGGAGAAGGTGGAGAATGGGATGGCGGGAAATTAACGATACCAGCTCCAGCCATCTGTTAGTTCTGCTGAAATGGCAGCGAATGCGCAAAAGTCAAGTCTTGTTTCCAGCTCTATCTATGGTACAATGACTGGCAGTTCGCAACGCACAGGAGGAATGGCTTTATGTCTGAAACCACCCATACGCTTCAGGAATATCTCAATCAGGCTATGCCTGTGTTAATGGAAGTTCCCGGTTTGCCGAAAAATATCCTGATGCCGTATTTACCCTGATTGCTATGAACAACCTGTTCCACCATGACTGGGAATTTTCGGAAATCCATCAGGAAGCGTTTTCCTCTATACTGGATGGGGAAGATATTTTCGGTACAACCGCCGTATGGACGCTTACCTGCAAGCGCATTTGTGGAATGACTAATTTATGGAACAAAAGCCAATAAAGCCATATAAGCAGTTAAAACAAAAGCAGAAAGCAAAAATTTCTGACGATATGTATCTGGAAACGCAAGCCTTTTGGCAGGCTATAAAGATTTAGGATTGACAGAGTACTAGCAGAATAATTCGCAAAATTCAAAAGACGGATGTTCGCCGACCGGAGATTTAGATGGGCTTCCTGCCGCAAATTGCCGGAAAGACACAAAAGTGCTAAATCAGAACACAGAAAAAGGAGAATTTATAGTGGAAATTGGCTAAAATACTGGTGTAAAACATTTTTAAAGGAGGAAACGCAATGATCGAGGTAAAAGACACCGGAATCAAGAGCTACCATCCGGATATGGATGGGGATCCGCTGTATGTGACAAAGGGAAACTGCCACTACAGTCATGAAGGCACGAAGGATTTTCTGGACTATATCACAGCGTACCAGCCGGAAAACGGGGGCGTCACGTTCCTTGTGAATACCTTCCGGGGGGCCAAGGCCCAGGTGAGAATCCGCTTCGTCAGTCCGACTGCCTTCCGCTTTCAGATGTTCCCTCACCTGGTGCAGCCCAAGCTGAATGAGGTATTTGGGTTTGCTCCCGTAAGCGGCGTTCAGGTAACGGAGGAGTCTCTGTTCATTGTGGTTAAGACAGAACGGGTGACCCTGCGGCTGCGAAAATGCCCCTGGGAAATGACGGTGGAGCTGGACGGCGAACTGCTGACCATGGAACAGATCAAGGATCACAACGTGGACCAGAAGTACAAGGCCGTCCCGGTGGGCTTCACTGTGGGCGACGACGGCAGGATCCTCAATGCCTTTGAGACCATGTACATGTACTGTGACGAGGCTTTCTACGGCTTCGGTGAGAAATTCACCTCCTTTAACAAGCGGGGTCAGAAAATCACCGTCTGGCAGCAGGACGCCCAGTCCACCAATTCGGATGTCTCCTACAAGGGGATGCCCTACTTTATGAGCTCCGAGGGATATTCGGTGCTGATGAATACCTATACCCGTACCCACTTCAATATGGGCGCCAGCTCCGGCGTCTCCTACACCATGGAGACCGAGGATCCCTATCTGGACTACTATATGTTCTGCAACCGGGATTACAAGGGGTTAATCCGGGATTATACCGCCCTGAGCGGCCGCTCCGCCATGATCCCCAGGTGGGCCTTTGGCTTCTGGATGTCCCGCATGAGCTACATGAGTCGGCAGGAGGTCGAGGAGATCGTGGACCAGATGGCCAAGTTCGGGATGTCCGTGGATGTGATCCATATCGACGGCTGGCTGGATACCATGCAGCCTGACGGCGGCAAGGAGCTGCTGTGCTTCGACGAGAAACGGTTCCCGGACCCCGAGGGCATGATCCAGTCCCTGAGAGAGAAGGGAATCCACCTTTCCCTGTGGATGTTCCCTTATGTTCACGCTGTGGATAGGGAGGGCAGATTCTCCAACCAATTTAAGATCATGAACGAGCGGGGCTATCTGGTAAAGAATCAAAAGGGCGAGCCTTATCTGTTCTCCCCCGGCGAGGGAGACGCGGGCAACTGGAAGGTGGCGGCGCTGGATTTCACCAATCCCGAGTTCGTTGCCTATATGAAAGAACGGGTCAAGCGACTGATGCGCATGGGTGTAGGCGTGATCAAGACCGACTTCTCCGAGGAGATCCCCGAGGATGCGGTGATGTACGACGGCACAACGGGTCTGGAGAGCCACAATAAGTACACCCTTCTGTATGCCAAGACCATCTACGAGGCCTCCCGTGAGGCGAAAGAAGAGATGGGCCAGAAGGCGCTTCTCTGGGGCCGCAGCGGTTACGCGGGCAGCCAGAATTACCCCGCGAACTGGGCCGGAGACTCTTCCGCTGCCAAGAACAATCTCTACGCCATTCTCAACGGCGGCCTGAGCATGGGCGTCAGCGGCGTTTCTTTCTGGGGCTTTGACATCGGCGGCTTCTATAACTGCGATTACTCGGGCAAGCGTGTGATTCCCGATGATGAGGATTACATCCGCTCTGTGCAGATGGGCCTGATGAGTCCCCTGAGCCGAAGCCACGGCCAGTCCACCCCCAGAGAGCCTTGGATCTATTCGGAAACCGCCCAGAAGGCATTCCTGAAGATCAATAAGACCCGTTACGCTATGCTGCCTTATCTGTACAGTGTCGGCTATGAGACCACCCGGGAAGGCATCCCTATGATGCGGGCAATGCTTCTGGAGTATCCCAATGACCTGAACGTTTGCAATCTCTCCACACAGTATATGCTGGGCGGCTCCGTACTGGTGGCTCCCGTGTTTGACCAGAAAAAGCATAACGTCTACCTGCCCAAGGGCAGTTGGATTGATCTGGAGACAGGCCGCAGATTGGAGGGCAATGCCTGGATCGAATATCCTCAGAAGATCGATGTCATTCCCATGTTCCTGCGGGAGAACACCATGATGGCAACCCTGAAAAAGGTTCCCGAGCATATCCCCGAGGAAAATTTCCAGGGGCTGGAGATTGTAATGAACATCACCGGGACCATCGATCAGGACTACTTCGATGACGGCGTGGAGGGCAAATTCCACGCGACTGTCCAGGATGGCACGCTGGAAATCACGCTGCGGGATATCCCCGCGGAGAGCTTCAAGATCTACGCGGATACGGAAATCTCCAAGGTCATTGTCAATGGCCAGGCCAGAAGTGTAACGAAGTGCGCTAATGTCTTTACCGCGTAATGGGAAAGACATTAAAATAAACCGTAGTTCCCGAAAACTAATTCTCTCTGCATTCTGGCCGATTTATCATCGGATGGGGTGTATGCCTACAATATCGCCATTAGAGAGTGTAGAAGGAATAAAGTAGAGGGAACTACGGAAAAAAACAAAAAGGAGAAATCATCATGAAAAAACTCATCAGCATCCTGTTGGCATTGGTTATGGTGCTCGGACTGTTCGCCGGCTGCTCAGGCAATGCCGGAAACGACAAGACCGCAAACACCGATTCTCAGCAAACCGAAGGCAAGAACGGTAAGTCCGGTGAGGAACCCTATGAGGTCCGCATGATTATCGCGCTTCCCGCAACGGTTCCGGATCAGGACGATCTGGACCGCGTCATGGCAGCAATCAACGAAATCACATTGCCCGAGTTGAACATGACGCTGAAACTGGAACCCCTGCCCTTCTCCGTCTACAACGAGCAGATCAACCTGGAGCTGAGCTCCGGCGCAAAACTGGATCTGGCCACTACCGTTGGGGTCCGTGCTGGCACGTATGTCAACTCCGGATATCTGGTCGATCTGGAGCCTCTGCTGGCGGAGTACGGTCAGGATATCGTCGGCACCTATGTCAGTGAAGACCTGGCGAAGGTATGTACCAATCAGGGCGTCCTGTACGGCTTCCCCGTACACAAGGAGGTCTCCATGCAGCAGACCGTCTTCTTCCGCACGGACATCCTGGAGAAGCACAACATCGACGTGAGCAATGTCAAGTCTTTTGAGGATGTTGACGCTATCTACGAGCAGGTTGCCGCTCTGGAGCCCGGCATGTGGATGGTCGCACCCGAGGTCGGCGGCCTTATCAAGACGGCTGCCATCGATCCCGTAGGCGGCGATAGTACCGACGTTGTGATCGTGGATCCTGCGAACAATTCCGAGGTTGTCAATCTGATTGAATCCGATGCGTTCCGTGAATGGTGCGACTACGCCCACAAATGGTACACGAAAGGCTGGATTAACCCCGGCGCCGCTTCCGATACCGAGTCCTACTACTCCTACATTGCCTCCGGCCAGGCTTTCTCCTTCTTCTCCGACTACGGCCATCCTCTGTCCGAAAGCGACCAGGAGGCCAACTGCTCCGGTGTGGATCTGACCATGGTCACCATTGCCAAGCCGTATTCCACCACCCACAGCTCCGCGGTCTTCTCCTATGCCATCCCCGCCGGCTCTGAGAAGCCCGAGAAGGCCATGCAGATGCTGAACTTTATCATGACCGACTCCCGCATTATGAACCTGCTGAACTGGGGAATTGAGGGGGAGGACTACATCGTCAACGAGGACGGACTGCTGGACTACCCCGAAGGAATGAACGCCGATTCTGTGGGCTATCACCTGGATGCCGGCTGGATCCTTCCCAACCAGTTCGTCTGCACTCCCTGGTGCACCAGTGGCGCGGATGTTTACGACAAAATCATCGCTTACAACGAGACAACGACGGTTTCCAAGGCTCTTGGCTTCTCGTTTGACGTTTCTGAGACTTCGGATATCGTTGCCGCCGTTACCAATGTGCACAACAAGTACTATAAGGCCCTGCAGACCGGCGCGGTTGACCCAGAAGAGTACATCCCCATCTATGTTCAGGAGTTGAAGGCTGCCGGCATTGACGAGTTGATCAAAGCAGTCCAGGCGCAGCTGGATGACTATCTGGCAAGCAAATAATTCGGAACCGGATTTTTGGGAAAGCGAGGATGCTATGACTCCTAAGAAGAACTCGCTTGCTGTAAAAGCGAACAAATTCACGCGGTACTTACCGCTCTATCTGATGATGCTGCCGGCCCTGTTCTACCTGCTCATCAACAATTACATGCCCATGGCCGGTATCGTACTGGCCTTCAAGAAGTACACCGTTCAGGGCGGTATCTGGGGCAGCGAATGGAATGGCCTGAAAAACTTCGCGTTCCTGGCCCGAAGCAAGGATGTTCCCATCATTATCCGCAATACGCTGGGATACAATATCTGCTTCATTCTTACGAACGTCATACTGGGCGTCACGCTGGCAATTTTTATCACGGAAATTGGAAATAAGAAGTTGCAGAAGTACGCCCAAAGCAGTATTCTGTTCCCCTTCGTTGTGTCCATTATCATCGTTTCTTACATGGTCAGAGCATTCCTGGATCCACAGGCAGGTTTGGTAAACAGTCTTCTGGAGTCCTTTGGACTCCAGAAGATATCCTGGTACGATACCTCAAAACCCTGGCCAGGTATCCTGATTTTCGTCAATGCTTGGAAAGGCGTGGGCTACAGCTGCATCCTGTATATTTCCACAATTTTGGGGATCGATCCTTCGTTGTATGAGGTTGCCCGGTTATCCGGAGCGTCCAAGGCGCAGCAGATCCGTTATATCACGCTTCCATTTTTGAAGCCTACGGTGATCACCATGGTGCTGCTGAATGTGGGACGCATTTTCACCAGTGATTTCGGACTGTTCTACCAGGTGCCTCAGAACTCCGGTCTGATTATGGATGCCACGCAGACTGTGGACACCTTCGTGTACCGCGCGCTGATGACGCAAAACAATATCGGACTGTCTTCCGCAGCCAGCTTCCTGCAGTCTGTGATCGGGTTTGCCATGATCCTGCTGTTCAATGGAATCGCACGGAAGGTAAGTCGCGAAAACGCTCTGTTCTAGTGAGGTGCCCATATGATCAAAACAAAACAGGAAAAAGCGTTTGAAGTGTTTGCCTCTGTGGTGATGATCTGCGTGATGGTCATTGTGATCTTCCCGTTCCTTCTGCTGTTTATCTCCTCGATTACAGAAGAGAATACGCTGTTGATCAATGGCTACTCCATTTTCCCTGAGAAGCTCAGCTTCGATGCCTACAAGTACATCTGGAATTCCAGAGACGTTATTTTTAGGGCCTATGGAATTACTGTTTGCGTAACCGTCATTGGAACCCTGGCCCATGTGGCTATCGTCGCTATGGCCGCGTATCCCTTGTCATTGCGGAATTTGCCCGGCAGATCCTTTTTCAGCTTTGCGATCCTCTTCACAATGCTGTTTAACGGCGGCCTCGTCCCAACCTATATGATTTACACAATGGTATTTCATATTAAAAACACCTATTGGGCATTGCTGGTGCCAAATTTGCTGTTCAGCTCCTTCAACTGTATTATCGTCCGTACCTACCTGCAGTCCAATGTTCCCTCGGAGCTGTATGAGTCCGCCAAAATTGACGGCGCTTCTGAGTTCCAGATTTTCAGACGGATCGTGCTGCCCCTTGGTAAGCCTATTTTTGTCACAGTCGGCGTTTTCGCGGGTTTGAACTATTGGAATGACTGGACAAATGGGTTATACTATATCAGCGACCAGAGCAAGTATTCTATTCAGCAGGTGCTGAATGTCATGGTCAAGAACATTGAGTATTTAACCAAATATGGACGCGGCACGGTCAGTTCGGTACCCAGTATCAGCTTGCGTATGGCAATCGCATTTGCGGCTATGCTTCCCATTTTGATACTGTATCCTTTCCTGACGAAGTATTTTGAAAAAGGTATCGCCGTAGGCGCTGTGAAAGGATAAAGCCATGAGTAAAAAGCATCTGCATATCCGCCGCATAAATATCAGACAGGTCTTAATTGTGTGTGTCCTGCTGTTGGGCCTGTGTGCAGCCCTTGCTGTCTTTTCCACAGTGAAATTACAGAGTAATGCGACGGATACGGTACGGCGGTATGCGGATGCTTTTATCTCCAAGCTGTCCAGCGAACTGGAAAACAACGATTCCGCTATGGAATCTACGGTTCTGACCACCAGTTACCGGTCTCTGTTCGAGCAGATCGGTATGGAATGGGTCGAGCAATCCGGCAGTCTGCAAAATACTTACCAGCTGCTCAATAAGTTGTCCATCAACCGGTACAATTATTATGTTTATGAAAACCATCAGGACCGGTTCCTGGAGCTCACCGCCGTGACCCTGCCTTTTTCGGAGTACCGCCAGATCCGCGGTGAGCTCAAGAGGCTGTCGAAGGAGCCGGTGGTCAGCGGACGGTACGTCCTCCATGAAATGCCGGGTGGACGGCGAGTAATCCTATGTATGTGGGTGAACGACTCCTTTGTGTGCGGTTCCTGGATCACGGAGGAGGATTTCTTGTCCGGGCTGGTTCATTACAGCGACAACAACATTGCCGAGTTCTCGCTGCTGAAATACGGCGAGATGGGTCAAAGTTCCCGGGAGAAACGGGTAACGTATGAGCTGACCGATGTCTATGCTGATTTCTGTATTCAGATGCAGATCGATTCGGATCGGGACATCATGTGGGTGCTTCTGTTCCAGGTCGTGCAGATGCTCCTGCTGATGATCGGTATGGTGATTCTGCTGTTGTCTGTCAGCGCGGTACGCAAAAACCTTCTGGAGCCCATTCAGAATTTGACGGGAATCCTGAGCAAGTACAGCAAAAATACAACATCCTATAAGGACGTGAACGGTGCGGTTATCAACGCACTGGACGATACCTATGACGTGTTGTCTCAGTTGAGTGATCAAATGGAAGCGCTCTCTGTCCGGCTGTATGAGGCGGAGCTGGAAAAACGGCAGCTGAATATCAATTTCCGCAATCTGCAGATCCGTCCGCATTTCCTTGTGAACAATCTGACGACGATTTACGACATGGCCCAGCTTGGGCAGACGGATAAGATCATGAATCTGACAGTGGCCCTGTCCAACTATTACCGCTATGTGCTGCGGGACTGCATGGATATGGTTCCGCTGTGGCAGGAGCTGCGCCACATGGACAGCATTATCCGGATCAACCAGGAGTGGAATGGCAACAGCGTCCATGTGGAGTACAGTATCGCGGAGGATGTCCGCAGTATTTTAATTCCGGTACTGCTGGTGAGCACCTTCCTGGAGAACTCTCTGAAGCACGCGGCAAACAGTGAGGACGGCTTGAACATCACGGTACTCGGCGCGTGCAGGCAGGAAGGGGAGAAGCCATTCCTGTTCCTGCGACTCCGGGACGACGGGGGCGGATATCCCCAGGAGCTGCTGGACTATCTTCAATCCGGCAAGCTGATCCCGGAGGTAGACGGCAAGCATATTGGCATCAACAACGCAATCCAGCGGATTCGTCTGATCTATGGTGATGCGGCAAAGATCACCCTGTCCAATCATTCCGACGGCGCACAGGTGGAAATCTGGATTCCCATGTGAGGCAAGCAAAATGAAACTATTGATTGTAGATGACAATAAATATGTTGTGGAAGGTGTGTCGCGGAGGCTCGATTGGAATGCCTATGGTATCGATGAGGTGTTTGGCTGTTACAACGTATCCGACGCGAAACGGCTGCTGTCTGAGCACGCGATAGACTTCGTCATTTCGGATATCGAAATGCCAGGGCAGGATGGCTTTGCTTTGCTGGAGTGGATCCGGCAGCGGGACAGTGAGATTGAAGTCATGCT
This sequence comes from uncultured Eubacteriales bacterium, assembly GCA_900540635.1. Classification (GTDB taxonomy): domain Bacteria; phylum Bacillota; class Clostridia; order Oscillospirales; family Oscillospiraceae; genus Faecousia. The sequence continues at coordinate 169,353 of UQGU01000001.1, read as the reverse complement.
GCTGACCAGCTATCCGGATTTCAGGTATGCCCAAAAGGCTGTGGGCTACAAGGTGTCCAAATATCTGCTCAAGCCGCTGGATACCGGGGAGTTGGAGACCGCCGTCCAGGAGATCGTGCAGCAGCATCAGATTCGGGAAAAGAAAAAGCAGCTCATGGAATACGGCAGCCAATGGATTTCTCAGCAGAGCAACGCGAAAGCCACATTTTGGAACAACCTGCTTCGGGAGCTGGCGCCGGACAGCGGGGAACATCTGGACACGGAAAGCCCGGACGCCGGGATACCCTACCGTTCCAAGGAAAAGCTGACCACTGTGCTTATCTTCCTAAACACCGGCGCGGAGGTCTGGCAGGATGAAATGCTCCGCTTCCTGTGCGATAACACATTAGGGGAACTTTCCGAAAGGAAGCGGCAGAATTTTGAGTCCATATACTGCGTCCAAACAGGCCAGCTTTTGGCCGTCTTCCGGGCAGGGGAGAGCGAGGCGCCGGAGCTGGAGCAGCTGATGCGGGAATTCGCGGAGTTTATCAAGTCCTACTTCCTGTTCGACATCCGTTACCATATTCTGGAGTCCTGTACGGTGAACCAACTGAAGGGAAAGGTTGGCGCGATCATCCAGATTTCCGGGAATACCGCGAATCAGGAAGCCAGTCGGTTCATCGAACTTCAGGAGCATACCCAGGTCAAGCCGGACTATCAGCCCCCGGACACACAGGTTTGGAAGCGGATGCTCCAACAGGGAGATATCATTCGGTTTCAAAATGCCTTGACGGAGTATTTCAATGCCCATAGACGCAGCGGCGACAGCCTTTCCACGGACTTTCTCGGTGCCCTGCTGGTGGACTGGAATTTGCTGATCAGCGAGCTTCTGCGGGAAAATACGGTGGACCAGTCCATTTCCAAGCTTCGGGAAAACCAGTTCGGCCGATGGCTGACCCAGGATGCCGAGGAGCTGGAGCAGCTGATGCTGGAAGAAGCCAACCGCTTGTCTCAGCAGATTCATGTCGGCAATACGCAAACTCTGGTGGCCAAGATGAAAGCATATATCCGGGAACACATCGATGAAGTCAGCCGGGGACAGCTAGCGGAATATTTCTACCTGTCGCCGAGCTATTTATCCAGGCTGTTTCATAGGGAGACGGGAGAATCCCTGATTGATTATATCCAGAAGGAGCGTATCGCCCTTGCGAAGGAGCTGCTATCGCACAGAGAATACTCCATCAGCGATATCGCTATCCGGACAGGATATACCAATTTCTCCCATTTTTCCAAGCAATTCCGGAAATTTGTCGGGTGTACGCCCAATGAATTCCGGAAGCGACAAAAGGAGCCGAACAGGCGGAAAGGTGATTAATCATGATTTATAAGAAACTAGGCAAAAGCAATGTAAGTGTTTCTCCGATTATTGTGGGCTGCTGGTCCATGGGCGGCGACTATTTTGGGGAAGTGCAGGATAACGATAGCATCGAGTGTATTCACACCTATCTGGATCATGGTCTGAATACCTTTGATACCGCCGAGATTTATGGGAACGGCCGGTCCGAAGAGGTGCTTGGCAGGGCTCTGAAGGGTGTTGACAGGGAGCGGTATGTCCTGATCTCCAAGGTGTTTCCCCACCATTACCAGATGGAGGACATGGAGAAATCCTGCGACGACAGTCTGCGCCGCCTGGGGGCGGACTATCTGGATACCTATTTCCTCCACTATCCTCCCCGGGATGGCATGTCCATCGCCCAGGCCGTGGAGAATGTGAACCGACTGAAGGAGAAGGGCAAGATCCGCAGCATTGGCGTATCGAATTTCACCCTGGAGATGCTCCAGGAGGCCAGACAGTACGGCCAGATCGATGTGGTTCAGCCCTGCTACAATCTGCTGTGGCGGTATATTGACCGGGACCTGCTGCCCTATTGCACGGAGGAGGGTATCGGTGTCATTCCCTACAGCACCCTGGCCCAGGGCCTGCTGACGGGCAAATTCAAGCCGGATACGCCCATCACCGGCGGCCGTAGCCGGGCGGCGCTGTTCCAGCCCGGTGTCTATGAGAAGTGCCTGAAGGTGGCGGACTTCCTGGTGGAGGTTGGCAAGCAGTACGGCGTGACCGCGACGCAGGTCTGTATTAACTGGCTGGTGAACAACAAGAATCTGACCGCCCCCATTGTAGGCGGCACGGACAAGCGTCACGCCGAGCAGAACATTCAAGCCCTGAACTTCACGTTAAGCCAGGAGGACTATGATCGGATCGATGCTTACAGCCGGGAATTCTGCAGCCAGATGCCCGAGTATGTGCTGTTCTTTAATACCGAAGTGAAAGGGGAATAATTATGTCTTTGGTAAAGGTAAACGATCTTCTGAAACATGCTACGGAGAACCACTATGGTGTTGCCGCCATCAATACCATCAATTATGAGACCATCCGCTGTGCCATTCAGGCGGCGGAAGCGGAGCGGGTGCCTGTGATCGTCCAGTTCTACCCGGGCTTTGACAAGTATATCCCCCTGAGCCATATCGCTTTCATGGCCAACGACCTGGCCAGGAAAGCCTCCGTTCCCGTAGCGGTACATCTGGATCATTCAGCGTCCTATGAGATCGCCGTCAGCGGCATCCGGGACGGCTTCCCCTCCGTCATGGTGGACGGCTCGGCCCTGCCTTATGAGGAGAATGTGGCGCTGACCAGCCAGGTGGTCCGGACCGCCGCGGTATTCGGCGTAGATGTGGAGGCGGAGCTGGGGCATGTCGGTGTGGGTCAGAATCTGGAGGACATGACCAACGCAGATTTCTTCACCGATCCGGATCAGGCTGCCCAGTTTGTGGAGAGAACAGGCTGCGGCTCCCTGGCCATTGCGGTGGGCAATGCCCATGGCGATTATATCCGGGAACCCAACCTGGACTTTGATCGGATCAGTCAGATCCGCAAGGCGGTTTCCGTACCCCTGGTGCTCCACGGCTGCTCCGGCATTCCCGATGAGCAGATGCGGGAGGCGGTGAATCTGGGCATGAGCAAGTTCAACATTGCTACGGAGTATTTCGCGGCCACCTATGACGCCTTTGATGCGACCATTGAGAAAACCGGCCATAACCGCAACGGTGTGGCGATGTTCTTCGGTGTGCAGCAGGGGATGGTGGACTTTGTCCGGGGGAAGATCCGGCTGCTGAACCCCAACGGCTTCTCCCTGTGATGGCAGGAGGCTGCATGGAAACTTTTGATATTTTCGGCCTGGACTCCCCCTGCATGGATTTGAACGCCAATCTGGATGCGCTGCCCCAGCGAAACGGCGGCGCCCGGCTCAATGACCTGAGCTGGCAGGGCGGCGGGAAGGTTTCCAGCGGTATGGTTGCGGCGGCGCGGCTGGGCGTCCGCTGCGCCCTGGGCGGCGTACTGGGCGACGATATTTTCGGAAGATTCTGTTATCAGGATTTTAAGCGGCACAACATCAATGTAGACAATATGAAGGTCCGTACCGGCTGCAATACCGGCCTGTCTGTGGTGATCAGCGAGAAGGACACCCAGACCCGCACCATTCTGTTCCGCATGGGACAGACAAAGCCTCTAACAGAGGCAGAGGTAGACTGGTCCTACCTGGAGCGCGCCCGGTATCTGTTTATCGCGGATACCTCGGCCCTGACCCGGAAGGCGGTGGCCATCGCCCGGGAAAAGGGCGTTAAGGTCTTCATTGACGCGGATTCTTATACCGAGGGACTGCGCGGCATGATTCCGCAAATTGATTACTTTGTCGGCTCGGAATTTGTTTTCGACAAGCTGTTCCCCAACAGCAGGGGGAAGGCCCTGGATGAGCTGGAGGATGAGTGTGCCCAGCTGATGGCTATGGGGCCGGAGGCTGTGGTGTTCACCTTTGGGGAGAAGGGCTGTGTGGGCCTGGACCGGGAGGGCTTCTTCCGGCTGCCGGCCTTCCAGGTGGAGGCCCAGGATACGGTGGGCGCGGGCGACGTGTTCCACGGCGCGTTCCTGGCGGCCCTGCTAAAAGGATATTCCCTGAAAGAATGCGCCCGCTACGCCAGCGGAACCTCCGCCATTAAGTGTACCCGAATCGGCGGGCGGGCCGGCATTCCCAACGAACAGGTGCTGGAGCAGTTCCTGCGGACCGGTATCATCGACTATACGGAAATCGACCAACGGGTCGAGTATTACAGAAAGGGGCTAGACTATGTATCAGGCTAAAGTAACGATTGGCGTGTTGCCCACAAGAAGAGGCATGCTGGATGTGAATGTTGCCATCCAGGAAAAGAAGAAATGTATGGAGGTTATCTCGGGGATTCTTCCGGATGTGGTCAGGCTTGTTACCATTGATGATGTGGTGGAAAATGGCATTATCGACCACGAATCCAAATCTCCCGCGGCAGTCGCCAAGTTCCAGAAAGAAAAAGTGGACGCGATTTTCGTCCTGTTCTGCGATTTCGGTGACGAAGGCTCCGTAGCGGATGTGGTCTCCAAGTTTCAGGTTCCCGTCCTGGTTTGGGGCGAACGGGACCAGCATCCCAACTCTGAGCAGAGGCGAGGCAGGGACACCCAGTGTGGCATGTTCGCAGCCACCAAGGTACTGCGCCGCTACGGTGTGAAGTACAGCTATATCTATAATGTGGAAGCGGAGAGCGAGGAGTTCCGCCGCGGCTTCGACAATTTTGTCCGTGTGACCTGCGTGCTGAAGGATCTGAAGAACCTGCGCATCGGCAAGATCGGCGAGCATCCCGGCCCCTTCCGCAGCGTGATGACCAACGAGGCGGCGCTGATGACCCGCTTCGGCATCCAGACCGTGGCCATCGCTCCGGTGATTCTGCAGAAGACCATGGCGAAGATCCTGGAGGATAAGGAGGAATCCTTCGTCAGTCAGGTGGAAGCGTTCCGTGGGCGGTTCGACTGCAGCTGTGCCGGCAGCGACGGCGTGGAGAAGGTGGTGGCCTTGAAACTGGCCATTGCCCAGCAGCTGGAGGCCAACGGCTGTACGGCGGCGGCCATCGAGTGTTGGCCCACCTGCTCGCTGCTGGGGATGCCCGCCTGCGCGGCTGTCAGCGAGCTGACCAACGAGGGGATCCCCGTGGCCTGCGAGACAGACATTAACGGCGCCATCACCATGGTGATCCTGCGCGCCTGCATGCTGGGCAAGGAACCCTGCTTCCTGGCGGATCTGACCATCCGCCATCCGGAGAATGATAACGCGGAGCTGCTGTGGCACTGCGGCCCCTTCGCCTACGATCTGCATTCCAAAACCAGCAGTCCCAAGCTGAAGAGCGGCCAGGTCCACTTTGAAATGAAGCAGGGCAGCCTGACGGTGTGCCGCTTCGACGACGCGGAGGACGGCTACCACATGTTCGTGGGACAGGGCCGGAGTACGACCGGTCCGGAGACCACGGGTACATACGTTTGGATGGAGACGGACAACTGGAAGTCCTGGGAGGAAAAGCTGATGTTCGGTCCTTACATCCACCACCTGGGCGGCATTTACGGGGATTACCTGCCGGTTCTGAAGGAAGTGGCAAGATACCTGGATCTGCACTATGATTCCCCGGAACAAAGTGGTCCAACCTGTATTTCCTGAGGAGGTAGCGTTATGAAACAATTGATCGCACAGCCCCTGAGCAAGGAGCGTTTTGAAAAGTACGGCGAATACATGAACCTGCTGGATGATGAGGCATTGTCCAGGAAATCCATTTTCCCCCAGGGCTTTTTCGCCGATGTGGTGAAGCTGGACTTCGGAACCACCACGCTGCCCACGGTTTCCGTCTGTAAGGTGACCAAACAGGAGCGCAATGTCATACGGATGCTGGAGGCCCATAAGTTCACCTGCGAGGGCCTGCTGCCTCTGGACGCGGATGTGATCATCTTTGTTGGCACACCCCTCCCCGGCAGGAAATTCAGCGTGGATACGGTAGAGGCTTTCGTGGTTCCCAAGGGCACTTTTGTGAAGTTAAATCCCCTGATCCTTCACGGCACCCAGTTCCCTGTGAATGCGGACAGCGCCCACATCCTGTGTATGCTGCCTGGCAGAACCTTTATGAACGACATGATGATGGAAACCCTGGCGGAGGACGGCCAGGCGGTCGTCGTAGCCCCGTGACAGGACCTTCCGCTGATGGGCCCCCAGGCCCATCAGCAGAAGGTATCGGGAGAATTGTCTGATGAAAAGAATACAAGAGTCTCAAAAACGGTGGCTGCAGTTGTTCCGTACCAATGTGGCGTATTGGGTGGCGGCTGGAATCTGCGCCCCCTTTCTTTCCGCCTACTATAAATCCATTGGCCTGACCTCCTCCCAGATCGGCGTCCTGTTTGCCGCCAGTCCGATTTGCGCCATCTGCATCCAGCCCCTCTGGGCCTGGGTCAGCGACCACAGCGGTAAGCGGAAAACGATCCTTGCCGCACTGGCGGTATGCACCGCGGCGGCGTCCTTGCTGTACTATGCTGGAAAGAGCTTCGCGGTCTGTTTCTTCGCGACGATGGTCTTGTCCATGTTCAGTTCCGCGCTGCTGCCGCTGTGCGACGCGATTGTCATAGACCGGGCGGCAGCCTATCAGTGCAATTTTGCGACCATCCGTATCGGCGGAACCTTGGGGTTCGCGCTGATCGTTTTTCTGGCGGGATTTCTTCTGGAGCGACACCCGTCGCTGCAGTTTCTGCTGTCCTGCGGCGCCTACCTTGTGTTTGCGCTGGTGGTCTTGCGGATTCCCATGGACGGAGGGCAGGAGAAAGCGCCGAAGTCTGTGGGGCTTTCTTCTGCCCAGAAAGGGATCTTCGTGAGCCGTGAGGTGGCTTTTGTCCTGCTGTTTGCCTTTGTGGAATCCGTTGGCCTGGGTTTTTGCGGCTCCTTCACTGGTGTGTATGCCGTGGAGCTGGGCTATTCCCAGCGGCTGATCGGGATTCTGAGCTGTGTCTCGGCTCTGAGTGAGGTGCCGATCCTGCTCTATGCGCGGAAGCTGACGAAACGGTTCGGGGAGATCCCCCTGTTGGCTTTCTCTGCTGTAATGACCAGTCTGAGGCTGTTCCTGGTTGGTTTGGGAGCGGTACCCACCATGGTGGGGGCGCAGCTGCTCCAGAGCGTCACCTATATGACTACCTATTACTGCTGTACCCAGTATATCAGCTCCCATGTCCGGCAAGGGAAGATGTCTCAGGGCCAGAGTGTGCTGGCGGCGGTCCAGGCCGGTTTGGCGTCGGTGTCGGCCAACCTCTTGGGCGGACAATTGGTGGATCGGGTGGGTACCCGCGGCGGGTTTCACGCAATGGCGGCGTTTGTACTGGCAGTCTCGCTGCTGGTTATCGGGTCGTATATGGTCTACAGCAGAAGAAAAGGAGCTGCGGATGAGAAATTTTCTGCGATATGACGGACCGTTGGGCCGGTTTCTGAATTCTGTAGCAGACATGGTCCTGCTGAATCTGCTGTGGCTGCTTTGCAGTTTGCCGGTAGTTACCATTGGCGCGTCCACCGTGGCACTGTATACGGTCAATCTGCGATACCCGGAAGATGACAGCGGCCTGGCAAAATTGTTTTTTTTAGCCTTTCGGAATAATTGGAAGCAGGGAATGGCGGCAGGTCTGATCTTCCTGGCTGCGGCAGCGGCGTTGATCCTGGACTTTAGAATTGTGGAGGGTCTGTCTGACGGCTGGCAGGTGCTGAAGGCAATCCTGTGGGCGGCGGTGTTCGTGTGCCTAATGGTGTATGTGTACATCTTCCCGCTGCTGGCCCGCTATGATCAGACCTTGGGCAAAACCCTCCGGAACGCCTTACTTCTGGGCCTGTGCAATCTTCCCGCGACGCTGCTGGTGATGCTTTTGCATGCGCTCCCGGTGGTGGCAGTGGTACTGAATCCGGAGATGTTCGTCAGCTTTGCTCTGCCTTTCCTGACTTTTCTGGGGCCCAGCATTCTATCCTTCCTGAGCGCCCAGGTTATGAAGCGGGTCTTTGCCAGGTATCCTGCGGGTGAGAAAGGCTGAAGGCCCGTCCTGCGCGGCTTTCGCAAATGATTGTCTGTTACAGCGGGCGAATGCTTCGCAAAACCATAAACCGCTGTAAAACCAAAAGATATGCATCGGTCTCCGGCTGTGCGGACGTCGGGGACCTTCGGATAAGGAGGATGCTTTCCTATGCGTAAATCATTCCGTTATGACGATGTGCCGGTACTGGAAACCACTTCCGGCAAGCTGAAGGGCTGCTTCTATGACGGCACATATATTTTCAAGGGCGTTCCTTATGCCTATGCTGATCGGTTCCAGATGCCCGTCCCCTCCGAGTGGACGGGTGTCAAGGATGCCACCTCCTATGGCTACGTCTGCCCCTTGATGACCCAGGATAAGCCAACCGCGGAGCTGCTGGTGCCGCACCGCTACTGGCCTATGGACGAGCACTGCCAGAACCTGAATATCTGGACCACTGCACTGGATAGGGAAGCGAAAAAGCCCGTTATTGTCTGGTTCCACGGGGGTGGATACGCGGCCGGTTCCTCCATCGAGCAAGTGGCCTATGATGGCCGCAATATGTGCGTGGAGGGGGATGCGGTGGTGGTTTCCGTAAATCATCGGCTGAACATTTTGGGCTACTTGGATCTGTCCCCCTTCGGTCAGAAATATGAAAACTCCGGTAACGCTGGTCACGCGGATATGGTAGCGGCGCTGCAATGGATTCATAACAATATTGCCCTCTTTGGCGGCGATCCGGAGAACGTGACCATTTTCGGCCAGTCCGGCGGCGGCATGAAGGTGGCGGATCTGATGCAGATCCCGGCGGCGGACGGCCTGTTCCACAAGGGACTGATCATGAGCGGCGTAAGCGATGCCACCATGATGCCCTCCTGTCAGGGAAACGGTGAAAAGATCGTGGGGGCTATGTTGGCGGAACTGGGTCTCACCGACGCCGATGTGGAGGCGTTGGAGACACTGCCTTATCCGGAGCTGGTGAGGGTTTACACCAAGGTCATGCCGGGCGTTGCCGGGACCGGGGCTTATGTGGGCGGCATGCCGCAGGTCAACGATTGGTTCCTGGGCAACCCCCTGCAGTACGGCATGCGCTCCCACGGCTATGAGATCCCCCTGATGATTGGCTCTGTCTTCGGCGAATTTGCTTTTGCCCTTCCCACTTTCGACAAAACCGCCCTGACAGAAGCGGAAACGACCCGGATGGTGGAGACGGTCTACGGTGAACATACCCAGGTGGCCCTTGCGGCCTTCGCCAAAGCATATCCCGGCAAGCATCCTGCCGATTTGCTGATCCTCGACCGGATTATGCGGCAGCCATCCAAGAAGCTGGCAGCCATGCACGCCCGGGGGCAGAAGGCGGGGACATATCTGTACAACTTCACCCTGGAGTTTCCGTTGCTACACAAGATTGCCTGGCATTGCTCGGACATTCCTTTCTTTTTCCACAACACGGATAAGGTAGAGGTTTGCTCCATCCCCGGGGTCACAGAGCGGCTGGAGACACAGATCTTCGGCGCCTTCCTGAACTTTGCCCGGACCGGAGTGCCCAGCCAGGAATCTTTGCCCGTCTGGCCGACGGTCACGCAGCAGGAGGAACCCACGATGATTTTTGACACAGAGTGTCAGGTGCGCCGTAATTACGACGATGAATTGCTCATGCTGATAGACAGCTGTCTGCCTGCTGTTAATTTGATGGATATGATGGAGACGCAGGATATGCAGCATTAATTGCGTTGGCTCTTTTTCAAAAAGAAGAATCTTTCTGAGGTCGTTCTCCTCTTTTGTCTTAGTAGAAGGAATATAGAGATTCGGTACATGGCGCAGCTGACAATATAACGCTGTCCGTTCTGTGCTAAAAATGGTCCCTGCTGGTGATCTCATCACACAGCAGGGACCATTTTAGGTTTTTCCCATGGAACGCATCCACAGCATCGCTAATTGCATCCCGGAATGTCTCATTCGATTATCCGGGAGCAAGTGGAATATGTGTGTTCAATTGTATCCACAAATCTCCTGGACAGGTGTGGATATCCATGTTCAAATTCTGGGAAATGCTCAATCACACGAGCCGGAATAATCCATACCGTAATTTTCCCGGCTCATATCACCGTTGGCAAAATCGATTACGAAATTTTTCAGAAAGACGCCGTGCTTTTTTGAGTTTTGTTTTCCGTGTCTCATTTCTAATGGAGGCTCAAAGGGAGAAGTAGTATTTACGGATTTTTTCAGACATCAGCTTTCTGCGCATTTCAAGGAAGTTATTGTAGTCCGAAACACTCATTTCCTCAAATCCGTCAGGAATACAGTTCTGTTCCAGATTTTTACGAAGTTCAACCTTGTCAACAATGCCTCCATAAACAGGTTTCTTGGTTTGACACTGCTCAAAAACCTTTTTCATATAGACACAGGGGGCATCGTCCTTGATTTTAATATTGATTTCCTGTTGGAGAAACACATAATTTGCAATCTGGTTATACATCGACTGTGGAATGCCATTTTTCGTGAGATAGTTCTTGGGAAAAAGATGGTGAATATCTCCTCTGTTTTCCAACATGGCCTCCACATCGACCTGCGTAGACAAAAATCCTCTGTCATGGCTCTTTACCTTCTATACAAATATCATCGACCAGATGAGATTTATACTCCGTGCGCTCACTTTCATATTGCATAGATGACACCTCCGTTCATGGTTGACTCTATTATACACATATTTTCACATTTTCCAATACCGCGATATGAAAATTCACTTTATTCATATTTCAAACGTGAATGAATGTGATTGGAATAAGATATTTTACAACAGCCCCAAGGAACTTCTGTTTGAAGCGCCTTGGGGCTATTTTGTCATGCCATTCCGTTCAGTGCAGTTCGCAGCGCGCTCCTGATATTCTCCTCTTCTCTGCTGCCATCCGTGGGAAGACGCAGCAGTGGGAGACCGCATTTTTCCATAATGCTGTTCTTTTTCTCGTCCCGCGCCTCCTGTTTGCTTCCGGTTCTGTGAAATGCAGTTCCATCAACTTCAATGGCCAGAATGGGCTGCTTATCCATTTGCCCGAACAGTAGAAAATCAATATGCGTCAAAGGATTTCTGGCATATTCACACTCATCTTCTGTCAATGGTGCATAGTCCTTAACCAGCGCAGCAAGGGAGACGTGCACAGCACATCCCACGGCAGAAAACGGCTCATCTGAAAGAATATGCTGGATAACAGCATATAAGAGATTTTCGGAATCATACTCCGATATCCGCCTGTGTTTTTGAAGATACGCTCTTCGCTGCTCAGCATAGCCCTTGTACAGCATATCGAACACAGAGTAAACCCGGCTTTGAATCACCGCAAAGTTGTTATATTCGATATAGCGTGCCAGATCGCCGTAATTCGTCCAATCATTGCGGGGCTCCTGCGATATAACGACCGTCAGAGAATGGACCGCACGAGAGACTGCTACGTTTAGCATGTGCGGATCGTCCACAAAGTCTGTTATCACATTGTCAACGGAGGTAAGTATAATCGCATCCTGTTCCCGTCCCTGAAATTTGTGGACGGTGTCCACCTCATAAGTATCTCCCAGTTGTGCACGTAGGGCTGCCACTTGATCTCGGTATGGCGTAATAATGCCGATGCTCTGGTAATGCTGCCGGCTCAACTGTGGGAGCACTTCCTGACGGATAACATCGATCTGGCGCTGGTTCACATGACTACGGGCGTGGTTCCCGGCAGTTGTGCGGTACATAGCCAATACGTCCGGTTCATTTTGATCCTTTGTCATGACAATCAGCTGTCCACGATAGAATTTCTGGTTGCAGAAATTGATTATTTTCGGATGACAACGGTAGTGCTCACGCAGCAGCGTGACCGGTGCATCCCGCCATATTTCCAGTGCAGAAGAAAGCAGGCTATGCGTCGAAAAGCGATACCGTTCATCCAAGGCGTATTGTTGCCAAATAGCCTCACTGGTACAAATATCGCGCTCTGTCAGCACGTTGGGCAGCTGCTCTAAGTCACCAACAATTACGACGTTTCGCGCACAGGATAAGGCCAGAACGCCGGTGGCCAGGTCAACCTGCGATGCCTCATCCACAATAAGATAGTCGTAGATGTAATCTGTATCCAGAGTCCCTTTGATGGAATAGGTCGTACTGAGTACAACCGGGTATTCGCACGTGAATTCTTTAGGATTTCCGCGAAAATCATGCTTTTCAAATCGTTTCCGGCTGCTTTTCCAGTTATATCGTGCCGCCAGCTCTGCACGGAACAGCTGCAGGGATTTTTGTGTAAGCTCCTCCATTTTTGCGTCAAAAGCGTAGTGCTCCAGTTGGTTATTCAGTTTTTGCTTCTCTTTTTCCAGCTCTTGCCTTTTTACCGAATAAAATTTGTTCTGTAAAAAGGGGATAACCATTTCCGGGGATGCGTTGAACAATTTAAGCGCACCATAGCTAAATCTGAACAAGATGGAAAGCTTTTGTAAAAAACGGAGGCGACTTTTTTGCTCTGCGTTTTGCTCAAATTCTGTCCAAAGAGCCAGAATTTTTTGCGAGGATAAGCTTGTCAAATTTTTCTCCGGCATATGAATGCAGGTTGCATAATACTCCTCAAAATAGTGCTGCTCCGGACTTAACTGTAACATCTCCTGCTGAATTTCCGCAATGCGATTTTGGGCTGTGAGCATTTCGTTAAGCTCTTTCGAAAGTGCAGTTGTCTCCTGCTCCAATCGCTGACGCGTCTCCGGCTGTATTTCCCAGGCAGTCATATTGGGATAGGTTCCGGTCTGTGATTCCAGAAATATTTCTTTGTTGGCCAAGCTCCCGAGGAACGCTGTCAGGAAACCGGCATCCTTCTTTTCCAGCTTTTCCGCAACATTATGCGTTGCAGAATTATTGTTAGAAACAACTGCCACAGTTTTTCCGGCACGGACAACATTCGCAATGATATTCAAAATCGTCTGCGTTTTTCCTGTTCCGGGCGGTCCCTGGATGATACTGATTTTTGACGAAAGGGCTCGCTCTACGGCTGACTTTTGACTTTGATTTAAGCCAAACGGATAAATCGCTGTTGGCGGCGTCTTTGAAATTGCCGCCTCGATCTGTGGGGAAAAATAGCTTGCCAATGCAGTATCTTCGTCGACCGCCCGGACTTTGTCGTACTGCATTTTTAAAATGTTGACTCCATTTTCCGTCACCAGACCAATTGCAGCAGCGGTTTCTCTGAAATACTGAAATACTTCTCTGTTTTTGCCATCTGCCAGGCAGTTGCGTTGAAGTTGTACTTCTTCCCGCCGAAAAGATAAGTCTTTCTTTCCGTTGCGGACAATACGATAAAACGCGCCAAAGTCAAGGATTCTATCAATTTCACTGATCGACTGCCCATTTGCTCGCACGATTACCTGGGCAGGGTCTATCTGCTTCTTCAGCGGCAATATTTCCACATTACTGCTCAGATAACTATAGGGTTTCTCAGGCGCACTGGAATACACAATTTCACACTTTCCGCTATGAAATCGAAAATCAGCAACGGAATCCGTCTTGTCATTCCCTTTTATGATAATCAGATTCTTACGTGCGTCCATGGCTATCCCCTCAAAAGTTGCTTATATGTTAGCATGATTCCATTACGGAACGGGTTCTGTTTTCTATCATGCCACGTTGATTCTTACGTTCACTGTCTTATAGGATTAAATTGTCCTGTATCGTGTTGATTCCGTGCTCTTCCCTAATGTGGTTCAACTTCTCGATGTGACAAAGAATGCCGAATGAGTGGAATGAAAGCTGTGATGCCTGCTATCATCGCTTTCTGGCAGCACATCGGATTCATCGCTTTGTAGAGAGGCGTTTTTCTCGTTTTCAGCTTATACGTCCGGTTTCGGTTGCTGCCCTCTGCCACGACCACACCTTCCGCAATTAGCTCAGACAGCAGCTTCTTCACGCGTGTGCTTTTTACGTCGAGGAGCATTGCGATATCCGCACTTTTTGCCGAGGTATGGTCTGTCAGGTACAGAATAATTTCATTCTTCTGCTTGACGGTTTTTATCGTCTCTTTTTTATCGTCCCTTTTTATCGACACTTTTTTATCGCCTCTTTTTTGCAGTGATAAACAAAGCACCGTTCGATCCGACTCTGCGGATTCCGCAATGACAGGTTCTTCCCACCCCTGCTCTCGCCAAACCCGGAAAATATTTGGGATGCCGTTGCCGGCACGTTCACCAATATCGATCAGGTTAATTTGGAAAAGTCAATCATGGTTGTCCCCCTTTGGCCTTCCACAGGAATCTGCGCTCTGTCCAAAATCGTTTTTTGATTAGCCATATCATACCACATAGCGGCATCCGTATGCAATGGATTTTTCAAATATAGCAAATTCGGTCAGCGTCGAAACGATTTTGTTTTGGGCCGACAGAGAAGCATTTTTCAAATGCGCAGCCAGAACAAAGTTCTGATCTTGGGGCTTGGGGAATTTGCCCCAACAAGCAAATTGCGTCCGGGTAGCACCCGGACACTGCTTGCCGCTTGAAAATCACGTTGTAATTCAATCTCTGCCATCTCCATGGTTTCCACCAAATTCACAGCCGTGGGTGTGACCATGCCCATAATACCACCGACCGTACCGGTAGCCATAGTGGGGCGGGCAGTGGGCACAGTCACCGTTGCACTTTCCGGAGGGATTGCGCTTTTTGCCGCCAAACAATAGACTTGCAATGCCCACGGACTGCCAGAAGCTTGGCTTTTTCGGGTGCTCCTCCCGCAGAATATCGATATCCTCTTCTTCCGGCTCATCAAACAGGCGAACATGGTTTTTCTTTGCCACTCTGTTTATTACGTCATCGTCAGCCATCCCCCAGAAGTCCTCCAGCTGCTCCTGGGTAAAGTGTTCCCTGGATTTTTCCAGCATGGCATTGATGGTCTCTTTATCACAGCTGCAGCACAGATCCTCGATATTCTCTGCCGTAAAGGACACGCCTGCCTCCAGCGCCTTCCGGATGAACCGGGATGCGCTTTTTTCATCCATAAGCTCCTGCGCAACCTCTGCCACCTGATCAGACGGACCGAAAGACGTCAGCTGGCGTACTCTATGCACCTGCGTACTGGATGCCCAGTCAAAGAACCGTTCATAAAATGTCTGCCAATCCATTTTCACACCTCGCTGCACGTTTTTGTGTTTTTCGTAATTACAGGGAGTTCATCACATCTAGCAGTTTTTGATAGCTGTCCACATCGTGGTATTTGACATTCTCCGTAGAAATCTCATTAAAGAGTTTTCTCGCACAGGAGATTTTCGCCTTTTCAATCGGCTTTAAGCTCAAACTCTCCATTGTACCCTTGGTCTCGGCGATGAAGTAGATGTGCTTGACTGTGCCTTCATAGAAAGCAATCGCCCAGTCGGGAGAGTAATTGCCAACAGGGGTAGGAATATGAAATCCCCTCGGAAGTTTTGCATAGACGCAAACCTCGTCGGCTGCATCCAAGTCCTCTGCAAAACGGCGTTCAACGCTCTTTTCCGCATAGCCATCGGTAAACACATAGTCCTGAATGTGCTTTGTCGCCTTGAACGCCTTGTCAATGCTTGTCGAGTTTTTCTCTGCTGTGAAGATTGTGCTATCATATTCACCCTCAATTTGATCGTAGGTGATATGCTCCACGATCATTGTTGCTTTCTGCTCGTTGATAAGGCGAATGACCTTGGAGATAAATTCTTCCGGGTTTGCTTTATACATGGCAAACTTCAGCGGAGAAATCCCCTTAATGATCTCGACAACTGTTCTGCGGGTCAATACCGTACCCTCGGCAATTTTACCAACGAGGTCATAAGTGATATGGCTGACATCGCTCCGCTTCAGCGTGGTCGTGCGGGTTTTGGCTGACTTAAATGCTTCTCCACGGTCAAGCGCATTGGCATCCATTTCGTCGGTCTGTTCGCCTCTGGAAACGGTATAGGTCAACTCGGAAACAAACAATTCGCTGTCGATATGGCGAATTGCTTTCTCAATCAGCTCAGCGCTGTCAAAGGAGACTGCATAGGCATACTTGTGATTGATCCGTTTCCAAAGCTCCTGGAACTCTTTCTTGTAGAAGTTTTGGTTCAGCCCGTTGCTTTCCACCTTCGCCTGTTTGCCATTTTCCACCATACGCTCCAGAGCGGATTCGTCAAAGACAGCCTGCACAAGCGTATGGATACCCTCTGCCATCGGAGCAAGCTGTGGCGGCATGGGTACAAGCGTTCCCATCTCCATGTCCATGCGGTACTTGTCCGTGACTTTTCGATCCATATCAACATACTGATTTGCGATCAGATAGAACTCGATTGCGTTGGCAGTCTTATCATCAATCGCTGTAGGCTTGCCGTCCACCTTGACGAACTTACCCTTGAAGTATTCGCTGGTCGCTGCGGTCGGCCTGTCGTACAGAACTTTCTTAATATCGGATTGCAGATCAGCGACAAAGCCCTTATAACTCTCGCTTGCAATAACCGTCAGCTTGTTGATATTGTGAATGTCATCGCCGAGGACTTCCGCATCCATTCTGTTGCCGGCTTGGTTGACGCAAAGCCGCAGACCACGCCCAACTTCCTGCCGCTTCTGCGTAGAGCTGTCGCTGTGCTTCAGCGTACAAATCTGGAATACATTCGGGTTATCCCAACCTTCACGCAGAGCGGAATGGGAGAAGATAAATCTTGTCGGCTCGTCAAAGGACAATAGCCGTTCCTTGTTTTTCAAAATGAGGTCGTAGGCGGAAATATCATCCGAGAACTCAGCACCACGCTTGAGCGCAGAGTTGATGCTGCGACCGGTCTTTTTGTCGATGCTGAAATAGCCCTTGTGCGTGTCAGCAGTTTCAATGCTGCGGAGATACTTCTGATACGGCGTATCAAACATCGTCAGATGCTCGTTCAGAATGTTGAGATATTCCTCCTCAAAGATACGACCGTATTCGCCCAAGACTTCGTTTCCGTCCTCGTCATACTGACGGTACTTTGCAACCTCGTCGATGAAAAATAGGGACAGCGTTTTGATGCCCATATCAAAGAGCCGTTCTTCTTTTTCAAAGTGCGACTCGATGGTTTCCCGTATCTGGATGCGCCGCATATCTTCCTCGACCACATCACCAACGACCTCGCCCTGGTGGATCACCAGACCGTTTGTAAATGTGACCGTACCACGCAGCGGCTCAATGTCGGAGATGGTATATCCATCTTTGTACTGCTCCATCTCATTGGACTTGTAGTAGAGGTTGTCTCCTACGGCAAGCGTAAACATCTTCCGCTTACTGCCTGCGTTTTGTGCGACTTCGATTTCCATTTTTGCCATCGGCGGCTTATTCGGAGACAGGACGATATTTTCGAGATAGAGGTACTGGCTCGTGCCGGTAAGATTCTTGACCTCAAAGCCCTTGACCTCGATCTTTTTGACCAATTTCTTGTTGAACGCATCGAGCGCATCCAGAACATACACAAGGTTGTGCTGCTTGGCATGGGTGGCAGAATAGTTCAAGCTGAACAGCGGATTAAAGTTCTTGAGTGCTTTCTGCGTTACCTCTCCGCCCATTTTCTGCGGCTCGTCCAGAATGATGATCGGTCTGTTCGCCTTAATGACATCAATCGGGCGGCGGGAACCGAACTCGTCTCGCTTGGAATAGATGATACGGGCTTCTTTGCTTTTGCCGTCCTCTTTCAAAGACGAAGCGAACGCCTGCGTATTGATAATCATAACATTGATGCCGGAGCTGGAGGAGAAGTTGTCCAGTTCGTTCAAGTTGGAGCTGTTGTAGATGAAGAAGCGAGCCTTCTTTCCGTACTGCTCCATGAAGTGATCTTCGGTGATCTGGAAGCTCTTGTTCACGCCCTCACGAATTGCAATGCTCGGCACGACAACAATAAACTTGCTCCATCCATAGCGTTTGTTCAGCTCGAACATGGTCTTTATGTAGACATAGGTCTTGCCTGTACCGGTCTCCATTTCAATATCCAGAGAGCAGCGCCCCACATCGCCGATCAGCTTGTCCGAAACCTTGATGTTGTTCTCATTCTGAATCGCCTTAATATTGTCGAGAAGCTGCCCGTCCGTCAGCTCGATAGATTCGTTTTTGTAACCAGTCTCGCTCAGCAGGTCTGCTTCATCTTCGCTAACAGCAAGCCGAAGCTGCTGATTTGCTTTCTGTTTGCCAAGGTCACGGATGTAGGAAACCCTGTCATAGTGCGGCTGCCCATTGAATACACGAACGACCGCATCCACGGCATCGGTCTGATATTGTTGTATCTTGAAGTTAAATTTCAATTAGGATGCACCTCCTTCGTATGTGTCCCACAGGAAAGTGACAAAGGTAATACTACATCCAACCGCTAACTTGGCGTGGCGTGTTTCCAAACCGGTAAATGAAGCACTTTTTCCATGTCCACTACCGTATGGATTCCGTATCTCTGCAAGTTTTGTGGATATGCCTCTTAAATTACCAAGAACAGCCTTAATGTTTTCCGATACAGGATCAGTTCCAGATATTGATTTTGGCGTAAGATTTAGCAGATTCAAGGTTTCGCCAGTTAACCTGCCCATATCCCAATTTTTATCCCATTTTACGCCTTTGTTGTCCAGAATTGTTTTGCAACAGCTTTCGATTAGTTCTTTGGCTTTTCCAATCGCATCTGTTGGATTTTCGTTTTGCATTTTAAGCATTAACTCGATTTGTTTGGAAAGGTACTCGCTTGAAAATTTTTCTTTCAGCTCTGCTGCATTGACAGCTAGTGGGGTCGTAATGTTCAAAATACGATCCATATATGCTCGACATTTCTTATATGTACGAGCATATTCTGCATCATACCGAGAATAGCCAAATTCTTCCTCGCCTTCCGTCTCGGTATATTCATACTCATAGTTTTCCTCGTAATAGCTCAACAAATCTTTTAGTAACTTTTCGACATTTTCTATTGGAGCATTCTGCACATACGCTGCTAGAGATTTTCCCTTTGACATCTTATACTCGCTGCATAGTGCAACGCCGATGCTTTCCATTGTGAATACATCGAAATCGTTTGTGGAAAAATTGAGAACATAGCCGCCACGGTTAAATAGCTTCAAGAAAGTTCCTATTTCAATGTTTGTCAACTTCTCCATGCTCACAGCACCTTCCTCACCGTACTCGGACTAATGGCGGCGAAAATCTGGTCAAAGTTCGTCAGCACGGAGTCGCTTGCCATGCCGCTGTCACGGAACACGGCGTAGTACGGCTGCTCCTTGGCGATAGCGGTCACGACCTCATCAGACACTTTGTTTTCAAAACAGGCATACAGGAAACCGTCAGCGACATTGAACACCTTGCAGCCCGCAATCATCGTTTCTTCGATCTTGGAGGACAGTAGAATGCCGAGGTCGAGCATTACTTGGAACAGCAGGTCTTCCGGTGTCCGGTCGTTCTTGATGTTGCTGGCATAATCGCCAATGGTCATCTGTGTCACTTCATCGGGACGGTAGTAGACATCCTTCATATTGGAGGTATCGCATTTCAGCACACGGAAACCAATATCAAGTCCCTGTGCGGTCAAACCAGCTTCGTCTTTGATTTTCTGACCGGCACGGCGGATGCGCTCCTTGCCGATCTCGCAGATATTCTTATAGCCGGCTTTGTATGCGCTTCCTTTAATATCGGTTTCTTCTGGAAGCTGAACCATAATGAATTTACGCTTGCCATCGTCTGCAGCATTTAATTCCATCACAGCATGGGCGGTAGTCGCAGAACCCGAAAAGAAATCTAAGACATAGCAATCATGGGTGTTCCTATAAGATGCCAGCAATTTTTGTATTAGGCGAACGGGTTTGGGATAATCCATCAGCTTCTGAACGCCAAAAATAAGTCTTAGTTCTTCATCTGCATCTTCATTGGATCCCCATCCTGTTGCAAATAAATTGTTTAGGTCGATCTTTTGCTTATGAGTGCTTGATTGATCTTCGCCGATGCGGGGCAAAAGATCTTTGAGCGTTTTGTAACGAGCTTCTGTAACAATTCTGCGAAGGTATAAATCTCTTGTGAGATAAAGCTCCTTCTTTTCTGCGTACTCTTTCATCGCAGGCTGTGAATAACGCCAGTTGCCCTCAACAATCAGTTCTTGAGACAATATTCCATTCTTAATGACTAGGTCAGAATGAAGGACAATGCTCATTGTGGTATCGCTAATTTCGCTGCCCTTTGGCATAAAGTAGTTCTTTTCTTTATACTTGCTTTCAATTCCGGCGGGGATAGTTCGTAATTCTCTTTTGTTGCTTGCATTTATGCAGGGATAGGTCTCGGCATCACTATTTATTTCACCGATGAGGCCTTCAAATTTGAACATGGATTTGCAATAGACAAATACATACTCCTTGATATTTGTAATTGCATTGGATAGAAATGAACCTTTCTTTTTCTTTTCCCATGTAAGCTGAGAAACAAAGTTTTGTGCGCCAAACACTTCGTCACAACACTTTTTCAGATTCTCCTGCTCGTTATCATCAATACTGATAAAGATAACACCATCATCTGTCAGCAAATCCTTTGCCAGTCTGAGCCGAGGATAGATCATATTCAGCCAATCAGTATGAAAACGACCGTTGCTTTCGGTATTCTGCACCATACGGTTTCCGTCCTCATCGAACTGTCCGCTGTTAGCAAGATATTCCTCCGTGCTCTGAGCAAAATCGTCCTCATACACGAAGTCATTGCCCGTATTGTAGGGCGGGTCTATGTAGATCATCTTGATCTTGCCGAGATAGGTCTCCTGCAAGAGCTTCAACACTTCCAGATTATCGCCCTCGATATAGAGATTTTCGGTGTTGTCGAAGTCTACACTCCCGCTGCTGCAGTAGGGTTTTCCGCTGCTGTCAGTCCCAGAAGGCGTGATCTCATTCTCACGAACTGGGCGCAGCGTTTTGGAAATGGGAGCGTTTGCAAGCAGGACAGACTTCTTCTTGTCCGGCCATGTGAACTGATACCGTTCCTCCCGTCCGTCCACCACCTTGACGGCGATCTCCTGCATCAGCACATCCTTATCAATGGCACGAACCACCTCACCGCTGGCGTCAATCGTCTCCGTCACAGCGTTCGGGAACAGCTCCGCCAGCTTTCTGTAATTTTCATCGGCTTTGTTCGCCGTTTGCATTTTCAACTTATCCATTATGCTTGTCCTCCGTATCGTTTGGTGCAAATAAGTCTTTCAACTCTGCGGCTATTTCTTCGGGAGTCATCGAAGCTGTTGTCATAGCTTTGCGATCTGCAATAATTGGGCTATACTCGACGACCTGCTTTTTCGTCAGATTATGCCATATTGGGAGAATGGTTTTTCCATTTACGGTTTCGACTTGGAAAAGTCCGTTCAGTTCTGCCTTTGTCCAGTATTTATGTTCGGCAATGTAGTTGGGCGATAGAATAACAACGCCATACCTTGATTTCGCCAACCCCCTGTCGATTTTCTCACGCATTGAGTCACCCCATTTGAGTTTGTCTGTGTCGTACCATACTTTGAGTCCTTGAGCCCGTAATGCGTCTACAAACTCGTCAACAAACGACTCCTTATCTTCGAATGCGTGGGACACAAACACATCGTATTCTTCATCATCTGCTATTGGGGTAACCTCGGATACAACCACCTGCTGTGAAATCTGCTGCTGAAGTTCTTTTATTCGAGCTTCGTAGGATGCTTGAATCTGTCGGTTAGCTTTATCCTGTTTCTTTTGCTCATTTTGCTGCTCCTTTTGGAGCTTCAAATAGGCTTCAGATCTTTTTTTCCTCTTATCTGCAATTCTCTTTCCGATGTCCGCACTGTCACTCGCTTTTTTTACTTTATCGGATTCGTAAGAAGCAATCTGTTTTTGCTTACTACTAAGAGATGCTGGCGATGTATTTTTTGTAATGCTTTTTTTCACAGAATTAATTTTATCTTGTAAAGTGGCAATCTCTTTATCCTTGACAGCCTTTTTCTTCTCAAGGTCTGCAATTTCCTTATCCAGTGAATTAACCGTGTTTTGATATTGCGTTACTGACATAATCAATCACTCCTTTATAACTCATCAAGTTGTTTCTTTAACGTTTTAACCTGCTGCGCAAGCTGAAACTTCTTATTTGGCTGCTTCTCATTCCGAGCCTGCTTTTCCAGTTTCTCGATTTCCTTCTGCATTTTCGCCTTTTGGTCATCAATTTGTATCTGCTCATCCAAGGATTTTCCTTGCCCGACCTCAACACCGCCGACTTGAATGATGAGGTTCTCCCAAACGGCATCCATATTCAAGCCTTCGATTTTGAGATTCAGCTCATGCTCCGGCATCCATTCGGTGTGGTAATACTTGTTCACCTTGAAAGCCTTGTTGCCGCCCTCGGCAGCTTCTTTATAGCCCGTCCAAGCCTGCACCTTGCCATTAAAGGAAAGAATGAAAAGAATATGATACGGAATTTCCTTGTCAATCTGTCTGAGCACAGCCTCATTAAGCTGTGGACTTGCCAGTTTGATCTCAATGACTTCGATCTCTGTCACCGTTTCGCCCGGTGCAATGTTCATGGTGGAGACACCCAGCTTATTCCGCCAATAGATCAGCTTGATTCTCTCCACAAAGACACGCTTCAGAGCCGGTGAAACTTCCATGTTCTCATAGAGCTTTTGCTTCGGGATTCTCTTGTTGAATTCAGTCGTTTGCGGAAAGCCGAGCACACTGCCTACCACCTTTCTACATTGTTTTCTTATTTCACAACCAAGAAACAGATCAGCTCAAAATCGTCCAAGCCGGAGACCTGCGAAAGCAGCGCAGAAGTGCCGCCGCTTTTGAACAGGCTGTCAATGTCGTTTTCCTCTTTCACATCAATGATGGAGTTGATCGCTTCGCTCAAAAGTTCGGAAATATCGGTCATATTTCGGCCGTCATCCGTTTCCTCATTGAACCGGTGGTACAGCTTTTCGATGGGCTTGTCCTGCCCGCGGCAGACATACCGCATTGTGTCAAGCAGCTTCTTCGGCTGCAAGTAATCGCAGACCACTTCGCCATCCTCGCTGATGTAGACCATGTAAAACGGGTGCAGGCGGTTCTTATTGTCAATGTTGATACTCTTTGCTCTGTTCTTCAAGACATAGATCACCCCCGGCGGGCAATCGGCAGAAGCAGGTGCAACAGCGTGAAGGCCCATCGGTGTATGCTCCAGTTCGGGATGCTGCTTGATGTAGTCGAGCAAATCCAATCGGAACTCGTTAAGTCCCAAGTCCATGATGGAAATACCGGAGGACATTTCCTCAATATCCACGACTTCTTCCTGCAAGCGTTTGAGCTGTGCCTTGCGATACTCCAAATCGTGCTTTTCTTCATCGGAGAGAAGATTATCATCGCCGGTGGCGGTCATGTCCACAATCTTCATGCGGGTTTCGACTTTCGATTTCAGGTTGATATACTCGTCCAGAGTAATATCGGGCCAGAAATTGACAAGCTGAATCACCTTGTTTTTGCTGCCAATACGGTCAACACGGCCAAAACGCTGAATAATGCGAACAGGGTTCCAATGAATATCGTAGTTGATAAGATAATCGCAGTCCTGGAGGTTCTGACCTTCGGAGATACAGTCGGTAGCAATCAGAATATCAATATCGACCTTCGGGATATTATCAAACAAATCCCGATCCTTTGATCTCGGCGAGAAGCAGGTCAGAATGGTGTTCATATCAGCGTTCTTCAGCTTTGCTGTGGTGCGTCCATCAACCGAGCCAGTAATGACCGCAGTATGTAAGCCGAATTTCTTCAGCATGAAATCGGAAACATGGTCATAGAGGTACATTGCTGTATCCGCAAATGCTGTGAAAATGATAATTTTCTTGTTTCCCTCATTGATGGGATGCTCGATTTTATTTGTGAGGTCAGTAAGAAGCTCTTGCAGCTTGCTGTCATGCTCCGGCGTAATATCGTCCACCAATAGCGTCAGCAGTTCCAATACTTCCTGGTCTTTGGCAAGTTCGCCCCGCCAGGAGAGCCTGTCCATATCGGCAAGATCAATCTGAACCTTCTTGCCAATGGCGGCAAAATCATCGCTATTCTGATCGTCCAGGTCGTATTCATCGGCATCAGAAATATCGGTAAGGCTGATCTTCGTACCAACTCTGTTTTCGTAGTTATCGATGGTATTTATGGTATTCTCAATCAGTTCTTTTATCCTGCCAAGCGTTAGATTAAAGGAGTAGACTGAGCTTTCCATTCGCTTCATCAGGTTGATCGCCATAAGACGGCGGATACCCTGCTCACGGTTTGCCTGCGTAAAGCCTACATTGACCTTGTTATCGCCATAAAGCTCGGCATACTTCTCCATACGGCTCGGCAAGATATAGTGCGACGGACGGTATATATCCAAATTCAGCTGCGTGAGCTGCTCAAAGATCTCGTTATAGCTGATTGCATCTTTCAAATCGGTCAGATGCGGCCTGTGTGATTTAGGCGGGAGTCTTTCAGGGAACTTTCCGATAGAAGCCGTGTCATAATACTTCTCAATATGCTTTCTGGAGCGGGCAATCGTTACGCTGTCCAAAACCTCGAAGAAATCGAAGTCAAGCATACGCAGCAGATTATCCGTTGTTCTGTCACAAGGCTCCCATTTGCTCCATGTGTTAAATGCCTTTTGTGCGTTTCGGAATATCTCGTCAATCGAACGGGAGGTTTTCAGCTTGCTGTCCAAAAGCGAGGAGTCTCCCTCATAGGCAAGCTGAAGCTGATTTTTCAAATCATTGAAACGGGTGTTAACCGGCGTGGCAGAGAGCATAAGGACTTTGGTTTTAACGCCTTTGCGAAGGACCTGCTTCAGCAGCGTTACATAGCGGTTATCCTTGCTGTCATCTTCACTTTCCAGTTTGCCGCCGTTTCTGAAGTTGTGAGATTCGTCAATCACCACAAGGTCGTATGTATCCCAACGCAAACGGGACAAGTCCGTACCGTTGGAGAAACCATGGGTTCTGCCAAGGTCCGTGTGATACAGTACCTTGTAGTTCAGACGATCTTCTGCAAGCGGGTTGTTGATATAGTTGTCACGGTATGTATTCCAGTTGTTGGCGAGCTTCTTCGGGCAAAGCACCAGGACGCTTTTGTTTCTGGACTCGTAGTATTTGATGACAGCCAATGCTGTAAAAGTCTTACCTAGGCCAACCGAATCCGCCAAAATACAGCCGTTGTATTTTTCGAGCTTATTGATAATGGCAAGCGCGGCATCACGCTGGAAGTTGAACAGCATATTCCACACCTTGCTGTCCTTAAAGCCGGTTGCCTCATTCGGGAGCGTGTCCTCGGAAACATCATCCAGAAACTCGCTGAAAATATTATAGAGAGTCACGAAGTAGATGAATTCGGGAGAGTTCTCGTTATAGACTGTCGTAATGTTTTCAATCACTTGGTCGGTTACATCCTGGAAGTGCTGCTTGTCATTCCAGAGCTGCTCAAAAAGGTCAATGTAGCTCTTGCTCGTGGGGAAAGACAATCTCTGCGTGAAGTTGTAAGCATAGTTGCCACGCTCACAACCGAGATCAACCGTTGTGAACTCATTAAAAGGCATATAAGTGTACTGGTCTTTCTCTGACAGTACATTCAAGAAACCGGGAACAACCTGGTTTGTTGTATTGGACTTGAAAGTTGCCTTTTGCTTGATCCACGCAGCACACTCTTTGGCAATCGCCCGCTGCGTCAGCTCATTCCGCAGGCGAACCTCAAATTCAGTACCATACAGGTTCTGCTCACGAGTCATCCGCGGAATAAAGAACTCCCGCTTGGACTTTTCCGTCTTTTCTGTAATAAAGGTAGGAGATGTGAAAATAAACTTCAAATCCTCGATACCAGACAAGCTCTTTTTCAGTTCTTCATAGGCATAAATCGAGAAACAGGCTGCGGCAATTCGCAACTTGCTTTTCTTTGTGATCGTCTCCTCCAGATCATCACGAACTCGAAGATTGACATTATCAATCATCTTGGGCATACCCGGAATTTGAATGTTATCCACCGTCGTTCCCCCTATGGCAAAGCAGACGAATCACCCCGTCCATACGCCCACTCATTGTTTACATGAATTACTTTGTGAAAGTCTTTCAGATACAATTAGGCAGTCGTAGAACACATGGACGATTTCGGTACGCAAAACAACCACAATTTTATCTTATAATAGCATAAATTCTGAAATTTTTCAACAAATTACTCTCAGACAAAGATGAGAATATTCGCTTGTTCTTTTCTCGTGGAGTTCAAAGCACATATACGTTATTTTCTGAAGATAACTCCTCAGAAAATCCAATGTGCTATTAATATCCAATGTGCATATTTCTTATATTTTCACATAAGGCAATCATTTTTCCTTCTCCGCACCAGACTCCGTCCCCCTCCACCCCATACCGCCACATTCCACTCATACATATTCCCCCGCACCCAAGGGTGTCGTGAAATACGACATCCTTCCATTTTTCCCAAGAAAAATTATCCATTTCCAACTATTTCCCGTATCTCTCTTGACAAATCACCTCCCTTTCTATACAATATATGAACATATGTTCTATTTCCTTTAGGACAGCTGTCGGGTGCTCGCCTCGAAAGGCGACGTTTGCCTCCCCAGAATCGGTCTGCGCCCGGCAAAAATTCAAAGGGTGTCGTAAAACGCGACTCCCTTTGCCGCAAGGAGGGATTTCCAATTGCCGGTGATTCGGGCAACGAAGGATAAGGATTTTACCGTCATGAGCATCCACCATCTCCGGGATACCCGGCTTTCTCTCAAGGCCATTGGGCTATTTTCCATCATTCTCAGTCTCCCGCCGGAGTGGAAGTTCTCCGTTGCCGGACTGGCTGCCATTACAAAGGATGGAATCACCTCGTGACCGTTGCGTCACACCCCCTATTTTCCTGTATGTGACAACTGAATATCGCAAACAGATTCTATCGCAGCCTGAGCGGCCCCGGTGATACCCTCAGGTTTCTGCTTAGCGCACAGGCGCATAAAGAGCTTTCATCCCGGGAAAACTAGGAAATGCACAGGGGGCTTACTATGGCAGAAAACAATGAAAACCATCCGAAACCAAACGAACAGACCATCCAGGCCACCATTCAGCAGCTGTGGCTGACCTATTATAACGACACGCTCTACGCCAAGGGCCTGATTACGGAGGATCAGCGGAACCGTATGCGGATCAAAATCAAAAATCGGGCCACTTCCATGGAGCGTTAGTTCCAACCCCTCAGGCGGCAATCCGGCAGCGGGTTGCCGCTTTTTCCAGTCAATTCTGGGTTGTAAAGCTTCGCGATATGTGCTATCATAATTGCAGAACATGATACAACGAACTTTAGAGGTACACCATGGATATACACAACATACGGCAGCTTCTCCGCGCCAAGACCATTTATGACCTTCCTCTGCGGGTCACCTTCTATGCCCGTGTCTCCTCCGAATCCGATGAGCAGCTGAATTCCCTGGGCAATCAGATTGGCTATTACGAGGACTTCATCAAGAAAAATCCTGCCTGGACCTTTGTCCCGGGCTATATCGACGAGGGCATATCCGGCGCTTCCACCAGGCACCGGGAGGATTTTAACCGCATGGTAGAGGATGCCGCCGCCGGAAAATTTGACTTTGTGATTACAAAGGAAATCTCCCGCTTCGCCCGAAACACTCTGGATTCCATTCAGTTCACCCGCCAGCTGCTGTCCAGCGGGGTTGGCGTATTTTTCCAGAACGACAACATCAACACCCTGGACGAGGACGCCGAGCTGCGCCTTTCCATCATGTCCTCCATTGCCCAGGACGAACTGCGGAAGCTCAGCTCCCGTGTCAAATTCGGCCACCAGCAGGCCATCAAGCAGAGCGTTGTCCTGGGCAACTCCCGAATTTTTGGTTACACCAAAGACGATGGCCGCCTTGTCATCGATGAAACCCAAGCTCCCATGGTGCGGGAGCTTTTCACCCTCTATGCTACCGGAGCCTATTCCATGAAGCAGATCGAAAACCTGTTCTGGGAGAAGGGCTACCGGAACCTGAACGGCAAGAAAATCGCCCACACCACCATGTCCAATATGATTTCCAATCCCAAATACAAGGGCTACTACGTCGGCAACAAAGTCAAAGTGGTGGATATGTTCACCAAGAAACAGAAATTTCTCCCGCCGGAGGAATGGGTCATGTTCAAGGATGAAACCGGCCAGATCGTCCCAGCCATTGTCTCCGAGGAGCTGTGGGAAAAGGCCAATGCGGTTTTGCTGCGCAGAAGCGAGGATGTAAAAAACCGGCAGGGCATCTGCAATCATGCCAATCTGCTCACCGGCAAGCTCTTTTGCACCCACTGCGGCACCGCCTACTACCGCCGGGAATCCAAGGACAAGCTGGGCAACCAAAACAGCAAATGGGTCTGCTCCAACAAAATCAAGTCCGGCGCGGATGCCTGTGACTCCTTCCCCATCTACGAAAAGGAGCTGGTGCCTCTGCTCTTTGAGGTATTCCGAGACACCCGACAGGCTTCCGCCGCCATGATTGCGGAGTACGAGCGAATGTACCGCAGCATGACCTGTGACGGCAATCTGGAAAAGAAAATCGAGGAAGTCCAGACAAACATTGACCTTGCCAAAAAGAAGAAGTCCAAGCTATTGGAGCTGGTGACCCTGGAGAGCATCACACCGGCGGATTTCAAGGCCATGACCGCCCAGTGCAACCAGGAAATCAAATCCGGCGAGCAGGCGCTCCTGGAGCTGAAAGACCAGCAGGAATCCAGTGAGGAGTTCCGCGCCAATATGGAGCACCTTCGCAAAGTCCTTCGAGATGCGGAGAAGCAGTGCCAGACCGAGGCCATCACCAAGGATTTCATTGACATCTTCATCGACAGGATTTATGTCACCCCGGAGGATGATAACACTCTGCGGCTGGACATCAAGATTTTCACCGGCGATACCTGTGAAAAATACCTGGGGAAGCTAAAACGGCGGGCAAATCCCGCGGGTTCTACGGGTCACACGTTCAAGAAGATGATCGAGGCCTACGAGAGCGGCATGCAGTAAAAAAGCCCTCGCGGCAGTTTTGAAGCGGTAACGGCTGCGTTATCCGACAAAATTGCATACGCGAAGGCGGGAAACCGGGAAAGCGGCTTTGCTTTCCCGGTTTCTTGCATTTTGGGGCCTGCTGTGGTATGATAGCGGAAAACATTGGAAACGGAGCGGAAACCATGATTCAGGCAATTTCTTTCCAGGAGGGAAAGCATATTTTGGATACTTATCCCGGCAGTGTGCTGCTGGATGTGCGGACAGAGGATGAATATGCCCTGGAGCACGCGGCGGGGGCGAAGCTGCTGCCGCTGGATGACATTGAGGATGCGGACCTGTCGGAGATTCTGCCGGACAAGCAGGCAAGAATTCTGATCTATTGCCGCACCGGCCGCCGGTCGGCTTTGGCGGCTGCCCAGCTGTTTGACCTGGGCTATCCCCATCTCTACGACCTGGGCGGCCTCAACGGCTGGCCCTACGGCATGGAATATGGCCTGCTATAACGAGCAACGGGGACGATGCTAGCGCATCCCGGGTGTCGCCGGTCCACAAAAAATCCACAGCCGCTCCAAAGCAGGGGAGAAGCTGTGGATTTTTTTAGTTTCCTCAGAATGTCACCGTGATCTTTGTACCCTTGCCCAGGGCGGAATCCAGGGTGACTGTGGCGTTGTGGATCTGGGCGATGTGCTTGACGATGGCGAGACCTAAGCCGGTGCCGCCGGTTTCCCGGGAGCGGCTCTTGTCCACCCGGTAGAACCGCTCGAAGACCCGGTCCTTGGCGTCCTCGGGGATGCCGATGCCGTTGTCCTCCACGATCCATTGGGCGTGGCCCGCCTCTTCCTTGGCAGTGACCTGGACGAAGCCGCCCTCCCGGTTGTAGCGGATGGCGTTCTGCACCAGGTTTTCCAGGAGCTCTTTCAATAGCTCCCGGTCACCCATGACCGTGGCCTCCCGGCCGAAGCATTGCAGGGTGATGCGCCGCTGCCGGGCGGGGACCTCCAGATCGCCGCAGACCTCTTTGGCCAGGCTCAGCAGCTCCACGCTCTGTACCCGGGCGGGGGCCTGGGCGCTGTCCAGCTCGGAGAGCTGGATGATGTCGTTGATCAGGCTCAGAAGCCGTGCGGCGTTCTTCCGAATCTCTCCGGCGAAGCGCAGCTGCTGTTCCCCGTCTACCATCTTGTTTTCAATGAGCTCGGCGTAGCCGGAAATGGCCGTCAGGGGGGTTTTCAGCTCGTGGGATACGTTGGCGGTGAAATCCTGGCGGCTCTGGGCGGCGGAGAGAATCTTCTCGTGCTGGCTGCGGATTTTCCGGGCGAAGGGCTCCAGCTCCTGATAGACAGGCTCCCGGGCGGGCTCGTCCAGGTGCTCGGCCATATCGTCAATGGGGGCGATCAGCTGGGCGGTGAGCAGGTGGCCCAGCAGCAGGCACACGGCGAAGATCACCACGGCGATGATCAGCAGCACCGGCACCGCCGCCAAAAATACGGAGCTGATGGACCGGGCGTCCACCGCCAGCCGCAGCACCGTGCCGTCATCCAGCCGCAGGGCATAGTAAAAGGTGTTCATATTGAAGGTATCCGAGGTGCGGACGATCTCCCCCTCGCCGGTGTCCATGGCCTGCCGGATCTCCGGCCGGTCTGCGTGGTTGGGAAGGGCTCCGGCGTCGGCCTCATCGTCATAGAGCACGGTGCCGTCGGCGTCCACCCAGGTGATGCGGACCTCGGGGTCTTGCAATTTGGGGGCATTGCCCCGGGTGAATTCGCCGCTCTGGCCCAACAGATGGGCCGTCAGCCGCAGATCCCGGCCCACCTGCTGACGGAACAGGTCGTAATAGACCTTGGTCACGCCGACGGTGGTGAGGATCAGGGCCACCAGGGCGATGAGCCCCAGGCGCAGATTGATTTTCTGCTTCATGAGATGGCCTCAGCTTTCCGGGGTGCTTTGCAGCACGTAGCCCACATTGCGGACGGTGCCGATCTGACGGCCGCAGGGGCCAAGCTTCTGCCGCAGGGTCTTGATGTGCATGTCCACGGTGCGGGTTTCGCCTTCAAAGTCCGTGCCCCAGACGAAGCGCATAATGGATTCCCGGGACAGGACCATCTCCGCGTTGATCATCAGATACCGCAGGAGCTCATATTCCTTGTAGGTCAGCTCCACGCTTTTGCCCTGGGCCAGGACGATCCGGCGGGCGTTGTCCAGCTGGATGTCCCCCACCCGGAGCTGCTGGGCGGTCTCCTCTGTGGAGCGGCGCAGCAGGGCCTTCACCCGGGACAGCAGCTCCAGCACGGAGAAGGGCTTTTTGATATAGTCGTCGGCCCCGTCGTCCAGTCCCTTCACCATGTCCATTTCCGAGGTTTTGGCGGTGACCATGATCACGGGCAGCCGCTTGGTGGCGGACTGGCTGCGCAGCCGCCTCACAATATCGCAGCCGTTTTCGTCCGGCAGCATTACATCCATCAGCACCAGGTCCGGCAGAATGTCGTTCAGAGCCCGGTAAAAGTCTGTGGCCCGGGCAAAGGCCTTTACCAGATAATTGCTGTTTTTCAGGGCGATGGTCTCGATTTCCCGGATGTTGTCATCGTCCTCTACTACATAGATCAGTGCCATAGTGTATTCCTTTCCTTCGTCAGGGCAGCGGGTATTCCTTCAGCTTCTTGTCGTATTCCTGCCGGAACCAGGGGTCGCTGCCCTTGGTGGTCAGATTCAGATATTCGTGGGTGTCGTATTCGTTGGCATGGACCTCGATCAGGCAGACGGCCACATTGGAGCAGTGGTCCGATACCCGCTCGTAGCCGGTGAGCAGGTCCTCCAGAATGAGCCCTGCCTCCAAAGAGCAGGCGCCCTTGCGCAGCCGGATAATGTGCCGCTGCCGCATCTCGATGCTCAGGGTATCGATGACCTCCTCCAGAGGCTCCACGGACCGGGCGCGGTCCGTGTCGTCTGCAGCGAAGACGGAGACGGTCAGATCCAGAATGTCGCTGACGGCCTTGCCGTAGACGGCCAGCTCCTTCCGGCTGTCCTCGGACAGGGTCAGTCCTTTGTCGCGCAGCTCCTGGGCGGATTCGGCCACGTTGATGGCGTGGTCCGAGATGCGCTCGAAGTCATTGATGCAGTGCAGCAGGATGGACAGCGTCCGGCTGTCTGCCTTGCTCAGGTCCTTGCCGGAGAGCTTGACGAGATAGGTGCCCAAAGTGTCCTCGTAGCTGTCGGATTCCTGCTCCATGGCGATGACGCGCTGCAAATCCTTTTCGGAGAAGTTGTCCAGCAGCCCCATGGCCAGCTGGAAGGAGTTCCGGGCCAGGTCCGCCATATGGTCCACGGCCTCCTTGCACAGATTCATGGCAAAGCCGGGCCGGTCCAGGAAGCGCTCGTCCAGAGCCTGCAAGGCTGCGGGGCGGGTATCCTGGGCGGCCTCCTTGCCGTCGGGGATGGTGAGCTGTGCCAGCTTCACCAGCACATTGGAGAAGGGGAAGAGCACGATGGTGCAGCCGATGTTGAACAGGCTGTGGATCACGGCAATGTCCGCCGCGCTGGCGGGGGTGAGCAGGAAGGAGAAGTGCAGGAAGCTGTTCAATGTATAGAATACCACAAGAAACAGCAAAGTGCCAATTAAATTAAAATAAAGATGGATGAGAGAGGCACGGCGGGCATTTTTGCTGGCACCCATGCCGGAGAGCAGGGCCGTGACACAGGTGCCGATGTTCTGGCCCATGATGATGGGAATGGCGGTGCCGAAGCTGACGGCCCCGGTCATGCACAGGGCCTGCAAAATGCCCACGGAGGCAGAGGAGGACTGGATGATGGCGGTCAGGGCCGCACCGGCCAGCAGACCCAGGATGGGATTGGAGAAGGCGGTGAGGACGCCGGTGAACTTCTCGTTCTGGGCCAGGGGGGAGACGGAGGAGCTCATGGCCTCCATGCCGAACATCAGAATGGCGAAGCCCACGAAAATGGTGCCGATGTTTTTCTTCCTGTCGTCCTCCTTGGCGGTCATGGTGAGAATGACACCGATGGCGGCGAGAATCGGGGAGAAGGAGCTGGGCTTCAAAAGCTTCAGGAACAGATTGCTGCCCTGAATGCCCGTCAGGGACAGCAGCCAGGAGGTGACGGTGGTGCCGATGTTGGCGCCCATGATGATGCCCACGGCCTGACTGAGGTTCATAATGCCGGAGTTTACAAAGCCGACCACCATAACCGTGGTGGCGGAGGAGGACTGGATGACGGCCGTCACCAGCAGGCCCAGCAGCACGGCCATGATCTTCTTCTGGGTCAGCTTTTCCAGTATTTTTTCCAGGCGGCCGCCGGACAGCTGCACCAGCCCGTCGCCCATGGCGGACATGCCGTATAAGAACAGGGCCAGGCCGCCCAACAGATTCAAGATCCCGAAAATATCCATTTTTTACAGCTCCTTTACGTTTCTGACCCTATCTTAAATTGGCTGCGTAAAGTCCAAACGGGGCGGAATGTAAAGCCAGTGTAAAATTTCGGGATTTTACCTATGTTTTACGATTCCACCGTTGCGCCCTTTACCTTCCGGGGGTAGGGTGAGGGCAGAAAGAAGGAATTGTTATGAAAAAACTGTGGAATCTTGTAGACCGTACTTCCTGGATGGCAGAGCGCAAATATAGGGTTTGCGTGTGGGTTTTGGCCGTTATTGGCGCGCTGCTGGGGGCTGTGCTGTGGCTGGCCGTCTCCCGGGTGGCCCTGGGGACTCCGGATTGGCTGCTGGTGTTCGCAGGAACCCCTGTGCTCCTCGCCCCCATGGCCGTATTCCTCTACGGCTGCCGCCATCCCTTCTGAGGGCCGACATATTACGTAAACAAAATGCCCCCTGTTCCTCTTACTGGCTGTTCCACTCTGTGGGATAGTTATGCTAAGAGAAAAAAGGGGGCATTTTTGTGCACTTGTTTGCACGCCTGCGAAAAAAAGTGGGTAATGCTGCGCTTCCGGGGCGGCTGCAAAAGCAGCCGCCCCATGGCGTATTAGTTGGGATTTTGATATTCCATTGCCCGGGTGCTGTCGCGCAGGCCGCGGGTGGTGGGGTCATTGACGATGCCGAGAATGGTCAGCAGTCCAAACACTGCATTGATCAGGTCCAGCAGCTTTCCCTCCACTGCCTGTACGGGCAGGGCAAAGCCAAACAGAGCGGCGATGCTCTGGGCTACCAGCAGGGCGGCGGGGATTGCCGCCAGCCAGAAATTCACATTTTTCAGACGTACCTTCCAATTGATCATGATTTTGCTCCTTCCTTTTCCAGGTCCTCTAACCTGTGATTGATGACTTTGATCTGCTCTTCTACCACCGGCATCCGCCGGGCAAAATTGTTGTGCTCCCGGACCTCCCTTGTCAGCTGCCGCAGCTGCTCATCCGTTACGGCCTGGGCTGTCCGCAGGGCATTTTCCCGCCGCCGGTCCGACAGGAGATTGCTCAGCATGACCCCCGCCAGAGACAGCAGCCCCGTGATCAGGGATGCCAATACCGTTGCGTTCATCCAATACTCCCTTCTTTCAGTGCGTATACCGCCAGAGGCACCGCCCAGGTGTCTGCCGGTGCGGCAGCGGCGAATTCCAGCCCGGCTTCGGTCTGCCGGAGCGTTCGGACCGCCAGGGTGCTGCCGGAAAATACTCTTATGGCCCCGGCAGTCCCGGCAAGCTCCCAGACCCGCTGCGCACTGCCCGCCTGAGCCGCCGCCTCGATGAGCAGAAGCGCCCCGGCGGCAGCAACGGTCTGGGCGGGAAATTCCTGCTCGGGGCTCGGATTCTCCCAGAGCTTCCGCAGCCCCAGAAAGCTTGCCGCCGCCTGCCCCAGGGACATGGCATCGGTGGACTCCGCCGCCGTAGGCAGCCCGGATAGCCGCTGCCCGCCCATGTCCAGGGCCAGACCCATGGAAAGGGTATTCTGGGCATCTCCCCGGCAGCCGATGCCCAGGGCCTTGGCCGCCGGGTTCAGGTCCACCAGGGGAGACTCGCTGCCGGTGCCGCCCGGCTCCACGGAGACGGTGGCGCTCGCCTGGGAAGACCTGCCCCGGCTGTCCGTTACCCGGGCCGTCACCGGAATTTCCCCTGCCTGGGGCAGGTCGAAGCGAAGCCTTTGCCCCTGCCCGGTCAGATCGCCGCAGCGGACGGTGCAGCCGGTGATCTCTGCGCCCAGAGTTCCCGAAGCAGTCACTTCAACCAGGGCCTGGCCGCCTTGCAGAAAGCGATCCCCTGCCTGGGGTGCTGCCCGCAGCGTCACCGTGGGATGGAATCCTTCCGGGATGGACAGCAGCACCTGCTTTTCCCGGCTGTCTTCGATTTTGCCGTTTTCATAGGCATCCAGAATCAGCTTGACGGGGATTTTATCCCGGTCCGGATATTCCTCTGCCAGGGTCAGCGGCGGTGTCCATTCTGCCCGGGTGAGTCTGCCGGGGGCTGCGACGGTTCCCGATTTTGCACCGCAGCGGTAGCGCAGCCCTACCGTCCGCCCCAGGCAGGGCAGCGTAATGGCCAGGGGAGCGCCCAGGGTGTCCCCCTGAACGGTCAGGGGAACGGTCAAACTGGATAAAATCATGCCGCCTCCTTTAGTAGCCATACTGCCGCCGCAGCTTTTCGTAGAACTGCTCCTGGGCCTGCTGGAATTCCCGGAGCCACTGGTCGTCCTTGATCTCGTCCCGGTAGGCGCCGTAGTCGTCACTGCGGGCCTGGTCGTAGCGGTTCCAGAGCCGCTGATTCTCCGCTTCCCAGGCCGCCAGATTCTGCTTGTACTGGTTCTGGCTGCTGTTTTCCCGCTGCAGGAGCAGGTCATAGGCCTGCTTGTCCGCCGTGCCCTGCCGGTCGTATTCCGAGCGGGCCTTGTCGTAAAGGGCGGAGGCCTTGTCACCCAGATTCGCCATCTGCTGCCGGTAGGCCTGCTGGGCTGCGGTCTGACCGTAGGAGCTGCCGAAGCCTCCGGTCATGGCCGCCGCCTGCCCCAGGGTATCCTGCATGGCCAGCCGCCCGTTCTGAATGGCCTGATCCTTGTACTGCCGGTACAGGGCGTCGCCGTTCAGGTTGTAGGAAAACTTCTCCCGGTTCAGGATCTTCTCCATGGCCGCGTCCAGCTGCTGCTGCCATTTGGAGACGTATTCCCCGGGCTTCCGGGTGTCGCTGGCCTGGGCCTCCTGCCGCGCCTGCTCCACCTGAGCAGACGCGGTGTATTTTTTCTTCTCTTCTTCCATGTCTTCTCCTTCCTTCTACTGAATTTGCCAGTGCCCGTCCGGGGTTTGGACGAAGGGGGGCAGGGGCAGAAAGCGGACCGTATCCGCCTGCTGAACCTGCATACCCGCTGTGCCTTCCCGGTACAGGGCCTCAGCGGGCAATTCCGGGGGCTCCGGTTTCCCCTCCAGCAATGCAAGCCGGGCCTCCAATGCTTCCGCTGCGCCTGCCTGCTGCCGCCAGGGACCTTCCAGGGCTTCCAGTCCCGCATACCGGCCATCCCCCCGCTTGGCGCTCAGGGCCACCGCTTCACGGAGCAGCTTTTGGGTATCCGGTGTGACTGCGGCCTCTTCCCGGCTGCCCAGAGCCAGCTGCAGCTGCTCCGTCAGCTGGTACAGGTAGCTGCGCAGCTGCCGCAGCTGGGCTTCCGGTTCGCCCTCCGTCAGGTTCGGCAGCCGCAGCTCCAAGGGGGTCATACCCCACCTCCCTGCCGCAGCACCCGTGTCAGGGACAGGAGCCGGACATCGCCTTCCCCCTCCAGCAGCAGCTCCAAATGGCTGCATGGCTTTGGCCGGATGGGAAGCAGGAAGCGGCGGTCCGAGCCCGTCAGAGTGCCCACCTTTTCCCAGGCACCCCGGTCGTCATAGCGCACGGAGATGTCCATCCGGGCGCGGTTTGCCAGAAGCAGCTGCAGCTCCAGGCTTTTCAGGACCATCCGCTGACCGTCCCAGCCGGAGATGCGCCCGGTGCGGGCCATCCATTTTACCCGTTCCCGGCTTTTGCCGCCTCGCAGCAGCCACATTTCGCCGCTTTCGTCCAGACCGTAGAGCTTTCCGCCGTGGGACACCATCTGCCGGGCTTCGAAGCCCGTCTCCCGGTGCCACTGGCCCAGCAGCTTGTCGTAGACATACAGAGCATCCGTTCCGGTGCTCTCCCGCAGGCTCAGGAAATATTTCCCGGCCCAGCCTGCGCCGATGCCCCCTTCCAGCGGCTCCGTGCCCAGCGCTCTGCCCACCTCTGCGGGCAGAGCGCCGTCGTAGGCGCACACGCCCATGGGGGACTTATAGAAAAGCGTCTCCCCCACAATGGCCAGGCTCCCGCCGCTGCCCCGGGCCACGCCCCGGCATACCGTGGACTGGACATGAAAGGCGGCGGGGTAGCTGCCGTAGATCTTATACAGGCAGTCCTCCTTGAAAAACAGGGGATTGCCAAGGTAGGTGATGGCCCCGGTGAAGGGCCCCTGGGTACCCACGGTGACGGCATAGCTGTCCGTGGTCAGCCCCATGAAGCAGTTCCAGTTCCGGAAGTCTCCCAGCTTGGAGGCGTAGATCTCATTGACGGGATCTCCTTGGCGGTCCGTTCCCGCCCGGCAGCCCCAGAGCCGGTTGCCGCACTCGATGACATAGTCCATTTCCGGTACGGTCCGGGACAAAAGCAGCGTACCGATTTTCTGCTGCCCCTCCAATACGCCGGAGACCACGACGAAATTTTCCTCCGCCTGCCAGATCACATTGGCCCCGTCCAGCCCATCCGTGCCCGAAAGGGTCACGCCGTCGTATTGCCGGAAGCAAAGGCCAATGCCCGGGGCGTCAATGCGCACATAGGGTGTTTCCACTGCGACCCAGAGGTTGGAGGCGGCGGACCATTCCTTCAGCACGGCGGGGGAAGATGCCGTGTCCAGCCAGAGGGTGCCGTTTTCCGGCTCCTTTGGCTCGGCGGACTGTACGTGCGCCGGGATTCGGTCTGCGCCTTCCAGGGTGCAGGGGGTCAATACCGCGCCGTTTCCTTCGAACCGGGCCTCCAGGCTGCCGAAGTCCGCGCCGTCCAGGGTGCTGGCGTATTTCCCGTCCGGGAACACCACCACATAGGCCCCCATTTTCACCAGCTGCTTGGGCCCCTCCGGGGTGAGACCCAGGTCAATTCGCCGGTCCCCCAGCACCAACTCTGTACCCTGGGTGTAGAAAAGACTCTGCCCTGCGCCCAGGGCGGTGACCCCCGCAGGCTCCAGCTTTTCCCGGGGCGGGCAGGGGGCCAGCACGGGATAAAAGTCCGAGGACAGGTTTTCCATCTGCGCAAATTCCCCTTCGCCGGTCCGGGGGCACCGGTTCAGCCCGCCGAAGGCATCCACCGTCCGGCGGCTGGTCCGGAGCCGCCGCAATGTGGGCATTTCCATATTGCCGCCTCCTTTTTTACAGATAGCGGAAGGATTTTCCGGGCTGGGGAATGGTCCGGCAGCACCAGGCAAAGAACTCCCGCCAAAGGGCATTGAACCGGCTCATGGCGTTGTTGTAGAGGGTGAAGTCCTGATCTGCATAGGAGATAGACCCCTCCAGCCAGAGGTAGTAGAGCCCCGTATAGGGCTTGGGCAGCATCAGCTGCTTGTCCGGCCAGGCCTCCAGGTCGAAGCCCTCAAAAGAGCCGCGCACTGCGTGAAAGGCTTCCAGCGCACCCCAGACCATGCCCTCGGCCTCCTCCAGCCACCGCAGCTTTTCCTCCCGGCTGTAGAGGTTGGGCTTGCGCCGGTCCGCCGCCTCGATCACTTCCCGCACCGTCATTTATCTGCCCTCCAGATGCTCCAGGGGCTGGGCCGCCTGGGCTTCGAATTCCATGGCATCGGCCAGGCTCTTCTCCCGCCGGGCCAGCACCTGGGCCACATTCCAGGGCACCTCTACCGCCTCGCCCCGCTTGATGAGCCAGGTCTTGCCGTTGATGCCCACAAATACATCCTCCCGCTGCTCCCGGGTCAGGGGCAGGCGAATCGTAACAGTCGTCTTCTCTTCCATATGAACGCTCCCTTCGGTTCAGTTGACAGTTGAAAGTTGACAGTTGACAGTTATTTTCTTAATAACCACCATCTACTATCAACTTTCCCTGTCAATTTCAAATTTTCTGTCTATCTTCCACACACCGTGACAGTCCACAGTCTCCGCCAACTGTCAACTGTCAATTGTCAACTGTCAACTCTCAATTCGCCTCTGCCGTGGGGCTGAAGGCGGAGCAGCACTCCACCCGGACCATGTAGGGCTCCATCAGGATCTCCGCCGTCTGCAATGCCTTCCAGCCCACGGTGCTGCGCTGGTCCAGAGGATCGGCCGTGCCCGCAGAGCCCAGCTGCTTGATGATGGTCTGCAGTCCGCCGCCGGTGACCTCGGTCACGCCGTAGGCGCCCTGGGCAATGAACAGGCAGCCGAACACGGCAAGGCCCGTGGGACAGCTGTTTTCCGTGCCCTTGTAAACCGCCGCTTCGGAGGTTTCCACAAAACGCACACCGGCAATCCGGCCGATCTCCCCCTGGTACATATTTTCGGGGGTGGTGTATTTGTGCATTTCCTCCCAGCGGGGATCGGACATAATGTCATAGGCCACATAGGGGTGCAGGATGCACACATAGTCGCCGTCGATCTTGGGGGCGTTGGCGGCCTTCAGCATGGCGGCCACCTTCTTCACCACGTCTACGGTGAGGGTGCAGGTCTTGTCCAGGCCGGAGCGGTCCGTCACCGGGGTCTGAACGCCGTTGGCCCCAACCTTGGGGCAGTAGAACACGTTGGTGCCGGACTGCAAAACGTTTCTCGTAATGGTGTCCAGGGTCAGGCCGGCCTGACGGCCCACGGCCTTGGTGGCCTCCAGCACGTTATTGTCAATGGCGGTCAGGTCCAGCACATCGGACAGGCAGACAAAGTCGCCGTACTGGTTTACCTCCGCCTCCACGGCAGTGGCGCTGAGCTTCCGGCCCTCGGGGGTGACGCCCTCGGTCAGGGGCTTCAGAGCCTTGGGCAGGGAGGCATAGCGCCGGAACTGAATGCGCTTGCCGCCATTCTTGGGAATGGGCCGCTTCTGGCCGAACTGGCCGTGGATCAGGTTAGGCCCTGCCTCCTCTACCAGAGCGCGGTCATAAAAGGTCTTGTTTTCCGCGGACAGCTTGGAGTCGGTGGTGACGTTCACCGTGGGATTGTCCGCAAAGTGCTGCAAAGATGTGATGTTCATAAAATACTTCCTTTCTTAACCAAAGCTTACCTTCTCGCCCCGCTCCACCCGGCGGCAGAGGTCGGCGATTTCCTTTCGGGACATTTGGGACACCCGAGATCCCATACTGACGGCGCCGGACTGGCCTGCACCATTTTCTGTGGGGCGGATGCCCTCCGAGCGGAGCTTTTCCGCCAGCTTCCGCTCTGTGGTCTGGGCGGCATAGGCCATGGCAGCGGGGATGATCTCCTCCTTGTGGAGAATTTCATAGGCCGTCTGCATATCCACCCGGGCCCGGAGCAGCTGCCGGAAATCGGCGCGCAGCATCTCCCTTTCCAGGTCAAATTCGGGATAGGTTTCCTGAATTTCCCGGCTGCGCTGCTGCCAGGCTTCCACCATCCGGTCAGCGCCTGCCTGAATTTCCGCCTCTTGCCGCTGCTGCCCGGCAGGATTTGTTTCCGGCAGGCGCTCCCGAAGGGCCTGCTCCATGGCGCCGTAGTCATCGCCTTCGATGCCGAGCCTTTGCCGCATCAGTTCCAGGACGGGCTGGGCCGCAGCATATTTTTCTGCGGTTTCCCGGCTGCTTTTCAGCCGCTGCTGAAGGATGCTCTTCACTCTGGCATCGTAGGCCTGCTTGTAGGGGCCTTTGATCAGTTTCTCGAAGTCCTCCGGCCCATTGGAGGGAACTTCGGCTTGAGGCTGGGCGTTGGCCTCCGTTACGCCCGACTCCGAACCGGCTTCTTCCGCGAAAAGCTGCCAGTTCAGGGAGTTACATAGTTCGAATGCGGTCATGCGGATACCTCCATAGGCATCAGGCACACCGCCTGGGGATAGTTGTGCTCCAGCACATAGGCGCCTGCCTGGGTGACCCAGAAGGCCATGAGCGTCTCCGCCCAGGCCTCCGCCTTGGGAGCGGCGGATACAAGGGCATAGCCGTCTGCAATCTGAATTTTCGGCTTCTCCTCCAGCAGTCCCTGCTCATACAGAAACTGCACCGCCTGAGCCAGGGTGTAGGCCACCGTGGTGGCCGCTGCGCAGATCAGGTCTGCACCCTTGGGAGCCGTCATGGCATGGCCCTGCATTTCCATGCAGACCGTGCCGTTCTTCTGAAAAAAGTGCGTGTGGATCATAATTGTCTCCTTTCCTGCATTCCCTGCATTTGCCCGGCAGCATAGCGCTGCCCGTTTTCCCGGATGGTACGCTCGACCGTGCCTTTTCCGTCAAAATCCATGATCTCCAGTGCGGCCAGGGCCTGTTCCCACCGGCCGGGGTCAAACAGCCCCGCGTTGAAGAACTGCATGGCCATTTCGTTCTGGCTGAGGCGGGAATAGGGGCTCTGCTTTTCCGCGCCGATCTCAATGTCAAACAGCGGAATGCGGCTGCCCATATCCACGCCCAGCTCCACGCCCTGACTTCTGGGCTCCATGGCGGCATTGGTGAAGCTGATGAACTCCTGGCTGCCCTGCTCCCCCAGAATGCGGAAGCAGCGGGGCAGCTTGTAG
The DNA here is from genome assembly GCA_900540635.1 of uncultured Eubacteriales bacterium. Taxonomy (GTDB): domain Bacteria; phylum Bacillota; class Clostridia; order Oscillospirales; family Oscillospiraceae; genus Faecousia. The sequence continues at coordinate 127,822 of UQGU01000001.1, read as the reverse complement.
AATTGCCGGATGAGCTCCACCGCCAGGAGGCAGACCTTCCGGAAGGCCCGGTAGGAGGCATGGTTGCTGTCCCGGCTCAGCTTGGTGCCCGCCTCCTGCATAGCTGCAATGGCGGAAGCCGCTACCACGCCGGAGACGGTGCCGCCGGTGGACACGTCCCGGTTGCCCGTGACCTCCTTCAGCTCGTCGATCTTCTTGTCGATGACCGTTACGTAGATGTCGCTCAGGGGCTTTCCGGCAATGGGCTTGATGCTGTCGTCGCCCAGCGCCCCGTCCACATGGACAAAGTCCCGGCTCAGGTCTGCATACTCCTCCTCGTTCACCGCCCCGTCCGCCCGGATGAAGTGCCGGGGCCGGGCGTTGGACAGCATATTTTGCAGGATAGCCTGGTTGCCCCGGTCTACGTATTCCTGGGCGGACTTGCCCACATCGATGTAGCCAAAGCCGCAGGGGCTTCCCGCCGTGCGGAACAGGGGATCGAACACAAAGGGGTAGAGCCCGTGGTCATACCAGCCCCGGTCCCGGTAGCGTGCCTCGTTTTCCGTGGCAAAGAGCACCGTGTCGCCCACGAATTTGCAGTAGTGCAGCACCGTTTTGGAGCCCTGCCGCTTCTTGTAGTACCAGTCAATCACCGCCGTCTTCTCCGAGGTATCCACCCGGTCTTCGAATACATAGCGGTTTCCTGTCTCCTGGGCTCCCAGCTTGCCCTCCAATTGGGGGTACTGCTCCAAAAGCAGATCGTTGTCCCACAGCCGCAGATAGAAGACGTTTCTCGACTGCTGGATGTCCGTAATGCCGCTTTCCCAATAGAGATTCAGCACGTCAATGCGGTGGATGCTGATGTCGCCCAGGCCGTCCAGCTTGTCCGGGTTCCAGAAGACACCGTAGATACCCGTACCGGTTTTCAGCTTGTCGTCCATGACCCGATCGTAGGTGTCCTCAAAGTCCTCCTGCTGCAAAATGACCGGCAGGATGCTGCCCAGGACCTTGGCCAGCTCCTTGTCTCCCTCCTCCCGGGGCAGCACATTGGGCCTGGGGAAATTGTCCATGGCTTCGGCGTGTTTGTTGGCGATGGCATTGAACAGCCACCCCGAGGCGGGCTCCACCGTGCTTCCCGCCCCCCGGCGCATACATTCCCAGTGGCGCATCCGGTACCACTGCTCGTCCTCAATGACCCGCCGCTCCAGGTTGGCCTTGCCCTCCCGGCAGCGGTTCAGGATCATCCGGGCGGCCCGGACCTGTTCCGGCCCGATCTGCATTGCTTGCTTCATTGATGATCTCCATTCCCGGTCTTCTTGGGACCGTATTTTCTTCTTCAATATCCAGAAACAGCGCAGCGCTGCTCTTTTTCCTGATTTCCGGCCGCTCCCGGGGTGCAATGGGCCGAGCCATGCAGAAATACCGGGCCTCGTCCGCCGCATGGTCCTCTCCCTGGGTGTCCAGATCCTCGGGGCTGGACTTGTCATATTGCAGCAGGGGAAGGGTGCGGATAAAGTGGCGGCAGTTGCGGAAGACATAGAGCCTTGCAAGGCCCGCTTCGTCAAAGCTCAGCCGGTAGTGCAGCTGCATCCAGCCGGGAATGCGCTTGTTGTCTCCCGGGGAGAAATACACCTGATTTTTCGCCGCCGTGTCGGCGATGGATTCGCCTGTGGAGCCGTCCCAGATGGCCGGGTCTGCAATGCCGATGATCTTTTTCCCTGCCAGGTATCGGTGCTCCCGTTCAATGGCGCGGATCTTCGCAAACACCTGCTGAGGCGGCCACCTGAGTCCCTCGTTGGGCTCCCCTGTGCAGCCGTAGAATTCCAGAATCCGGTAGGCCACCCCGTCCGGGTCTACGGCCCACCAGCCGCAGGAGAAGGGCCTGTGGTAGCCCCAGTCGAAGCTGCGGTAGACGGTCCAGTGCTTCGGAATCTCAAAGGGGTCGATGACATGGGTGAAGCGGCGGTCCCGATAGTGCTTGGGGTCGTTCCGGAATTCTTCGAAGAACTGGCCCTCGTATACGTCCCAGCGGCCGTAGAGCCAGGCCTCCCGCAGCTTCGGCGGGAGCTTTTCCAGGGCACGCAGATATTCCGGCTGGCTTTTCATCAGAGCCTTGTTGTCCGTGCACAGGGCCTGGATGAAGGCATAGTCCTCCGGGTGCTCCTCTTCCGTAAAATTCCGGTCGATGAACAGCCGCTTGAAGTAGCCGTGGGCAGGTCCGCCGGGGTTCAGGGTGTAGTAGGTCCTTTTGGGAAAGGGGTTGACGCCCCGGACGCAGGCGTCGATCTGCACCAGCCATTCCTCCTGGAACTGCCCTGCCTCATCGGCAAACCACACGTCGTATTCCGCACCCTGGTATTGCCCCAGGTCCCCATCCGCTGCGCAGTAGCCGAAGGAAATGGTGCTTCCGCTGGGAAAATGGATGAGCTTGTCCGTGCTTTTGTACTCGGCCACCCCTGCGAGCAGCTGCTGCAAGGGAGCGATATGGTTGTTGAACAGCTCCTTATAGGTCTTTCTGGTGATGAGTACCTTGATGCCTGGGTAATGCAGGCACAGCAAGATCGCTTTCCAGCGGACGAACCAGCTTTTGCCGCCGCCCCGGGCTCCGCCGTAGCCCACGTAGCGGTGCTTTTCCGTCAGGGCCAGGCGCTGCTTCTCATTGGGCCTGGGCATGATGAGAACGCTATTCGGCATAGCACCCGCTCTCTCCTTCCAGAACCACCGTAACAGAGGCCTTCTCCGTTTCCCGGTCCAGATCCCGCTGCAGCTTGGCGATGCGGGCCTCCTGCTCCCGGGTGTCCGCATCGGAGCGCAGGGTGAGCACATCCTTGATGTCCTTCAGCACTCCGGTGAGCTGCTTCAGCCCGCCCCGGTCGATGATGCCCTTCTCCTCGGGCAGAAGCCGTTCAAAATCCGTAACCAGCTCGGCTCCGTCTTCCAGCTTGGATTTCTCCCGTACGTTTTGCGTTACCGTATCCAGCTCCCTGACCGCCCGCTCCAGGCAGCCCAGCATGGCATCCGCCAGGGCATCTACCCGTGTCAGCCGCGGGTCTGGGGCAGGGGAGCGCGGGACAGAAACTGGGATTTGTTCGTCTTCCTGAACTTTTGCGCTTTCCTTCCGGGACCATCCCTCGGCGCGGATGCGTTTTCGCAGGGTGGAAGCAGCCACGCCGTATTTGGCTTGCAGCGCCGACTGGGTCATACCCTGGCTATAATCCAAGCGAATACCCTTCCAGTCCGGGGTCAAATTCCGTCACCTCCTCCGTGTTCCAGCTCACGCAAGGCAAGCAGTAGAACTTTCCGTCTAATACCAGAGCCTCATCCTCCAGGATCGGCCCTCCGCACAGGGCGCATCGGGGCCGCCGTTTCAGAAAACGGTCCCATTTTTCCTGCCGCTGCAGGTCCAGAGCCCAGGGGGCTGTCATACGTTCCTGCCTTTTCCGAGCCTTCCGGGAAAATTTCCCGGGGTCGTGCTGCAAAATTTTTTCATTTTTCCCAACCTCCCACATATTTGTCCGCTTTATTGGACACATTCTTTTTTATACTGAATTCGCAAAAAAAATGTGACCGGTAGTTGAAAATCGAAAACATATGTGATAGTATATAGCCAGATATTGTTTCGATGGGCAACAAGCCGCCCTGGTTCGATTCTATATCCCTATCCGGGGAAGTTCACGTTTTTCAACTGCCTGCATTATAGAACATTTTTTCGAACTTGTCAAGTGGGGTAGTTGAAAATTGTGGATAACTTCCGAGAGCTCTGAGGAAAGGGTGTCCCTGTATGTTCTATGAGCGTTTCGTCCTGCTTTGCAAGCAGCGGGGTGTCAGCACCTCCAAGGCCGCCATTGATGCGGGTCTCAGCAAATCCACCGTTACCAAATGGAAGAAAGATCCCAATACCAAGCCCTCCGGCAACGTCATTGATAAGCTTTGCCGTTATTTCGGCATCTCTGTTTCCGAGCTCTTGGGTGCCAATGATGCATCTCAGCCGGAAGAGGATGTGCGCCCGGTGACCCAGCAGGATATCAAGTTCGCCCTCTTCGGCGGCAGCGGCGATATCACCGATGCCATGTACGATGAGGTCCTGAGCTTTGCCGCCTTCGTCCGCCAGCGGGAAGCCAGAAAACGAAAAAACGAGCGGGCGAAGAAGGAGTAGCCATGACGCAGGTGCCGGAATTGTATGACCTGGCTTCCAGGCAGAATATTGCCGTACTCCGGTACCCTATGAAGGAAAACGGCTCCATGTCCCTGATGGAGCCGGATGGGACCTGCTATATCGGCATGGATGACCGGGTGCTGGACGGCGGCATCCAGGAGCGGATGCACCTGGGCCACGAGCTGGGGCACTGCCTGACCGGCAGCTTTTACAACATCTATGCCACAGTGGACTGCCGCCAGCGCCATGAAAACCATGCGGATAAATGGGCCATCCGTGCCCTGATCCCCGTGGAGCAGCTGGACGAGGCCATTGCCCTGGGCTATACGGAGCTGTGGCAGCTGGCCGACTTCTTCGGCGTAACGGAGAGCTTCATGCGCAAGGCCGTGTGCCTCTATGTCCACGGCAACCTGGCAAGCGAGCTCTATTTTTGAAGCAGACTATTTTGAGCCTTCCAATCAAAAGCACCCGGCCTGTGGATTGAAGTAGTCAATAGTTAGTAGACACAAAATTTCTTATGCCACCAGTTCTGTTCTATACGGGACTGGTGTTTTTTCTCGAAAGCTTGGATGAAGTTTTTAACCTACAAGTCGAAAATTACATTAATTCCGAAAGTTTTCGACCTGTAGGGCGAAAACTATTGACTTCGACTTTCGAACGGTTATAATAAAAAGAAAAGTTTTGGAGGCATGTGCAATGGTGGAACTGATTAACAGGCCGGAATATTTGAAACATCTGATTCAAAATCGGGATGTAGACCTGGTGAAAATTGTCACCGGTATCCGCAGATGCGGGAAGTCCTCTCTGCTGGAGCTTTACCATCAGTATCTGCTGGAGCAAGGGGTGAAAGAGGACCACATTGTCCATATGAATTTGGAATCCCTGCGTTATCGGGACCTTTCGGATTACCTTACTTTTTATGATTACGTCAGCGGGCAAATCCCACGGGAGGGAAAAACCTATCTGATTTTTGACGAGCTGCAGGCGGTGGAGCATTGGGAAAAAGCCGTTGAGTCGTTCCGGCTGGATTACGATGTGGATATATATATTACCGGCTCCAATGCTTATCTGCTGTCTACAGAGTTTTCTACGCTGCTTTCCGGACGGTATGTGGAAATTCGGATACTTCCGTTGTCGTTCAAGGAGTTTTTGACGTTCTATTCCTTTGCGCCGACCGCAACGCCGGAAGAAAAATTTCAGAGGTATCTCCAATTTGGCGGAATGCCCATTCTGCGGGAGTATCAGTTCAACGAGGCCAGAAGCAATCAGGCGTTGGAGGGCATCTATTCCACAGTTGTGCTGCGCGATATTTTGCAGCGCAATAGGGATGCCGATCAGGCGATGCTCCAAAAGATCGTGCTGTTTCTCTGCTCCAATATTGGCAGTGTCAATTCTCCCAGCAGTATCGGAAGCGTCCTGTATAACGAGGGGGACATTAAGGGGAAAAACGTGGCGGGCAAGACTGTCGAGAAGTATATCGCAATGCTTCGTAGCGCCTATATTTTCTTCTCCGTTGGCCGCTACGATGTGAAGGGAAAGCAGCTGCTGAAAACATTGGGAAAAAACTATATTATCGACATGGGCTTTCGGAATATGCTGTTGGGCTACCGGGATGCAGACCGGGGACACATCCTGGAAAATATTGTATATTTGGAGCTGCTGCGCCGGGACTATCGGGTTTGTATCGGAAAGGTTGGCGAAGCAGAGGTGGATTTCGTTGCGGAAAAGCCGGATGACAAGGTGTATATCCAGGTAACGGAGACCATGCTTTCCCAGGAGACCCGTGAGCGGGAGCTTCGGCCGCTGCGGATGATTCCGGATAATTACGAGAAAATCGTATTGTCGATGGATCGGGATTTTATCAAATCCTACGACGGTATCAAATTGCAGTATCTTTTGGATTGGCTGCTGGCTGAAAAATGACATCTCTCTGTGCGGCTCCTCTTTCGGGAAAGGCAATTGTGTGTTCTTAAACATTTACAGAAAAAGGCTGGAATGGCACTTTTTTTGTCGGGCAAACTTAGAATGATAGCCCGGAAAAACGTAAAAATTTCTTAATATGACAGGAAAACACTTTGCAAACCCTTTGGAATATGCTATAATACCGTGAGATTATCATATCCAAAAGATAGAAGAGGCGAGATTATGCAGTTATCCGAAGTTTCCGTGGTCCTGCCATCCCTTGACCCGGATGAAAAGCTGGACGCCGTGATCGATGGCCTGCTGGAATACGGTTTTACCGATATCATTCTGGTCAACGACGGCTCCAAGCCCGAAAATCTGCCCCGTTTTCAGCGTGCGGCGGACACCCATAAAGAAGTTCATTTGCTCCATCACGAGGTCAATCGCGGCAAGGGCGCAGCCCTGAAAACCGCCTTTGCCTGGTTCCTGGAAAACCGGCCCGATGGCAAGGGCGTTGTCACCGTGGACGGCGACAATCAGCATCACCCCGAGGATACCCGCCGCTGCACCCAGCGGATGCTGGAAACCGGCAAGGTGATTTTAGGCTGCCGGGATTTCAATCAGCCGGATGTGCCCAAGCGCAGCCGCTTCGGCAACCATACCACCTCGGCGGTGATGAAGCTCTTCTGCGGCATGACCATTTCCGATACCCAGACCGGCCTGCGGGCCATTCCCCGCAGCGCGGTGGAGCGCTTCCTCACCGTCTCCGGGGACCGGTTCGAGTACGAGACCAACATGCTCCTGGCTATGAAAACCATGGGCATCCCCTATGAAGAGGTCAAGATCCGCACGGTCTATATCGAGGAGAACAAGAGCTCCCATTTCCATGCCATCAAGGACTCCTGGCGGATCTATAAGCTGATTTTGGCCCATTTCTTCCGCTATACCGTGTCCTCTCTGGTCAGCGCCTGCGTGGATTCGGGTTTGTTTTATGTGCTGGATAAGGTCCTGGTTTCCGCCGGCGCCATTGTCCACCGTGTGGTACCCACAGTAGGGGCCAGAGTGGTATCCTCCCTGCTGAACTTCTTCCTGAACAAGAAAGTTGTGTTTCAGTCCGAGGAAAACACCGGCAAGGCCATGCTGAAATACTATCTGCTGGCCCTGCCCCAGATGGCCGCTCAGTTGCTGCTGACCGATGGTGTATGCCAGCTTCTGGGTGTTCCGGAAACCGCCAGCGGCCTTCGTACATTGTGGTATGTCATCGTCATGGTGTGCCTGTATTTCATCAGCTATACGATCCAGCAGCGCTGGGTCTTTGTAAAGCAGGGAGCCGCCAATTCCGCCGACGGTTCCCAAGAGCAAGACAAACAGTGAGGTAACAATTATGCAAGACAAAGCGCCCCGCCGGCCAAGCCAGCCAAACAGCTATTCGGCCCAGGCCAATGTATCCGTTCAGCCGCCGAAAAAGAAGAAAAAAGGCGGCGTTTTCGGAAGAATCGTCCGCCGGTTCTTCCTGCTGCTGTTCACCCTGATCTTTATGATCGTCTGTGCCCTGTCCCTGGCAGCCTATACCGTCTTCAACGGCCCCTCCCAGGAGGCCAAGAAGGTGCTGACCATGACCTTGCTGGAGCCCAGCGCCACCAAGTGGATTCCGGGCCTCTTCATGGACCAGAGCGAGGTGGATGCCATTCAGAATGCCGGTAAGGACCAGCTGGCCGATGAGGCTACGGACCTGAGCCAGATCGTCATCAACCGCGGCAGCTCCATCTCCAGCGAGAACAGCCACGAGTGGGATAACTACCCCGACGGCATCCGCATCGAGGAGTATAAGGGCAATACCTTCACCGCCCATATTATGGTTATCAAAGACCCCTCCCGGGTATCCCTGGGAGCTTCCTACAATTACAACGGTTCCAATGCCTCCGGCTTCTCCACCTCCAACCCCGGTATCCGGGTGAACCAGGTTATGGACAGCTATCCGGAGATCACCGCGGTCATCAACGCCGGTGCCTTTAACGATGACGGTACCGCCAACGCCACCGTTGGCTCCGTGCCTGCGGGCCTGACCATTTGCGGCGGCAAGGTGGTTTCCGACCAGTATGATGATCTGGTTCCCGAGAAGGGCTTCGCGGGATTTAATACCGACGATGTTCTGGTGGTCGCCCAGTCCATGACCGCCAGTCAGGCCATGGAGCAGAACATCCGGGACGGCTGCGAGTTCGGCCCCGTGCTGATCGTCAACGGCGAGGTCAACCAGGGCGTTTACTCCGGCAACTCCGGCTACAACCCCCGTACCGCCATCGGCCAGCGGCAGGACGGCGCTGTGATCTTCGTCTGCGCCGACGGCCGTCAGGCAGGCTCCATCGGTGCCACCTATAAGGATATCATCGACATCATGCAGGAATACGGCGCTTACAACGCCTGCAATATGGACGGCGGCTCTTCTACCATTATGTACTACCGGGATACCGCCGGCACCGTCAACCGGATCAACAGCTATTCCGTGCTGCAGTCCGAGCCCAGAAGAATGCCGGACTTCTGGATGGTCAAGTAAGGAGGGACGAAGATGTATCAAGGAAAATTTGAAGCAAAGAATCGTCCCGCTGCCCAGCCCGGCTATACGCCGGAGCAGACCCGGGAGGAAACCCGGCAGGCCTATAAGCCCCACCAGAGCGCAGCCAACGCCGCCCGGCAGCAGATGCCCCAGGCCCGGCCCCAGCAGGCCCGGCCTCAGGGCACCCAGCAGCCCCGGCCTCAAGGTGCCCGCCCCCAGCAGCGGCCCGCACCGGCTCCCGCGCCTGCGAAGAAGGGACCGCACCTGGACAGCATCATTTTCTATACCCTGTATTTCCTGCTGATCGCCGTGTTCTGCCTGGGCATGGTCGTCGGCGTCAACTGGCTGGACGGTTGGCTGGTGGACTATGAAGCCGCCCAGCCCACGGCCAAGAGCCAGGAGGTTTTCAATCAGCTCTTCGCCAGCCCCGATTGGGCCAGCCTCTATGAACAGGCAGGCTGCCAGGACACCGCTTATGAGGGCAAGGATGCCTTCGCAGCCTACATGACCCAGAAGGTGGGGGGCACCCAGCTGACCTATACCGAGACCTCTGCCGGCCTGTCCCAGGGCAAGAAGTATTATGTAAAGCTGGGCGATGAGCGCATCGGCGCCTTCTATCTGACCAACCAGGCCACCAAGAAGACCGACATCCCCGACTGGGAGCTGGGCAAGGTGGAACTGATCTTCGACCGGGCCGACGGCTACCTGATCCAGAAGGTGGATGGCCACAGAGCCTTCGTCAACGGCGTGGAGCTGGACGACAGCTTCACCATCCAGACCACCTCCACCTCTGCCGAGGAATTCCTGCCCGTTGGCACCGTGGGTGCCAAGATCGACGTCCAGAGCATCACGGGCCTGATGATGCGGCCCACCGTCTCCATTCAGGACCAGTCCGGCACGGAGATGCCTGTGGTCTATGACGAGGAGAAGGGCATGTTCGTGGAGCAGACCGAGGCAACGGCCATTTCCGATGCGGAAAAGACGGCGGTCATGGGTGCTCTGGAGGCCTACTCCGGCTATATGATCAATGCCAGCGGCGCACGGCAGAACGTTGCCAAGTATTTCGATTCCAACTCCGATGCCTACAAGAACATTATGAAGATCGGTGCCGAGCTGTGGATGAACACCGACCGGGGCCATAAGTTCCTGGATGAGACCATCACCGATTACGTCAAGTATACCGATGAGCTGTTCTCCTGCAAGGCCAGCCTGACCATGCAGGTCACCTTGAAGGACGGCAGCCTGTCCTCCTACGACGTGGAGGAATCCATGTTCTTCCGCCTGAAGAACGGCAACTGGGTCTGCTACGGCATGACCAATAAGGATGTGACCAAGCCCGTGGGCAAGGTCCGCATCACCTTCATCAGCGACCTGACCGACGGCATCACCCTGTCCAGCCAGTTCTATGAAACCGACGCCGCAACCCTGATGACCCCCGTCATCACCGCCCCCGAGGGTAAGATCTTCTCCGGCTGGGTCAAGGAGACCACCGTCAACGGCCGCACGGAGCTCACCGTGGTCTTCACCCCCGATGAAAACGGCCAGGTAACCGTCCCCGCCGGCACCACCCTGGAGCCCATGACGCTCTACGCCCTGTTCGAAAACGCGGAATAAAAAGAAAAACCCTTCATGAAGGGAATAAAAAGGAAGCTCTGAATAAATCGGCAAGAGCTGTCAGCGAGAGATTTTGCTTCCAGGCAAGGGATTGAAAATGAGGGAATACTGTATGTATTTCCCATTTTCAATCCTGCGGCATGGGAGCAAAAGATCCGCTGTCAGCCGCCGACGATTTGTTCGGAGTTTCCGCAGTAAAGGAGAATGCCCATGTTTGCAGCACTGCAAGCGCTTTTGAACTCTCTGGCAGTGTCCTTCGACCTGCCCATCCTGGACTGGATTCAGGCTCATCTGCAATGTACATTCCTGGATAAGGCCATGCCCATTGTCACCCTCTTCGGCGACGGCGGCGTGTTCTGGATTCTGGTGGCAGTGACCCTGCTGTTCTTCGCAAAGTACCGAAAAACCGGGTTTTCCATGGGTATGGCCCTGATTTTGGGCCTGCTTGTCTGCAATATCTTCCTCAAGCCCCAGGTGGCCCGCATCCGGCCTTACAATTTCCAATTGCAGGAATACGGAAGAGAGATCACGTTGCTCGTCAAGGGCCTGAACGATTATTCCTTCCCCTCCGGCCATACCATCGCCTCCTTCGAAGCCTGCACGGTGCTCATGCTCCACGACAAGCGCCTGGGCATCCCCGCAACCGTCCTTGCAATCCTGATCGCCTTCTCCCGGCTGTACCTGTACGTCCACTATCCGACTGACGTGCTGGTCTCCGTGGTCCTGGGCATCCTCTTCGGCATCCTGGGCAACCTGATCGTGAACGCCATCTACAAGAAGTTCGTGTATAAGGGAAAATACATCGAAGAGTAAAAAATCTCCCCTGCCGCAAAAATGCGGCAGGGGGATTTTTCATATCAGCCCAAAGTGGGCGAGGGCCTTTTCAATGCCGTCCTCCATGACCGGGGCGGTGACGTACTCGGCAACCGCTTTTACCTCTTCCATGCCGCCGCCCAGGCAGACGGTGTGGGCCGCAGCGCGGAACATGGGCAGATCGTTGGTGCTGTCGCCGATGGCCAGGGTTTCACGCTTCGGCACCCCCAGCGCTTCCAGCAGCGCCAGCAGCCCGCCCGCCTTGGAGCAGCCCTTGAGCACGTATTCCGTGAAATGGTTGCCGCCCCGATCGATGATCTCAAAGTAGGGGGCCATGGCCTGGCAGAAGCCTTGCTGGGCCGTTTCCGACCGGGAGAAGCTGATGAATTTCATGAAATCCGGGTGCTCCTGCCGGGGATAGACCCGAAAGCCCTTCTTCCGCATCCGGTCCAGCTCTTCGCGGATGAAAGGCAGTTCCCAGCAGTCCGGCTCATACATGACGGTGCCGTCGTCACCCTCGTAAAGGGGCAGGATATCGAATTTTCGGACTGCTTCGGCCACGTAGGCGCAGAGGGCAGAATCGGGCTTTTTCCGGTAGAGCCAGCGGTCCCCCAGCCGAACCTCCATGCCGCAGCCGCAGACGTAGCCCCGGAAGGCCATGGCCTTGACACTGGGGTCGATATGGGAATAGGGCCTGCCGGTGTTGATCACCGGCATATGCCCATTTTCCGCCAGCCGTGCCACGGCACGAACGGCGGAAGGGGGGATTTCCTGGGTTTTCTCGTCAATGATGGTTCCGTCTATGTCAAAAAATACGACCATGGTGCTTCTCTCTTTCGTGGGATCGCGTGAAAAGACTTCTATGCGGGCAGTCCCAGGGCGGCGGTGGTCAGAATGCCCAGATTCTTCGCATAGATGGTGTCGAACTGGGAAATGGGCAGGGGATTCTCGCCCAGCCCTGCCTCAATGGTGAAGCCGGGCCGCCGCCAGACCTTGATGAACCAGTCCTTGTAGCCCGCAAAGCCGGAGGCGTAGGGGGTCTCCTCTAAGGAATAGCCGGACAGTCTGGCGAATTCCTGCCCCAGAGCCAACGCGCCGGGCACGTCGATGTCGTCATACTTCCAGTAGATCTGCTCCCCCTGGGTGTGGTAGGCCAGGATCAGGGCGGGGTCTAGGTAGCTTGTGAAGTCTGCCAGAGCCCGGCTCTCCCGCTGGGTCAGGGGGGCCTTGCCCACATAGTCCCGGGGGCCGGGCCTGGTGTAGCCCTGGGAGAATTTGATCTCTCTTGCCTGGAGCCATCCGGCGGGGTACTGGAGGTTCAGGTCCACCCCCAGCAGGTTGGCCTTCCAGCCATTCGGGAAGGGGACGGAGGGGCAGTTATTGGACAGGCGCTTTGCCTGCTCCCATTGAATGCTGCCCTGGGCAATGCCTCCCGTCACCAGATCCACCCCGTCCGGGTCAACCATGGGCACCAGGAAGATCTGACAGTTCTCTTCGAATAAATTGGCGGGAATGCCGTATACCTGTCCCTTTTCCAGAATGGCTCTGGACAGCTCCTCGGCGAATTTCAGCAGCACCGTGGCCGTGATCCACTCGTTGGCATGGTGGGCGGCGGTGAAGAGCACCGTTCGTCCCCCGCTGCCGATGGCCATGGCCTCGATCTCCCGGCCAAAGGCCGTGGTCCCGATGCAGCGGCTGCTGCACACCGGGTAGGCTTCCACAATTTTCTCAATGGTCTCGTGACACAGCCCATAGGTCATGGGCACATCCGTTTGCACAATGGACATAGCGCACCTCCACATTCCGTTTCACGGTACAGTGTATGCAGGTGGGCGGAGAATGTGACTAATAGGAGTTGACAGTTGACAGTGTACAGTTGACAGTTGTGGTGTCCCTACGGGACGGTTTTGAATGGAAAGCAGCGGTGGAAGAGGGGCGTTCGATGATAGAGCGGTTCGTAATAGCCGCATGCTTGGCTCCCCTTTCAGGGGAGCCAAGGAGCGCCCTCTGGCCACCTTTTCAGAATAACAGCATTTCAACTATTGCTTCGAATTGTCAACTGTCAACTGTCAATTGTCAATTGTTTTCCAGATAGATCATCAGCACTGCGATATCTGCCGGGCTTACCCCGGAGATGCGGCCGGCCTGGCCCAGGGAGACGGGGCGGATGTCCTGGAGCTTCTGCCGGGCCTCCAGGCGAAGCCCCTGGATGGACGTGTAGTCCATGTCCGGGGGCAGCAGCCGGGCCTCCTCCTTCCGGAACTCCGCAACCTGCTTCTCCTGCCGGGCTAAGTACCCCGCGTATTTCACCTGGATCTCCACCTCTTCCGTCACGGCGGCGGGCAGGGGCGGCCGCGAGCCATCGAAGGGGGCCAGGTCCGCATAGCTGACCTGGGGGCGGCGCAGCAGGTCCGCAAGCCGCGCGGAATTGGTCACCGGGGCCGTATCCCGGGCGGCAAGCATTTCGTTCAGCGCCTGACTTCCGGGCACGCCGCTGCTTTCCAGGCGGTTGATCTCCCGGCGGACGGAGGCGTATTTGGCGTTCACTTCTTCCAGCCGGCTCTGGGGCACCAGACCCACTTCTGCGCCAATGGCCGTGAGCCGCTGGTCGGCATTGTCCTGCCGGTGCAGCAGCCGGTATTCCGAGCGGCTGGTCATGATCCGGTAGGGCTCCTGGGTGCCCTTGGTCACCAGATCGTCAATGAGGGTGCCGATGTAGCTGGTGTCCCGGGTCAGCACCATGGGGGGCCGTCCCAGAATTTTCAGGGCGGCGTTGATACCGGCCACCAGTCCCTGGGCGGCGGCCTCCTCATAGCCGGAGGTGCCGTTGAACTGCCCCGCCCCGTAGAGGCCGGAGACCAGCTTGCATTCCAGGGTGGGCTTCAGCTGGGTGGGGTCTACGCACTCGTATTCAATGGCGTAGGCCGGGCGCATCATCTCCGCGTGCTCCAGCCCCGGCACGGAGTGCAGCATGGCCAGCTGCACATCCTCGGGCATACTGGAGGAGAAGCCCTGGATGTACATCTCCTCCGTATTCAGCCCGCAGGGCTCAATGAAGAGCTGGTGGCGCTGTTTCTCCGGGAAACGGACGATTTTCGTCTCAATGCTGGGGCAGTACCGGGGGCCGACGCCGGAGATGGTGCCGTCGTAAATGGGGCTCCTGGACAGATTGGCCCGGATGATCTCGTGGTTTTTTTCGCTGGTGTAGGTCAGGTAGCACACGGCGGAGTTATTGACCTTGCGGTCCGTCCGGAAGGAGAAGGGCTCCACGGTTTCGTCCCCCGGCTGCAGCTCCATTTTGGAAAAATCAATGCTGCGCCGGTTCACCCGAGGGGGTGTACCCGTCTTGAAGCGCCGCAGGGAAAGCCCCAGCTTCCGCAGACTGTCGGACAGGCCGATGCTGGGGTGCATTCCGTCCGGCCCCGAGGGGATGACGCTTTCGCCGATGATGACGGCGGAATCCAGATAGGTCCCCGTGGCGATGACCACGGCCTTTGCTCCATACTCCGCCCCCAGGTTGGTGCGCACCCCGGTCACGGCCCCGTTCTGCGTGAGAATTTCCGTGATCTGGGCCTGCTTGAGCTCCAGGTTTTCCTGCATTTCCAGGGTGTGCTTCATGTATTCCTGGTAGCGCCGCCGGTCCGCCTGGGCGCGCAGAGAGTGAACCGCAGGCCCCTTGCCCCGGTTCAGCATCCGGTACTGGATGCAGCTTGCATCCGCGGCCAGACCCATTTCGCCCCCCAGAGCGTCCAGCTCCCGGACCAGGTGGCCCTTGCCGGTGCCGCCGATGGCGGGGTTGCAGGGCATATTGCCCACGGCATCCAGGTTGATGGTGAAGAGAAGGGTGTGCAGCCCCAGCCGGGCGGCGGCCAGGGCGGCCTCAATGCCTGCATGGCCCGCACCGATGACGGCCACGTCGCATTTGTCAACAAAATAGGCCATGCTCACGCCTCCCGGGGCTCTTCCTTTGCCGCTTCCTTCTTTTCTTCCCTGGGCAGCACAAAGGGCTTGCACACCACCTCGCAGCGGTGGATGGGGGTGCCCAGGGCATAGAACTTCTCCTCGTAGCCCGTCATAATGCCCACGGGGCCGTCCTTGTGCAGGTCGTCGGTGACGTTTTTGGTTTCCAGGCCGCAGGCTGCGAACTCCTCCAGGGAGAAGGCAAACAAGGGGGCGTTGTCGGTCTTAAAATGGAATTCGCCGCCCTCCCTGACCACCCGGCAGTATTTGCCCAGGAAGCCCCGGTGGGTCAGGCGGCGCTTGGCGTTCTTCTTCCGGGGCCAGGGGTCGGGGAAGTTGATGAACAGCCGGTCAATTTCTCCGGGGGCGAAGATGTTCTCGATCTCTGCCACGTCCATATCAATGTAGTAAACGTTGGTCAGCCCCATGTCCCGGGCCTTCTCCATGGCCACCACCATGGCCTCCCGGCAGCGCTCCACGGCGATGAGCAGCACATCGGGGTTGGCCTGGGCGGTTTCGGCGGTGAATTTGCCCTTGCCGCAGCCTACCTCTACCCAGAGCTGGGTGCATTCCGGCTTCAATTCCCGCCAGTGCCCCTTCTTCTCCTCCGGGGCCTGGATGCGCAGCGCCGCGCACCGCTCCATTCTGGGCTCCAGATTCTTCATTTTCCGCATTCGCATATGGTGATCCTCCGTAAGTAAGGGTTTTTGTCGCAATTAATAATTTATTATAGGTGGAAAAGGGAAGAAAGTCAACAAAAAAGCGCCCCCAAGGGGCGGTATTCATAAGACAGTTAACAGCCACAGTATACACTGCTGTGGCTGTTCTTGTATTCTGTCCCGTTATGTGATAATATGGAATCGGACAGACTGAAAAATCGGAGTTTTGGGTGATGAACTTGGAATGTTTATTTGCTTACTCATATCTTTGGGCGTGGGGGTTTTGCTCTATGCAGGAATACAATGTGCATTTAGACAGATTGTTTTCTGAAACACCTAACAATAAAATACTTTTAGAGTTAGAAGAGTGCTCAAACAATTACAAGGAAACTTTTGCGCGATTGAAAAGATATTTTGAATATGAGACGAATACTTTTGACTCATATATATTCGGAAAGACTCTTTTTAATGGTTTAGAAATTGTGTATAAATCCGATGTTTATACTATCGCTGAATTTGGAAAGATATGTTACCAACTTTGGAATCTGTTACCGGGATTCTTAGTGCAAGAGCAACCGTTTCGGACATTAAGTTATGCTGATGATCCGTTATCGTGGGGCGATGAAAAACAGTCTCGGATAATGTATGAGGAAGCGTTTAGATTTTATAAAGGTTAGCGATAAATTCCTGTTTGTCTAACAGATACTAAGGGCGCACTTCTATACACCGTTCGGTGCAGTGCGTTACGCGCGGAACTTGGCTCTCCCTTTGGGAGAGCTGTCGGCGCAGCCGACTGAGAGGGTAAAAATATGACCATACCAAAAGATAACAGCCAGCTGGAAAATGCCCGGCGGCTTCGCAGAGAAATGACTCCCCATGAGCGCAAACTCTGGTATCTTTTTCTGCGTAAATATCCGGTAAAGATTTATAAACAGCGAATCATTGGCAAATTTATTGTGGACTTTTACTGCGCTTCTGCAAAGCTGGTTATCGAAGTAGATGGCTCCCAGCATTATGAGCCTCAGGGTGTGGCGTATGACGCAGAACGCTCCGCATTTTTATCTGCGCTAGGCTTGGATGTTCTGCGATTTTCCAACCGGGATATCGACAGAGATTTTCGTGGTGTGTGCGAACAAATTGATTTTACCATTCAAAAGCGTCTGCAAGACCCTCTCAGTCACCTTCGGTGACAGCTCTCCCAGAGGGAGAGCCAAGGAGGCTGCCAGCAACTGCGCCATATCTCATAATGGAATAAGAAACAGAGCGTATCAATATCGATACGCTCTGTTAACTGTCTTACGAACACCCCACGAAAGGGGCGCTTCTTTCACCCCACCGCGCTGCTGACGGTGCCGTGGGTGGAGATCCAGTAGAGGGTGTGGGTGCATTTGTCGGTCAGGTTGATGCTCAGGTACTGCTCCTCGTTGTCGTAGAGAATCCCCAGCCAGCCCTGGATTTTGTAGTCGAGATCCGCATCCCTGCCTGCGGGGGTGTGCAGGGCCAGGGTCATCAGGTTCCCCTCCTGGCAGTCGGCCAGGACTGCATTGGCAAGGCCCGCAAAATTGGTGAATTTCCGGCCCTTGTCGGCAACGGCCCCGCCGTCGACGGCGTAGAAATAGGAGTCGCCGGAGGTGGCGTTTGCAACGGCTGCCCGGAAGGTGCTTTCGTCCATGCCCAGGGACAACTCCGGGGTGGAGAGGTAGGGCTTCAGGCGGTCATAGGCGGGGTTTTCCTTTTCCAGGAAGTATCGCCGCTGGAAGGTGGAGCCGTTTTTCAGGGTGTAGCGCAGCTGGATGTTGCAGTAGTCCCCGGGAGACCAGTGCCCGTCCCGCTGGAGCAGGCAGTCGCCCACCTGCTTCTGCCAGTTCCGCAGCGCGCCCTGGTGGTAGGCCAGGATATCCTCAATTTCGTCCTCCTCCGTCAGGGTCAGGGTGGTGTTGCTGTAGGACATCTGAACGGGGGCCAGTACCACGCTTTGGACATCCTGCGCGTCGGGTACCCGGCGAATAACGTGGAATGCGTCCGTGGCAATGCTCAGAACGCACAGGGCGCACACCGCCAGAATGCCCCCCAGGGGCACCAGCAGCCGCCAGCGGAATACCCGGCTGGTCCGCCGCAGCAGCATCAGGCCCGTCACATAGCCTGCAATGAGGCCTAGGGGCAGGAAGAAATACTCGGAGATGGCCCCCTGGGTCAGCTGCCTTACGGCCAGGTGCAGGAAGGCGGCCACGGTCAGAGTGTACAGGGCCAGGAAGAAGGGGGAGAGAATGGAGTAGGCCACCAGGTCCCCGGCGGTTTCCAGCCGCCGCTTCCGGTAGAGCAGCTGGGCAATGGCCATGCATACAACGCCCAGCCCGGCGCAGACGGCGGCCTTTAGCCACACATCCCCCATGGAGATGCCGTCAAAGACGTAATGATAAGTGTCGCCGATATAGTAGCTGTGGTCCACGGTAGTAAAGTAGTTGCCCTCGTACATGGCAACCGTGGGGCAGATGCGGGCAATCCAGCTGATGGAAATGTCCTTGCCGTAGATCAGAGGGATGAATACCATGGCCACAAACCAGTACAGCAGCACCGTGGCGAAATTCAGAATGCCATAGATCAGCACCATGCCGACGCGGTTGCCTGCCAGCTGTACCGCCGTCAGGGCCGTGCCCAGGTAGAAGATGTATTGCAGGCTCAATGCCAGCAGGGTCAGCAGGGCCACGGAGGCAACCTGCCGGGGCAGCAGCAGGGAGGTGGGCAGCAGCACCAGGCAGTTGGGTACCACCGCAAAGAGCACCCCCGCAATCAGGTGCGCGCCGTAGTAGCCGTCCCGGGTCACGGGCATGGCGTGCAGGGCGTTGCACAGCCTGGGGTTCAGCAGGTCTCCGAACAGGGCCTGCACCACCACCAGGGCATACAGGCCGTTGACGCCCACCCCCAGCATGCACAGCCGGTTGAAATCGTGCACGATGCTGTTCTTGGCGGTGTCATCGCTGCCGCCGGAGAATTGCAGCAGCACCATCATGGCAAGGCCCAGCAGGTAGGAAGCCCACACGGGGGCAAAGCGGGTAATGTCCGTTTTCAGAACGGTTTTGTTACAGAAGCAGACCTTCAGTTTCATGTGCCGCACCTCCCAGCTCATAGATAAAGATTTCTTCCAGGGACAGGGGCAGGATATCGAAATAGGCGGGATTCTCCCGCTCCACAGCCCCCTGCACCCGGGCCATGGTGCCCCGGATGATATAGGTGTTCAGCCGCCCGGTGCGGCTGTGGTGGAGAATTTCCAGACCGGCAGGAGCAGGCCCAACCGTTTGCAGCTTCACCGTGGAGCCCTGCATATCCGCCAGACTCTTTTCCACCAGCATTTTTCCGTGGCGCATAATGCCCACGTGGTCGCAGATGTCCTCCAGTTCCCGCAGGTTGTGGGAGGATACCAGGATGGTGGTGCCCCGACGGGTCACATCCTCCAGAAGCAGGCTCCAGACCTGCCGCCGCATGACGGGGTCGAGGCCGTCC
Source organism: uncultured Eubacteriales bacterium (assembly GCA_900540635.1). Classification (GTDB taxonomy): domain Bacteria; phylum Bacillota; class Clostridia; order Oscillospirales; family Oscillospiraceae; genus Faecousia. The sequence goes on along the minus strand of UQGU01000001.1, from coordinate 108,684 downwards.
ACAGGCTCGTCCAGAATGAGCACATCGGCATGGGTGCACAGGGCCAGGTGGAAGCAGGCCTGCTTCTGCATGCCCTTGCTGAACCGCCGCAGAGGGGCCTTCCGCCGGAGCCGGAAAACGTCCTGCAATTCGTCAAAGCGCTTGCCGTCAAACTTGGGATAGAGGCCGGCATAGAAGTTTTTCATCTCCTCCAGGCTGGCCCCGGGGAAATAGAAGGGCTCGTCGGCCACGCAGCAGATGCGCTCCTTTGCCGCCAGATTCTCGTCAATGGGGGCGCCCTCTAAGGTGACGGAGCCGGAATCGGGCCGGTAAACCCCCGTCAGGTGGCGGATGGCGGTGGTTTTTCCCGCACCGTTGGGGCCGACCAGGCCGTATACGGCCCCCTTGGGCACGTTCAGGCTCAGGCAGTCCAGAGCCTTGAAAGAGCCAAAGGTCTTGGTCACGTCTTTCATTTCGAGCATGGGTCAGCCTCCTCTATTTTCTGGATCAGCTCCTGCCGGGTGTAGCCCATGGCCAGAAGCCTTTGGACGGTTTCCTCCAGGGTGTTCAGGCATTTCAGCTCCTCCTGAGGGTCTTCCGCAGGACACCCGCAGACGAAGCAGCCCTTGCCGGGCACGGTGGCGATCCAGCCCTCCATTTCCAGCTGCCGATAGGCCCGCTGGATGGTGTTGGGGTTGATGGACAGCTCCACAGCCAGCTCCCGGACACTGGGCAGCTTGTCCCCCTGCACCAGCACACCGCCGGAGATCTGCTGCCGGATTTTGTCCGTCAACTGGGCATACAGGGGCCGAACGTCCCGATAATCCAAATGCAGCATACAGTCCCTCCTTGTATGAATCGTACTAATACAGATACTATACAACGCCTGTTTTTTCCAGTCAAGCACCCGGGGCCATTCTTTAGGAAATCTTAATCCCCGGCCTTCCCCTACGGGAAAGCTTTTTCTGCGCAAAGGAGGCCCGGCGGTTTTGCCCGCCGGGCCTTCTTTGCAATTTACGGATACCGCGCTGCCTCACGGATTGCCGCCGGTGCCGCCTACGGTCCCGCTGCCGACGGCGCCGCTTCCGGCCCGGTTGTTCAGCTCCGAAACATTCACGGTGTTGGAATCGTCAAAGCTGTGGCCGTCCCCTTCAAAGCCGCTGATGCTCCAACTGCAGCCCTGCCCAGCAGGGCCATTGATCCACATATCAAACCGGCAGTTTGTAATGGGGGCGTAATTCTGCCGGGCGATGCAGCAGAATTCCGTGACCGTATCTGCCTGGCCGCTTATCCAGCAGCCGTCAATGGCCTCCCAGTTTCGGTAGGCAAGGCCGCTGACGTTGGTGCAGCTGTTGGTGTTCAGATCTACATCGCAGTTCGTCACCGTGCCGTAGTTCTCTTCTACGATGCCGTACACATTGCCCAGAGCGTTGACACCCGTCTGGAGGGTGCAGTCCGCAATGGTGCCGCCGTTATAGGCGGCCACGGGAGCGTAGTGCTGCAGGGCAATGGCGGGCTCCGGCTCCGTGCACACCTCGTCATTCCATACGATCTCACTCTGGATTCGGCAGCCGCGGACGGTACCGTTGTTGCTCCCGGCCAGGCCGGAGATATGGACGGGGACGTCGCTGTCCATCAGAATGCCGATCCTTACGTTCAGGTCCTTCACCACAGCCTTGCTCCCCAGGGTGTCGAACAGGCAGGTGACGGTGTCGCTGCCCATTTCCGGGGCAAGTCCGTCGATCCAGTGCCCCTGGCCGTCCAGGGTGCCGTTAAAGCTTTCAATGGCGGAGAAGGGAACGTAGTCCAGGGAGATGTCCTCCGCCAGCACAAAGCTGCCCTCCGGGTTTTTGCGCAGTTCTTCCAGGTCTTCCGCCGTGCGGAGCTCCACGGCCTTTGCCGTTTTGCTCTTAAAAAAATCCCACAGAGAGGCCTCTGCCGGGACGGTGAAAAGCTCCGCCGGGGCCAAGCCTGCCAGGCTCAGGGGCACCGCCAGTGCGGCGATGAGCAGCCATACTCTCAAACGCTTCATAGTCGCTCCTTCCCGGCAGCCTTACAGGTCGCCGCCGCGGAAATCCAGCTTTTTATCCGTAGGGCTGACGTCATAGTCCCCGCCGCACCAGGGACAGGTGACGTGGGTATCCCCGTAATAGCAGCTGATTTTTCCGCAGTTGTAGTCATAGAAAAAGCCCTTGCTTCCGCAATAGGGGCAGCCCGGGTATTCCGGGGTTTCCGGCAGCATGCTGTTTAGTTTGGTGCCGGAGTACCCTTCCCGGCCGGCCCGGGCTTCGTCCATGGGGAATGCCCAGGTCCGGTACCATTCCCCGTCATCCATCTGCTGCACCCGAATTCCGAATGTCTTTCCGGTTCTGCTGCATTTCTGTAAAATCACCGCTGCATTCATTGAATCTCCTCCTTGTTGGTTTCTTCCCCTGGCGCAAAATAGGCGATCAGCAGGGTCGTGTCGTCCCCGCAGCCCAGGCGGCTGGTCTCCGAGAGCCATTCCGGCAGGTTTTCCGCCACCGCATCGGGGCCGTAGGTGATCAAAGCCTCAAAATACTGCCTGCAGGTCTCTCCGAAGGCCGCATCGTCCGCATAGCTGTTGGAAAAGCCGTCGGTGGACAGCAGGAACGCATAGGGCTCCTTCTGCGCCCGGTCCCGAAAATGGACGGCGGATACCGCCCGTTTCCAGGCATCGGCAGAGCACAGAGAGTGGCTCTCCACTCCCAGCAGCTTGTCCGCCTGCACCACCGGCTGGCTGCCGCCGCCATCCACATAGGTGATGTCTCCGTCACCGATCTGGAAGGCAAACACAAAATCCCGGGCGATCACCAGCCCCAGCAGCGTGGTGCCATACAGGCGGTACACCGCCGCTTCGTTTTCCGCGCCCGCCTCCGTCAGGGGTATGTCCCGGCCCAGCGTCCGGTGGCAGTGCAGCACGTCGCCCTTCCAGGCTCGCTCCACCTCCTGGGCAAAGCGCAGGCTGCCCTCGTGATTCAGGTAGTCGGAGAGCCGGTCCTGTCGCTTCTGAAAGCCGTGGCACAGCCCGTCCGCCAGCGCGCAGAAGGTTTTGGTCGCCAGCTCTGCCCCCAGCCTGCTATAGGGGCAGGACCGGCTCCCGTGGCCGTCGGCTACGGACAAAATAACGGTCCCATCCTCCAATACAAGGGAATCCTTGCTGTCCTGGCACTCCAGCTCCCGCTGGATGTGGGTGTAGCCCCGGACGGACTCCCCGAGAATTCTTCGCATCATGTGTGTTCTCCCATGGCGTTTCGGCGCTTACCACACGTCTTCCGTGTCCACCTCGTCCAGATCCGGCAGGGAGATGTTCCCCTCCAGCACGCGGCCTTCCGGTGCGTCCTCACTCTGGGGCTCCTGGGAGGCTTGGGGCTCGGCGCTTTCCTCGGTGGGATTGCTGGTGGGATTGGATACGGCGCTGGCCACGGTGGAGGCCCACTTGATGAAATGGGTCAGGATCTCCGGGTTGCCCGCATCCAGCACCGCCTCGGGATTGCCGGTAAAGGCCTCCAGCACAGACCGGTCCGCATCCTTGCCGATGGCAATGGCCACCTTCACGGCCTTTTTGCCCCAGGGCATTTTCAGCAGCTTTTCCAGGGGCCGCTTCCAGTCGTCCGTGGGGTAGCCGTCGGTCAGCAGGACGATCACGGGGGGCAGCGCCCGGGCGGGCATGGGGGGCATGGACAGCTGCCCGGCCAGAAGCTCAAAGGCCTTGCCCAGATCGGTGATGCCGTTGGCCTCCACATCCTCCCAGGCAAATTCCTCAATGGGCACCGGCTCTGCCGTGACCCAAGAGGCGCCGCTGGCGAATTTCAGGGTGCGGATGTACAGCTGTGCGTTGGGATTCCCCGCAGCCTCCTCCCGCATGGGCTCGATGCACTCCTGAATGGCGTGGTTCACCGCGCCGATTTTGTCGCCGGACATGGAGCTGGAGCAGTCCACCATCCAGAAAAAGTGCAGCGGCCGGTTGGCCAGGGCTCCCCCGGGAATTTTCAGTTTGTCAGCCATTGTTTGTTCCTCCTAGTCGATATGAAATATAAAATCAAGGAAATGATTTGCAGTCTCTCGCAGACCGGTGCCCGCATCGGCCCGGGAACTCACCGGAATTCCCCTTTTTTCAGGCCAAAATCGATGCCTGCGCCCCGGACGATGGCGGCGCTTCTGCCGGGGGCAACGGGTACCTGGGCACCGTCTGCTTTCAGGTAGGTCCAGTTCTCCCGGCTGTCGTTGCGCAGGCCCAGCAGGCTGGGGTTCTTCGGGTTCCAGACCACCGTGCCAACCACGGTCTGCATGTCGTAATTTCCGGAGATCTGGTGGCTGAAGAGTCGGGCGTCGGGCTGGATCAGCAGCCGCCGCTTGCCAATCTGCAGCACCCCGGCCATGGGCACGGGGGATTTGCAGTTCCAGCATACGTGGCCCTTTTCCGCCTTGGCCTCGTCGTAGAAGACCTCTGCGCCGCACTTGGGGCAGCGGCGGACGCCGCACATCAGGTTGGCTGCCGCGTCCATCCAGCGCTTCTCCGTTACCCGGCGGTTGGGCTCGAAGAGCCCCGTGGTGAAGCTCTCCGTAAACAGGTCCTTGAGCTCCTGGGGGTACACCTTCCAGTAGGCGATGGCGTTGCCGTGGACCGCCGGGTCTGGGCGGTTGCTGTCGTCGCCGGGGTCATAGATGAACACCGGATGGGTGCCGTAGAGCATATCCTGGGCGTGGATATCCCAGCACTTGATGCTGGATTCCCGCTTGCCGAGCAGGGGATGGGCGATCATGAACAGGTGGAACAGCAGCACCGCCAGGGAGAACTGGTCCGTATACCGGGAGGGCTTGGCCTCTCCCCGGATGATCTCCGGGGCCATGAAGCCGTAGGTGCCCTTCACCAGCCCCGGCATATCCTTGGGGGCCACGTTGTCGTTGTCGCAGATGCGTACGTCTCCGGTGGCGGGGTCGAAGAAGAGGTTATTGTAGTTGATGTCCCGGTAGCAGTTGCCGGAGGCATGGAGCTTTTCGTAGGCCCTGGCCAGATTGTAGGCAATGCGGCACCGGGTGTAGAGAGACATCTCTACCCGGCATTTCAAAAGGTCCACCAGGCCCTTGTAATTGTTCTGCCGCAGGGGCATGACATAGCCGAAGGTCTTTCCCTCCGGGGCGAAGATCAGATCCTCCGGCCACAGAAAGGCCCCGTCCGGCGCGCCCATCTCCACCAGCCGCTTCAGAATTTCCAGCTGTTGGGGCTGGGCGCTTTTGGGGTAGTACCATTTCAGCGCCATCCGGGTGCTCCCGGCCTCCACCTCGTATACCTCGCCTTGCCCTCCGGCGCCCAGCAGGGAGAGCACCTTGTAGTGCACCTGGGCCTGGGAAGCCAGGACGGTCCCCGGCTGTAATTGTCCGTTCATTGCTTTTCCTCCTCTTTCTCTGCTTTTGTGATTATTGCCGGATACTGTAGGGATTCTTATCAGGGAAGGTTATTGTCTGTTATTCCAAGCATTCCGCAACTATGGCCATATTTCTGCCATACTTCTTCGGACCAACGGCCGTTGCGGTAATACTTTGTGTGAGCCAGAAGAGACGGTGTCACGCAAAGCTTCTTGTTCAGCATAAGGAACACTTTATGCCTGCTTACCCATTGGTCGGAGGCAAGAATCACAATACGTTCCCCAACCTTGCTCATTGTACCCAGGTCACCGGTCACTGCTATACTGTTGACGGTATCCGGAATTTCCAAAAAGCAGCCGCGCTGGAGAGCCTGAATCTTCACAGTCCGCGTCCCAGCGGATATGGAAACCACTTTTGGCGGGAACGGCGCCAGCCACGAAAGATTTACTTCGTCAAGCGCCCCAGGCAACACAGCCTTTTGCAAATGGGATTTACTGAACGCGCCGGTGCCAATGTGTTTTAGGCTCAATTCGCAGGGAAGCTTTGGAAACACAAGCATGTCGCACCATCCAAAAGCATCCTCTCCAATTTTAGACAAGGATTCCGGCAAAGTGACTGTTTCCAACTCTGAGCAAAAGAAAAACGCATTTTGCTCAATTTTTGTGACGCCTTCCGGAATTGTGACCGACTTTAAATCCCAATTCGCATCAAAAGCGCCGTCGCCGATTATCTTTACGCAATCCGGTATCACCACATCGGTTTCTTTTCCGGTATATTTTGTCAAAACACCTTCCCGGGAAATTTCAAAGCCCTTCTGCCGGGCCGCCTCAATGGGGTCTGGTGCCGGGGGCTGCACCTGCCGAAGCTGAGTCCGTTCTTCATTTTCCAGACTGGCCAGCGTGGATACAAGCTGCTTCTGCACCTGCCTGATTTCCGGCTGGGGTGCCGGTTCGGTTTTTTGCTCCGACTCCGCAGCGGTCAGTGGCAGCTCCCCACCGACGGTGATTTGCCAAAACGCTCCGCAAATCTCCTGCACCATGACTCCCTGCATACTGTAGGAAATCACCATCTCCTGAACCAGCCGATGGAGCTCCCGCTGCCGGGTCTCATAGGTAGCAGCGCGCAGGTTCAAGATCCGCGTATTGCCGCTGCACTCCAGAAAGATGCGCAAAGCATTTGCCTGGGGCCGCATCTGCCCCCGGGAGCAGTCGGCAAAGAGCCCCTGCAGCCGCTTCCCGTCCCGCAGAGCCGATTCGCCGTACTCCCGCTTGATGGTTTCCAGAACTTCTGCTGTGGTCATGATTTCTCCTCCTGTCCCCGCCGCAAGGGGGTATCTTCTTAGGGCTATTATACCACCCAGCCCCTTTTCCATCATCTGCCAGTTATGACGTTATGGTGCCAACTATGGCGTTTCGTTGCCAAAAACGAAGCTTTTGTCCCTGTTCTCCTTGCTTTCCGGGCGGTCTCATGTATAATGGAAGCATCAGAAAGTCTTCGGGAGGTCAGCAATGTATCCTCTGATCGTGCTTTGCAACTGTTTGGGTATCCTGCTGGGCAATCTGCTTTTGTTCGGTACCATCGTACGCCTGATAAAGCCGAAGCACCCCTGGGTGCATGTATGGGTGTCGGCGCTTTTGTTTCTCGGGATCTGGGCGGTCAATAACTATCTGCTCCCGGCCCCCTCCGCCGTGCTGGATGCCGCTACCGTCGCCGGCAGTCTGGTCTATGTCTTCTGCATCGCCCCCAGGGGGCATAAAATCGGGGGCGCGGTTACTTCTCTGGGGCTGTTCGCCTCCACCATCGCCATTATGTTTGTGGGCAGCCTCGTCACCTTTCCCATTGCCGAGAAGCTCCAGATCCCCCCGGAGGTTCTGCTGGACCGGAAGGATTCCTTCGGCAACGCCATTATGACCTTTCTGTGCCAGCTGCTTTTCGTCCCGGTCTGCCTTGGCTATTACCGCTTTGTGACAGAGGTGCTTCCCCGGTGGCATCTCTCCCCCAAGCTTCTGTTTTTCCTGCCCATCCCCGTCAGCCAGATCATTCTCATGAACGTGATCAACAGGCTCATTTCCTATGTAGGCGGCATCGGCGGCATCCGGCAGACCTATGCCTTTGGGGTGCTGCTGTCCATCGTCGCGGACGCGGTGTTCGTCTTCGGCATGTGGAAGGTCCAGCAGAGCGAGGAGCTGCGCCAGCAGGTGCGCATGGCCAACGAGCAGCTGGACGTGCAGACCGATTACTACCGGCAATTGCAGGAGAGCATCCTCACGGTGAACCAGATCCGCCACGACCTCAACAACCAGCTCCAGGCCGCCTACCAGCTGATGGATTCCGGCGAAACCGGACTGGCCCGCCAGCAGCTGGGCCAGGTGCAGCATAGCCTTGGCTCCCGGGTAGGCCCCCGGTTCAGCAGCAATCTGATGGTGGATGCGGTGCTCTCCGACAAGGCCCGCCTCTGCCGGGAGAAGGACATTCGGCTGAGCATCAATACGGAGCTCCCGCCGGAGCTGCCTGTGGAAAACGCCCAGCTGTGCAGCATTTTTTCCAACCTGCTGGACAACAGCATCCAGGGCGTGCTGGAAAGCGGCGCGCAGCAGAAGACGATTGAGCTTCAGGCCATGGTCCGGGGAAACTGCCTGATGATCTCCTGCGCCAACCCCGCCAGGAAGCCTGCCCGCAAGCAGGAAAACAACCCCCTGCGTGCCCACGGCCTGGGCCTGGGCATCCTGAATACCATCGCCTCCAAATACCACGGCACCCTGAAGACCGAATATCAGGACGGCTGCTTCCGCACGGACCTGTGTCTCCCGCTGCCGGAAAAGCAGGAAGGAGAGACTGCCAATGCCCAATAAGCAGCAGGAATGGAACGTTCTTCTGTGCGACGACGAACCCCTGGTCCTGGACCGGCTGCTGGCCCTGTGCAAAAAGACGCTGCTGCCCCAATACAACGCCGTCTTCCACTGCGCCGCCGGAGCGGAGGCCCTGCCGGACTCCTCGGTGCAGCTCCACATTGCGGTGCTGGACATTGTGCTGAAGCAGGACAACGGCATCTCCCTGGCCCGGAGCATCGTCGAAAAATTCCCCGAGTGCCAGATCATCTTTGTCAGCGGCTACCCCCAGTATGTCAGCGATGTTTACGATGTGCCCCACCTGGGCATGGTTTTGAAGGAGCAGCTGGAAAATCAGCTTCCAAAATTTCTGCTTCGGGCCGCATCCGTTCTCGACAGCGCCCGGGAGGAGACCCTGACCGTCCTGTCCAACAGGGTGCCCCTGCAGCTTCGGCTTTCCGGCATCGTCTACCTGGAGCGGAAGGACCATATCACCTATCTGCATCTGCTCTCCGGCCACACCATCCGCACCCGCCAGAAGCTCAGCGAGATCCTCGCCCAGCTCCAGAGCGGCACCCTGTGCCGGTGCCACGTGAGCTTTGCGGTGAATCTGCGCCATGTGGCAGGCCTCAATGCCCGAAGCTTCCTGCTCTGTACCGATGAACAGATCCCCATCAGCCGCATCTATATCCAGAGTGCCCGGTCCGCCTACTATGCCTACCTGCAAACCGCCCTCCTGCGCTGACCCAAGCCCCCCAGGTCCACCCTGGGGGGCTTTAGCCTTCCCCGCCGGGCAAGGGGGACCGCCGCAGCGGTACAATGTGACAAAAACTCGTTGTAAAAAGCGTAGTATATCGACAGAATTACGTTGTAATTTTTGCAATTCTGTGCTATGATACCTTCGGAAATACGGAACTGGAGGCGCAATATGTACCGAATGGCTATGGAAAACCTGCTTGCCTGGAAGCAGAGCAGACGTCGTAAGCCCCTGATCATTGAGGGAGCCCGCCAGGTGGGCAAGACCTGGCTGATGAAGGAATTCGGCAGACAGGCCTATGGGGATACCGTGTATATCAATTTTGATTCCAATGCCAGAATGGCAGAGCTGTTTGCTTCGGATCTGGATACAAAGCGCCTGGTCCTGGGGCTGGAGCTGTACGCAGGCCGGAAAATTGACCCGGAAAATGCACTGCTGATCTTTGATGAGGTGCAGGAGGTCCCCAGGGCGCTGGCCGCGTTGAAATATTTTTGTGAAGACGCACCGCAGTACCACATCGTGTGCGCCGGTTCCCTGCTGGGGATCGCGCTGCATCGGGGAACATCCTTCCCGGTGGGCAAGGTGGATTTTTTAAAGCTGTATCCTTTGTCCTTTCAGGAGTTCTTAATGGCAATCGGGAAGAAGCAGTTTTCTGAGCTGCTGGATCAGCAGGATTTTTCGATGATCACAAGCTTCCGGGAAACCTATGCTGATGCGCTGAAGCAGTATTATTTTGTAGGCGGCATGCCTGAGGCCGTGGAAAGCTTTGCGGAAAATCAGGATTTCAATGAGGTCCGGCAGATCCAGAAACGAATCCTTGCGGCCTACGAGCAGGATTTTTCAAAGCACGCACCCAATGAGGTAGTTCCCAGACTGCGGATGCTGTGGAACAGTATCCCCGCACAGCTGGCAAAGGAGAACAAAAAATTCATCTATGGGCTTGTCCGGGAGGGGGCGCGGGCGAAGGATTACGAGACGGCGCTGCTGTGGCTCAGCGACTGCGGACTTGTCCACAGGGTCAGCCGTGTCAATGCCCCCGGAATTCCGCTGCGGGCCTATGAGGACATGAAGGCCTTTAAGCTGTTTGTGCTGGATGTTGGGCTTTTGGGCTGCATGACGGGGCTGCACCAGCGCACACTTCTGGATGGCAATGCCCTTTTTGTGGAGTTTAAGGGGGCACTCACGGAGCAATATGTTTGTCAGCAGCTGAAAACCCTTGCAGACCTGGAGCTGTGCTACTACACCAATGACAGAGGCAGCTGCGAGGTGAATTTTGTGGTCGATACGGGTGGACGGGTGATGCCCCTGGAAGTCAAGGCAGAGACGAATCTGAGGGCCAAAAGCCTGAAAACCTACCGGGAAAAGTTCTCGCCGGAGCTTGCGATCCGTACTTCCATGGCAGACTACAGGAAAGAGGACGGCCTTGTGAATCTGCCGCTGTACGCCATAGGTCAGATCGGCAGCCTGTCGCCCTGACCGCCCCGAAGAAAGCTTTTTGGACGTTTCTATCGATAAAAAACGCATGAAATTTTGCACAACTTCAGACGCGATTCCTTCCTTTTGCTTTGTTAAAATTGTCATAAATTATGAATTTTCCCGGGGGCTATTGACAGCGGTTTGGAAAAGTGGTATTCTTCTATCGGTACGAAAGTACCGATAGAAACGTGCGGCGACCCAGACTCACGGTGACCCGCATAAGTCCTGTATGCACCCGAGCCAAACTCACGGCAAGGGAGCCGATTACACAATACAAGGAGATTGATAACTATGGCATTCAAAACTGACATCGAAATCGCACAGGAAACCGTCATGGAGCCCATTACCGAGATCGCAAAGACCGCCGGTGTGGACGAGAAGTACCTGGAGCAGTACGGCAAGTACAAGGCAAAGGTGGACTACAAGATCCTCAAGGACATGGCTGACAAGCCCAATGGCAAGCTGATCCTGGTCACCGCCATCAACCCCACCCCTGCCGGCGAAGGCAAGACCACCACCACCGTCGGTCTGGCCGACGGTATGCGCAAGCTGGGCAAGAACGTTCTGGTTGCCCTGCGTGAGCCCTCTCTGGGACCTGTGTTTGGCGTTAAGGGCGGCGCTGCCGGCGGCGGCTACGCTCAGGTTGTCCCCATGGAGGACATCAACCTGCACTTTACCGGTGACTTCCACGCCATCGGCGCAGCCAACAACCTGCTGGCCGCCATGCTGGATAACCACATTTACCAGGGCAACGCCCTGAATATCGACCCCCGCCAGATCGTATGGCGCCGCTGCGTGGACATGAACGACCGGCAGCTCCGCTTCGTGGTGGACGGCCTGGGCGGCAAGACCAACGGTATGCCCCGTGAGGACGGCTACGACATCACCGTCGCCTCCGAGGTCATGGCCGTGCTGTGCCTGGCTTCCGACATTAACGATCTGAAGGCAAGACTGGCCCGCCTGGTGGTTGCCTACACCCGGGACGGCAAGCCCGTCACCGCCGGTGACCTGAACGCCCAGGGCGCTATGGCTGCCCTGCTGAAGGACGCTCTGAAGCCCAACCTGGTCCAGACCCTGGAGCACACCCCCGCATTCGTCCACGGCGGCCCCTTCGCCAACATTGCCCACGGCTGCAACTCCGTCACCGCGACCAAGATCGCTCTGAAGCTGTCTGACTACACCGTCACTGAGGCTGGCTTCGGTGCTGACCTGGGCGCTGAGAAGTTCCTGGACATCAAGTGCCGTATGGCTGGCCTGAAGCCCAGCTGCGTGGTGCTGGTTGCCACCGTCCGCGCCCTCAAGTACAACGGCGGCGTTCCCAAGGCCGAGACCGGCAAGGAGAACCTGGAGGCTCTGGAGAAGGGCCTGCCCAACCTGCTGCGGCACGTGGAGAACATCACCAAGGTTTACAAGCTGCCCTGCGTGGTTGCCATCAACCGCTTCCCCCAGGATACCGAGGCCGAGCTGAAGTTGGTTGAGGAGAAGTGCAAGGCTCTGGGTGTCAACGTTGCTCTGTCCGAGGTTTGGGGCAAGGGCGGCGAAGGCGGCATCGAGCTGGGCAAGGAGGTCATCCGCCTGTGCGAGCAGCCCAATGACTTCACCTTCAGCTATGATGTGGATGCTCCCATCAAGGACAAGATCGAGGCCATTGTCAAGAAGATCTACCATGGCGACGGCGTGACCTTCACTGCCAATGCCGAGAAGCAGATCAAGACCCTGACCGAGCTGGGCTACGACAAGATGCCCATCTGCATGGCCAAGACCCAGTATTCCTTCTCTGACGACCAGACCAAGCTGGGCGCACCCACCGGCTTCACCGTGACCGTGCGCAACGTGAAGGTCTCTGCCGGTGCAGGCTTCCTGGTTGCCCTGACCGGTGAGATCATGACCATGCCCGGCCTGCCCAAGGTCCCCGCCGCCGAGCGCATCGACGTGGACGAGGACGGCAAGATCTCCGGCCTGTTCTAATTCTGCGGAAACTCTGACTTGATCGCCTGCGGCTGAGCAGCGGATCTTTTCCACCGGCTGTGCGGTTCCCAAAGCGGGAGATACACAAAGTATTCCTCCGCTTTGGGGACCTTCACCCGATGAAAAATCTCTCGCTGTCAGCGCTTGCCGATCCGGCCAGAGCTTCCTTCGTGTATTCCAGCGTGGGCGAATTGCGCCTGCGTTTTCTTACATTGCGGTATTTTCGATTTATTAACAACAAAGGAGAATTCCCTTATGGATATGACAATGGAATCCTGCCGGAAATTTGTGGAGGTCCTGGCCTCCGATGCCCCGGCCCCCGGCGGCGGCGGCGCTGCTGCCCTGGTGGGCGCCATCGGCACGGCCCTTGGCAACATGGTGGGCTCCCTCACCCTGGGCAAGAAGAAGTATGCCGATGTGCAGGAGGAGATCATCGCCCTGAAAAAGCGCTGTGACGAACTGCAGAAGGAGCTTTTGGACCAGGTGGAGGCCGACGACAAGGGCTTCGTGCCCCTGGCCAAGGCATACGGCATTCCCAAGGACGACCCCAACCGGGACGCCATCCTGGAGGAGGCCACCGTCACCGCCTGCGCCGTGCCCATGCACATCATGGAGCTGTGCTGCCAGGCCCTGGATTGCGTTGCCGTTTTCGCCGCCAAGGGCAGCCGTCTGGCTGTGTCCGATGCCGGCTGCGCCGCCGTGTGCTGCAAGGCAGCGCTCCAGGCTGCGTCGCTGAATGTGTTCATCAATACCAAGAGCCTGAAAAACCGGGAGACCGCCCAGGCCATGAACGACAAGGCCAACGGTATGCTGAATGCCTATGTCCCCAAGGCGGATGAAATCTTTGGTAGCGTCAAATCGCTCTTCGGTCAATAAAGAATCTTACTTAGGAGGAATTCCCTATGGCAAAACTGTTACTTGGCAAAGAAGTTACCGATGCACTGAATGCATCCCTGCAGACCCGTACCGCCGCCCTGCGCGAGAAGGGCACCGTCCCCACCCTGGGCATTATCCGTGTGGGCGCCAACCCCAGCGACCTGAGCTATGAAAAGGGCGCTGTGAAGCGGGCCGAGCTGGTGGGCGTGGAGGTCAAGAAGTTCGAACTGCCTGAGGACGCGACCAAGGAGGATGTCCTGGCCGTCATCGATCAGGTCAACGCCGACGATTCCATCCACGGCGTGCTCATGTTCCGGCCCCTGCCCAAACACCTGAAGGCGGACCAGAACGAGATCTGCAACCGGCTTGATCCCAAGAAGGATGTGGACTGCATGACCCATATGTCCAATGCCGGTGTGTTCGAGGGCCTGGACCTGGGCTATGCCCCCTGCACCCCCGCCGCCTGCATGGAGATCCTGGACTACTACGGCATCGACTGCAAGGGCAAGAATGCCGTTGTCATCGGCCGCAGCCTGGTGGTGGGCAAGCCCGCAGCCATGATGCTCATGGGCAAGAATGCCACCGTCACCGTCTGCCATACCAAGACCGTCAATACCGCTGAAATCTGCAAAAATGCGGACATCATCGTCTCCGCCGCCGGTGTGCTGAACTCCCTGACCAAGGATTATGTCCGGCCCGGCCAGGTGGTCATCGATGTTTCCATCAACTGGGACGCCAACAAGCCCAATGCCAAGGGCGGTCTGGGCGGCATTGCGGGCGACGCCTGTTTCTCCGAGGTGGAGCCCATTGTGGATGCCATTACCCCTGTCCCCGGCGGTGTTGGAAGTGTCACCACCTCCGTCCTGATGAAGCACGTTGTGGAGGCAGCAGAAAAGCGTTCCTGATTTCAATCGGAAAGGACGATTTCTATGAACCTCTTTACCATGGCGGAAGCCGCCAATAACTATTCCGCAGCCGGTGCGGGGAAGACCAAGATCCCCACTGCCAAAATGCTGCTGCTGGGAATTCTGGCAGGCTTCCTCATTGGTGTTCCCTCTGTGGTGACCAATATGGCCACCTATACCGTGGTGGGCAATTCCACCGTCCGGATGATCTCCGGTATCCTCTTCGCCTTCGGCCTGGGCACGGTGATCCTCACCGGCGCAGAGCTGTTTACCGGCAATACCCTGATCCTCATTTCCGTGCTGGATAAGAAGGCAACCGCTGCCGGAATGCTGCGGAACTGGATTCTTGTCTACATCGGCAATTTCCTGGGCTCTATGTTTTTGAGCTTTGTCTGTGCCCGCTTCGGCTGGCTGAACGCCGCCAACGGCGACACCGCCAATGCCTTGGCCATCGCCTCCATGAAGGTGGCCCAGGGCAAGATGACCATGCCCTTCCAGAATGCCTTCTTCATGGGCGTGCTGTGCAACATTCTGGTGACCCTGGGCGTGCTCATGAGCCTGGCCGGAAAGGATGGGTTCAGCCGGGTCATCGGTGCCTGGATTCCCGTGTGTTTCTTCGTCACCTGCGGCTTCAACCACTCCATTGCGGACATGACCTATTGCATGCTGGGCCTGTTCGGCAAGCAGTTCTATGCCGAGGGCGCAGCCTTTGAGGCGCTGACCTGGGGGCACTACTTCCTGGGCAATATGCTGCCCGTAACATTGGGCAACATCGTCGGCGGCTGCTCCGTAGCCCTGCTCATGTGGTACTGCTACGTCCGCAAGCCCAAGGCATAAGAAAATACTTCCCAAAAGCAGAGGCTTCCGGGCCTCTGCTTTTTTCTGCCCTGCCCCGTCGGGGAAGAGCTGCCGCCGGATACCGGCGGCATCCGGCGGTAGCCAGTGGATACCAGTGGTACCATTTGGTATCATTTGGTACCAACGGATACCAAATGATACAGAAGCAGAAGCAGATACCCCTAACGGGGTAGATGCTTCTGTAGAAGCTGGAAGATAGAACCCCCGGGAGCCGCCTTTGTGGGCGGCCCCCGGAGGACCGTCCCAACCTTCCCCAACGGGGAAGGGGGACAGCCGCAGCGGCGGTGAAGCTTTTCCCCTAACCTTCCCCTACGGGGAAGGTGGCTCGCCGCAGGCGAGACGGATGAGGGGCGCTGCGGAAGTGACCGGTTGGAAATATGTGCGTTCTAAGGCTCCCCTTTCAGGGGCGCCTTGACTGCACCTTCTACCAACCACTCCCGCTCGTTACGCCCCTCCTCAGTCTCGCTGACGCGAGCCAGCTCCCCCGGAGGGGAAGCTCCTGCGCCCCGGTCGCCACTTGACAAAATCGAACAAACGTGCTATACTATGGTTGAAAAATAAGAACACGGAAGGAGACCGCAGTGGGCTGTTCGAAAACCATGACAGTCGAAAACATCAAGGCCCTTTTGGATGCCTGCTATCAGGCCAAGCGGGCGCGGGAGCTGCTTCCGGAGCTGCCCAAGGGGGTCAGCTCGTCCTATATCCACTATCTCGATACCATCGAACGCCTGGAGAGGCAGGGTGTCCGGGTGAAGGTGTCCGACATCAGCGATGCACTGAACATTCCCCGCCCCGGAGTGACCCGCACCGTCAAGGAGATGGAGCAGCGGGGGTACCTGGAAAAGAAGGCCTCTCCGGATGACGGACGTGTTACGTACCTCACCGTCACCGAATCGGGCAAGCGCCTGTCCGGGACCTTCAACGGCCAGGTCTTTGCCCAGCTTGCCCCGCTGCTGGAGGATGTCCCGGATGAAGACGTGGCCTGCACGATTCGCACCGTCCAAAAGCTCTATACAGCCATGTCGGAAAGGAGAATTTCCCTTGGATACTGAAAAAACGGATTTTACCCAGGGCAGCATTCTGAAAAAGCTGTCTCTGTTCATGCTCCCGGTGCTGGGAGCCCGACGGTTGCCACTACATATGTACTCAGTGAGCCGAGAGACTAGCCCTCAGCGCGTGAGCCGTCTGTTAGAGGCAGACGGCTCACTTCTTTTTATCGCGCAGATACAGTACGAGAGACACAATGCTGGCAATGGAGCCCAACGCTCCAAGGACAGTCAAATTGAGGCTTTTGAACGATTCTTGTAGATTCCTGCTATTGGTATAGCTTTTTGAAAAGCTTTGTGATAGGATGGTGTCAAACACACAGGAGGCATTCAGGATGATTCATTTGCTTCTGGCGGTAATCTACGCCGCCTTTATCAGCTTAGGCCTGCCGGATTCCCTGCTGGGGGCGGCCTGGCCGTCTATGTACCAGGGCTTTGGGGTGCCGGTTTCCTATTCCGGCATTATTTTCTGCATTATTTCCGCCGGAACCGTCATTTCCAGCCTGTTCAGCGACCGGCTGACCCGCCGCCTGGGGGCGGGGCGGGTGACGGCCATCAGCGTGGCCATGACCGCTCTGGCCCTTTTCGGATTTTCAATCAGCGGGCAGTTCTGGATGCTGTGCCTGTGGGCGGTGCCCTATGGCCTGGGCGCCGGAAGCGTGGATGCGGCCCTCAATAACTATGTGGCCCTCCATTTCTCCAGCCGCCATATGAGCTGGCTCCACTGCATGTGGGGCGTGGGCGCTTCCGTTGGCCCCTATATCATGGGCGCTGCCCTGTCCGGCGGTGCCGGGTGGCCCATGGGCTACCGGATCATCAGCCTGATTCAGCTGGTGCTCACCTGCCTGATTTTCCTGAGCCTGCCTCTGTGGAAGACCGGGGCAGGGGAGGGCGTCCAGGAGGAGAAAGGCGGCGAGGTGCTGGGCCTTGGCAAGATTCTGAGGCTTCCCGGCGCAAAGGAAATCCTGATTGCATTCTTCTGCTACTGCGCTCTGGAGCAGACCACCGGCCTGTGGGCCAGCAGCTATCTGGTGCTCCACAAGGGGGTGGCCCCGGAGACGGCCGCCGGATTTGCCAGCCTCTTCTACATCGGCATTACCCTGGGCAGGGCCGTTTGCGGCATCCTGGCGGCCAAGTGGACGGACACCCAGATGATTCGTATGGGGCAGGGCATCATCGCCCTGGGCCTTGCAGCCCTGCTGCTGCCGGTGGGGGAGAGCGCCGCTCTGGCGGGACTGATTCTCATCGGCCTGGGCTGTGCCCCCATCTACCCCAGCGTCATCCATTCCACCCCGGCCCACTTCGGCGCGGACAAGTCCCAGGCCGTCATCGGCGTGGAGATGGCCAGTGCCTACATCGGCAACTGCCTCATGCCCCCGCTCTTCGGCTGGCTCGCAGGGAAGACCACCATGGCCCTGTTTCCCTTCTATCTGCTGGCCGTACTGGCCCTGATGGTCGTCATGCATGAGACCATGCTGAAAAAGAGAAAATAACGTATTATACCGTAAAAATAGCCGTGCCCTGTCACTGACCATGTACACTTGACATTTTGGCGGGGCCGGTCTATAATATAAAAACAAGGAGATGCCCGCTGGTAACAGGCACCTCCCCGTGGTGGAAACCCGACGGTTGCCACTACATAACGCCTACAACGTTAAGTGCAAAGCACTTAGAGCCGTGAGTCGTCTGTTGCAGCAGACGGCTCACTTCTTTTTATCGTACAAGTACAGCACGAGAGACTCGATACTGGCAATAGAGCCCAAAGCCCCAAGGACAGACAAAAAGGTGCCGCGGGAAAGAATGTTTGGCACCGGTATAAAAATTACCGAATTCCCCCTTGACAATCCTGTACTATTGTGCTATTGTATGAATACACTAATACAGCAGTACAGGAGGCACGAGATGTGAATTGGAAATTTTCCGGCGACAGGCCGGTGTACCAGCAGATCATGGAGAATATCCGGGGTGCGGTCCTGGGGGGGGAGCTTCCCCCCGGGGGGCGGGTGCCATCGGTGCGGGAGCTGGCCATGCAGGCCCAGGTGAATCCCAATACTATGCAGCGGGCGCTGACGGAGCTGGAGCGGGAAGGCCTGCTCATTGGCGGCGGCACCAGCGGACGAACGGTGACAAAGGAGGAGAAGATTTTGGAGGCAATGCGGCAGCAGGCCCTGGAGG
Organism: uncultured Eubacteriales bacterium; assembly: GCA_900540635.1. GTDB lineage: Bacteria > Bacillota > Clostridia > Oscillospirales > Oscillospiraceae > Faecousia. Next base: position 90,428 of record UQGU01000001.1, on the reverse strand, counting down.
ACCTGGCGCGGGAGTGCGTGGAGAAATTCAAGGTGTTTGGCATTACCCCTGCCCAGGCGGCGGAGATCATGCTTCATGTGAAGGAAGAGGAGAAGTAATATGGAAAACGCAGTATTAAAGGCCACCGGCCTTGTGAAGAACTACGGCGGCACCCGGGCGCTGGACGGCCTGGAGCTGGAGCTGCCCCAGGGAAAGATCGTGGGCCTGCTCGGCCCCAATGGCAGCGGCAAGACCACCTTTTTGAAAATCGCGGCGGGGCTGCTGACCCCCAGCGCCGGGGAGGTCACCGTCTGCGGCGGGAAAATCGGCCCGGAAACCAAGGCGGTCGTCTCCTACCTGCCGGATAAGACCTATCTGAACAGGCAGCAGCGCATCTGCGAAATTCTGGACTTCTTCCAGGATTTTTACGCCGATTTTGACCGCACCCGGGCAGAAGAAATGCTGGCTGTCCTGCACATCGACCCCAATGCAAAATTAAAGACCCTCTCCAAGGGCAATCAGGAGAAGGTCCAGCTGGTGCTGGTCATGTCCCGGCGGGCAAGGCTCTATCTGCTGGATGAGCCCATCGGCGGGGTAGACCCGGCGGCCCGGGACTACATTCTCAGCACCATTATCACCAACTATGACCCCAGCGCTACGGTGCTCATCTCCACCCACCTGATTGCGGATGTGGAGCGGGTGCTGGATGAATTTGTGTTCCTGTCCCAGGGAAAGGTCGTTCGTCAGGGCAATACCGACGAGACCCGGGAGGAGACAGGCAAGTCTTTGGATGAACTGTTCCGGGAGGTATTCAGATGTTTGGAAAACTGATCAAAGCGGAGTGGCGGGCCAGCCGCCGGGTTGTTGGAATTCTGTGCCTGGCGGTGCTGATTGCCGCTCTGGTGTTGGGGTTTGTTGGCTGCGGGCTGTTCATGGCGGAGACCCGCAGCTGGAACGTACATGGAACTGTGGAGATTGTTGTGGCGCTTCTGTGTGTGGCGGCCATTATGGTTATCAACGTGGCCTGGGCGGCCAGCATTTTCTACGCCCTTTGGCGGTTTTACAGAAGCCGTTTTACCGAGGAGGGCTACCTGACCTTTACCCTGCCGGTAAACGGCCACCAGCTGATGCTGTCCTCCATTCTGGCCAGCATTCTGGAAATCCTGGCGGTGCTTCTGGCAACGGCCGTGGCCTGTGTGCTGGGACTGGGGATCAGCGCTCTGGGCATTCCCTGGAACGAGGCCCCGGCGGACTTCTGGCCCCGGCTCTGGGAGGAGCTGGAGAAGCTGTGGCTGGAATTTGTGCCCTACGGCGGCGTGGTGGCTGAGGTGGCGCTGGCGGCGTTCCTGACAGCCCTGAGCCAGCTGATTATGCTGATGCTGGCCGTGACCATCGGCGGCATGGCCGCAAAGAAGCATCCCATTCTCATGGCAATTCTGGTCTATTACGGCATCAGCCTTGTGTGGACGATCATCGAGGTAACAGTTCTGGTCGGCAACGGCGCGCTGAACAAAACCCTCAGCGTCATGGGGACCATGAATGTCCTGTCCGCCGTGACCATCGTTGGCGGATACTTTATCATGTACTTTCTGACCACCAGAAAGCTGAATCTGAACTAAAATATAGACAGGGCAGCCGTAAAATGGCTGCCCTCAGACTGTCGAAAAACCCCTTACGGGCTTTTCCGACAAGTTTTTGCAGTCTGCCGCGCGCACTCCTTGTTCGCCTATGGCGAACAACTCGCACACTTGCAGCCTGAGATGTATTTTCTGTCATGATGTAATTTATAAAGGGTGGTTTCCACCAAGAATTACATCATGACTGCGGCTCATTTGTGGTGAATGGAAAACAGTTATGATGAGGGAGGAATGCTTCCAGACCTGATTTATAGCTGTCAACACACATTCACACAAAGAAGTACGCTATGGAACTAACTTACAGAAAATGCGGGGATTATCACATCCCGAATCTTACGCTGAGTGACACAAAGGAGTATAACATCGGGAAATACGGCTGGCTTCGGAGGACGTATCTGAAAGAGCACCGGCCTGCCGTGTATAATCTGCTATTGGCCACGGAGCGGCTTCTACCCCACCTTGAGGAAGTCGAAACGGCCTGTCAAGAACAGCTAGAGATTATGGAAAAGGCCATGATGGCCCAAGAGGGTATCACGGAAGCGCTCAAGGCTGCTGACCAAATGGAATGGGTACGGCGGTGCAATTCCATTCGCAGCCGTACGGAAGAAGTCATTTTGAGAGAATTTGTCTACGAATAAATGAGGCTGGCCCTCACAGTATGCTGCTTGTGGCTGCTGTGAGGGCTTTTTGAAGTTATTCCTCGGACTCCTTGCTTTTGGACCGAGATTTGTACACGTTATACTGATTCTTACATCTGGGGCTGCAAAACTCCGCATTATAACGGTTACTTAGGAATACCCGCTGGCACTGTTTACATAACTTTAGCGGTTTGGCATCGTCTACCAGCATAAAGCTGAACATCATTTGAATCCCCAACAGCAGAGAATGGAAGTCCCAGAAAAGCGTGGGCTTGTCCAGTAGCTCAATATGGTAGGTGGGCGCGATGCCGCCGAACGCTTTCATGGATTGCCGGAGAAGCTGTTTGCTGTCATCGTCCAGAGGGTCGTTGTAGTAGAAGAACGACGTGGACAGGTTGAAGGCCCAATCCTTGAGCTGCTGGGCCACCCAATCATATGGCTCCGCGTACTGGCGTCGGAAGCTCATATTCTTTGCCATTGGCTCGTCGCTGAACGTCATGGTCAGGGCCATCATCATGCGGTCTCCGGAAACGCTCCAACAGGATTCCACGCCCCGCTTGACCACATCCAGCTTTTCAAAGGGAAAGAACAGGGACAGATAGTCCTCTGTGGACATCGTCTCCGCTTTGATAAAGTGGTTCTTCGGGAGGTAGACAGCCTCATACTCCATAAAGGACGGTGTAGTGGGCAGGGCGGTCAGAAAGCCCAAAAGGCCGTAGTGGGTGATGAATTGCAGAATGGCCTTTTCCACCTCGGCAGTGGGCTTCTGCCCCATCATCAGCATTCCCACATTCAGAGCGTCCAGGACAATGCCGGGAGCTTCTTTCAGCGGGTTATATACGCTCGGCTTTGCATTTTTGCCGGGTGTAATATAACGCTCGCCGTTCGATGCCGTTTTCAGCTCATAGCGGTCATACCGCACCCAGCAGGAGCGGGAGTTTTCAAAAATGTTCTTCATAGTGATTCCTCTTAAACGGTAATCTGTTTTACCGAATTATATTACCATAGTATCAGCTGCTCTTGGCCTCGTCAAGGGCTGCCTTTTCCTGCCTGGGCTTTGTCTTGTTTTCTCTCGGAATAGCCGCATTTTTACCCTGCTCCCTGACGGCCTTTTCGTATTCTTCCAGAAATGTCCGTTCCCGCTTTGTCAGGCGTTGGCTGCCGATCAGATGGTCATACATCCGCTTTTGGAGCTTGGCGCAGATTTTTTTCCGCTGTTTGCGGATGTTCCGGTCCGACTGGTGCCGCATTTCCGCGAGGCGGGTGGTGCTGTACAGGCGCACGAACAGAAAATACAGGATTTCCTGCTGGTCCTCGTTCAAATTCCGCAGCAACTCGGAGATAAAGGGATTCCCCGCCAGATTGTGCAGCTCATGGGGGCAGTCAAAGAGAATGTCCAGGTAGTTGCCATGGCAGAGCTGCCGGAACGCGGGATCGTTCATCCATATCGGCGCAATGGAAGGATTGGGAATGGTCTGGTACTCTAGGGGTACATCCCCTCGGAGGTTTTCATGATCCCGCTCCCGGCGCTCCCGGTTCTGATCCAGCTTGTCCCACTGGTTAATCACCGCTTGGAAATCCGCCTCGGTTCTGGCGGCCTCCTCCAACCGCCGAAGCGCCTCGGCTTTGATTTCCCGTTTCAGCCGTTTGTCACTGGTGGGTGCCGCTTCCTCAATCTCGTCCTCCAACTCCGAGTCATAGTCCCTGGGATGCTCGTCCTGCACCAAGGACTGCTCAAACTCTGCCCGCCGCTCCTGGGAGATTGCGTTTCCCAATGTTTCATTTTCTGAAATATCTTCTGCCGGGTCAATTTCTTCCTGGCTGTCAAAGAAATCCTCGGACGGCCATTCCTCATACCACATCTTTGCCATGGCGTTACCTCACAGGGTATATACTGTTCTTTTATTATAATAAGAACATATGTTCGTGTCAACAATTTTCTGTGATACGACTTTGGAGCGCGGCTGCTACTATTCCTCCTCCCATTCATAAAAAGTTAACATCACTTTTCCCGCAAATGGTTCCGATTTACATACCGTAATTCTCCTACCAGTGAAAGCGGTAATCCGGATACGGTTATCCGGGTTACTGCTAAGCTGGCATTCAAAAAAGGAGGAATCATTTATGCGAATGCGATATGGGTAGCCAGACAAATTTTCACAGCTGCAAAAAGAGAAATATAAAAGCATTTTCACAGCCGCGTTTAAGGCGCGGAGAAAGTGAGGTCTATGACAGAAAACAACAACGTATTTTTAACCCGACACATCGGACACACCACCTACCGGGTGCGTGTCCATCTCAGCGAAACCGCTGAGGAAACCATGGAAGATAAAATTCTGCGGTTAATCCGCAATGATGGGATGACAAATGGCCCGGACTGTGGTATACTGGGTGTACCACGAATGAGCCGTCAGTCTGAAAGGAGTGCCTGATATGGCAGCCAGACAGACGGAAGAACAAAAAATCACCGCTCTCTATGAGCGGCTTTCCCGTGACGATGATATTGCGGGAGACTCGAACTCCATTCTGAACCAAAAGCGTTACCTGGAATCCTATGCACAGCAGCGGGGCTACACCAATATCGTCCACTACACGGACGATGGGTGGTCCGGCGGCAATTTTGAGCGGCCCGGCTGGAAAAAGCTGGTGGCCGACATTGAGGCGGGCAAGGTTGCCCACCTGCTGTGCAAGGACATGAGCAGAATCGGCAGAAACTATCTGCAAACAGGATTCTACACAGAGGTAATGTTCCGGCAGTATGGGGTTCATTTTGTTGCTGTGGCGAATAACATCGACAGCGACATCCAGGAGACCAGCGAGTTTGCCCCGTTTATGAATATCATGAACGAGTGGTATCTTCGGGATCAGTCCAAGAAAGTAAAGGCGGCCTATGCCATCAAGGGAAAGTCCGGGAAGCCAATCACAAACCGTCCCTTGTACGGCTATCAAAAAGATCCCGCCAACAAGGATCACTGGATCGTAGACGCGGAAGCGGCGGCAGTTGTACGCAGAATCTTCCAGCTCTCTATTGAGGGTCACGGTGCTTACGAAATTGCCAAAATACTGCGGGACGGAAAGGCTGAGTGCCCCGGATACCACCATGCCAAACTGAGGCTTCTTCGGGAGGGCGGTACAGCAGAAAACGAAAACCCGTACCCTCCATACGACTGGTACGGGAATACCGTTACAGCCATTTTATCCAAGCCGGAGTATATGGGGCACACGGTAAATTTCCGCACTTACGCAAAATCCTATCGGGACAAGCGTGTGGCAAATGATCCGGAGGACTGGCTGATTTTTGAAAACACCCATGAGCCGATCATCGATTCGGAGACCTGGCAGCTGGCCCAGCGAACCAGGCAGACCGTTCGCAGGACAGACACAACCGGCGTTGCCAACCCGCTGACAGGTCTGGTATTCTGTGCGGACTGCGGCGCGAAAATGTACAACCGCCGAGGAAAGCACACCGTCAATGGCAGGACTTATGCCGGAGACACCTACAATTGCTCTACCTACGAATTGGATCGGGAACGGGTTAATCAGAAGTGCTTTTCCCACAGCATCAGTACCAGGGCGCTCAATACTCTGTTACTGGATGCCATACGTCTGACTGCGGCCTATGCCATTCAGAATCGGGAAGATTTCATCCAGAAAGTTCGCAGTGTCTCCCAAATTCAGCAGCAGGAGGCCGCAAAAGAATTGAAGCGCAAAATTGCCAAAGCCCAGAAACGAATTGCGGAACTGGATATATTGATCAAAAAGCTCTATGAGACTTATGCAATGGGTAAATTAGAGGAAAAGCGTTTTGACTTGTTGTCCGGCGAGTACGAGAAGGAGCAGGCGGAGCTGGAACAGATTTTGACAGCAGATCAAACGAATTTGGATCAATTTCAGGATGACACGGAGCGAGCAGATCAATTTTTGGCATTGGCAAAGAAATATACGGACTTCTCCGAGCTTACTCCCGCCATGCTCCATGAATTTGTGGACAAGATACTTGTTCACGCACCGGACAAGAGCAGCGGCGAACGTGTCCAGGAGGTTGACATTTATTTCAGGTTTATTGGACAGTTTGAGGTTCCTGTACCTGATCCAACACCGGAGGAAATTTCAAAAGAAGAACTCCGGAAAAAGAAACACCGTGCTAACCAAAAGCGATATTTGCGTCAGAAGACACGTATTCTGGCTGGGGAACTCAATCCTCCATACACAATGACTTGCCAATGCTGTGGGAAGGTATTTGCGGCGAAACGCATCGATGCCAAGTATTGCAGTTCCGGCTGTCGGCAGAAATTCTATTCACAGAATCGAAAGAAAACCAATGTACCAAGTATCCCAGAAAGTGCATAAGTTTGTTTGCGGCTTGCTCCTAACCAGGCAGGCCGCTTTTTTGTACCCAAAATCATTTTTAAGTCCGCAAAGCGGCAGAAAGGAATCTTTATTTATGAACAACAACACAATCATTCTCGGAATTGACCACGGCTACGGCAATATCAAAAGCGCCCACACCTGCTTTCCTACCGGCGTAACAACCTACGAGAAAGAACCAACATTCCACAACGACCTGCTTATCTACGACGGTCATTTCTACACCATTGGCGAGGGGCACAAGGAGTTCACCGCTGACAAGATGATGGACGGCGACTACTATGTGCTGACTCTGGCGGCCATTGCCAAGGAGCTGAGCCTCCGGCGACTGACCGCTGCCAAGGTCTATCTGGCCGTGGGCCTGCCTCTGACATGGGTCGGCGAGCAGAAAGACAGCTTCCGGGCGTATCTCCTGCACAACGAGAGCGTGGATTTCACCTATCAGGACACGGATTATCATGTGGCGTTTGCAGGTGCTGACATTTATCCGCAGGGCTTCGCCGCCGTTGCGGCTAATCTACGGGCATTCCCCGGAACCAATATGCTCTGCGACATTGGTAATGGGACTATGAATATCATGTATATCAACGAGTTCCGGCCTGTATTGAGTAACTGCTATACGGAGAAGTTCGGCACCCACCAGTGTATGCTGGCTGTCCGGGAGACCATTCTGCGGCAGTTTGGCAAAGCGCTGAATGACGCGACCATCGAGCGTGTACTGCGGGAAGGAACCGCGGACATTGCGCCCAGGTATCTGAACTCCATCCGACAGACGGCTTCCGAATATGTGGACGGTATTTTCCGCAGGCTTCGGGAGCATGAGTATGACCCGGAGCTGATGCGCCTGTATGTGCTGGGCGGCGGTGGCTGTCTGGTGCGGAACTTCGGCAAATACGAAAAGGGGCGGGTGTTCTTCAATGACGATATTTGCGCCACGGCCAAGGGATATGAGCAGATGACCACCCGCAGAATCCAGAAGGAGGGCGGAATTGTATGAAGCGGCTCTACACGACCACCCTGCGGCTGAATCTGGAAAATGAGGCTGACCGGGAAGCTATGGAGCATTTGCGGCGGCTGGATCGGAAGAAGTACCGTTCCGTGAACAGCGCCGTGATTGCCGCCGTCAACGCCTACTTTTCCAGGCAGGAACAGTTGGAAGCTGACCCCTATCTGGAAACCCGCAAGAAGGAGGACGCGTTTCTTCAGCGGGTAATTGACACCATCCGGGCTGCCCAACAACCTACCCCAGCCCCCGGATTGGCTGCTCTGCTCCAACTGTTGCAGGGGACGCAAGGTGCGCCATCCGCTCCTACAAAGGAGGAGGTTGAGGCCAACAACAGTACAGACTGGGACGCGGCGCTGGATTTTGTTGGGAGCTTTTAATACCAGTTAATACTCGGTTTGATAACAAAACACCTGCAAGGGTGTTGTGAGATGCGATACCCTTGCGGCATTGAACTCCACCGGAAGTATTTTCCCTACAAAAAGCACTTGATAAATACACTCAATGAGTGTATTATATAAGGGAGGTGATCGATATGGATATTCGGGGAATGCGGATGCAGCTGGGCGATACCCAGAGCGAATTTGCCGCACGGTACAAAATCCCGTTCCGTACTGTCCAGAATTGGGAAACAGGCGTGCGCAAGCCGCCGGAATATATGATAAACCTGCTGGAACATCGTATCCGCGAGGATTTGATAAACAGAAAAACAAGGGTGCTGCCGCAATATGACCCACAGAAGCGTGATCTTCCCAAGCGGCGTGATTATGTGGGAGCCTTTTCCTGGCTTCGGGCTGTCCGTGATTGTATCGACCAGCCGGTTGTATTCGCGTTGGATGAAGCACTGATGTGCCAGGGCGGCTTTGGTGGTCGCAGCGATGAATACCTGGTCTGGGTGTACGGAGCAGACAGCGTAACGAAATTCAACGGTGTTGCCGTTCTGGGAAATCAGATCAGCCCCATCGATGTCCAGAACAAGAATGGCCTCTCCTTTACGAGCTTCAACCGGACGCTCTCGGACGCGCTTGCCAACGAGTCCATTCTGGACATGCAGGGGATTACGGAGGCTGTCAGCCGGTACTACTATGCGCACGGCGACAGCTTTGAGGGAATCTTCGTTCCTCCCGAATATCAAAAGCGGTTTGAACGACTGGCACAGGACGCAATTGCATATTACGACAGTTAAGGGGTAATTTTATGAATCTGACAGCGGAAGAAAAGCTGATGTACGCAGTTATGAAAGCCATCTATGACAGCGGCATTCCGGTCAATTTTAAGGGGTCCATGGTTTTGAAAGCCTGCCTGATGGAAGCTGGATATGCGGATGAAACCCGGCACACGGTAGATATTGACGCAAACTGGTATTCTGCAACGCCGCCAACGGGGCCACAGATGGTGGAATCTCTTGAAAAAGCAATCCAGAAAAGTGGCCTTGATTTGGAAGTTGGTCTCTATTGGATGTACGGAGAAGGGCGCTCTGCCGGATTTGAGCTGATTGACAAGGATACAGACGAAGTTCTGTTTACTATGGATATGGACGTAAACAGGCCTGTACCCCCGACCAGGATTTACGAGGTGGACGGCGTTCGCTTTTGCGGTGTTTCTCCCTCCCAAATGATTGCGGACAAGCTATCCGCAATCTCGACGGACAAGGTGTTCCGCAGGATCAAAGATGTTGTCGATCTATACTACATTTCAAAGGTATTTCCATTTGACAAGGACGAGATTACCCGGACACTTGAAAACAGCGGCAGAAAGCTGGATACATTCAGTGGTTTTCTGCATAGGCAGGACGAGTTAAAGCATTCCTATGAAAAGTTTCGCTTCACAGGAGATGTAACAAAGCCGCCTTTTGAGGAGATTTACCGTACTGTAAGAGCTTATGTAAAAGAAGTGTTGCCCAGAGAGAAGAAACGGGAAATGGAGAGATGACCACGGTGATGGCATTTCCCGTCAGTTTGGTATTAGAATGCCTGCAAGGGTGTCGTGAAATGCGACACCCTTGCTCTTTTTAATATCAATTTCAGAGATTTTGCCATCAATGAGAATAGGAAAACAGATATTTTTCTATCAGTTTCCAAAGCAAAGGAAAATCTACTATTATATTTTCCGCCGTTTGATACCATTTTCCGGTATCAGGCGGTTTTTTACTATCAGAAAGGAGAATTTTACCACTATGACAGATACAGAAAAAGCGCTCTTGCAGGCCCAGCACCGATTGGAGGAAGCTCAAGCACGGAACCGAGTGAAAGAACGAAAGGCAAGAACACGCAGGCTCATTCAGACCGGGGCAATTCTGGAAAAGGTGCTGCCGGAGGTGCGAACGATGGGGCTGCAAGCATTGGAGGAATACCTATTACGAAGAATACCGCAAAAAGATTGAAGCACTCAGAAGGTCTCCGGGAAACCGGAGGCCGTTTTCTTTTCCCGAAGGGCGCACTTACTCACCACCTGCCAGAGGCAGGCGGTGGTATCCCTCCCGTTGGTCGGGAACGCGCGCTCTCCGAGGGGGATTTCGCTTTCTGCGGAAAGCGACAGACAATGCCACAGCACTTGCCGTGCTGCTGTCATTGTCTGCGCAGCTGTCTGTGCCGCACCGAGTTAGCGGTACAGACAGCTGCCTGCGAAAACCTGCCACCGGCAGCTTTGTCGCAGAGATGGACAGCGCTTGGGTGCCGTCCATTTTCTCTTTTGCGAAAGAGAAACAGAAAAGGGAACGAGGTGATACGCTTTGGCAATCTACCATTTGGAGGCAAAGGTGGTCAGCCGTGGGGCTGGCCGCTCCGCTGCCGCGGCGGCGGCCTATCTGAGCTGTTCCCGGATTTACAACGACTATGACGGGATACAGCATGACTACACCCGGAAACAGGGGCTTGTGTGGCAGCAGGTTTTCCTACCGCCGCAGGCTCCCCCAGAATGGCAAGACCGGGAAAAGCTCTGGAATGCGGTGGAAGCAGCTGAAAAAGCAAAGGACAGCCGCCTTGCACGGGAGCTTGTTGTGGCCTTACCCATCGAATTAAATCAGGAACAGCAGATTTCCCTGATAGAGGAATTTATACAGGAGCAATTTGTCGCTGATGGAATGTGTGCCGACGCGGCTATCCACGATACCGACGGACACAATCCCCATGCCCACATCCTTCTGACGGTACGCCCGTTGGATGAAAAAGGCCAATGGCAGTACAAGACGGAAAAAGAGTATCTTTGTGTCCGCAATGGTGAGGAGCGAGGCTTTACCACCGCCGAGTTTTTGAAGGCCCAGAAAGAGGGATGGGAGAAACAGTACCCCTATAAGATTGGCAAAAAGAAAGTCTATATGGCTCCGTCCGCAGCGGAGGTACGGGGCCTCGCCCGTGCAGATAAGCACCCCAAAAGCAGCCGCTATGGCCGTCAGAATCCCATTACCCTGCGTTGGAACAGCGAGGAGCAGCTGCTTCTATGGCGGGAAAACTGGGCCGCCGCTGCAAATCTTGCCTTGGAGCAGGCGGGACGTGAGGAACGTATCGACCACCGCAGTCATGCCGCCCGTGGTTTGGAGGAAAAACCAACCATCCACGAGGGCGTTGCCGCCCGTGCCATGGAGCGCAAGGGAATCACCTCTGACCGCTGCGAGCTGAACCGGCAGATCAAAGCCGATAATACTCTCTTGCGCCAGCTGAAAGCAGAGCTTCAGAAATTGGCCGCTATTGTGGCAAAGACCGTTCCTGCCATTGCGGAAGCGCTTGAAAAGATTCGTGGCCATGTCATGCTCTGCTGCTTCCGGCTCCACCATATCCGGGGCGACCAGTACGACATTCGCCGCTCCATTGGCGTGTGGAAGCCAGAGATGGAGCGGTATATGGGCCTGGTGCAGCAAATCAAGGAAAAGGGCAAGGAGCGCACTGCCCTCGTCAACGAGAAAAAGGAGCTTCCTATTTTCCGCATTATCCGCAGCCGGGAGCTGGCCGCCAAAATTGCGGAGCTGACGGAGGACTTGGAAGATCTTCGCTCTGAAAAGGCGCGGCTGCTTGAAAAATTCTCCTTGGAGGATTCTACTGCCCCCGCAATATTCCGCAAGGAGATTGCCACTATGGAGAATAGCTTAAAAAAGCTGACCGTGAAGGAGAAAAAGTATTCCGGTGAACTGGATGCAGCGATTGCGGAATACGAAGCGCTCAAGGTGCAGTCAGCAGATGTTGACCCCGTGGAGCTTTACGATGTGCGGCACGCAATTCGCCCGGAGTATGAGCGGGCAGTGCAAGAGAAGTATGCGGAAATTCTTGGTAAGGACCCAACCTCGAATGCTGTTTTCAATGCCAGGTATAATACGGACAAATTGCTGCACGAAAAGGAGGATGAGCAGAAAATCCAACAGACTATAAAACAACGAGAACGGGAAAACCGAATGCCTTTGTGTACACAAAGAGCGAAAAGCCATCGGATGGACCGGGAAGGACGATGATTATGGTCAATGTTTGTCCTTGACAGAGAAAAATATCTTAATTGACCGGGAGAGACTGACTCGCTCCAACCTTTCGTATAACTTTGCGTGCTGTTTAGTGCATGCAACTCAATTCACAAGTGAAGAGAGTATTATGTTTCATTCAAGTGCCTAGCAGGAAAGCGACTTCCTTCATTTCCGTTTCAGAATTTCACCTGATTGGCTTTTCGGTATTCTGTAGGGGTCGTCCCCTCCACATTGCGGAAGGTCTGGGAGAAATAGCTGGAGGAGGAGAATCCAAGAATGGACGCAATTTGAGACGGCGCGAGGTCTGTCTCGGCCAGAAGCCGTTTTCCTTCCCGAATACGGCAGTCGATCATATAGTTGACGGGCGAGATCCCATACTCCCGCTTAAAGGCATGGGCCATGTAATATTTATTGATGCTGACCTTTTCCGCCAGCTGATCCAGTGTGATGTTTTCTTTGTAATGGTGGTCGATATACCGTTTTACCGTCGCGCACTGGCGGTTGGCAGGCAACTTGGAATGAATCGGCGCAACAGAAACGCTGGCGTTACGGGCCAGTTGCACCACAATGATGTCCATATATGCCTGACAAAGAATTTGAAACTTGGATTCCCGATTTTGCATTTCCGCGAGAATTTTCTGCATACAGGACAGGACCTCATTATTTTCCCGGAAGGTATAGACACAATAACTGCCCTCCGCAATTTCAGAAGCTGTAAATTCCAGCCCCTCAATCCCGACCACAATATATTCCAGGGGATGCGATTCCAGACTGACCTCGGTATGAATCACATTTGCGTTTACAATGACAAGCTGGTGCTGATGCACGGGAAACAGCTTATCGTTGATCTGGAATTGGCCTTCGCCGCCGACGATATAAAACAGCTCCGCATAGCTATGGGAATGGGGGATGGAAAGCCAATCTCCGCTGTACCTGGTGGAGGCAACATTGCGCAGCTTCATTTTATCATGTGGGAAAGAATTATCCGCCTGTTCAAAGGCGTAGTTAATATGGCTCATTGCGGCACGTCCTTTTTATCAATATATTGCTATCGCAATATATTATATTGTACTTCTTTGTGAAATGCAACATAAAAATACCATATTTTTTATTGATTCGTCAATTTATAAAAAAGCTAACCCATAAAATGTGTACAAAATGTCAGTGCCAAAATACAGCGATATATCCAAAAATTTTTAAAAAGCAAGATTGTAATAATGATTAGCAATATAATAATTGATTAATAATGTGAAAAACAGTATGCTTATAGCGTGAACCGGGGAACCCCCGACACGAATTTATATTTTGGAGGAACAACAAATGAAGAAGATCATCTCCCTTCTGTTGGTTCTGGCTATGGCCCTGGCACTGGTCGCCTGCGGCAGCTCCCAGAGCGCAGAAACCCAGACGACTGCTGCTCCCGCCGAAACCAAGGCAAGCGAAGCTACCGAGGCTCCCGCGGACACCAAGAAGTATGAAGGCGTTGAACTGACGATGTGGTCCATGTGGACTGCCGGCGAGGCCCAGGCCCAGGTCATTCAGGCCGCTGCCGATGCCTTTGAGGCTGACACCGGTGCCCACGTCAACATTGAGTGGAAGGGCCGCGATGTCAATACCCTGCTCTCCGCCGCGCTGGAGTCCGGCGAAAAGCTGGACATCTTCGAGGATGACTACAACCGTATTGGCAATGCCTATGCCCCCTATACCTACGACCTGACCGAGATGGCCGACGCTGCCGGTTACGCCGATTTCAGCTATGCCTGCTTTAACAACCAGTCTGTCGCGTGGGCTGGCTATCTGAACTCCATCGTGGAGCAGCCCCAGATCGGCGGCGTGTTCTACAACAAGGATGTTTTCGATGCCTGCAACATCACCAAGACTCCCACTACCTGGGCTGAGTTCCTGACCACCTGCGAGACCCTGGAGGCCAACGGCTACGAGGCTCTGGCGCTGGACGGCGCTTATGCCAACTTCAACTTCTACTATCACCTGGTCCGTCACCTGGGCGAGGACGGCATCAAGGAGCTGGGCCTGAACGGCGGCTGGGCTGCCAACGAGGCCGCCGTTGCTGCCGCACAGGAGACCATTGATCTGGTAAACGCCGGCTTCCTGGCCGATGGCGCGCCCGATGCTTACCCCGCCAGCCAGACCAAGGTCGGTCTGGGCACCGCCGCTATGGTCGTCTGCGCCAACTACGTTACCTCCGAGGTTGATGCCGCCGTGGGTGAGTCTGTGAACTGGGGCTTCTTCAACTATCCCGAAGTCGAGAACAACGCGGACGCCTCCGCTTACGCAGGCGCCAACTCCCTGGCCATCTCCTCCTACACCGAGAATGCCCAGGCTGCGTTTGACTTCATCATGTACATCGTGACCGGTACCTACGGTCAGATGCTGGCTGACAACTGCGGTCAGATTCCCGCCGATACCCGTCTGAATGAGTCCGTCCTGGTTGGCTCCGTGGAAGCTCTGAAGAACACCACCTCTCCCATGAGCTGGTGCGGCGCTCTGAACACCCTGGATGGCTGGTCCACCATCAAGAGCTCCATGATCGAGCTGTTTGAGGGCAAGTACGCCACCGGTGCTGATTACTGTGCTTATCTGGATACCCTGTGCGGCTGATTCTGCGATCCATTGCGGAATGCTGCCTATCGCCGCGGCTGTAACGGATTTGCTTAAGATTCCCTCAGTCTGAACGGAGGCGGCACCGATTCGGTGCCGCCTTTGCAGATAAAAGCTTTTTCTTGCAGGTCGGGCGCGTGTGCCTGATTTGGGCTTGCCCGCGATGCGGGCGCAGGCCCTCGCCCTGCAAACCATTTCTTTCCTGAGGTGATACCAGTATGAAAAAGAACAAAACCATGATTTTCCTGTTTATCCTGCCAACCGTTCTTTGCCTGCTGTTCATGTATGTCTATCCGGTTCTCCGGACAGTGATCATGAGCTTCTTTAAGGTGGAGAGCCTGACGGCATCTACCAGCGCCTGGAGCTTCTACGGCCTGGGGAACTATTTCAAAATCATGCGCAACGCCGGATTTATCAGCTCCATGAAAAATATGCTGATGATCTGGCTGGTGGGCGGCGTGATCACCATGATTCTGTCTATGATCATGGCTGTTATTCTGACCAGCGGCATCCGGGGCGCGAAATTCTTCAAGGCCGCCATCTATATGCCCAATATCATCAGCGCCGTGGCCCTGGCCACCATGTGGGTTCAGTATATCTTCAATTACGACTACGGTCTGCTGAACCAGATCGTCAAGCTGTTCGGCGGCTCGAATATCCGCTGGCTGGGCACAGACCTGATCTTCTGGGCTATGATGGTTGCCTTTATCTTCGGCAGCGTCGGCTACTACATGCTGATCTTCATCAGCGGTATTGAGGGTATCCCCGCGGAGCTGTACGAGGCAGCTACCATCGACGGGGCGAATGTTTTCGACAAACTGTTCCGGATCACGCTGCCCCTGTTGAAGGGGGTACTCCGTACTACCATCACCTTCTGGAGCATCAATGCCACGACCTTTTTCCTGTGGACCAAGATGTTCTCGCCCATCAATACGGAGACGGCCACCATTGTTCCTGTTGTATACCTGTATGATACCGTATTCGGCGGCAAGGGTGTCGTGGAACGGGACGCGGGCGCGGGCGCGGCCGTGGGTGTTGTGCTGACGCTGATTATCATTGCCGTATACGTCATCACCAATCTGACTTTGAAGGATTCGGACCTGGAATACTAAGGTAGGAGTGCAGCTATGGCAAAATATCACAACAAAATCAATTGGAAAAAGGAAGCCCGGCTCTTCCCCGGCTACCTGATCGTAGGCCTGTGGGTCGCGTTTACAACCGTTATGCTGTTCTGGATCATCTGCGCCAGTCTTTCCTCCACAAAGCAGATATTAACCGGTGCCGTCCTGGATTTCTCCAAGGGCCTCAAATGGGAGAACTACGCCATCGCCTGGAATACGCAGAATGTATCCCTGTATTTCTTCAACAGCCTGATCTACGCCATTATCTCCTGCGCGGGCGTACTGCTGATCTCCGCTCCCGGCGCCTATGTGCTGTCCCGCTGGCAGTTTACCGGCGGCAAGGCCATCCGCATCGGACTCGTCATCGCAATGAGCGTCCCCACCATTATGATCATCATGCCCCTGTATTCCCTGGCTGTGCGCTGGGGCATCAAGGGCCGGATCCTGCTGGTGGTACTCTATATCATGCTTCGGGTCCCCTATACCACCATCTATCTGCTGGACTTTTTCTCCACCCTGTCCCGGTCCTACGAGGAGGCCGCCTACATCGATGGGTGTAGCCATTCCAGGACCTTCTGGAAGATCATGCTCCCCCTGGTCCAGCCCGCGGTTATTACCGTCACCATCTTCAATTTCATGTCCGTATGGAATGAGTTCTTCATGGCCCTGATCTTCACCACCAGCGACTCCATGACCCCGGTTGGCGTGGGCCTGCTGCAAATCGTCAACGCAATGAAGTATTCCGGCCAGTACGGCGCGATGTTCGCCGCGGTGATCATCGTATTCCTGCCCACCTTCCTGCTGTATCTGTTCTTGTCTGAGAAGATCATTGCAGGCGTTACCGGCGGCGGTGTCAAGGGCTGAGCCAATTGCGCAAACCTATTCTATTCTATAATTACGTTTCGAGGAGAATCCTTCTATGAATGATGCAAGAAAAATGGGCCGGGTCACGATCCCCACAGACCTGGACGTTGTACCCCAGACCCTGGAGATTTTGAAAAAATGGGGTGCGGATGCCATCCGGGACTGCGACGGCACCGATTTCCCCGCCGAACTCCAGGGGCAGGATGCCAAAATTTACTCCACCTACTACACCACCCGCAAGGACAACGCCTGGGCAAAGGCCAATCCCGATGAAATCCAGCAGTGCTACATTATGACCGACTTCCACACGGCTGCCGGAGACACCCTCTCCATTCCGCTGATGAAGGGCATCAGCGCGGAACTGCTGGAGGTCAATACACGGGACGATATCAAGCGCTGGTGGGAGGTTATGGACCGGACCACCGGGACCGTGGTTTCCCCCGAAAACTGGCAGTACAACGAATCGACCGGCTGCGTGGAAATTGCAAACTGCGAAGCCTTCCACGAGTATACCGTCGCTTTCCTGGCCTATATCATCTGGGACCCGGTTCATATGTACAACGCCGTCACCAACAACTGGCAAAATTTTGAACACCAGATCACCTTTGATGTACGCCAGCCCAGAACCCATAAATTCACCATGGAGCGGCTGCGGAAGTTTATTGCCGACCATCCCTATGTGAATGTCATCCGCTACACCACCTTCTTCCACCAGTTCACCCTGATCTTCGACGAGCTGAAACGGGAAAAATATGTGGATTGGTATGGGTATTCCGCCTCTGTCTCTCCCTACATCCTGGAGCAGTTTGAACGGGAGGTGGGCTACAAATTCCGGCCCGAATACATTGTGGACCAGGGCTACTACAACAATCAGTACCGGATTCCATCCAAGGAGTACAAAGACTTCCAGGCCTTCCAGCGCCGGGAGGTAGCCGCTCTGGCAAAGGAAATGGTGGACATCACCCACGAGCTGGGCAAGGAAGCGATGATGTTCCTGGGAGATCACTTCATCGGCACCGAGCCCTACATGGAGGAATTCAAAACCATCGGTCTGGATGCAGTCGTTGGCTCTGTGGGCAACGGCTCCACCCTGCGGCTGATCTCCGACATTCCCGGCGTTAAGTACACCGAGGGTCGGTTCCTGCCCTATTTCTTCCCGGACACCTTCCACGAGGGGGGCGATCCGGTGAAGGAGGCCAAGGAGAATTGGGTCACAGCCCGCCGGGCCATCCTGCGCAAGCCCATCGACCGCATCGGCTACGGCGGATACTTAAAGCTTGCTCTGGAATTCCCGGAGTTTGTGGATTATATTGAATCCGTCTGCAACGAGTTCCGGGAGCTCTACGAAAACATCAAAGGAACCATCCCCTACTGTGTCAAGACGGTGGCCGTCCTCAACTGCTGGGGCAAGCAGCGCTCCTGGGGCTGCCATATGGTCCACCATGCCCTGTATCAGAAGCAAAACTATTCCTATGCGGGCGTGATCGAAGCCCTGTCCGGCGCGCCCTTCGATGTGAAATTCATTTCCTTTGACGACATTCGCGGTGATGCCTCCATTCTGGATGACATCGACGTGATCATCAACGTGGGCGACGGCGACACGGCCCACACCGGCGGCGCGGAATGGGAGGACCCCGCGATTTCCTCCGCCATCCGCAAATATGTCTACAACGGCGGTGGCTTTATTGGTGTTGGCGAGCCTTCCGGCCACCAGTACCAGGGACATTACCTCCAGCTGGCCAATGTCCTGGGCGTGGAGAAAGAGACCGGCTTTACCCTGGGCTACGACAAATACAACTGGGAGCAGCACCCCGAACACTTTATTCTGGCCGATGTGGCTGAAACTGTAGACTTCGGTGAGGGGAAGAAAAACATCTACGCCCTCGAAAACACCGAGATTCTGGTCCAGCAGGATAAAGAGGTTCAGATGGCAGTCAACGCCTTTGGCAGCGGCCGCGGCGTTTATATCTCCGGCCTTCCTTATTCCTTTGAAAACAGCCGTGTGCTGTATCGGGCGATCCTGTGGGCTTCCCACGGAGAGGACACGCTCCGCAAGTGGTTCTCCACCAACTATAACGTCGAGGTTCACGCCTTCGTCGCCAACGGCAAGTACTGCGTGGTCAACAACACCTACGTTCCCCAGGATACCACCGTATACACGGACAGCGGCAGCTTTGAACTGCATCTGGACGCAAACGAAATCAAATGGTATAATCTATAAGAAGAAAAGGGCTGTTAAAAAGTCGCGTCGATCGACATTCTTTCTTAACAGCCCTTTCTTTATGATCGACAGAAGACCATTATGGAGGTTTTTGATATGGAGCAACGACCCAATATTATTCTGCTGATGGCAGACCAGCTCCGGGGCGACTGTCTGGGCATTGCCGGGCATCCGGATGTGAAAACGCCCTTCCTGGACGCACTGGCCGCGGAGGGTGTCCGCTATCCCAACGCCTACTCCGCATGCCCCACCTGTGTTCCCGCCCGGGCAAGCCTTTATACCGGTATGTCCCAGGCCCACACGGGCCGGGTGGGCTATGAGGACCTGGTTCCCTGGAATTATGCCCACACCCTGGCCGGAGAGCTGAGCAGGGCAGGCTACTATACCCAGTGTATTGGAAAGATGCACGTCCACCCCCTGCGAAATAATCTGGGCTTCCACGATGTGCGGCTCCACGACGGGTATCTGCACGCCTACCGCAGGCCCACCACCCCCAGCTTTGAGGACCAGCGGGTCGCGGATGATTACTATTGGTGGCTCAAGCAGCAGCTGGGCGCGGACGCGGACCCGGTGGATACGGGGCTGGACTGCAACAGCTGGGTGGTGCGCCCCTGGATCTACGAGGAGAAATACCATCCCACCAACTGGGTCGCCAGCGAATGTCTGGATTTCCTGCGCCGCCGAGACCGGTCCCAACCTTTCTTCCTGATGGCCAGCTTCGTGCGGCCCCATCCGCCCCTGGACGCGCCGGAATACTATCTGAATCTGTACAAGGATCGTCCGCTGGCAGCGCCCTGGCGGGGAGACTGGAATGACACCGCACGCTGGCTCCGGGACGGCCACAGCTACCACGCCCAATCCTGCCCCTCGGACGAAAGCTATATTCACCAGCTGCGGGCGGGCTACTACGCCGCCATCACCCACATGGACCACCAGATCGGACGGCTGATCTCCGCGCTTGTAGAGCAGCAGCTCATGGATAATACGGTGATCCTGTTTGTGTCCGACCACGGGGAGATGCTGGGCGACCACCTGATGTTCCAGAAGGCAAAGCCCTTCCAGGGCGGTATTCAGGTGCCGCTGTTCCTCTCCGGCCCGGAGCGGTATGTGGGCAAGCACGGCACTATCCACAATGATCTGGCGGAGCTGCGGGACGTGATGCCCACTCTGCTGGAGCTGGCGGGCGCGCCGATTCCGGAGACAGTGGACGGCAAGAGCCTCCTGCACCCGGTAGACCGGGAATACCTTCACGGTGAGCACACACTGGGGCAGGACTCCATGCACTTCATCGTAACGAAGGACGACAAATACATCTGGTACTCCCAGACGGGGAAGGAGCTGTATTTCGACCTGCGGGAGGACCCCCACGAGACGAAAAACGTGCTGGAGTCCCATCCCCAGCGGGTGGCCCTGCTTCGCGGAAAGCTGATTGAAGCGCTGAAGGGCAGGGAAGAGGGCTATACGGACGGAACCTCCCTCATTGTAGGGCGGCCGCCTCTGACCGTACTGGCCCATACTAATTCCCTATGAGGCAGCTCCAGCTATTGGTAAAGCCCGCCTCCGGCTTCTGCAATATGCGCTGCCAATACTGCTTCTACCGAGACGAACAGGAAAACCGCGCCTGTCCAGACAGCAGCATGATGTCGCTTTCTACAGCCGAGACACTCATCCGCCAGTGCTTCGCGGAGCTTAACCCGGGCGGCAGCCTCTCCCTCGCCTTCCAGGGCGGGGAACCTACCCTGGCGGGGCTGGACTTCTTCCGGTTCTTCACGCAGACCGTTCGGAAATACAATCAGAAGCACGTCCGCGTCCAGTATGCCATCCAGACAAACGGGCTTGCCATTACGGAGGACTGGGCCGCGTTCTTTCGGGAGGAAGGCTTTCTGGTTGGTGTCAGCCTGGACGGCATTCCCTCCGTCCACGACGCGCTGCGGCTGGATGCCGGCGGTGGGGGAACCTGGGAACGAGTTTCGCAGGCTCTGACCCTGCTGAATCAATACCAGGTCCCGTGCAACCTCTTGTGCGCTGTCACCAAGCGGCTGGCGAAAAAGGCAGCCGGTGCCTATCGGACCATGAAGGAAACCGGAATCCGCTATTTCCAGTTCATCGCCTGCCTGGATCCGCTGAATGTCCCCCGGGGAAAGGAGGACTATTCCCTCTCCTCGGAGCTGTACGGTCAGTTCTTGTGCTGCCTGTTTGATGAATGGTATCGGGATTGGAAATCCGGCAGCTATGTCAGCATCCGTCTGTTTGAAGACTACATTCATCTGCTCATAGGCAGCCCGGCAAGCACCTGCTCTACCACCGGTGCCTGCGGGGCCTATCTGGTGGTAGAGGGCGGCGGCGCTGTCTACCCGTGCGACTTCTTCTGCCTGGATGCGTACCGGCTTGGGACGGTCAGGGAAGATTCCTTCCGAGCCATGCTCTCCGGCGAAACAATGCGCGTCTTTCTCACCGACGGCTGGAAAACCCCTGCGGCGTGCCGCTCCTGTGAATGGGTACGGTTGTGCCGGGGAGGCTGTAAGCGTGACCGGATCGTCGCGGACAATTCCAATTACTACTGCAAGGCTTTTCAGCGCTTTTTCCCCTATGCGCTGCCCAGAATGTACGAAATCGCGCAGGCTTTGCGGCTGCGCCGCTGATCGCGGAGCAGTTTTCAAAGGAGACTGATTCCATTGGACAAACGAAAAAAATACTGGCAGCTGTTCCTCTCCACCTTCAAGCTCAGCGCCTGCACCTTCGGCGGCGGCTTTATAATTATTCCGCTGATGCGCAAGCGCTTTGTGGAAGGGTTGCATTGGATTGAGGAGGAGGAAATGCTGGACCTGACCGCCATTGCCCAGTCCAGCCCCGGCTCCATCGCCATCAATGCCTCCATTCTGGTGGGCTACCATGTGGCCGGGATCCCCGGCGCGCTGATCACCGTGGTGGGTGCGGCCCTGCCGCCGCTGATCATCATTTCCATCATCTCCGCTTTTTACCAGGCCTTCCGCTCCAATAGGTATGTGAGCATGGCCATGGCCGGAATGCTGGCGGGGGTAGCGGCGGTGATCTTCGACGTGGTCATCAATATGGCCTGGCCCATCCTCAAAAAGAAGCGATGGCTGCCCATCGTCGTCATGCTGGCATCCTTCGTGGCGACCCGGTTTTTCTCCGTGAATATCATTGTGATCATCCTGGTCTGCGGGGTCATCGGTGCGCTGGATACCCTGTATCTGCAAAAGAAGGAGGGGGCCAAATGATCTATCTGGAGCTGTTCTGGAGCTTTTCCCAGGTGGGCCTGTTCAGCATCGGCGGCGGCTATGCCGCCATGCCCCTGATTCAGAACCAGGTGGTGGACATTCACCCCTGGCTGACCATGACGGGCTTTGCCGACATTATGGCCATCGCCGAAATGACTCCCGGCCCCATCGCCCTGAATGCCGCCACCTTCGTGGGTATTCAGGTAGCGGGCCTGCCGGGAGCGCTGATCGCCACCATCGGCTGTATCTTCCCCTCCTGCGTCATTGTCATGACCCTGGCCTATGTGTACTACCGCTTCCGGGGCCTCAGCATCGTGCAGGGCGTTCTGGCGGGCCTTCGTCCCGCGGTGATCGCCATGATCGCCTCCGCGGGCATTTCCCTGCTGATCCTGGCCCTCTACGGCCAGCGCACCCTCCCGGCGGATTTGGGCAGCTTTGACCTGATCGCCCTGGTGATCTTCCTCGCCGGCTTCTTCGTCCTGCGCAAATGGAAGCCCAGCCCCATCAAGGTCATGGCCGGAGCGGCCCTGGCAGGGGTAGTGCTGTACAGTCTGGCCGCGTAAAAATCGCCGCACGTCCGCAGTTCCCTGTGGAGACCACAGACGCACGAGGAATATCTGGTTGCAACTATGACGGATGAGCAAAAAACACCCTTGACAAATTTCGTCTCAGGTACACGCCCCGACAGAAAATGATTTGATTTTATTTGGCGGCTTACGCCGCCAAACTCTGCGAGGCTTTTTTGATAAGCTGTGGGCAGCCGTAAAATGGCTGTCCTGTCCTTGGGGCCTTGGGTTCCATTGCCAGCATTGTGTCTCTCGTGCTGTATCTGCACGATAAAAAGAAGTGAGCCGTCTGTCGCTAGCAGACGGCTCATGTGCTGAGGGTTAATCTCTCGGTGCTGTAAGCCATATGTAGTGTGGCAACCGTCGGGTTTCCACCACGGGGAGGTGCCTGTTTGCAGCGGGCATCTCCTTGTACGCTTATTATAGACCGGCAGCAAGAAAAAGTCAAGGCCCCGATGGCGTGCACCGTCGGGGCCTTGTGTTCTGCTTGAAAAGCGCCTTAGCCGTTCCGCACGGTCATGAACAGGCTCTCCATCTCCCGGGAGGTTTCCTCGGGCAGGAAGTCGAAGGAGGTGGCGTTGCGCAGCTGCTCCTCACTGGGATAGGCCACTTCATTGGCAACCAATTCGGCATCCAGGTACTGCTTGGCCTCGGTTTCCGGCACGGAGTAGCCCAGGAAGTCCAGGTTCTTGGCGCAGATCTCGGGGTCGATCAGGAAGTTGATGAAGGTCTCGGCGGCTTCCTTCTCCTTGGCGCAGGTGGGGATGCAGATGCCGTCTACAAAGATGTTGTAGCCCTGGTCCTCGGGGCGGAAGAACCGGAGGTCCGGGTTCTCCTCCACCATGGTCAGATAGTCGCCGGCATAGTAGGGGGCGATCCAGGCCTCCTCGTTCTCCATGGCGTCGAAGATCTGGTCCATGACGTACTGCTGCACAACAGGCTTCTGCTCGGCCAGCTTGTCGGCGCAGGCCTGAAGCTCGGCGGAGTCGGTGGAGTTCACGGAGTAGCCCAGCAGATACTCGGCAATGCCGAAGGCATCCCGGGAATTGTCGAACATCAGGATCTTCCCGGCGTACTTCTCATTCCACAGCAGCTCCCAGCCGGTGACATCGGCCTCGTCCACGTACTTGCTGTTGTAGATGATGCCGGTGGTGCCCCAGGTGTAGGGTACGGAGAACTTGTCCTCCGGGTCAAAGGCCAGGCCCCGGTAGGCATCGTCAATATACTGGGCGTTGGGGATGTTGTCGTAGTTCAGCTCCTGAAGCATACCCTCCTGGCGCATCCGGCCGATCATATAGTCAGAGGGGATGACCACGTCCACGGTGATGCCGCCGTTTTTCAGCTTGGCATACATGGTCTCGTTGGAATCGAAGGTGGAGTACTGAACCTTGATGTTGGGGTACTTCTTCTCGAACTCTGCGATCACATCGATGGAGCCATCGTCTCCCTCGGAGATATACTGGCCCCAGTTGTAGACGTAGATGGTGGTCTTTTCGCTGCTCTTCCCGCAGCCTGCGCACAGGCAGACCAGGGTGGCAAGGACAAGGAAGACGGAAATTACTTTCTTCATAGCTTTTCTCTCCTAAATGGTAAAATAATAAGATGATAGTAGTCGGCTGAAAATTTACCCGTAGGGGCCGATGCCCACATCGGCCCGCAGCCTCAATGCTTTTTCCGGTCGGCGATTTTTTTGCGGTCCGCAAAGAGCTGCATGAGGTTCATGGCGGTCATCAGCACGAAGATCAGCAGGAACAGCAATGTGAACATGGCGTAGATTTTGGGCTGAATGGGCTTTTTCGTGTAGGAATAGATTTCCACAGGCAGTGTTACAAAATCCAGACCGGTGACGAAATAGCTGATGACGAAGTCATCCAGGCTCATGGTAAAGGCCATGATGGCCCCGGACACCACGCCGGGCATGATCTCGTGGAGGGTCACCCGGAAGAAGGCCTGCCAGGGGGTGCAGCCCAGGTCCATGGCCGCGTCCGTCAGAGAGGTGTCCATCTGCTTGAGCTTGGGCATGACGTTTAAAATCACGTAGGGCAGATTGAAGGTCACATGGGCAATGAGCAGCGTCCAGAAGGTCAGGCTGTTCCGCTGGCCCAGCATCTTCGTGCCTACAAAGACGAACAGCAGGCTCAGAGACACACCGGTGACGATATCCGGGTTGGTCATGGGGATATCCGTCAGGGTCATGGCCGCCTTGCGCATTTTGGGGTTCAGGTTGTGAATGCCCACGGCGGAAATCGTACCGAAAATTGTGGCGATGAGGCTGGCAAGGATGGACACCAGCAGGGAGTTGCCCAGCAGCTTTAATAGGCTCCGGTCCTGGAAAAGCCGCTCATACTGCCGCAGGGTGAAGCCCTGGAATTCCGTGATGTCCTTGCCGGTGTTGAAGGAGGCCACGATCAGCACGGCCATGGGGATATACAGGAAGATGAAGATCAGGACGGTCATGATCCTGTTGGTTCGTTTCATACCACCACGCCTCCTTCCGCCTCGTCACCGCCGAAGCGGTTCATAATGCCGGTGCATACGAACACCAGCACCATCAGCACCAGGCTCAGGGCCGCGCCCAGGTTGGGGTTGTTGCCCTGCTTGAACTGCCGCTCGATGACGTCGCCGATGAGCACCGTGTCGGTGCCGCCCAGTTTCTGGGAAATGTAGAAGGTGGACACAGCGGGCACGAACACCATGGTCATGCCGGAGAGAATGCCCGGCATACTCAGGGGCAGGACCACCTTGCCGAAGGTCTGGGCAGGGGTGCAGCCCAGGTCCTCTGCCGCCTCAATGAGCCGCTTGTCGATTTTCAGAATCGTGGCGTACAGGGGCAGGATCATATAGGGCAGATAGTTATACACCATGCCGAGAACCACCGCACCGGGGGTGCGGATCAGGGTCAGCCGGGGCAGGCCCAGCTTGGAAAGCAGGGTGTTGATAATGCCCGTATCCTGCAGCAGGCCCACCCAGGCCAGGGTGCGCAGCAGAAAGCTCATGCACATGGGCAGCATCACCAGCATATACAGGAACTTCTGGGCCGTGGGGCTTCTGTGGGCGATATAGTAGGCCACGGGATAGCCCAGCAGCAGGCAGATAAAGGCGGACACCAGGGAATACCCGATGGATTTCCACAGAACGGGCAGATACATGCCCAGGCTCTTCACATTGCCCAGGGAGAAGGCCCCGGTGGCGGGGTCTGTCAGGGCATAGTAGGCAACCACGCCCAGGGGAATCAGGGTAAACACCACCATCCAGACGAGGTATGGGGTGCTCAGCAGCAGAGATTTAGTCTTCTTCATTCCCGGCATCCTCCGTCAGCTCGTCATACTCGGCGGAGTAGGAGCTGTAGTCGCCAAACAGGCCGGAGTATTCACTCTTATGCATGATGTGAATATCCTCCGGGTTCAACCGAATGCCGATGGTGGAGCCGACGGCGTGGTAATCCGTGGTCTGGATCAGCCACTTGAAGCCCTTGAACTCCACGATGATGTCATAGTTCAGGCCCTTGAAGGTGATGCCGGTGACGGTTCCCACCAGATGGCCCTCGGAAGCCTGCACAATATCGATATCCTCGGGGCGGATGACCACGTCCACGGGCTCGTTCTTCTCAAAGCCCTTGTCTACGCACACAAAGGTCCGGCCAAAGAACTGCACCCGGTAGTCCTCCAGCATCACGCCGTCGAGGATATTGCTTTCACCGATGAAGTCTGCCACAAAGGCATTCTTGGGCTCGTTGTAGATATCCTCGGGCCTGCCGATCTGCTGGATGCGGCCCTTGTCCATGACAACGATGGTGTCGGACATGGACAGTGCCTCTTCCTGGTCGTGGGTCACATAAATAAAGGTAATGCCCATGGCCTGCTGGATGCGCTTCAGTTCATTCTGCATGTCCTTGCGCAGCCGCAGGTCCAAAGCACCCAGAGGCTCGTCCAGAAGCAGTACCTTGGGGCGGTTCACCAGGGCGCGGGCAATGGCCACACGCTGCTGCTGGCCGCCGGACAGGGCGTCGATTCGCCGGTTTTCATAACCCTTGAGACTGACGATTTCCAGCATTTCCCGCACTCGCTGGTCTATTTCCGCTTTGGGAACCTTGTTGATTTTAAGACCGAATGCCACGTTATCATAAACGTCTAAGTGCGGGAACAACGCATATCGCTGAAATACCGTATTGATCTGCCGCTTATAGGGCGGTACATCATTGATCGTTTTCCCATCAAATGTCACCGTGCCGGATGTGGGCGTTAGAAAGCCGCCGATGATCCGCAGTGTGGTGGTTTTGCCGCAGCCGGAGGGGCCGAGCAGGGTTAAAAATTCGTGATCGTTGATGTAAAGATTGATGCCGTCGAGAATGCGTTCCCCGTCGAACTCCATGGTAAGATCCCGGAGCCTGATGAGTTCCTTGGACATTATCCTCCCCCGTTTCTTTTTATCAAAAATATGTCGAAAAACGACAGTATAACTATATCGCATTTTTCCCGGTTGTCAATAAAATTTTCATGGGAAAACGTAAAGTTTAGGTATCAATTTCTCCTAACCTTCCCCAGCGGGGAAGGGGGACCGCCGCAGCGGTGGAAGAGGGGCGTTGCGGGAGTGAGCGGTTCGTATGTTGCGTTTTTTCCCACTGCTCCCGCTCATTACGCCCCTCCTCAGTCAGGGCTGCGCCCTGCCAGCTCCCCCGTAGGGGAAGCTTTTTCTCCCAACCTTCCCCGATGAGGAAGGTTAAGGATTTTTCAGCTCCCCTGATTAAACACGGGAAAACCTGGCTATACTCAGCCTCGGAGGTGCTGAAAAATGCGCAATAACAAAACCTTCGGAATCGGAGGAAAGGGCTACTACATAGCCCTGGTCCTGTGTGCGGCAGCTATCGGGATCACGGGCTATGTGTACCGGAACAATCAGAAGAAGGTGGAGCAGGTCTCCCTGCTGGAAACCCAGGAGGTGGTGCTCCGGACCGGTGAAACCACTGCGGCGGCCACGGAGCAGCCGGAAACAAAGGGGACCGCCCCCAGCCGGGCGGAAACCCAGCCGCCCCAGACCCAGGCGACGGTCCCCTCGAAGCCATTGAAAACCGGCCTGCCGGTTCAGGGCAGCGAGGCCGCCGTCTACTCCATGGACGCGCTGAGCTACAATGAGACCACCCGGGACTGGCGGGTGCACAATGGCGTGGACTACGGCGCGGAGGCGGGAACCCCCGTCCTGGCGGCAGCCGACGGGACCGTGACGGCGGTGAAGGAGGATGATCTCATGGGCTGCACCCTGGTGCTGCGCCACAGCGGCGGCTATGAGACCACCTATTCGGGCCTTGCCCAGATGCCGGAGCTGGCAGTGGGGGAGACGGTGGAGCTGGGAGAGCAGATCGGCGAGGTCGGGACAAGCGCCCTGGCAGAAACCGCCCTTGGCCCCCATGTCCATTTCTCCGTCACCTATCAGGATATGCCCATGAACCCGGAGGATTTCCTCTCCTAGCTTTCCCTGCACCATTTTCCTTGACAACCCACTTGCTCTGTGCTATAATGCGAAACAATGAGCAAAGGCGCTCGTTTTCTTCGGAAAAGCTCTTTTTCCGAGGGGAACGGGCGCTTTCTTTTTTGAAAAAGTTCGTTGACATGCATAAAGCAAGAGGACGAAAGCAAGGGGGATTCCGGCAGAACAACACAGGCAAGCGCTGAAAAAAGAAAGCATGGCCCCCGGTTGGGAGCCGAAAGGAGAAGCAAATGAGAGAAATAAACCGCAAGCTGGTGCTGGAAGACGGCAGCGAATACTATGGCTGCGCCTTTGGAAGCAATATTGACCGGGTCTGTGAGATCGTCTTCAATACCTCCATGTCCGGCTACCAGGAAATTGTCTCCGACCTGAGCTATACGGACCAGATGGTGGTCATGACCTATCCCTTAATTGGCAACTACGGCATGGCCGAGGACGACTACGAGTGCAAGTTCCCCTCCATCGGCGGCCTGTGCTGCTATGACTATAACGACACCCCCTCCAATTTCCGCTGGGTGAAGACCCTGTCCGAATCCCTGGAGGAGTACAATATCCCCGGTATTTCCGGCATCGATACCCGGAAGCTCACCCGCAGCATCCGGGACCTGGGCTCCCGAAGAGTGCTGATCACCGCCCCGGATACCCCGGTGGAAAAGGCTCTGGAAATCATCGCCGCCACCCCTGTGCCCCACGACGCGGTGTCCCGGGTCAGCTGCAAAAAGCGCTGGTATTCCCGGACGGCGGATGCAAAATACAACGTGGTGGCCATCGACTGCGGTATGAAGCTGAACATCATCCGCTCTTTGAATCAGTTCGGCTGCAATGTCACCGTGGTCCCCTATAATACCGGCGTGGAGGAGATCCTGTACATGAAGCCTGACGGTGTGTTCCTCTCCAACGGCCCCGGAGACCCCACGGATGTGGTGGAGGTCATCGACACCGTCAAGGCCCTGCGGGGACAGACGCCCATCTTCGGCATCTGCCTGGGCCACCAGATCCTCTCCCTGGCCTACGGCGGCGAGACCTACAAGCTGAAATTCGGACACCGGGGCGGCAACCACCCTGTGAAGAACCTGCAAACGGGGAAAATTGAGATCACCTCCCAGAACCACAGCTATGCCGTGGTTCCGGAGAGCCTGGAAAAGACCCCTCTGGAAGTTACCCATATCAACCTGCTGGACGGAACCGTGGAGGGCGTGGCCTGCAAAGAGGACCGGGCCTTCTCCGTCCAGTACCACCCGGAGAGCGCCCCCGGTCCCCAGGACAGCCGATACCTGTTCCGGCAATTCATCACACTTATGGAGGAGGGCAAGCACCATGCCTAAGAGAACCGACATCAAGAAGGTCCTGGTCATCGGCTCCGGCCCCATCGTCATCGGCCAGGCGGCGGAATTCGACTATGCCGGTACCCAGGCCTGCCTGGCGCTGCGGGAAGAGGGCTACTATGTGATCCTGGCCAACTCCAACCCGGCAACCATCATGACCGATACCACCATCGCAGACAAGGTGTATATGGAGCCCCTGACCCTGGAATATCTGGCTCGTATCTGCCGCTATGAGCGGCCGGACGCCATCGTCCCCGGCATCGGCGGCCAGACGGGGCTGAATCTTGCCATGCAGCTTGCCAAAAAGGGCGTGCTGCAGGAGTGCGAAATTGAGCTGCTGGGCACCAGCGTGGAATCCATCGAAAAGGCCGAGGACCGGGAGCTTTTCAAGGAGCTGTGTGAAGCCATCGGCGAGCCGGTGGTGCCCTCTCAGATCACCTACTCCGTGGAGGAGGCCGTGGCGGCGGCGAAGGAAATCGGCTATCCCGTCATTCTGCGCCCTGCCTTTACCCTGGGCGGCACCGGCGGCGGCTTTGCGGACGACGAGGATGGCCTGCGCGCCATGATGAAAACCGCCCTGGCCCTGTCTCCCGTCCACCAGGTGCTGGTGGAGAAGAGCATCAAGGGCTACAACGAGGTGGAGTACGAGGTCATCCGGGATGGAGCGGATACGGCCATCACCGTGTGCAATATGGAAAACATGGATGCCGTGGGCATTCACACCGGCGACTCCATCGTGGTGGCCCCCAGCCAGACCCTGACCAATAAGGAATACCACATGCTCCGGGACAGCGCCCTGAAAATTATCCGGGCGCTGGATGTGAAGGGCGGCTGCAATGTACAGTTTGCCCTTGACCCCCATTCCTTCCGGTACTATGTCATCGAGGTCAATCCAAGGGTATCCCGGTCCTCCGCCCTGGCCTCCAAGGCCACGGGCTACCCCATCGCCCGGGTCTCGGCCAAAATCGCCGTGGGTATGAACCTGGATGAGATCCGCCTGGCCAACACTCCCGCCTGCTTTGAGCCCACATTGGACTATGTGGTCACCAAAATGCCCCGGTTCCCCTTTGACAAGTTCCCCACCGCCTCCAATTTCCTGTCCACCCAGATGAAGGCCACCGGTGAGGTGATGAGCGTGGGCAGGTGCTGGGAGGAGAGCCTGCAAAAGGCCATCCGTTCCCTGGAGGACGGGGCCTACGCCCTGCGCCTTCCCAAATTTGCGGACTGGTCCGATGTGTCATTGCTGGACTATGCGGCCAAAGGCCCCTCGGACCGTATCTATGCCCTGGGAGAGCTATTGTACCGGGGGATGGATCTGGCGAGAATCTGCGATGCCACGGCCATCAGCATTTTCTTCCTCAGCAAGCTGAAAAACATCACCCAGTTCGAAAAGGAGCTGGAGGAGAATCCCGGGAGCCTGCCCCACTTGAAGCAGGCAAAGTGCCTGGGCTTCTCCGACCGGCGGATTGCCGCTCTGTGGCACACATCGGAGCGGGAAATTTACGAAACGCGCTGCCGGGAAAATCTCTTCCCGGTGTACAAGATGATCGATACCTGCGCCAGCGAGTTTGAGAGCTACGTGCCCTATTTCTACTCCACCTATGCCCAGGAGAATGAGTCTGTGGTTACGGACCGGAAGAAGATCATCGTCCTGGGCTCCGGCCCCATCCGCATTGGCCAGGGCGTGGAGTTCGACTATTCCACCGTCCATGCCCTGCGGACCATCCGCAGCGCGGGCTACGAGGCCATTGTCATCAACAACAACCCGGAAACCGTCTCCACAGACTATACCGCCGCGGACAAGCTGTACTTTGAGCCCCTGACCACGGAAGACGTGATGAACATCATCCATCTGGAGAAGCCTCAGGGGGTCATCGTCTCTCTGGGCGGCCAGACGGCGGTGAATCTGGCCCAGAGCCTTGCGGACCGGGGGGTGAACATCATCGGAACGGACTGCGCCGCCATTGAAAAGGCAGAGAACCGGGATGCCTTCGATGCCCTCATCCGCGCCCTGCACATTCCCAACCCTAAGGGCGAGGCCGTGACGGACATTGAATCCGGTGTGGCGGCAGCGGAGCGCATTGGCTATCCCGTGCTGGTGCGGCCCAGCTTCGTCTTGGGCGGCCGGGCCATGGAGATCGTAGCCAATGAAGAAATGCTGCGGCGGTATCTGCGCAATGCCGTGGAGATCGACGAGAAGCGCCCGGTGCTCATTGACCGCTATATCGTGGGCAAGGAGGTGGAGGTGGACGCCATCTGCGACGGAGAGCAGGTGTTCCTCCCGGGCATTATGGAGCTGGTGGAGCGCACCGGCGTTCACTCCGGCGACTCCATCTCCGTGTATCCGCCCTACAGCCTTTCACAAACCGTGAAGGACCGGATCGCGGACTATACGGAAAAGCTGGGCCTGGGCATCGGCATCAAGGGCCTGTTTAACATCCAGTTTATTGTGGATAAGAAGGGCGATGTGTACATCATCGAGGTCAACCCCAGAGCCTCCCGCAGCGTGCCGTTTTTGAGCAAGTCCACCGGGGTAAACCTGGTGGAGATGGCCACCAGGGTCATGCTGGGCCAGTCCCTTGCCCAACAGGGAAT
Source organism: uncultured Eubacteriales bacterium (assembly GCA_900540635.1). GTDB lineage: Bacteria > Bacillota > Clostridia > Oscillospirales > Oscillospiraceae > Faecousia. The sequence goes on along the minus strand of UQGU01000001.1, from coordinate 58,319 downwards.
TGGGAACTTGCATCTTCCGGAGAAGCCCATCTGGTACGTCAAGGCCCCGGCCTTCTCCTTTGCCAAGCTGGGGGGCATGGATACCTACCTGTCCCCGGAGATGAAGTCCACCGGCGAGGCCATCGGCTACGACCGGAAGCTGAACCGGGCGCTCTATAAGGCCCTGCAGGCCTCCGGTATTAAGATGAAGGAATACGGCACGGTCATCGTCACCCTGGCGGACGAGGACAAGGAGGAGGGCCTGCCCCTGGCCCGCCGGTTCTATCAGATGGGCTTCAACATCGAGGCCACCGAGGGCACGGCGGCTTTTTTGAAAAAGCACGGCATCCGTACCCGGGTGCGCCGAAAGCTCAGCGACGGCAGCAATGAGATCCTCACCTCCATCCGGACCGGCTTTGTCAGCTATATCCTGAACACCCGCTCCATCTTCTCCCGGGAGCACTATGACGACGGCCGGGCCATCCGGGAGTGCGCGGTCCAGAACGGCGTGAACACCTTCACCTCTCTGGACACCGCCCGCATCGTCCTGGACGCCCTGGAAGAGGTCATCCCGGAGATTCATACCATTGATGAGAATGTGTAAAATGAACTTCGTTGCTGTAAAAGAAAAGATAAGGTCGAGCGAACGGGGATTGAAAAATAGGGAACTTTACGCTATAATTTAATAGATAAAAGTTCCCTAGGAGGTGCCGCATGAACAACAACTATCCCCAGATTCAAGAGCTGCTGCATCAAAAGGCTGACTATCAGGCACGGCTGAATTTATTGCCATACGATGGGTCTCCGGAAATCAAAGAAGATGGCAGCAACAAATATCTGTATATTCGCAAGCGCATTGGGTCGAGACTCAGTTCAACCTATGTGGACGTATATTCTGACACTCTGTATCAGCTGCTGCTTCGCAATGCCCGCGATGCAAAGGAATATCGGAAAAATATTCGGCGGCTGGACAAAGAATTGGCGCAGCTGGGGTATACAGATCAGGAGATTTCACCCCGTGTGCAGTTAAATCTTGATTTTGCCCGGGCCAACATGAAGTCCAATATCTACGATCAGGCAATTTTGGAAGGTGTGGCAACCAGCTTTCCGCAAACAGAGGATATTATTGATAATGGCATCGTCAACGGCATGACCGCAACGGATGTGCAGAAAATACTAAATCTGAAACACGCCTGGGAGTTTATTCTTGACCGGGATGTGATCACCTACCCCAGTGACTATTCGATTCTGTGCCACATTGCAAAGCTGGTGAATGAAGGCTTCTTTCAGGACGGCGGCAGAATTCGGGGTGTTCCTTTGACGATTGGCGGTTCCAGCTATGTTCCGCCGTTGCCGATTGAAACGGTAATCAAAGAGCACCTGGAGGACATTCTGAAACGAGAGCTGCCTCCCGACGAAAAGGCGATTCAGCTTTGCCTTTACTGCATGAAAGCCCAGATATTCACCGACGGAAATAAACGTGCTTCTGTCATCTTTGCAAATCATTATCTCATCTCACAGGGTGGGGGAATGCTGATTATCCCGGAAAAAGAGGTACCGGAATTTAAGCGGCTTCTTGTGGCCTTTTACGAGGACAGAAGTGATGACATCCTTGCCTTCATGAAAGAAAGCTGTGTGAAAACCTTTTGAACTAGGGAACATTTTTGAAATATTTTTATTAAAAAGTTCCCTAGTCCTTGGCCTGCGAAAAATGGGCGAATTGGCCTTAGGCTGGATGGTATTGCAGCAAAAGAAGGGGCTGTTAGAAAACGCTCTGTCATTGCGAACCAGCGCGCACGCTGGTGTGGCAATCCCCCGGATTTTCAAACATCTTGGCCGTAAAACCAAGCTGTTTCCATCCAACCGGGGGGCTGCCACACCAGTGACGTCGGTCACTGGTTCGCAGCGACATACTTTTCTAACAGCCCCCTTTTTACGCTTATTTTATTCCTTCACAAACGCAATGGCGTCCCGGTTGCCCACGGCGCAGAAGACGGCGCTGTCCTGGAAGGTGCGCAGCATTGTTACAAGCCCTTCCAGGTCTTCCCGGGTGGTGTGCAGAAGCTCGCGGCGGATGCGCAGAATGTCGGCATGGGAAACGCCCCGCAGGTAGCGGCTGCATTCCAGCGACAGGGCGGTGGAGGGGCCTACCAGAGGATCGGTGGTGTTGACGGTGCCGATGACGGTGCTCTCCAGATCCTCGCCCTGCTTCAGCCAGTCCTCCAGGAAGTCTGCCATGGCGGCGAAGGCGGCCCTGGTCCCGGGCAGGTTGGGGTCACGGTAGGAGTAGCAGCAGACGTTGCCGTCAGACCCGGCCTTCATGCCCGTGCCGTAGGCGCCGCCCCGAACCCGGACGGCGTTCCACAGGTAGCCATAGGTCATCAGCGAGGCCAGTACGGAAACGCTGCCGGTGTAGCCGCTGCCAATGGCATAGAGGTTAGCGCCCAGGGCGCTGTAGCCCACATCGGAGGCAATCTCAATGGCGGCGGGCGTTTTCTCGAAGGCGGGAACCTGGGCGGGAGCCCCAACAGGGCTCTCCGGCAGGGCGGCGCGGAGGGTATCCACCAGGCCGCGGTCGAGCCTGCCCGTATAGGCGGTGAAGAGTCGGTTTCCGGCAAAGGCCTTTTTCGCCAGGGCGGACAGCGCATCGCACAGGGCGCTGTCCCGGAAGCGCCGGGTCAGGGCCTCCAGCCAGGTTACATAACTCTCACCCTCCAGGCACTCCCGCAGGGCGGCGTCCTTGGAGAAGGGGGCCATGGCCTTGTAGATGGCGAACATGTGGCCGCTGCTGACCAGGGCCTGCTTGTAGTAGTAGCTGCCCTGGCCGATGATCTCGGCAATGCGGTCTGCCTCGTCATAGCGTGTTTCGGTCAGCAGTTCGGTCAGCAGGGCCAGGGCCTTGGGAGCGTTCTCCTCCAGCATGGCAGCGGAGACCACCAGATAGGGCTTGCACACATCCAGCTGCTTCGGCGGGGCGATGCGCTCAATGCCTGCGGACAGGTGGCCCAGGTTGGCCTTGATGCGGGTTTGCAGGTCCTGGGCAGAGGTGCGGGCCGTGTGCAGCTTGCCGAAGCAGTCGGAGAGCACATTCAGCAGCCGCAGCTGCTCCAAATCCAGATCGGACACATCGAAGAAGAGCTTCAGGTACGTAATGCCGTTGGATTCGGTCTGCACCTGCAAAAGCCCATCTTTTTCCAGCTTCACCGGGGTTTCGGGCACATCCTCGGCCACATCGGAAAGGGACAGCGTGGGCAGAGCGGCCAGGGCCTCGGGGGAATCCGGAGCTTTCTGCCAGTCGCCCATGGCTTTAAATGCCGCATAGGCCTTCTCCCGGGCGGCAGCGTCCCAGTGGGCAATGTCGGCTTCCAGGCGGGCCTGCTCGGCGGCCTGGTCCTCCTGGGCCTTGGTCTCGGAGGGCAGCAGATAGACCTTGCAGAGCTTGGCCCCATCGCCCAGCAGCTCCGCCAGCAGGTCTGCAAAGCAGCTGCCGTCCACCTTCCGGCGCAGCGCGTCGTAAATTCCGGCGGTTTCGATATAGGTCAGGGGGTCGTCGCCGTAGAGCCAGCCGTCCAGGGCCGTCAGCCCCAGGATCAGGCCGTAGGGCTCCTCAATCTCCCGGCTGGAGAAGGCCATCCGCTCCAATTCCGCCAGCAGGGCTTCCTTGTCCAGACCCCCGGCGAGGATCTCCCGGACGGTGTCGCTCAGGCACTTCTCGGCCTCGGCGAATTGCGCCTGCCGGGTGTTGCGGATGCTCAGTGTGACAAAGGGCTGGAAAATGCCGTCGGTCACGGACAGGGAAACGTCCTGGCACAGGCCCTTTTCCAGGAAGGCCCGTTTCAGGGGGGCCTCGTTGGAGCCCGTCAGGTATTTTGCCAGCACCTTGGCGGCAATGACCTTTTCCGGCTCGTCGTGGCGGCACAGCACCTTGGAGAAGACCAAGTGGGCCTTGGCGTCCTCTCCGGGCTTGACGCAGTAGGAGACGGTTTTTTCCGCGGCTGTGGGCTGTTGGACCAGAAAATCAAAGTCCGGGGCGCGGTAGTCGTATTTGCTCAGGTATTCTGCGTCTATGTAGTGCAGAATTTCGTCGATGTCCATTTTGCCGTCCAGGAAGATCCGGGAATTGGAAGGGTGATAGAACCGCCTGTGGTTGGCAATGAACTGCTCGTAGGTCAGCTTGGGGATGCTCTCCGGGTGGCCGCCGCTGACGAAGCCATAGCAGTTGTTCGGGAACAGTAGCCGCATGGATTCCGTCTCCATCAGCTCATCCACGCTGGAAAACGCGCCCTTCATCTCGCTGTACACAACGCCGTTGTAGTAGGGCTGGGCCTCTGCACTGTCGAATTCGTAGTGCCAGCCCTCCTGCATGAAGATCTGGGGCTTTTCGTAGATGGCGGGGCAGAACACCGCGTCCAGGTAGACCTCCATCAGGTTGTGGAAATCCCGGTCGTTGCGGCTGCTTACGGGGTACACCGTCTTGTCCGGGTAGGTCATGGCGTTCAGGAAGGTCTGCATGGAGCTTTGCAGCAGATTCACGAAGGGCTCCCGGACGGGAAAGCGCTTGGAGCCGTTGAGCACGCTGTGCTCGAGAATGTGGAAAACGCCGGTGTCGTCCTCCGGCAGGGTCTTGAAGGCAATGGCGAAGGTCTTGTTCTCGTCCGCCCGGTCAAAATACAGGAGCTCTGCCTGGGTCTTCTCGTGGCGCAGGGTATAGAGATCGGCGTGCTTGGAGGGCACATATTCCTTTTTCACCAGCCGGAAGCCGGCGCAGGTCTGCCCGATATTCGCGGTTCTCAGCCGCAGCAATTCTGTCTGCATGGGGTTCTCCTTTTCTTTGATTCTGTTTTTAGGATACTGGGGCTATTATAGCATGAAAGAGAAAAATAAGATAGAGAAAAAACTTCCCTGATGGGAAAAGGGGAAAAGGCTTCCTTCTTTGCAAAATTACGTGAATACCGGCGAAATAATAACCATTTTTCCGGGACAAAAGCAAAGGATATTTGTAGGAGTTGACAAAACCCTTTTTGCACTATGAGACAGCAACGCGTAAAAATTGCGCACATGTCAGACCGCTTTTTCGACATTTTGAAGACAGTTGCCTTCTTTTGCTTCCCTTTGCCCAAGTGGGCGCAAGCTGTTGAAAAAATTTTCATTCTCGCTAGAATTAGTAATCGAACGGTAGATATCAAATGGAAAATGCCGTGTATGATGTATCCTATATTAAGGAGGGATGGTTCCATGACAGACCGTCAGCTGCGGCATCTGCGCAGGGAAGAGCTGATCGACATCATCTATACCCTGCAGCTCCGGCAGGAACAGCTGCAAAAGGAGAATGCAGCGCTCCGGGCAGAGCTGGAGACCCGGCAGCTCCGGGTGGAGAAGGCCGGCTCCCTGGCAGAGGCGGCCCTGGCCGTCTCCGGCGTGCTGGAAGCGGCCCAGAGGGCGGCGGACATCTATCTGACCTCCCTGGGCATTTCCAAGGAATCGAAGGAGGAACCGTGATGCGGCAGAGAAACTGCAATGCCGAGGTACCCTCCCTGGACCAGGTGAAGGCCGAGCGGAAGCGCCTGCGCTACCGCCGCCGGTATCGGCGCACCCTGGCCAGTACCCTGACGGCCCTGCTGGCTGCGGCGGCCATCGGCGTCCTGGCGGCAACGCTGTGGTTCCCGGTGCTGGAGATCCACGGCAGCTCCATGTCCCCCACCCTGCGGGATGGGCAGATCGTGGTGGCCGTCAAGAGCAGCCGCTTTTCCGAGGGCGATGTCATCGCCTTTTACCACGGCAATAAGCTGCTGGTGAAGCGCTGCGTGGCGGGGCCTTCCGACTGGGTGGACCTGGATGAGAGCGGCAACCTGTATGTCAATGGCACTTTGCTGGAGGAGCCCTACCTGACGGAAAAGGCCTTCGGCGATACCAATATCAGCCTGCCCTATCAGGTGGGCGACGGGCGATGGTTCCTGGTGGGTGACAACCGGAAAATTTCCGTGGACTCCCGGAATACGGCGGTTGGCTGTGTGGCGGGGGAACAGATCGTGGGGCGCATCGCCTTTTGTATCTGGCCGCTGTCGGACTTTGGCCTGATCGGATAAACCATTCTTTTAGTTTCGCTTTTGGAAAAGAGGTGCGGCGACTTTGCGGGACTTCGGAACCTATTCTCAGAAACGAAAAGCGGCTCTTCGCCGCAGAAATATTGTATGCATCCTGTGCGCCCTCGTGACCCTGGGGGCCGGTTGGGTGCTCATGCGCCCGGCCATTACCCTGTCGGACCAGCCGGAATGCGGCCTGGAGGCCCATACCCATACCGAGGAATGCTACACCCAGCAGATCGGCCCGGCCCCGCTGGTGTGCACCCTGGAGGAGCACGCGCACAATGACGACTGCTACGATGCAGAGGGGAATCTCCTCTGCCAGACGCAGGAGCACGTCCATTCGGAAGGCTGCTATGGGGAGCCGGTGAGCTACCCGGTTTTGACCTGTACAATCCCCGAGCACATCCACACGGACGACTGCTGCCCCATCCCGGAGCCGACCCCCGCCTATACCCTGGCGCCGGAGCTGTGCTGCGGCATGGCAGAGCACACCCATGGGGAGGGCTGCTACGATGGGGAGGACCTGATCTGCACCATCCCGGAGCACATCCATACGGATATCTGCCGGACGCAGCAGGAGCCCGGGCAGACGGAAGCGGCGGAGCAGGAGCCCCTCACACCGCTGGAAGAGTTGCGGAAGCGGCTTGGCATCGAGACGGAGGAGGACGCAGCCGCCCTGGATGGGCTGCTGGAGCGCTTCGGCCTGACCCCGGAGGAGATCCTGGAGGGGCTGGCGGAAATAGAGGCAGACCCGGAGGCGGAGAAAATCGATTCCCTGGAGGCTCTGCAAGCCCTGCTGGAGGCAGCGGCGGCGGTGGAGACTCTGGAAACGGAGGACGGAGCCTTAACCCCCAAGGAAGGCGGCGGCTATACGGCCACGGTGACAGTCGGAAATCTGACCGTAACGGTTGATACCCCAAAATGGGCAGCCGACATGGAGGGCTATAAGCTGCAAGTCACCACCTCAGATACGGAGCCGGTGAAAATGGATCATGGCAGAGTTGTGGTAGACAAAGGCATCATAGTCGAAATTCTGACAGCCGATGGTATGCCATATACTTGTGGAGAGCTTACCTTTACTGTGGACGCCGCATCGCCTATGACGGAAAGCGAGAAACCTAAGATCTATCACCATGTGGATGGTGCGTTGGCGGAATGGGACAGCTGGCAAAATGTAAAGCTGTCCGAGGACAAAAAGACACTGACAACGGGGAACCAGATCACCGCCCCGGCAGAGTTCCTGATCGACCACTGGGAGCCGCTGACGGAAACCTATCTGGACTGGCCGGGGGCCTCCTACTCCATCGGCTATATCCTCAGAAAGTACAATGTGTTTGTGCAGAATGATTACACCGGCAGCCATGTGGTTGGCCCTGTCGTTGCAGGCGGAACCGTAACACTGAACGGCCTGGGCGGTCTGTCCTACGGAAACACGTACGGAGCCCCCCACGGTGCACCAAGCTACATTGGAACTACGAAAGTCAATACGATCATTACGGCCCAACCGGACCTGCCCGTATATCTGGGGAAGGAAATGTATCCAACCGGAATCGGCGTAAATGACGGTGTCAACGGCGGCCGGGATACCGGAAACTACTGGTATGCACAGCAGTATGTGGATTTCACTGCTGCGATGAGTCAAATCCGTGCGGAGATGGCCGGTATCACCGGAACAGCCGGGGTATTGGGGGAAGACAATATCGGCAAAACCCTCAATGCGGGCAGCTGCTATGAATTCCCGGCGGGAACGTTTGAGATGGGACAAAACCTGAACCTGCTGAACGCTGCAGCCGGTCAGGATACGACCATCATCCTTCGAGGGGAAACGGTAAATATCCCCACGGTATGGTTGGACGGCAAGCAGCCGGACAGCATCGAATCCGGCCGGCAGAGCGGCATCGTCTTCCTGTGCCCGGAGGCAGCCACCGTCAACGGTACGGCGGTAACGGGCCACATTGTAGCCCCCAATGCCCATGTGGACCTGGACGGCGGCTATTTCAACGGCTGCGTCATCGCCAAGAGCCTGAAAGCGGCAGCCGAGGGCCATATGTGGGCCTACAGTGGCCAGAGAATGCCCATGACCACCAACAATTTGCAGGCGGTCAAGCTCTTAAACGGCAAGCAGATCACAGACCAGACCCTGCCGAACACGACCTTCACCTTTGACCTTTACGAAAAGAATGGGGAAGGCGGCTGGTCCGAGACCCCTGTTCAGAGCGTAAACAATGCACTCTCGGAGGTCAATTTCAAGGAAATCATCTATCAGTCACCCGGTGAGTATCTCTATAAGATTCAGGAACGGAACGAATCGGCAACCCACCCGGGAATCATGTTTGACAGCACCGTCTACTATGCCAAGGTAACGGTGACGGCTTCGGGCGGAAGCCTTCTGGCCAAGGCGACCTATTATTCCGATGAAGCCTGCCAGGACCAATTGCCAAACGCCTATTCCGTGACCTTCAACAACCGCTATGGCGGCAAGCTCCCGGACACCGGCGGCCCCGGAATGACGGTATACATTCTCCCCGGCGTTTTCTTAATGGCTCTGGCCCTCGCCGGAGCGTGCATCTCCCGGAAAAGGAGGGCAGCGTAGTTTCCCCCAAGATCGCGAAAAACAAAATTTACAAAGGAAAAGGAAGGAAAACACAATGAAACATACGAGACAGTTTTTTGCCCTGCTTCTGGCCCTGGTCCTGACCCTGGGACTGTGCGCGACGGCGTTCGCAGACGAGGCAAAGCCCGGCAGCATCACCATTTCCAACCCCGCCCAGGGGAAGACCTACGAGGTGTTCAAGCTCCTGGATGTCGCCGCGGACGAAAGCGACCTGGCAAATAACGGCTTCATCTACAAGCTGACGAACGATGATTGGGCAACCTTTATCACCACCGTCCAGGACGGCAGCGGTGCAAACTATTTTATTCTCTTTGAGAACGGCGGTAAGAAATATGTCCTGGCAAACGAAAACCTGAAGAACGGTATTGCGGATTTTGCCGCCAAGGCCAAGGCCTATGCAGAAACCAATAAGCTCGATCCAATCAAGACTGCTAAGGCTGAGGCAGAAGGCGCATTGGAAATCAGCGGCCTGGACCTGGGCTACTATCTGGTGCGGTCCGACCTGGGCATCCTCTGCTCTCTGGATACCACCGCTCCCAACGCACAGGTAAAGGAGAAGAACGAAGCAACGGTCATTGTGAAGAATGTGGAGGATACCACCAAGAAGCAGAACGTGGCTGAGATCGGTACATATGTTAAGTTTACCATCCAGATCACGGTGAAGGACAAGGCCCCTGTGAACTACAAGCTCGTGGATGAGATGACGGAAGGCCTGACCTTTGTCAAGAATGAAACCTATCCTTTGACCGTAACGGTGAATGAAAATACACTGGATGCTGCGAACTACAAAGTCACCGAGACCACCGAGCCCAGAGGTTTTACCCTTGCTTTTAACAACAATGCCGAAGGCAGCGCAAGCATCCTGAAAACCGGCGATGTGGTAACGGTCACCTATTACGCGCAGATCAATGAAAACGCCAAGATTGCCGACGAAGCCAACGTCAACAAGGCCAAGGTGGAATACGGTACGAATTCCCATACGGAGTACGACACGACCGAGACCTACGTCTGGAAGATGAACATTGTCAAGTACACCACGGTACAGGCCGCCGGCAGCGGCCAGGCAACGGAAAAGAGACTGGCCGAAGCAACCTTTAAGCTGAGCAGAGATAAAGCAGGTGCGCAAGTTATCAAGCTTGTCAAGGTTGATGACACGACCTATCGCCTGGCACTGCCCACCGAAACCGAGGGCGTTGTCGATACCGTTACCACCGGTGAGACCGGTGAGCTGGTAATCAACGGCCTGGCGGACGGCACCTACTACCTGACCGAGACCAAGGCCCCGAGGGGCTACAATCTGCTCAGAGAGCCTGTCAAGGTGAAAATTGATCATACGACCGCGAACGGCAAGCTGACGGAAACCAGCTTCGTTGCCGATCAGACGGAAACGGATACGAGCGGCGTCGTCAAGGTCGAGAACAACGCCGGCGCCGAGCTGCCCTCCACCGGCGGCATCGGCACCACCGCCTTCTATGTCCTGGGCTCCGCCATGGCCCTGGGCGCCGTGATCCTGCTGGTCACCAAGAAGCGCATGGCCGCATAACAAAGACCCATTTCTTTCCCCCTTTCATTTCTCCACGCCCCTGCGCAGGGGCGTGGGGAAACAAGGTAAAACGACAGCAGAAAGGAGAGCTCTGTATGAAAAAGAAAACGTCCGGGAAGCTGACCAATATTGTCCTGGTGCTGATTTTTCTGGCAGGGCTGTCCTTGCTGCTGTACCCCACCGTCAGCGACTATTGGAATTCCCTCCACGCCAGCCGGGCCGTTTCGGAATACGCCGAGCAGGTCAACGCCCTGGATCAGGACCGGTATAAGGACCTGTGGAAGCAGGCGGTGGACTACAACCGCACCCTTTTAGACCGGGTGAACAGCTTCACCCTGACGGAGGAGCAGCAGGAGCAATATGAAGAGCTTCTGAACCTCAGCGGCACGGGCATTATGGGCTATATCGAGATCCCCAATATCAATGTGTCCCTGCCCGTCTACCACGGCACCGCCGAATCCGTTTTGCAGATCGCTGTGGGCCATGTGGACTGGACCAGCCTGCCCGTAGGCGGCGAGGGCACCCACTGCGTGCTCTCCGGCCACAGAGGCCTGCCCAGCGCCAAACTGTTTACCAATCTGGACAAGATCGTGGAGGGGGACACCTTCTCCATCCGGGTGCTGGACGAGGTGCTGACCTACGAGGTGGACCAGATCCTCATTGTAGAGCCCACCGAGGTGGACGCGCTGCAGATCGAGCCCGGGAAGGACCTGTGCACTCTGGTGACCTGCACCCCCTATGGCATCAATACCCATAGGCTTCTGGTCCGGGGCCACCGGGTGCCCAATACACCGGAGGCGGCCAATGTGCGCCTGACCTCCGATGCCATTCAGATCGAGCCCATGCTGGCGGCCCCCCTGATGGCGCTGCCGGTTCTGATCATCTTTTTCGCGGTGCTGCTGCACACCGGCAGAAAGCACCCCTCGGAAGGAGAATCCGATGAAGAAGAGAACCTGGATACGACGGATATTCTGTAGCCTCCTGCTGCTGGTGCTGCCCCTGGCGGCTGCTGCCGGGAGCCCCTACAGCCTGGCGGTGCACTGCCGGTATGAGCAGCGTGCCGTGGCGGGCATGGAGCTGGATTTATACCGGGCGGGCAGCCTGGATAACCGGGGCCGCTTCGTCCCGGCGGAGGGGTTTGGCTCCGACAGTGTGCTTCCGGAGTCCTGGGATGCCCTGGCGGATACCCTGGCCGAGCTTGCCAGGGACCGGGAGCCCCTGGACACCCGAAAGACGGACACCCAGGGGGATGCCCTGTTCTCCGGCCTGGAGGCAGGGGCCTACCTGGCAGTCCCCCGGGATGAGAAAACCGACTATACGGCCCAGCCCTTCCTGGCGGCCCTTCCGGGCCAAGACCCGGAGACCGGGGCAGCGCTGGAGGCGGTGGAGGTTTATCCCAAGCTGCAAAAGCGCCAGCCTCCGGCTCCGCCAACCACCGTCCCGTCCCGGGTTCCCGGCAAGCCATCCCGGCTGCCCCAGACGGGGCAGGACTGGCAGGGTGTCTGCGTACTGGGCCTGTTTGGCCTGGGCCTCGTCTGCGGGGCCGTCATGACCCGGAAGCGCATCCGCCGGGTCACTGCCATTGCGGGGGCTCTGTGCATTCTGGGAGCCCTGGGCTTTGTGGGCAGCAATCTGCACCGGTCCACCGAGAGCGGCCGGGAGGCCGGGGCGGTGCTGGAGGAGCTCTTGCCCGTGGTCTATGCCAACGCCCGGGAGGCGACGGCCATGCCTCCGCAGACCCTGGCCCCGGAGACGGAGCCCACCGCCCCGGTGCCGGAGATGCCTACCCAGACCGTCAATGGCTGGGACTATATTGGCTATCTCAGCATCCCCTCGCTGGAGCTGACCCTGCCCATTCAGAGCCAATGGAGCTATGAGGGCCTCCGGGTGGCCCCCGGCCGGTTTGCCGGCAGTACCTATTCAAAGGATCTGGTCCTGGCGGCCCACAATTACCCCCAGCACTTCGGCCGCATCGGCGATCTGCAGCCCGGGGACACCGTGTGCTTTACGGATATGGACGGCCACGTGACCCGTTACCGGGTCGCCGCCCTGGAGACCCTGGCCCCGGAGGACGTGGAGGGCATGCTCTCCGGCGAGTATGATCTGACTCTCTTCACCTGCACCGTCGGCGGCAAAAGCCGGGTCACGGTGCGGTGCACGGAAGCATAAAACATCCCCGCATTTCGGAGCACAGCGCCGTGCCCGGAATGCGGGGATGCTTTTTTCGGTATGCTTACAGCAGATTCGTCATGCTCTTCATGCTGATGCCAAGGGTGGACATATTGTGCAGCAGGGCGCTGGTGGTGGGGGGCAGGATGCCAATGAGCCCCAGACCGATCAGGCTGCAATTGAAGCCGATGATGAACCGGTAGTTCCGGTGAATTCTCGCCATCAGCGCGCAGCTCAGCTGCCGCAGGGTGACCAGGGCCATCAGATCCTCCGAGGAGACGGTGATGTCCGCGATCTCCTGGGCAATGGCCGCGCCGGTAGAAATGGCAATGCCCACGTCCGCCTCGGAAAGGGCAGGGGAGTCGTTGACGCCGTCGCCTACCATGATGACCGTATGGCCTTTTTCCCGGGCCTGCCGGATGAAGGCGGCCTTGTCCTCCGGCAGCACCTCGGCATGGACCTCATCCACGCCTACGGCCCTTGCCACGGCCTGGGCTGTTCTGCGGTTGTCGCCGGTCATCATGACCACATTGGAAATGCCGCAGTCATGAAGTGCCCGGACCGCTTGCGCCGCTTCCGCCCGGAGCGGGTCACAAATGCAGAGCACTGCGGCCAGAGTGCCGCCAATGCACAGGTACAGGTGGGAATAGCTGGGGTCAAGCTGCTCGTATTTTTCCTGCTCGCCATCGGGAATGACGCACTTTTCGTCCTCAAAGACGAAGTGGGCGCTGCCGATGATGACCTTTTCCCCATCCACCATGCTGGAAATGCCGTGGGCCACGATATACTGTACCTGGGAGTGGTACTCCTGGTGGTCCAGCCCCCGGCACTTGGCCTCCTCCACCACGGCGTTGGCAATGGAGTGGGGGTAGTGCTCCTCCAGGCAGGCGGCCAGGCGCAGCATCTCCGTCTCGGAGTGCCCGCCAAAGGGGACGATCTGGGCAACCGTGGGGGTGGCGTGGGTCAGGGTGCCGGTCTTGTCAAAGACGATGGTATCCGCTTTGGCCATGTTCTCCAGGAATTTGCCGCCCTTCACGGAGATGTGGTACTGGGCGCTTTCCCGCATGGCGGACAGCACCGCAATGGGCATAGCCAGCTTCAGGGCACAGGAGAAGTCCACCATGAGCACGGACAGGGTCTTGGTGATATTCCGGGTGAGCAGATAGGTCAGGGCCGTACCGCCCAGGGTATAGGGCACCAGCTTGTCCGCCAGATGGGAGGCGCTGGCCTCTGCGGAGGACTTGAGCTTTTCGGAATCCTCAATCATTTTCACGATTCGGTCGTACCGTCCGCTGCCCTGGGCCTTCTCCACCTGGATGACGCATTCGCCCTCCTCGGCCACGGTGCCTGCATAGACGAAGCTGCCTGCCTTCTTGGGCACGGGCTGGGATTCACCGGTCATGGAGGCCTGGTTTACCATGGCCTCGCCGGAGATCACCTTGCCGTCCAGGGGAATCAGGCTGCCGGTGCGGACAATGATCCGGTCTCCAACCTGTACCTGCCCTACGGGCACCAGCACCTCGGCTCCGTCCGATTCCATCCAGACGGATTCCACCTGCAAGGACATGGCCCCGGCCAGATCGGCTACGGATTTTTTGTGTGTCCACTCCTCCAGAATCTCGCCCAGCCGGAGCATGAACATGACAGACCCGGCGGTATTGAAGTCCCCCCGGACCATGGAAACGGTCACGGCTGTGGCATCCAGCACGGCAACGCTGAGCTTGCCATGGAGCAGGGCGGACAGGCCCTCTTTGATGTATTTCAGGGATTTCACCGCGGCAATGGCCGCCATCACCGGCAGGGGCAGGAAGAGCTTGGAAAAGGCCCGGCGGCAAACTGTCATGGTGAGCTTTTCTTCAAACTCCCGGTTCAGAGCCCGGGAGGTGTGGTCCGGCACCAGGTCCATGGCCTCAGCCCGGGCAAAGGCGAAGGCTGCCAGAGCGGCAACCACTGCGCTGCGGCTCCCGTTATAGCGGACCACCGCGTCCTGGGTGCGGTCGTAGACCGTCACGTCCAGAACATCCGGCACATTTTTCAGATAATATTCCAGCACATCCGCCTGATGCAGGCTCATCCGTCCGCAGTGGAGATGGACGCGCATCCGGCCTCTGGATTCATGTAAAATACTGCACTTCATATTCTGTTCTCCAAAAACCGTGCCATTGCGCTGGGCAATGACACGGCTGCTGTTTGGGCTTTATTCCGCTGCCTCGGCGGGAGCGGCCTCCACGGGAGCGTCCTCAATGACGGCATCCTTCTGTGCGCGGATTTCGTTGATGTCCTGGGCATCGGCGTAGACATCCTGGGCGCCTTCCCGGACGGTGGTGACGGCCTTCATGACGCAGTCCTTGGCCCGCAGCACGGCGGCGGTGGTGTGGGCATAGACCTTTTTGGCATCCTCGCTGCCAAGAATCTTCAAACCGGCGGTGCCGAACAGAACACCGGCGGCAAAGGAACCGAGCTTCTTCATATTCATGGGAAATACCTCCAATATATTTCTGAGCAGTCAGCATATGCTAACTACTGCGCATATTCTAACACCGGCCGCAGGGAATTTCAATATTTCCTTCGGAAGTTTGTGAAAACTGTCAAAATATGGGTCTTTCGCCCTTCCTGAATTCGGCGCACAGCGGTGGAATCTCCTTTAACCTTCCCCTCCGGGGAAGGTGCAGACTGCCGAAAAAACCCCTTACGGGCTTTTCCGACAGCCTGAGGGGCTGCTAGAAAAGTGTGTCGCTGCGAACCAGTGACCGACGTCACTGGTGTGGCAGCCCCCCGGTTGAATGGTAACAGACTGGTTTTACTACCAAGATGTTTGAAAATCCGGGGGATTGCCACACCAGCGTGCGCGCTGGTTCGCAATGACAGAGCGTTTTCTAACAGCCCCCTTTTTTACGCCTTTTCCACCAGTGCGCAGAAGGTATCGATCTGCTTTGCGATGATGTCCAGGGCGCCGCGCCAGAAGTTTTTATCTGTCAGGTCAATGCCCGCAACCTTGGCGGTGTCCTCGGCGGAGGCGACGGTGGTTGTGTAGAGCAGCTGCTTGTACTTGGGCACGAAGGCAGCGCCCTCCTTTTCGTACTGGGCATACAGGCCCCGGGCGAACAGCGCACCGAAGGCATAGGGGAAGTTATAATAGGTGGAGCCATAGTAGTGGCTCTTGCAGACCCACATATAGGGGTGCAGGACGGTTTCGTCCAGGCCGTCGCCGTAGGAGGCCTTCTGGGCACGGAGCATGATGTCGCACAGGGTATCGCTGTTCAGGAACTCCTGCTCCCGGCGCTGGAAGACCTCCCGCTCGAAGCGGAACCGGGAATAGATGTCGCAGATGACCTGGGTGGCATCGGACAGCTGGGATTCGATCAGCGCCAGCTTCTCCGCGTCATCTGCCGCGTCGCCAATGGCAGCAGCCATGACCACGCACTCA
This sequence comes from uncultured Eubacteriales bacterium, assembly GCA_900540635.1. Taxonomy (GTDB): domain Bacteria; phylum Bacillota; class Clostridia; order Oscillospirales; family Oscillospiraceae; genus Faecousia. The sequence continues at coordinate 42,501 of UQGU01000001.1, read as the reverse complement.
TTGAAGGTGGAGGCGGTCTCGGCCACGGGCATGGAGTAGTCCTTGTTCAGGGGGCGGTGGGCGCGGATGTTCTCATTGTGGAAGGCGTGGCCCAGCTCATGGGCCAGGGTCACCACATCGCCCATCTGGCCGTCGAAGTTGGTCAGAATCCGGCTTTCGCCTAAGGATTCCACACCGGCGCAGAAAGCGCCGCCGGCCTTGCCGTCTCTGGGGAAGAAATCGATCCAGGCGTTGTCGAAGGCCCGGGCGATCATCTGCGCTTCCGCTTCATCAAACCGGGAGAACAGCTCCACCAGATAGTCCCTGGCCTGCCGGGTGGTAAAGGTCCGGGAGGACTTGCCCACCGGGGCGAACAGGTCGTACCAGGGCAGGCCGTTCTCGTGGCCCAGGAGCTTTCCCTTGGCCTTGAGGTACTGCCAGAATTTGGGAAGATGCGCGTCCATGGCGGCAAACATGGCGTCCAGGGTCTCCCGGCGCATGTCGCAGTTTTCCAGAACCATGTCCAGCGGGGATGCATAGCCCCGGAGCTGGGACATGGTGATGGTTTTCAGCTTCAGAGAGTTCAGGGCGAAGGCTACGGGGTCTTTGATAGCGTCGTAGCAGGCAAGCTCTGCCTTGTAGGCGTCCTTCCGGACGGAAGGATCATCGGAATAGGCCAGATTCCGGATGGCGGAGAGATTGGTGGTCTCTCCCCGGTAGTGCACGGCCACGGTGCTGGTGAGGTGCTGGTGCATATCCGCCCAGGCGTCGCTCTGGGAGAGCTTGGCCACCACCTCTTCGCCAATGCCGGGCAGCTGGTGGACCTTGTCCTTCTGAATCCGCTGCAGCAGATAGGCATAGTCCTTCAGGACCGGGTCTTGTTCCGTCAGCGCGTCCAGGTCCTCCAGAGAGCCGATCCATTCTTTGATGGCGGCCAGAGGGGCGGCAGAGGCCGCATCCAGGGCGATGACTCTGCCCATGGCGGACATGGCGGCGCTGTTTCTCGTGTCTGCGGACTGTTCCAGGCTGGCATAGCCGGCCAGCTTGTTCACAAGCTTTACCAGCTGCTCCTCCAGGTCCAGAGCCTCTGGCAGGGCAGCCTTATGGTCCTGCCGGGGCAGCTTTTTTGCAAAGGCTTCCAGGGACTTTACGGTTTCGTCCAGCTTCTCCAGGTCGGCCGCAAACTCCGGGGCCTCCAGGCCTGTATAGATCGGGGTCAAATCCCAGCGTTCATTCATAATTCCATTCCTCCTGTATTCTGTGCTGCCCACGGCGGACAGCGGTTTCTCCCTGATAGAATACATCATTTCCGCCCTGGGTGCAACCTGTTTTTTTGAGCACAAAATCCCCCGGGGTGCGGATGGCATCCCGGGGGGAAAGAGGGCAGAATCTTATGCGTGCTGCTCGGCGGCGTCCATATCGGCCAGGTATTTCTTGACGCTGACCAGCTTGACCACACAGGTGAAGACCTTCATGGCCATTGCCAGGTCGTCGCAGTTGGGGAAGGAGGGGGCAATGCGGATGTTGCTGTCGTGGGGGTCTTTGCCGTAGGGATAGGTGGCACCGGCGCCGGTGAGCACCAGGCCTGCCTTCTTGCAGCGGGAGACGATCTCCTTGGCGCAGCCGTCCAGGGAGTCGAAGGACACGAAGTAGCCGCCCTTGGGGTTGGTCCAGGTGCCGATGCCCAGGCCGCCCAGCTCGGTTTCCAGGGCGTTGTGGACCAGCTCAAACTTGGGCCGCAGAATGTCGGCGTGCTTGCGCATGTGCTCCACCATGCCGTGAATGTCGCCGAAGAAGCGCACATGGCGCAGCTGGTTCACCTTGTCATGGCCGATGGTCTGGACCTTCATCTGGGCGCGGATGTCCACCAGGTTGTTCTGGGAGGCGGCCATGGCGGAGATGCCGGAGCCGGGGAAGCTGATCTTGGAGGTGGAGGCGAACTTGTAGGCCAGGTCCGGGTTGCCTGCCCGCTTGCACTCCGCCAGAATCTCAATCAGGTGGTCCTGGTCGTGGTCGTACAGGTGGTGAATGGTGTAGGCATTGTCCCAGTAGATCCTAAAGTCCACGGCGGCGGGCTTCAGGCGGGCGAAGCGCCTTACGGTTTCATCGGAATAGGAGATGCCCTGGGGGTTAGAATACTTGGGCACACACCAGATGCCCTTGATGGAGTCGTCGGAGGACACCAGCTTCTCCACCAGGTCCATATCCGGGCCGGTGGGCAGCATGGGGATGTTGATCATCTCAATGCCGAAATACTGGGTGATGGCGAAGTGCCGGTCGTAGCCGGGAACGGGGCAGAGGAACTTCACCTTGTCCAGTTTGCACCAGGGGGTAGAGCCCATAACGCCGCTGATCATGGACCGGGCCACGGTGTCATACATGACGTTCAGGCTGGAGTTGCCGTAGATGATGACCTGGTCGGGCCGGACCTCCATCATGTCGGCCATAAGCTCCTTGGCCTCTTCAATGCCGTCCAGCACGCCGTAGTTCCGGCAGTCGGTGCCGTCCTCGCAGGTCAGGTCGCTGTCGCTGCTGAGCACATCCATCATGCCCATGGAGAGGTTCAGCTGCTCCTGGCTGGGCTTGCCCCGGGCCATATTTAAGGAGAGCTTCCGCTTCTGATAGTCGTTGTATTCCGCCTTCAGGCTTTCCTTCAGCTCCAGCAGCTCCTGGCGGTTCATTTCGCAGTAGGGTTTCATAGCTTCCTCCGGAATTCATAAAAATTTTGCAAGTTGAATCCTGCGTTCTTGCGTCTTACCTATATCATACTCCCTTTTAGCCAAAATATCAATGGGCAGTATCCACAGATTCCGAAGGAAAAGAAGGTAAATTATGCACGCGTCAATACCTCCTCTGAAAGGCAAAGAGACGCACAAAGGCCGCGGCATGCACCGCGGCCTTTGCTATTTGTTGGAGGAGAAAATGAAAAAGAAACAAGTAATCAAGTTGATTAACTTTGTACTCTTAGTATACCCCAAGATTATTAAGAGAAAAAGTGGATAAATATTAAGTTCCTGTGAAGTTACGCAATTTCTCGCTTTTGGTATATGCGGATGGAAATCAGCCAGCTGCACACATACAGGGCCATGCAGATAAGAACAGCGGCGACGATCCCGGAAGCAGTCCCAGCCCTACCCCAGGCGGCGATGGAGGAGGTATCCGCGGCGGAGATCCCCAGGCCGTCTGCCAGCGCGTAGCTCAGGGCAAAGAAGAGGCCGATGGAAACATAATAGGCCATGCGGCCCTTTTCCGTGCCGAACCGGAAGATAAAGGGCAGGCAGAACGCGGGCGTCACCAGCGACAGGCAGAGGGTTAGCCCCAGCAGAAACAGCTGAACGGCGGGAGAATAGGTGCCTGCCGCCAGGAGTACGGCAGTAAGCCCCAGCAGCACTACGCCGCTGCAGCACAGCCCCACCAGATATTTGGCGGATACCAGTTGGGCGCGGGTGAAGGGCAGCGTCCCGGCGAAGCAGGCCCATTTTCCCCGCTCGTCATAGGTTTGCAGAGTCGCGGGAATCAGACTGCACAGCATGGCGGGATAGGTGATGAAAAACAGGTTGCCTTCCCCTGCCGGAGAAATGCCAAAAAATACGACGCAGATCAGCAGATAGCTCTTGCAATAGGCCTGCAGCTGATAAAGGTCCTTTTGAAGCAGCGCTTTCATGTCACTTTGCCTCCTTGCTCATGAATACAAACAGCTCTTCCATGCTGATGGGGCTTAGGGCCGTTCCCGGCTTTACGGCATCCCGGCGGACGATGGCCTCTATGCCGTAGGCGTTCTGCTTTTTGTGCAGCACGCCGTTTTCCGGCAGCTCATAAGGCTTACAGTGGAGAATGCCGTATTCCGACAGCAGCAGATCCTTTTCTTCGCACAGCAGCAGCTTCCCCTTGTGCAGAAAGGCCACATAGTCGCAGAGTTTTTCCAGGTCGCTGACGATGTGGGAGGAGATCAGAATGGCGTGGGTTTCGTCCCGGGTGAATTCCGCGAGCATATCCACCACCTCGTCCCGTACCACCGGGTCTAAGCCGCCGGTGGCCTCGTCCAAAATCAGCAGCTTCGCCTCGTGGGACAGGGCCACGGCCAGTCCCAGCTTCATCTTCATGCCCTTGGAGAACTCCTTGAATTTTTTGTTCTCCGGCAGGGAAAATCTCGTCAGCAGCCGTTGATAGGTCTCCGCGTTCCAGTGAAGAAACACGTTTGCCATGACCTTTCCCACCTGCTTTGGGGTCATGCACTCTGGAATGCCCACCTCGTCCAGCACAACGCCGATGTCCTGCTTGGTAAGGACGGGATTCTCCCGGCTGTCCCGGCCCAGGACGGTCACGGTGCCGGAATCTGCGTGGAGCATCCCCAAAATCAGGCGGATGGTGGTGCTTTTGCCCGCGCCGTTTTCGCCGATGAGCCCCAGAATGCAGCCCCCGGGCAGGGTCAGATTCAGGTCGTCCAGCGTAAAATCAGCAAAATGTTTTGTTAAGCCCCGAATTTCCAGTGCGTTCATGTTTCTCCCTCCATTGCAAAACGAACCATTTCCAGAATATCAGCCTGACTTAAGCCGCAGGCGGCGGCCAGGCTGAGGATTTCATCGATATGCCCCTCAATTTTTTTCAGATTTTCTTCCCGCAGCAGCTCCTTGTTCCGGGGGGCAACATAGCACCCTTTGGCGGGGATGGTATAGAGAAAACCGTCCTTTTCCAGCTCCTCGTAGGCCCGCTTGGTGGTTATAAAGCTGATGCGCAGATCCTTGGCCAGTGCCCGGATGCTGGGCAGCGCAGAATCCGGCTCCAGCTCTCCGCTGAGAATCTGATTTTTGATTTGCGTGTAGATTTGGTCGTAAATCGGGGTACCGTTTTTGTTGTCGATGAGAATATACATGGAATCACCTCAAACTGTGTATATTGATTATATACAGTAGATACAGATTTGTCAAGAGGAAAACCTTCCCCCGCAGGGGAAGGTTCAGGCATTATTTCTCTTCCAGATACCATCCGGCGTTGTTGGGTGCGTGGGGGTACTTGAAAGCCACGGCGGCCTGGGCGTACCAGTCCATCTTGGTTTCGTCGTTGACGTACCGCCAGCCTACGCCGTATTCCTGGGTGCCCCGCCAGAGATTCTGGCAGTCGGGGTGGGCAGCTTCAAAGGCCTGCTGCTGCTCGGTGCCCAGCCGGGTGCCGGTGCCGCCTACGGCTACCAGATGGGTCAGATCCAGGTCCTCCAGGGGGGACAGGTCCTCTGCCTTGGTGTAACTGATGTTCAGCATTTCCAGGCTTTCGCACTGGGCCAGGGGGGTCAGGTCCGTAATATAGCCGCAGTTGGCAATTTCCAGAATTCGCAGGTTCTTGCAGTTTTCCAAGGGGGTCAGGTCCTTGATGGGGGAGCCCGAGAGGATCAGCACCTCCAGGCTGGTCATGCCCTCCAGGAAGCTGGAATCGTTCAGGTATTCGTCATGGCCGAAGTCGGCGTAGACCGCATCCTCGCAGTAGCGCAGAGCGGCGCAGTTGCTGTCCTTCAGGTCGTAGACGCTGCGGATGACCTGGGCATCCGTCAGGCTGCTGCCATTGCCGAAGGATACCCGCCAGACGACCTTGGTCCTGTCCCGGTAGTCCTCCCGCAGCTGGGCCATGACCTCGTTGGACACGCCGCAGCCATCCAGCACAAAGCGCTTGCAATTGGACAGCAGATCCAGAGCATCCCGGATGGCCTTCTCTCCGTCATCGCCGATTTTGACATTTTTCAGGACGACCTCCTCCATATCCGTGGAAAGGGTCTGGCCATAAAAATCAAAGGCGTAGTGGAAGACGGCATTGGGTGCGGCGGCGATCAGCAGCTTGGCCTCCTCCTCCGTGAGCTTGGAGGTGCCGTCACTGCCGCAGAGCTCTACGGTTTCCAGCTGGGGCAGCAGGGAAAGCTTCCGGGCCACCTGGTCCAGGTCGCTCTCCTGCATGGCGGACAGGTCCAGCGCCGTTACGGTGCTGTCCTGCTCCCGGTCCAGAAGGTACACGGTATAGTGGAAGTTTATATTGGGGAAGGCCTCCTGCATGGCGGCAAATTGCTCCAGGGTCAGGTCCAGCTTGTGGATGGTCACATCCGTCACCTCGTGCAGGTACAGCAGGGCTTCCTTCAGGGTGTCCAGGTCGTAGTCTCCGGGCTCCAGGTCCAGCTCTGTCACCGTCGGGTCTACAAAGGAGCCGCCCAGGGCCACCTGGTAGAGAACCTTTACCTGGGGGAGCGCGCTTTGCAGCTGCTCCAGCGTTTCGTAGTTGTCGCAGCCCGCCCCATTGACGGTTTTCAGCTTGGGGAAATAGGTCCCCAGAATGGAGATGTCCTCTGGGCTGGGGTTGGTGATGGAGATTTCCGCCGCATCGCTGGAAACGGTCTTTCCCTGGAAGGGGACATTCCAGAGAATTTCACACCCCGGCAGCGCCTCCTGCAGAGCATTGTAGTGGGCGAAGGAGATATCCTCCTCCCGCAGGTCCAGATAGGTGGCGTTCAGGGGATAGGCCTGACCCTCCACAAAGACATGGGTGTTCTGATAATAGATATAGGCCAGTGTGCCCCCTGCTGCCGCAACGGAAAGCACGGCAATGACGACGAGAACGGCCACCAGCTTATTGCTTTTCTTCTTTTTCAAAGCGTTTTCCTCCGAATTTTCGAACTGTCCCCAATCATAATACAATCAAATCAAAATTGCAACCGGATTCTGTGAATTTGCATACGCGAAAAAAGCCGCGCCCGGCTTCCCGGAATGCCGGACGAATGAAAATGGGAAGCAGACGGTGCTTTCAAACAGGCGCGGCGCAGGCCGCAAAGGAGGGCCGTGGGTTTCTATTCATAATTTATTTACGGAAAAACCCAATTTGCCTCTTGCTTTTTTGGACCAACTGCGCTATGATATCTTAGCACTCAGGAAGAAAGAGTGCTAAGCAAGTAGATAAGAGCCGGGCAACTCCGGCGGTCTAAATATTGCACACATGGAGGAATTTGTTATGAAGCTGAAACCCATGGCTGACAACGTGCTGCTGAAGGCACACGAAGCGCAGGAAGCCACCGCTTCCGGTATTCTGCTGGCTACCAGCAACAAGGAAAAGCCCGCAATGTACGAGGTCGTTTCCGTAGGCCCCGGCACCAAGGACGTGACCATGACCGTGTCCGTTGGCGACAAGGTGGTTGTCGGCAAGTTCACCGGCACCGATCTGACCCTGGATAAGGTTGATTACAAGTTTGTCAAGCAGGACGACATTCTGGCTGTCGTCACTGACTGAGGAGGTAATGCGTTATGGCAAAGATGATCGTTTATGGCGAGGAAGCTCGCAAGAAGCTGCAGTCCGGCATTGACCAGCTGGCCGATACCGTTAAGGTAACTCTGGGACCGAAGGGCCGCAATGTGGTTCTGGGCAAGAAGTACGGCGCTCCCCTGATCACCAACGATGGCGTGACCATCGCCAAGGAGATCGAGCTGGAGGATGCCTTTGAGAATATGGGCGCACAGCTCATCCGCGAGGTCGCTACCAAGACCAATGATGTGGCCGGTGACGGCACCACCACCGCGACTCTGCTGGCCCAGGCCATCACCCGGGAGGGCCTGAAGAACCTGTCCGCCGGTGCAAACCCCATGGTCATGCGCAAGGGCATTGAGAAGGCCGTTGCCGCCGCTGTGGAGGCCATCAAGGCCAATTCCGTGCCTGTTCACGGCTCCGAGGACATCGCCCGTGTTGGCACCGTCTCCTCCGGCGACGCTTCCATCGGCAAGCTGATTGCCGAGGCCATGGAAAAGGTCGGCACCGAGGGCGTCATCACCATCGAAGAGAGCAAGACCGCCGAGACCGGCCTGGACGTGGTGGAAGGCATGCAGTTCGACCGGGGCTATATCTCCCCCTACATGGTCACTGATACCGACAAGATGGAAGCCGTCCTGGACGATGCTTACCTGCTGATCACCGATAAGAAGATTGCCAACATTCAGGAGATCCTGCCTGTTCTGGAGCCCATTGTCAAGTCCGGCCGGAAGCTCATCATCATCGCCGAGGATGTGGAAGGCGACGCTCTGGCCACCCTGCTGCTGAACCGTCTACAGGGCCGCTTCAATGTGGTCTGCGTTAAGGCCCCCGGCTTCGGCGACCGCCGCAAGGAGATGCTGCAGGATATCGCCGTGCTGACCGGCGGCACCGTGATCTCCAGCACCCTGAACATGGAGCTGTCCAATGCCACCATGAATGACCTGGGCCACTGCCGTCAGGTGGTCGTGACCAAGGACACCACCACCATCGTCGATGGCGACGGCACTGCCGAGGCCATCAAGGAGCGTGCCCACATGATCCGCTCCGCCATTGCCACCACCACCTCCGACTACGACCGCGAGAAGCTCCAGGAGCGTCTGGCAAAGCTCAGCGGCGGCGTGGCCGTCATCAAGGTCGGTGCTCAGACCGAGGTTGCCATGAAGGAGCAGAAGCTGCGGGTTGAGGACGCTCTGAACGCCACCCGTGCCGCTGTGGAAGAGGGCATTGTGGCCGGCGGCGGTACCGCTCAGGTCAACGCCATTGAGGCCGTTGAGAAGCTGGTTGCCACTCTGCACGGCGACGAGAAGACCGGTGCCCGCATCATTGCTACCGCTCTGCAGGCGCCTATCCGTCAGATCGCCCAGAACGCCGGCGTGGACGGCTCTGTGGTCTACGAGAAGATCCGTTCCTCCGGCAAGGTTGGCTACGGCTACAATGCCTACACCGAGGAATATGTGGACATGATCCCCGCCGGCATCGTTGACCCCACCAAGGTCACCCGTTCCAGCCTGGAGAACGCCGCTTCCATCGCCTCCTGCGTGCTGACCACCGAGAGCCTGGTTGTGGATAAGCCCGACCCCGCTGCCGATGCCGCCGCAGCCGCCGCTGCCGGTCAGGCAGGCGGAATGTACTAAGCCGATTCCGGAAACCTGTTGATATGCCGAATGCCCGCCCCCGAAAAAGGGGCGGGCATTTCAGACTGTCGAAAAACCCCTTACGGGCTTTTCCGACAAGTTTTTGCAGTCTGCCGCGCGCACTCCTTGTTCGCCTATGGCGAACAACTCGCACACTTGCAGCCTGAGATGTATTTTCTGTCAGGTACACGCCCCGACAGAAAATGATTTGATTTTATTTGGCGGCTTACGCCGCCAAACTCTGCGAGGCTTTTTTGACAAGCTGAAATGCCCCCGCCCCCCGAAAAAGGGGCGGGCATTTTTATGGGCCGTTACTGCTTCAGCGCCTCCAGCGCCAGGGCGTTCTGGGTGTTGTAGAGGTCTGCGTAGACCCCACCCTTTTGGAGAAGCTCCCCGTGGGTGCCGGACTCGGTGATGCGACCATCGGCAATGGAGATGATGCGGTTGGCAGAGCGGATGGTGCTCAGACGGTGGGCAATGATCAGCGTGGTGCGGCCCCGGCTCAGGTTGTCGAAGGCACGCTGGATTTTGGCTTCCGTCACGGAATCCAGGGCGGAGGTGGCCTCGTCCAGAATCAGAATGGGGGGATTCATCAGGAAAATCCGGGCAATGGCCACCCGCTGCTTCTGGCCGCCGGAGAGCAGGGTGCCCCGCTCGCCTACATAGGTCTGGAAGCCTTTGGGCATGGCCTGGATATCCGCATAGATCTCCGCCTGCCTGGCGGCCTCGATTACCTCCGCATCCGTGGCATCGGGGCGGCCGTAGCGAATGTTTTCCAAAATGGTGTCCGCAAACAGGAACACATCCTGCTGGACAATGCCGATGGCCTTGTGGAGGCTGTGCTGCTGAATGTGCCGCACGTCCTGGCCGTCAATGGAGATGCTGCCCTCCGTTACATCGTAAAATCTGGGAATCAGCTGGCAGAGTGTACTCTTGCCGCCGCCGGAGGGGCCGACGATGGCCACGGTCTCCCCGGGGGCCACGTCCAGGCTCACGTCGTGGAGCACCGGCAGCGTGCCGTCATAGGTGAAGCTGACGCGGTCAACCCGAATGGAGCCTGTTACGTTTTCCAGGGGCTTGGCATCTGCCGCATCCTGAATGGTTGGCTCGGTGCGCATGATTTCTACAAAGCGGTTCAGACCCGCGAAGCCGTTGGCGAACATCTCGGACAAGGTGGAGAGCTTGCGCATGGGGTTGACAAAGGTGGCGATATACAGGCTGAAGGTCACCAGGTCCCGATAGTCCATTTTGTCCTGCATGATCATGAAGCCGCCAACCGCGATGACCACCACGTTCAGAACCGTCAGGAAGAGCTCCATGGTGCTGTTGAACCGGCCCATGGCCTTGTGGAAGGCCCGTTTGGAGGTTTTGAAGATCTCGTTGGCAGCATCGAACCGGCGGATCTCCATATCCTCATTGCCAAAGGCCTTGGCGGTGCGGATGCCGGAGAGGCTGGATTCGATCTCCGTATTGATGTGTCCGGTCTTCTGCTTCACCCCGACGGAGACGCTGCCGAGGGAAGACCGCATGGACATAATGACGAACAGAAAAATGGGCACCAGAATGCCCACCACCAGAGCCAGCTCCCAGCGGATGGTGGCCATGACGACCAGTGCGCCGATGATGGTCACAGAGGAGGTGAGCACATCCTCCGGGCCATGGTGGGCCAGCTCCGTCAGTTCAAACAGGTCCGAGGTCAGGCGGCTCATGAGCTGACCGGTGCGGTTGGCGTCGTAGAAGTCGTAGCTCATGTCCTGCATATGCCGGAACAGGTCCGCCCGGATGTCCGCCTCCACCCGGATGCCGAAGGTGTGGCCATAGTAGCAGACAATATAGTTCAGGAAGCTGCGCAGTACATAAAAGGCCAGGCAGGTGCCCATCAGGGCAAAGAACACGCCGAATTTTCCGTTGGGCAGCAGGTCATAGAGGCTGGCCCGGGTTACCAGGGGAAAGGCCAGATCGATCAGCGCAATCAGCAGGGCGCAGGTGATGTCAACGGCAAACAGCTGCCGGTGGTTTTTGAAGTAATGCAGAAAAATCGCCAGGGGCCTCTTTTTCCGGTATTCTTCCGTGGTCATGGGTAGAATCTCCTTCAATAAAATGTATTTTTATACAGTATAGCAGATAATATCAAAACTTGCAATGAAATGTGGAAAATTTTACGGGAGTATGGTATGATCGGGGAAGGTTAGTAGAAAATCCAAAGGAGATCATCTATGGAAATTATCACCCAAACCCCGGATCTTGTGATCTGCATCAAGCCTGTGGGGGTGGATTCGGAAAAGGAAATGCCGCAGCTTCTGGCGCAGGTGCTGCCGGGGGAATTCTTCCCCGTACACCGGCTGGACATGGGCGTGGGCGGGCTGATGGTGTTTGCCCGCAGCAAGCAGGCGGCGGCAAAGCTTGGCGCCCTCATTGCCCGGGGGCAGCTGAAAAAGGAGTACCTCGCCCTGGTTCATGGCTGCCCGGAGGAGAGGATGGGCCGCATGGAGGACCTGCTGTGGAAGGACAGCCGGAAGAACAAGGTCTTCGTGGTCAAGCGGCAGCGCGCCGGGGTGCGCCCTGCGGCGCTGCGCTATCAGGTGGTTCGGGCCGGGGAGGAGAGCCTGGTGCGCGTTTTCCTGGAGACGGGCCGCAGTCACCAGATCCGTGTCCAGTTTGCTTCCCGGGGCTTCCCTCTGGTGGGGGACCACAAGTATGGCAGCCGGGCAAAGGAGACGGAAATTCGCCTCTTCTCCGCCGGCCTGGAATTCCCCTGGAACGGAAAACGGCTGCGCTTTGAGGCGCAGCCGGAGTGGGTATGAAAGAAGCGGGTTCGCTGGAAAAAGCGGATATTTGCTTATGCATTGCGCGGCGGATACGGCGGCTGAATGCCGGATTCCACGGATTCTCTGTGGGACCGTTCCAACGCAAGAAGGGCCTGCTTCATTGCCAGTCCGCCGCCGTAGCCGGTAAGGCTTCCGTCTGCACCGATGACGCGGTGGCAGGGGATGGCGATAAAAACAGGGTTTGCGTGATTTGCCATGCCAACCGCGCGAAAGGCCTTCGGGTGTCCAATGGCCCGGGCGATGTCTTTATAGCTGCGGGTTTCGCCGTAAGGGATCTGCTGCAGTGCTGCCCAGACCTTTTCCTGAAACGGAGTCCCGTGCAGCCGGTACGGAAAATCAAATACCCTTCGCGTCCCGGCAAAATATTCATCCAGCTGCCGAAACACCGACTCCACCAGCTCGTTCGGTGCATCGGCTTTTGCATCGGCCTGGGGGGTCTTCAGTGCCGTGACCGCGCCGTCTTCCCAATCCAGTTGTATGGCGCCCACCGGCGAATGATAAATGGCGGTTCCTTTCATGGCATTGGCGGCGCTCAGCGGAACCGGACGGCCAGCCAGCGGTCCATTTCCATGCGCTTGGCCCGGGCATCCATGCGGGAGGTCAGGTCCTTCAGAAGGGTCTCCCAGTCCTCAGCCTTGCGGCTGCCGTGGACACGGGTGACGATGTAGGGGCACTGGGGGAGCTTGCGCTTGCCGAAGGCCTGGGTAAAGGGATGCAGCACCCCAAGGGCCATGGCATAGGGAGCCATGCGGAAATAGTAGCTGCTGTCCGCGGCCAAAAGCCGCTGCACGTCCTCGGCGGGCATATGGGAAAGATAGTGCCGCAGTCCCCGCAGCTGGGCAACCTCGTGCCGGTTCACCTCGGACCGGCGGCCGCCCCAGGCGGCAGGGAAGCCCAGCAAGATCTGCCCGGCGCACTCCGCCAGGGGAATCCAGACGACCTTGGCAATGAGCCCAATGATGAGCCATACCGCCAGGCTGATGCCAGCCAGCAGGAAGCCCGTCCTGTCTCTGCCGATGACGCAGAAGGCAGCCTTATGCAGCTGCCAGGCCGTCACCACGGCCAGCGCGCCGAAGAGCAGGCACAGCAGAATTTGCAGCGCCGTAATGGAGGTCATGTTCATGGCCATGCAGATGCCGCAGAACACCTGACTGGCGCAGAGCAGATAGCGATAGATGTTCCGCTTCCGTTCGGTGGAGCGGCAGATGGTATTTTCGCCGGGAATCATGGATTTCGCCTTGCGCAGGGTCTTGGCGTAGGCCAGGCTGGAGGCATCCACCACCCGCCGGTCTCCAAAGAGGCTGCGGAAGGTCCTCACCTCGAAGAGGCTGCGCTCGTTGCCCATATCCATGCGCTTGTGCAGCAGCACCCGTCGGCCGTCCACCTGAATGAGAATGTAGCCCAGCTGTGCCCAGCAGAGCACCATGGTGGTCAGATCTGCCCCTTTCAGGAACAGACGGCAGCCCAGCTCACCGGCGGTAATGCCCTCGGGGGGGATGGTGCAGTTCTCCCGCCGGGCGGGGAAGGTCCGCAGGAAGAGCAGCCAGTACAAAAGGGCTGCACCTGCCAGAATGCCCATGGGTACCAGCTCCGGATTGCCGGTGCGCTGGTAGGTGCTGACACCGGGGAACATATCCGGGGACAGCGTCATGGTCATATAGACGGATTCGTGGTCGTTAAAGTCGGATTTGCTGCTGCCGGTGAGCATATTGCCGTTATACAGCAGGTTCAGCTCCGAGGCAAGGCCGTTTTGCTGATAGGTGCTGTAAAAATCCGGGGTAGAGGTGAATTCACCGGGCAGGGTAATGGTGTAGTTCATGGCGCTGATGGGATAGGCGAAGCCGCTGAGCAGCGGAAGCTCCAGCTTCAGATTGTCCTTGTCCACAATCTGCTTGCTTTTGTTCAGCGGGTCGGCCTTCATGGCCACGGTGACCACCTTGGGAAGGCTGTAGGAAATGGTGACCACATAGTCCCCCGGCTGTCCGCCGGTGACCCGGGTCAGGCTGACGACGGTCAGGGAGCCGGACTTGTTGGTGGCGGGGGAGGCACCGTTGACGGTGATATTGGAGGCGGTCCCGGGCAGGGGATAGCTCAGATTCTGATTGGCATCCTCCAGGTGAAGATTCAGCGTCAGGCTGACCATGGCATCGCCGTCCACGTTGATGGTTGCAGTATAGTCCAGCCGGGTGGCCGCACTGACGGCATCGGCCCGCAGCGGCAGAAACGCAAGAACCAGCAATAGCACCCCAAAAATGTGCTTGATCCGCTTCAAAGCAGATACCTCCTATTTTGCATAGTTTTGCTTATTCTACCATGAAGGCATGTAAAATGCAAGAAAAATTCAAAAAAAGCCTAGGTGAATGGACAAAAAAGCCTCGCAGAGTTTGGCGGCGCAGGCCGCCAAATAGGATGAAATCATTTTCTGTCGGGGTGTGTACCTGACAGAAAATACTTCTCAGGATGCGGAGTGTAGAATTCGTGGGCCACAGGCGCACGAATTCTACGCGCAGCAGACTGCAAAAAACTTGGGGCTGTTAGAAAAGTATGTCGCTGCGAACCAGTGACCGACGTCACTACTCCGCGCTAAGAGCCGGCTTCGCCGGTTGCGCTATGTACGTGACTGCGGTCACAGTGGTGTGGCAGCCCCCCGGTTGGATGGAAACAGCTTGGTTTTACGGCCAAGATGTTTGAAAATCCGGGGGATTGTGCCCGAAGGAAATACCCTTGGGGTACCACACCAGCGTGCGCGCTGGTTCGCAATGACAGAGCGTTTTCTAACAGCCCCGATTTTTTTCGGAATGAATGCGAATTTTCGTTTGAAAAACATGTTGTGAAATAAAAAAGAATGTGGTATAATAGCCAAGCGACAAAAATTCCGGCGGAAAGCCGGCTTGCAGATACAACAAAAGCGAGGCAGTCTATGAACGATAAGATCATTGTCCGGGGTGCCCGGGAAAATAACCTGAAAAATGTAGATTTGGAGATACCAAGAGACAAAATGGTGGTCTTTACCGGCCTCAGCGGTTCGGGAAAATCCAGTCTGGCCTTTGATACCATCTATGCCGAGGGCCAGCGGCGGTATGTGGAGAGCCTGAGCTCCTATGCCCGGCAGTTTTTGGGGCAGATGGATAAGCCGGATGTGGATTCCATCGACGGCCTGTCCCCTGCCATTTCCATTGACCAGAAGACCACCTCCAAGAGCCCCCGCTCCACCGTTGGCACGGTGACGGAGATCTACGACTATCTGCGTCTGCTCTGGGCCCGGGTGGGCATCCCCCACTGCCCCAAGTGCGGCAAGGAGATTCGCCGCCAGACCATCGACCAGATCGTAGACCGGGTGGAGGCCCTGGGAGAGGGAACCCGGTTTGTGGTGCTCTCTCCGGTGATCCGCGGGAAAAAGGGTGAACACGTGAAGGTCCTGGAGGATGCCCGGAAGCAGGGCTTCGCCCGGGTAAGGGTAGACGGCATTCTCTACGACCTGACGGAAGAGATCAAGCTGGAAAAGAACAAGAAGCACACCATTGAGCTGGTGGTGGACCGGCTGGTATTGAAGGACGGCCTGCGCCGCCGGCTGACGGACTCCATTGAGACCGCCTGCACCCATTCCGGCGGCCTGGTGACCGTCCAGCTGCCCAAGGAGGACCGGGAGCTGAGCTTCTCCCAGAACTATGCCTGCGAGGACTGCGGCATCAGCCTGACGGAGCTGGAGCCCAGAATGTTCTCCTTCAATAACCCCAACGGTGCCTGCCCCAGCTGCACCGGACTGGGCTTCCAGCTCATTGCGGATAAGGACCTGGTGATCCCGGACCGGACCAAGTCCATTTTTGACGGGGCCATTCAGGCCTCCGGCTGGCAGAGCGCCCGGACGGACTCCATTTTCCGGATGTATTTTGAGGCACTGTCCCAGAAGTATCATTTCTCCCTGACAGACCCTGTGAACACCCTATCCAAGGAGGCCATGCAGGTCATCCTCTACGGCACCGGCACGGAAAAGCTGCGCATGACCTACAACCGGGGCAACGGCATGGGCGTTCTGGAGCAGCCCTTTGAGGGTATCCTGAACAACATCTCCCGCCGCTACCGGGAGACCCAGTCCGATGCAGCCCGGAAGGAGCTGGAGGAGTGCATGGCAACGGCCCCCTGCCCCAAGTGCCACGGGGAACGCCTGAACGAGCTGGCCCTGGCGGTCACCGTAGGCGGACTGAACATCATGCAGTTCTGCCGCATGAGCGTGGTGCAGGAGCTGCAATTTATGGAGAATCTGAAGCTGGAGGGCAATATGGCCGTGGTGGCCCAGCAGATCATCCGGGAGATCACCTCCCGGCTGCGGTTCCTGACGGACGTGGGCCTGAGCTATCTGACCCTTTCCCGGGGGGCGGGGACGCTCTCCGGCGGCGAAAGCCAGCGCATCCGTTTGGCCACCCAGATCGGCTCTTCCCTCATGGGAGTCCTGTATATCCTGGACGAGCCCTCCATCGGTCTGCACCAGCGGGACAATGACAAGCTGCTGGCAACGCTCAAGCATCTGCGGGATCTGGGCAATACCCTGATCGTTGTGGAGCACGACGAGGATACCATGCGTGCAGCGGACTATATCGTAGACGTTGGCCCCGGGGCCGGCAGCCACGGCGGAAACATCGTGGCAGCGGGCACTTTGCAGGACATTCTGGACTGCCCGGAGTCCGTGACCGGGCAATACCTCTCCGGCAAAAAGAAGATTCCGGTGCCCCAAACCCGCAGACCCGGCAACGGGCAATTCCTGACGGTGCGGGGGGCGCGGGAGAACAACCTGAAAGACATCGACGTGTCCATCCCCCTGGGGACCTTCACCTGTGTCACCGGCGTGTCCGGCTCCGGCAAATCCAGCTTAGTCAACGAGGTCTTGAATAAGACCCTGCTGTCCAAACTGAACCACGCCCGCTGCCGCCCCGGAGCCTGCCGCTGCGTAGAGGGGCTGGAAAACCTGGACAAGGTCATCGACATTGACCAGAGCCCCATTGGCCGGACGCCCCGGTCCAATCCGGCCACCTACACGGGCCTCTTCAACGACATCCGGGACCTGTTCGCCTCCACGGCGGATGCCAAAATGCGGGGCTATGGCCCGGGCCGGTTCAGCTTCAATGTCAAGGGCGGCCGCTGCGAGGCCTGCTCCGGTGACGGCCTGGTGAAGATCGAGATGCATTTCCTGGCGGATGTATACGTCCCCTGCGAGGTCTGCCATGGAGCCCGGTACAACCGGGAGACCCTGGAGGTCCTCTACAAGGGCAAGAACATTGCCCAGGTGTTGGATATGACCTGTGAAGAGGCTGTGGATTTCTTCGAGAATCTGCCGAAGATTCGGAAGAAGGCCCAGATGCTCTGCGAGGTCGGCCTGGGCTATATCAAGCTGGGCCAGGCCAGTACCACCCTCTCCGGCGGCGAGGCCCAGCGGGTGAAGCTGGCAACGGAGCTCAGCCGCACGGCCACGGGCCGCACCATCTATATCCTGGATGAGCCCACCACAGGCCTCCATGCCGCCGATGTGCACCGGCTCATTGAGGTGCTGAACCGGCTGGTAGATGCGGGCAACACGGTGCTGGTGATCGAGCACAATCTGGATGTGATCAAGACCGCCGATTACCTCATCGATCTGGGCCCCGAGGGCGGCGACGGGGGCGGCACGCTGGTTGCCTGCGGCACGCCGGAAGCGGTAGCCGAGATCCCGGAGAGCTATACGGGCCAGTATTTGAAGAGCTATCTGAAATAACGAAAAGGCATGGGGCCGCTGCGTGGAAATCCTGCGCAGCGGCCCTTGACGCATTTTCCGGCCCTGCCACGGTTGCATTTATGCTTCTTTTGTGATAAAATGGCGGAAAAAGAAACAAGGAAGGCTCTTTGGATGAATCGAAAGCTTAGAAATGTGCTGTGTATCCTGCTGATTTTGGCAGGGCTGGGCATGATCGGCGCTGCCGGTTGGGTCTGGTTTGACGGCAATGTGGACCGCAGCGGCTGGGTACAGAAGGACGGCGTCTACTCCTATAAGGATTTTCACGGAAAGAAAGTTACGGGCTGGGAGACCATTGAGGGCCGGATCTATCACTTCGATGAGGCGTACCGGATGCAGACCGGCTGGTGCGACCTGGAGGTGGGCCGCTGCTACTTTGGCAGCGACGGCGTTCTCCGCCTGGGCCTGACCGTCATTGACGGAAAGACCTATTATTTTAACCCCACCACGGGGGCCATGTCCACCGGCTGGCAGGAGATCGGGGAGGCCCGCTATTATTTTGCCAAGGACGGCACCATGGTTACCGATTGGCAGGAAATTGACGGAAATCGCTATTATTTCGGAGAAGACGGCGTTCTGGCCACCGATTGGCTGACCCTGGACGGGAAAACCTATTACCTGGGCGAGGACGGCGTCCCCCGCACGGGAAAGCAGACCATGGAGGACGGCATCCGCCTGTTCCGGGAGGACGGCACCATGGTCACAGGCTGGGAAGACGAGGCGGACGGCAGACACCATTATGACGAGTCCGGTCTGATGCAGACCGGGTGGTTGGATTTGGACGGCAAGCGCTACTTCCTCTCGGAGGAGGGGGCCATGCAGACCGGCTGGCTGGAACAGGGCGAATACCGCTATTACCTCTTTGAAGACGGCAGCGCCGCCGTGGGTAAGCAGTCCATAGATGGCCGAACCTGGTACTTTACCCCCAAGGGCATCCAGGTGGTGCTGGTCAACAAGGACAACCCCATCCCCGATGACTGGACCTGGGACACCGTGGAGGTGGAAAAGGACCGGCCCATCCAGCGCATCGCCGCAGAGCCCCTGCGGCAGATGCTGGCCGACTGCCGGGCCGCCGGAAACGATTGCTACTTAAACAGCGCCTACCGTACCCACAAGCAGCAGATTCAAATTCTGGAGCTGCGGACCCAGGAATATGAGGACAAGGGCATGACCCATGAGGAAGCCTACGCCGAGTCTCTGAAAACCGTGGCCCTGCCCGGCACCAGCGAGCACGAGCTGGGCCTTTCCACAGACCTTGTGGGCAAGGAGGCCAATGAATGGCTGGCCGTCCACTGCTGGGAGTACGGCTTCATTCTTCGCTATCCCGCCGACAAGGAGGACATCACCGGCATTACCAATGAGCCCTGGCATTTCCGCTATGTGGGCGTAGAGGTGGCCATGGATATGAAGGACACCGGGCTGTGCCTGGAGGAGTACCTGGGAGCGGTATAAAAATGGGCACCGAAGAACGGTTGAGAAACCGTTTCTTCGGTGCTTTTGATTATCCGATATATTCCCGAACTTCCAGCGTTCCGGCGATATTGGAATCGTCATCCAGGATCTGAATGACAACGCTGCTGAAATCATTGGTAGGAATATCATCCAAGATCATATTTCCGGTTTCAAAATCCAGCAGCCCATAGAGGTTCAGGTCCTCGCAGTAAACCTTCCAATAGGTTTTCCAGGTGTTCTCATCCGTGACGGTGAAAGGAAGCTGCAGGCGGTAACCCCGGAGCGTTTTCGTCAGCGTTCCGTCTTCAAACCGCATGCCGGGCACACTGTCGGCGGACAAGGGGTGGAAGATTTTTACATCGCCCTCCGGCTCCGGTGCGGCGGTCAGGTTCAGGGGCAGTACCTCGAAATCCTTGTCGCCCGTTTTCTGATTATGGACAAGAACTCTGCAGCTGCCGGAGAGAGCTTCCGGGCCCCGGGTGCGCTGCTCGCTGGAGATCACAAGGGTGATCTCATCGGCGGACCAGCTCTTGACAAACAGTCCCTGACCGTTGGTGTCCCAGTCGGCAAATTCCATGGTGGCGTTGGCAGAAAGAAGGGTTTTGCCCAGCCTGTCTGCATAGGCCTGCAGGGTTTCACTTCCTGTGAGACCGATTTCCCTCACGGAATCCTGGGGCGAAGCGTAGGTCGGAACCAGAAGGTAGTCATCCCCAGCCCGGACGGTGACGGACAGCATGATTTTCTCGCCGGTGTAAAGGCTCTCCGTCACGGCGCAGCTCCAACCGGCCTCGGACTCTGCGGCTGCGGTTTCCGGGGTGACATAGGCGGCCTCCTCGTCGGAGAGATTCCAGAGGGTCCCGGCCAGGGCCTCCCGGAGTCCTCTGAAGTTGGTGGCGTAGGCGGTGATCGCCAGGGCAATCACCAGACAGGCAGCCAGCACCAGCACCCACAGGCGGCGATGGCTGCGCTTTGCTTCGTAGCTCCCTTTGTCCTGGGGAAAAGAATTCACTTTTTCCTGCCGCTCCTCCCAGGCAGAGAGAAAACGGTCATCGATCCCGTTCATGGCCTTGTTGAATTCCTGAATCGTCATACTGCAATACCCTCCTGTTCCAGACACTTGCGCAGGGAAGTCCGCATTTTTTGCAGGCGGTATTGAATTTGCCGCAGGGAATTCCCGTAGGTTTCGGCGATTTGCTCCAATGGTACGGCGTAAAAATAGCGGGCGGTGAAAATGCCTTGCTCCTCTCGGGAGAGGCTCCCCAAAAAGGCGTTGATGCTCTGTGTAATCACCCGCTGCTCCATGCGCCGGGTGGTGTCCTGCCGCCCGTCCGGCAGACAGTCCTCGATTTCCGACAGCAAAACATCGGTCTCCGCGCAGCGCTTGGCGGCGGTCAGATAGCTGTAGCGCTGAAAGGCCTTGTTTCGCACGATGCGGCTGAGAAAATGCCGCAGCACCCTGGGGCGGGTTGGGGGAATGGCATTCCAGGCGGCGAGATAGGTGTCGCTGACGGTTTCCTCCGCATCCTCCGGCAGATGGAGAATGTTTGTTGCAATGGTATTCAGATAAGCGCCGTATTTCTGCTCGGTTTCCCGAATTGCCTGTTCCGAGCGGGCGAAATACAGCTCCACAATGGCGTTGTCTTCCATAGCTTGCTCCTTGTGAACGTTTGTTGATAGAAACGTAAGGGCCTTACACCTATATAGTAGGCAAACGGAAGCGGAGAAACAAGAAAAACGGAAAAATAATTTGCCTTTGCTCCTTCCCGGCGGTATAATCAAGAAAAAACAAGGGGGCCGTTCCTTTATGAATGTTTATATTGTCCGCCACGCCGAGCCTGACTATGCCCGCGATACCCTGACGGAAAAGGGCTGGCGGGAGGCAGAGCTGTTGAGCCGTCGCCTGGAAAACATCCCCAATGGGTACTATTATACCTCTCCGCTGGGCCGGGCACGGGATACCGCCTCGCTGACGCTGCAAAAGGTTGGGGCTCAGGCCCAGGTCTGCCCGTGGCTGCGGGAATTTGACGCAGGCTACGAGACTCCTGCCGCCTTCCACCCCACGGGGCTTGGCTGGGACCTGCTGCCGGAAAGCTGGGTGGAGGACCCCAGGTACTACGACCCGGAAAGGTGGTTCGAGGCTCCTGCATATGCGTCTACGTCCATCCGGGATGTCTATCGGGATGTGGCGGGGCAGTTTGATGCGGTTCTGGCCGACCACGGCTATCGCCGGGAGGGGCATCTGTACCGGGTGGAACGGCCCAATACGGACAATCTGTTTTTCTTCTGTCACTTCGGCGTGGAATGCGTGCTTTTGTCCAGGCTCCTGGATTGCTCCCCTGTGGTGCTGTGGCACCATACGGTGGCCCTGACCAGCAGCGTCACCAAGCTGACAACGGAAGAGCGCCGGGAGGGGAAAGCGATCTTCCGGATGTCCCAGTTCGGCAGCCTGTCCCATCTGGACGGGGCAGGGGAGGAGCCCTCCTTCTTCGCCCGCTTCTGCGAAACCTGCCACGACGGCACGAGGGAGGATTGAGCCTCTAAACCTTCCCCATCGGGGAAGGGGGACCGCCGCAGCGGTGGAAGAGGGGTGTTACGGGAGAGAGTGGCAGGTGTATTGTGCATTTTCAAACAACTCTCGCCCGTTATGCCCCTCCTCAGTCTCGCTAGCGCGAGCCAGCTCCCCCGGAGGGGAAGCTTTTTTACGGGGAGACCATTACTTCGCCTGATTCTGATATTCGCTGGGGGTCAGCCCTACCAGCTTTTTGAAGGTGCCGGAGAAATAGGTGATGTCCCGGTAGCCGCAGGCCTCGGCTATCTCGTAGACCTTCAGCTTGCCCTGCCGCAGCAGGCCCATGGCCTTCTGAATGCGGCAGCGGGTCAGATAGCTGCCCACGGTGGAGCCGGTTTCCTTTTTGAACAGATGACTCAGGTGCCCTTCGCTGAGCCCCAGGGCATAGGCCACCTGACTGACGGACAGCTCACTGCTGCCGCAGTTCTTTCCAATATAGTCCATAGCCTCCTGAACGTAGCGGGTCTTTGCACCGGAACGGATTTCCTGCAGCCGCACCTCAGGGGGCTTTCTCTGTTGGCTCAGCTTATTTTGCAGCTGCATGACGGCATTTTCCAGATCGCCGTCGTGGAAGGGTTTCAATAGAAAGTCCACGGCTCCCAGCCGCAGGGCCTGCTGGGCATAGGCGAAGCTATCGTAGGCGGTGAGGATGATGACGAAGGCATCATTGCCCCGGGCCCGCAGCTGTGCAATCATTTCCAGTCCGTCCATTTTGGGCATTTTCAGGTCCGTGATGATCAGGCCGGGGCGGCATTTCTCCGCCTGCTCCAGGCCCTCTTCTCCGTTGGCGGCCTGTCCGACTACAACGCAGTCCAGGCTTGCCCAATCGATTGCCAGTACGATTCCCTTCCGGATCAGCTCCTCATCTTCTACAACCAAAACTTTCAGCATTGGCTCTCTCCTTTCTCTATGGGCAGGCAAGCCACAACGCAGGCGCCAATTCCGTCTTCCCGGTTTTCCAGACGGAGGCCGAAGCGCTCGCCGTAGTGCTTGCGCAAGATGGTATCAACGTTCAATAGCCCCAGGTGTCCCGTGGACTGCTCCGGGGGGCGATAGGGGCCCAGCAGCTCCGGCGGCAGGCCGCAGCCGTTGTCACAGACCCGAATTTCCAGGAGCTTTTCATCCGTTTCCCGGGCGGTGACCAGCAGCTGCCCGGCGCTTACCCCGGAGAGCCCGTGCAGGATGGCGTTCTCCGCCAGGGGTTGTAAGAGCATTTTGGGGACCATGCAGCTTCTCAGCTTCTCGGGCACATCCTCTTCAAAGGTGAAGCTGTCGCTGAGGCGGATTTTTTGAATTTCTACGTACCGCTCCAGAATCTCCAGCTCCCGCTGCAATGGCACGAATTCCGCAGGGGAGATACAGAAGCGGAGAATATCTGCCAGATTGGTGGACATCAGCGCCACCTGGGGCACCTGATTGATCTTGCTGATCCACTTCATGGTGTCCAGGGTGTTGCACAGGAAATGGGGATTCAGCTGGGCCTGGAGCATCCGGATCTGGGCCTCGTTCAGGGCTTTCTGGTTTTCCAGAAGGGCCTGCTGGTTGGCGCTCAGGGTGGTGACCATGTGGTTGAACTGCCGGGCAAGCTCTGTCAGCTCGTTTTCCCGGCGGTCAATGGGTACCTGAACGGCCAGATCGTTTTTTTCTACCCGGCGAATGGCCCGGTGCAGCCGCCCGATGGGCTCAAAAATCTGGCGGCTCAGCTGTAAGCCAAGAAAAATGCTCACAATGATGCAGCCCAGGGCACACAGAGCGCTGACGGTGTAGAATAGCTGCAAGGTTCCCCGGGTGAACACCTGGGGCTGCTGCAAAATGAGGTACAGGCCGGCTTCCGGCACCTGGGCGGCGGTGAACAGAAAATTGGCGCTGTTCAGGGATTTGCCGGAGAGCAGGTGCTCCCGCAGACTGTCCGTCAGGGCTTGGAGCTGGCTGGGCTGGGTGCCGAAAATGGGCCGCCAATGGGCATCCAGCAGGAGCAGCTGATTCTGGGCTCCGGCCAGACCGCCCAGCAGTGCGGAGAGCTGGGCGCTGTCCTGCTCCATAACGAGGTAGCCCACCGGCGCGCCGTAGCGGTCCGTGATGAGGGCCGCAGCCCGGAGCAGCACGGCGCTCTCCTGGGCGGCGTCATAGACAACGCTGCCGGGGACATGGGCTGCGCGGTAGAGAATGCCCCAGTTGGTGGGAAGGGAACGATTTTCCGGGGCGGACTGGGTGGAGTAGCGCCAGCAGCCGCTGATATCGTACAGGTGGAAGGTGCCGAAGCTGCGCAGAGACTCCGTGGCCTGGAACAGCTGGGCATAGACCTTGGAATCCTCGGCCTCCTCCCGGAAAAGGGCCTGCACCACCAGGGGGTCTTCCCGCAGCGATTCGGCGGTCTGTTCCAGATGGGTGTGGACATTTTCCAGAGCGGCAGACGCAGCGGATAGCTGCTGCTGGGCGGCCTGCTGGGTATCGGCGGAGATGCGCAGCCGGAAAATCTGGACCAGCAGCACCGAGCAGAGAAGAAGCGGAATCAGGGAAACCGCCAAAAATGCGGCGTTCAGCTGCCGCCGAAAGGAGCGAAAGCCGTGCTTTTTCATTTTTCGGCCTCCGATCCTAAGTAAAATTCCCAGCTCATGAGCAGGGAATCCCGGTGGGTGCTGGCCCAGGAGAGGTCATAGGTCACCTGCGGAATGGTGTCCAGAACCGGAAGGGCGGCGGTGGGGACAATGTCGCTGCGGACGGAGCGGCGGCAGAACTGCTCCTGCATCAAAGACTGCACATCCCGGCTCACCGTAAAGTCTGCAAAAAGCCTGGCATTGTCCGGGTGCCTGGCCCCGGCCACAATGGCGCTGCCATCGCTGACGCAGCTGGTGCCGTCGGTGGGGTAGACCATGGCCAGCTGCTCCCCGGCGGCAATCCGGCGGCTGGCGGTTTCCTCCAGGGTGATGCCAACCCAGCTTTCCCCGGCGGCGACGGCGGAGAGCACATCGCCGGAGGCGCTGAGCTGCCGGCCCTCCAGATTCAGAGCAAAGGCCTGCAGCCCTTCGTCTGTGTCCAGGTGCAGAGCCTCCAGCATGGTCACCAGGGCCGTATAGCTGGAGCCGGAGACGGCGGGGTCGGCAAAGGCAATGCGGCCCCGGAGCTCTGGCTTCAAAAGGTCTGCCCAGCTTGTCAGGTCCTGTGCAGAGAGCAGCTTGGGGTTGTAGATCAGCACCAGAGGCAGGGCAGAGAAGGGGGTCCACAGGCCGTCGGCGCTGCGGTATTGGGGCAGAATGCTGTCGGAGCCCTCTGCATGGTAGGGGGTGAAGAGATTTGCATTGGCCTCCAGACTTTCCACGCCGCCGCCAAACATGAGATCTGCGGCGGGGCTGTCCTTTTCGTTTTCCAGCTGCTCCAGCAGCTCGTTGGTGCCGCCCTGTACCACCTGAACCCAGATGCCGGTGCGGGCCTCAAATTCCTTGACAATGGGCCACCATACATCCTTTTTGTGGGAGGTATAGATCACCAACCGTTCCGCCTCATCCGGGGCAAAATCCTGGACCTGGGGAGCGGAACAGCCGCACAGCAGCAGAACCGCGGCGAGAAAAAGCAAAAGAAGTCGTTTCATAGAAAGCCTTTCTGCAAAACATACAAAAGAAGTGTTGAAAAACAGCTCAAAAACTGTGACTGCCTGCGAATTGCCCTAATTATATCATAGAACGGAGAGAAATTTAAGCCACTTGCACAAAAATAGCAGATTATCACAAACAATCGCAGGTTTGACCACTGGCACTTTGTGCAAGAAGCCGGTAATATATAGATACCAAGGCGGTGACACACCGCTTCGAATCTAGTGAGGAGGAAAATCCCTATGAAAAAGATCGTCGCATTCCTGTTGGCGCTTTCCATGGTTCTGGCAATGGCAGCCTGTGGTTCTCAGGCCCCTGCCGCCACCACCGAAGCCCCTAAGACCGATGCTCCCGCAGGCGAGACCACCGCGGCCCCTGCCGAGACGGAAGCTCCCGAAAATCTGACCGAGACCCAGAAGATCATCAAGGAAGCCGAGGGCATGACCCTGGAAGAGCTGGCCAAGAAGGCCATCGAAGAGTCCAACGGCAAGATGTTCTATGGCGTTGGCAACTCCAGCCGCGGCAAGAGCGCACTGCCCCTGTTCATTGCCTATCTGCAGACCATCGACCCCAACTATAATATGGAGTTTGAGTGGCAGCAGCCCAAAAACAACAAGATCTTCGATCAGCTGACTGCTGACTCCCTGAAGACCACCGGCACCTTCGCCATGACCCTGATCCAGGACGGCAACCAGATCGAGAGCAAGATGGTTCAGCCCGGTGTTCTGGATACCTTCATCCCCAAGGACTGGGCAGACGCCAACGGCACCACCGCTGACGAGTACCAGGGCTTCCTGCCTCTGCAGACTCTGAACAAGGTCTTCGAGTACAACTGCGTTGGCGACAAGACCTATGACAACTGCTGGGACTTCGTCGCCGAGGGCGAGCATGGCCTGTTTATGGACATTGACTCCGAGATCGTCGGCAAGAACTTCCTGTATATGCTGACCCGGGATGACTACGCCGCATGGCTGCGGGAGGCCTATGAAGCCCTGCCCGCCGACGAGCAGACTTACTTCCAGCCCACCATCAACGCCATGGAGTCCGAGGCCAATGACCTGGGCCTGGGCGCGGACGGCAAGTACGCACTGGCATGGATCAAGCTGTGGGTGGAGAGCTACAACGCCCAGACCGATGACGGCCCCATCTGCAACACCCTGGTAGATGCTTCCGCCAAGGATCAGTTCGGCCTGCTGGTTTATTCCAAGCTGCGTTCCGTAGAGGAGTCCAGCTCCGTTTCCGTCAACAATGTGAAGGTTGCTGCCTATGAGGACGGCTATCAGGGCATCGGCGGCTATGGCTACTGCCACTACCTGTTCGTCACCGACAATTCTCCGCTGCCCTGGACCGCCTGCGCCTTCATCGCCTATATGACCTGCACCGCTGACGGCTTCTCCGCCTGGGGCAAGGACATGGGCGGCTACTCCTCCAACCCCCTGGTTGCCGAGGAGACCGAGAACAACTTCCACCACTCCACCGGCGGCATGGCTGACGACGGCACCACTGTAGAATTCGCAGCCAAGAACGACCGGGGCTACGACTGGTGGACCACCACCGGCAAGCTGGTTCTGGAGGATCCCGAGTACTGCGCAGACGTGGCCTTCACCGTTGGCAGCTGGATCGAGATGCTGACCAAGTATTCCGCAGGTTAATTTTCTGGGGGCAACACCGCACAATTGCGTCTGCGGCAGCCAGCGGATCTTTTCCACCGGCTGTGCGGTTCAGAAAGCGGGAAATACACAGAGTATTCCTTCGCTTTCTGAACCTTCATCCGGCGAAAAATCTCTCGCTGCCTGCTCTTGCCGAATTGTGCGGTGCTGCCCTAAGTGCTGAATGATTGCTGAAAAATAATGAAGGCAAGCGCCCTTGGATCGCGCATCCAGGGGCGCTTTTTCAAAAGCATATCCCATTTTGTCATGAAAAGAGGAGGAAGCCATGAGCCAACCTACAACCCTCCGTGCAAGCCAGGGAACCATTCTCTGGAACAAGATAAAAACCTTTTTCTCCAAGCCCCACAATGTGATATTGCTGCTGCTGGGCATTGTGCTGACCTTTACCACTGTGGCGCCCATTGTGGCCATTGTGGAGGATACCTTTAAAATCCACGCCGGTACCATCGACGCCCACCTGACGGGCCAGGCCTCCGGCTATACCACCGTCAATTACACCGACCTTTTCACCAGCCGCATGGCCAAGACCAACCTGTGGACGCCTCTGCTGAACACCGTCCTGCTGGCTGTCGGCACCTGCCTGGTGTCTATCCTTTATGGCGGACTGTTCGCCTTCCTGATCACCAGAACCAATCTGGCCTGGCGGAAATACCTGTCCTCCATCTTTATCTTCCCCTACATCATGCCCCAGTGGACCCTGGCCGTGGTGTGGCAGAACCTGTTTAACTCCAATGCCGTCACCGGCACCTCCAACGGCCTGCTCGCCGCCCTGTTCGGCATCAATATGCCCATGTGGTGGTGCAAGGGCCTGTTCCCCAGCCTGACGGTTCTGGGACTGCACTATGCGCCCTTTGCCTATATCCTCATCGGCGGCATTTTCCGGAATATGGACGCCAACCTGGAGGAGGCGGCCACCATCCTGGATACCCCCAAGTGGAAGACCATGTGGCGCATTACCCTGCCCATGGTCAAGCCCGCCATTCTCTCCACCATCCTGCTGGTCTTCGGCAGCGCCATGGGCTCCTATCCCGTGCCCCACTACCTGGGCCTGAGCACGCTCTCCACCAAGTATGTGTCCATGAACTCCAAGTACACCGGTGAGGCCAGCATCCTGGCCATCATCATGATGGTCTTCGGTGTGGCGATCATGCTGATGAACCAGATTTCCCTGAACAGCCGCAAGAACTATACCACCGTCACCGGCAAGTCCGGCCAGATTTCCAAGATCAACCTGGGCAAATCGGGCAAATACATCATTGCGGTGATTCTGGTGATCTTCACCTTCTTCACCAGTATTTTCCCCATCATTTCCTTTGCGTTTGAAACATTCCTGCCCAACCCCGGCGACTATTCCTTCCTGTACACCGGCGACGCCTCCAACCTGACCACCAAGTGGTGGCTCACCTCGGAGAATATTACGGAGAACGGTATGTACGGCCAGAAGGGTATCCTCTACAATGAAACCATCTGGCACGCCTTCTGGGGTACATTGAAGGTCTCCGTGGCCTGCTCGCTGCTGGCCGGCACCATCGGCACCATGATCGGCTACGCCGTGTCCAAGAACCGCCGGAGCAAATGGGCCAACTACGTCAATTCCGTGGCCTTCCTGCCCTACCTGATGCCCTCCATCGCCGTGGGTGTTGCCTTCTTCATTCTGTTCTCCACGGAGAAGATGAACCTGTTCAATACCTATACGCTGCTGATCATCGTGGGCACCATTAAATACATCCCCTTTGCCAGCAGAAGCTCTCTAAACTCCATGCTGCAGCTCTCCGGCGAAATTGAGGAGGCGGCCATTATCCAGGATATCCCCTGGATCAAGCGCATGACCCGGATCATCATCCCCATTCAGAAGTCCTCCATCATCTCGGGCTATCTGCTGCCCTTTATGACCTGCCTGAGAGAGCTGTCCCTTTTCATGCTGCTGTGCGTGCAGGGCTTCATCCTGTCCACGACTCTGGATTACTTCGACGAAATGGGCCTGTATGCCTTCTCCAGCGGCATCAATCTGATCCTGATCGTCACCATTCTGGTGTGCAATACCCTGGTAAACAAAGTGACGGGCGCAAGCCTCGACAAAGGAATAGGAGGATAAGCAAATGCCTGAAATCAAATTGGAGCACGTTACCAAGCGTTGGGGCAAATTCTATGCCGTCGAGGACCTGGACCTGACCATTGAAGACAACGCTTTCGTCACCCTGCTGGGCCCATCCGGCTGCGGCAAAACCACCACGCTGCGGATGATCGCCGGCCTGGAGACCCCCACCAGCGGAAAAATCACCATCGGCGACAAGGTGGTCTTCGACAGTGATATGGGCATCAACGTTCCGGCCAACAAGCGCAAGGTGGGCTTCCTGTTCCAGAACTACGCCCTGTGGCCCAATATGACCGTGTATCAGAATATCTCTTTCGGCCTGTCCAATATCAAGGAGCCCCTGGCCAAGGTGGATTTTGAGACCAAAAACGCCGCCCGCCTGGCCCAGATCCTGAAAAACCCCGCCGATGTCACCGCCGTTCTGGAGGAGTGCCGGGATAAGGACGGCAAGCTGGAGGAGAAGAAGGCGATTCTGAAGCTCATTGATGCCTTCACCGTCTCCCAGTACACCGCCAAGACCCTCTTCGGCTATCATCTGGAAAAGAATACCGATTGTGCCGGTGAGATCGCCAAGCTGGAGGCCAAGGTTGCAGCGGGCCGGAAGGCCGCGTCCGACGCAGGCCTTACCCTGGATGGAGAGTTCCGATTCTGCAAGGACGGAGAAGTCGTCATGCAGACCCGGAAGCTGACCAAAGAGGAGATCGACCTGTCCGTCCGCCGGGTCAGCCGCATTGTCAAGATCGGCATGTTCATGGACCGGTATCCTGCGGAGCTGTCCGGCGGCCAGCAGCAGCGCGTGGCCATTGCCCGTACCCTGGCCCCGGAGCCCTCGGTACTGTTCATGGATGAGCCCCTGTCCAACCTGGATGCCAAGCTGCGCCTGGAAATGCGCTATGAGCTCCAGCGGCTCCACGTGGAGACCGGCTCCACCTTTGTCTATGTCACCCACGACCAGATGGAGGCCATGACCCTGGCAACCCAGATCTGCCTGATCAACAACGGTGTTTTGCAGCAGTATCAGGCCCCGCTGGAAGTGTATCACCACCCGGCCAACCTGTTCGTGGCGGACTTCGTGGGCACGCCGTCTATCAACTTTGTAGATGCCAAGGGCAAGCAGAGCAGTGACGGCAGCCTGGAACTGACGGTTCTTGGCGGTATCAAGGCCACCTTCAAGCCTGCCAAGGCGCTGGATATGCAGGCTTGGTTTGCTTCCCGTGATAAAGAGGCCGCCGACAAGGCAGCAGCTCTGAAGCGGAAGGCTTCCGAAAAGAGCTACGTGGAGAAGGGCAACAAGGACGAGGTCTTCCGCTACCACATTGCCAAGGTCAACGAGGAGGACGACTCCCTGCAGGATGTGCCCGAAATCACCAATGAGGACTTCGTCCTGGGCATTCGTCCGGAATTTTTGGACATTGCCGACACCGGGGCCCTCCAGGGCGAAATCTATGGCGCGATGCCCACGGGTATGGAGTCCACCGTCAAGGTCCGGGTGGGGGAGTTCCTGCTGACCGGCGTGATCTTCGGCAGCAGCCTGTTCACCATCGGCACCAAGGTACCCCTGTCCGTCACCGGCAATCAGATCATGCTCTTCGACCGCCGCTCCGGCAAGTGCATCACCTCCGGCAGCCTGGAATTCTAAACGTATAGAAAGCAAAGCCCCGTATTTTAGACGTACGCGCCTGAAATACGGGGCTTTTCAGCATTTAATTCTGGGAATCGAATTTCCGGAACTGATCCGGGCAGTCCTGCACGCCGGAGATGCGGTGAGGGACAGAGGGGGCGGGGGTGGTGCAGGTGCGCCGAACCTTGGCAAGGGTGCGCGGGGTCAGCGGATGGGCCTTTTCAAAGGTGAACAGTGCATCCTCCGGGGCGGCAAGTACGGCTTCCGGCTCCATCTGACGGATATCTTCGGCAATTTCCTTTCGGGCGCAGATGCGGACATCAGCGCCGGTTTCCAGATCATACACCGTGAAGATCAGTTTCCCTGTCTTGTAGTAAAGCAGATGCTTGGCGCCGGCCGTGCAGTGCAGGCCGATCTGAATGGCGTCCACGCAGCAGCCGTCAAATTCCGAGACGCACACCAGCCTGCCCGGGGCGGGATCCTCCAGCTTCAGCCGCTCCAGCGCCGTCTCGCACACCCGTACCCCCAGGGCCAGCAGCGGGCAATCGTGCCCGTGAAACCGGACGCAGTCGCCGTAGAGCCGGGCAATTCTATCTTCATTCATCGTTGTGATCGTCCTTTCTGTCTTTCTATTAAATATTATATCTATCTGCGGAAGATATGTCAATTACTGGAAAATAGATCATTCATTGGCGACTATGTCAGAAGGTAGAAGCAAATCGGCCAAAATGTGAGACTGTCATATCAAATACCTTAACTTCCCGCAGCAAAAGGAAAAGTTTGGCCTTGACGAAGCCAGGAACGGTTGATACAATGGCCGCGGGTACATCGAAAGAAAAATGGAGAGGAGAATATTGACAGTGGATAAGGAGACGGCGATCACTCCATATGAAACAAGAGAAGTGCTG
Source organism: uncultured Eubacteriales bacterium (assembly GCA_900540635.1). Lineage (GTDB taxonomy): Bacteria > Bacillota > Clostridia > Oscillospirales > Oscillospiraceae > Faecousia. Next base: position 11,116 of record UQGU01000001.1, on the reverse strand, counting down.
TTTTACAGAACAGATAACGGTGATGTCAAAGTTGAGATCTTGCTATATCGGGAGAATCTATGGCTGACGCAGGCTAAGATGGCTGAATTGTTCGAGGTTCAGAAAGCAGCCATCTCGAAGCACCTGAAAAATATCTTTGCCTCCGGCGAGCTGATGGAAAGCGCAGTTGTATCCATTTTGGAAACAACTGCCGCAGATGGGAAGAAATATCCGACAAGATACTTATGTATATGCGGGATTGGGCTGCGCGGTTGGATGCCTTTTTGCAGTTCAACGAGGAGGAGGTGCTCCGGCATAAAGGCAAGGTAACGGCAGCGATTGCGAAAACTTTTGCGGAAAGTGAGTATGAAAAATTCCGCGTTATTCAGGATAGATTGTATCAGAGCGATTTTGACCGGCTGGTAGCCAGTGTGGAGCAAAGGGATGAAACATAGAAAGAGTCGTTATTATGCACAGGTTGATAGCGGAGCACATCCACTATTACAACATGTTCACAACAAACGGAATGTGCTGAATTGTGAGAATGATAAATAAAAAAATGATTTGTGCACAATATACAAAATAAAAATGTTAAATATATACAAAATGGCATCTTGAATTCAAGGCGACATTGTGCTATTCTATAGTCACAAGGGAGAGATACCAAGAAAGGACCAAAGAAAAACCGAACAACCGGACTTTGGAAAGAAACAAAGAAAAGAAAGGGTATCCACCGATGGGCTCGAGGAAACTTAGGCCAAGGGCAGTGCATCCTGTGTATCTCCGCTTCAAATAGAGTTCATTGCCGAAGAAAGGAAAGCACTGTATCGCGGAGACAGCCATTGCAGGAAGCGGCCCCACAATCCGCAGAAAGAGAGGTTAACCAAGGATGTTAGATAATAAGAGCGAACAGAGATGACCCCTGACGAGGATGCGAAAGCAAATCGTCAGGGGTCATTTCTTTTGCTATTCTCTGCCAAGCGGACAGGCGTTTTGAGCATATGGACGGACAAACTCCCCAAAAATTGGGCAGATTTGCGAAAATGTGAAAGAAAAAAAGAATGGCTTGCAAAATGTACGCATTTTAAGCACAAGTGTTTTGGAATGGCGGCTATTTGAAATAGAAAGGTCAAAAAACGAAAGCAATTTTAATAAAATGTCGGTGCGAGCAGAACGTATGTACGCGCGACGTGGAGACTTTAACGTGGTAAACTTTTACAAAACTATGTTTTCATGGTCCTTCCCTTTGTGCATTTGGTAGAAATGCTGCCGAAAAAAGGATTTTACGCAAATTTCCTATTGATTTTCACGGGCTAACGTGGTATCATGCACACAAGTCACTTGAGACCAAGCGATTTGTGCAGGAATGTGAATTAAAAAATTCAAATTCCTGCAAAATGAAAAAGGAGGAAGAACAATGAAAAAATTTCTGGCCCTGCTGCTTGCTCTGACCATGGTGCTTTCCATGGCGGCCTGTAGCAGCAGCACCCCCGCCGCGACAACAGCTGCGACTACGGCTCCCGCCGAGACCACTGCTGCCACTGAAGCGGCCGGTGACGTCTATACCGGTCCTGACTGGGCTGCTATCGACGCTATGGATTACGACGATGCTTCCGATGCTCTGTATGACTGGAACCTGGGCGAATTCAATGAATACTATCAGGACGCCAAGTCTGAGATCACCGACCTGAATCTGCGTATGGCCAAGATGGCTATGGCGGACGCCAAGCTGATGGAGTCCGGCGTCTTCTCCCCTGTGTACGGCAACGGCGGCGCTTTCGCTATGAACCGTGTGGTTCCCCGTACCGACACCACCACTTCCTGGGGCGTTGACGAGTACAGATGGCACTCCAAGCTGGTTGCCAACGAGCTGATCACCAGTGAAGACCGCTCTGCTCTGACCGCTCTGTGGGGCGAGAGTGAAGACGCTGCTTCCTGGCTCGAGGCTGCCAAGGCTTACCTGGACGAGCACGGCTACACCTTGAATGACACCTGGAACTATGCGATTAACTATGAGCTGGCTACCTGGGATGGCATTGCCTCCAGTTATACCTCTGACCACTACTTCGTCGCACCTACCTGGGCTCCTCTGCTGGAGTACGATGCCAAGAACGTGCAGCAGCCCGGTATTGCCGAGAGCTATGAGGTTTCCGAGGACGGCACTGTTTACACCTTCCACCTGCGTCAGGGCGTGAAGTGGGTTGACCAGCAGGGTCGCGAGCTGGGCGAAGTGACCGCTGATGACTGGGTCGCTTCCATGGAGCACGTTCTCGATAACAACGATGCTCTGGGCTATCTGATGACCAGCAGCGATGGCTGCGGCATCAAGAACTATGATGCTTACCTGAGCGGTGAGGTTACCGATTTCGCCGAGGTCGGCGTCAAGGCTGTTGACGACTACACCCTGGAGTACACTCTGGAGAAGCCCTTCCCCGCATTCCTGTCCATGATGGGCTACGGCTGCTTCGCTCCTCTGAACCGGGCTTTCTACAAGGCTCAGGGCGGCACCTTCGGCGCTGAGGGCGAGGAGTACACCTCCGGCAACTACGGCACCACTCCTGCCAACATTGCTTACTGCGGCGCTTACCTGGTTAAGAACTTCACCGAGAAGAACGTGACCAGCTATGTTGCCAACCCCTCTTACTGGAATGCTGACTCTGTGCAGACCCACAACATCAACATCTACTTCAACGACGGTTCCGATCCTCTGCGTATGTACAACGAGGCGAAGGACGGCACCGTAGCCGGCTGCCCCTTTAACTCCTCTTCTCTGGTTCTGGCCAAGGAGGATAAGCCCGAAGGCTCCGACAAGACCTACTTCGATCTGTATCACTACACCACCGCTAACGACGGCTCCACCTTCTGCGGCTGGGTCAACGTCCACCGTGGCTCCTGGGCAAACTTCAACGACAATACCGTTGGTGTTTCCGCTCAGACCGACGACCAGAAGGCCGCTACCCGCGCTGCTCTGAGCAACAAGAACTTCCGGAACGCTCTGGGTCTGGCCTTCGACCGCGGCGCTTTCAACTCCACCATCGTTGGCGAGGAGCTGAAGTACGCTTCTCTGAGAAATGCCTATGTCCCCGGCGACTTCCAGGTTACCACTGCTGAGGTCACCGTTGAGATCAACGGCGAGGCTACCACCTTCCCCGCCGGTACTTACTTCGGCCAGATCGAGCAGGCTCAGCTGGATGCCGATGGCTATCCCATCAAGGTTTGGGATCCCGCCGGCAACGACGGCGCCGGCTCCGGCGACGGCTTCGATGGCTGGTTCAATCCCGATGCTGCCGTAGAGTACCTGGACAAGGCAGTTGCTGAGCTGGCTCAGGTTGGCGTTGAGGTTTCCGCTGAGAACCCCATCCACATCGACGTGCCCTACGGCTCCTACAATGAGACCATCACCAACCGTATGAACGCTTATAAGCAGTCCATTGAGAAGGTTCTGGGCGGCAAGGTTGTTGTTGATCTGGTTGCCTATGCCGACAACACCGCTTACAGCTACTCCTACTACCGTACCAGCACCGGCAACGAAGCCAACTACGACATCGCTCCCGGTACTTCCGGTTGGGGCCCTGACTACGGCGATGCTCAGTCCTACCTGGATACCATTCAGCCCTACGGCTACATGACCAAGTCGATCGGCCTGTACTAATTCCGCACAACACCATTTAGGTTGACCTGATGTGGGGGAGTTTTCTCCCCCACATTTTCCGCTACCTGCGGCAAAGGAAACTCTGAATCAATGGGCAGAGGCTCTGCCGATTGATTCAGGGCTTCCGATCTTTCAAAATAAAACGAAAAAGGGTGATACCGTGGCGAAATACACATTCGTTAGAATCCTGAAGGGTATATTATCTGCGGTTTGCGTTGTCGTTTTGATTATGGTGTTGGTTTACTCCCTGATGGATCGTACCACCATTTTTGCCGGCGACCCGAACTATTCCAAAATGCAGAGCAACAGCCGAATTACCTACGAGCAGAGCCGCTATAAGGCTTTCGGCTATATTGATTATTCCACCTATTCCGACTATATCAAGAGTCTTTTCTCCAGCGGAGAAATTGACGACGCTACCCGCTCCGATGCGCTGAAAATCGGTGTCACTGCTGAGAAGGCTTCCGACACGGCCAACGAGTACATTGCGAAATTTACCCAGGAATATGAATCCCAGGGCTATACCATTACCCGCCTGGACGCGGATCGGAAGAAAAACGGCCAGGTCAAGGACGGCGGTCAGGCAGTGATTTATGCCACCCGTGATCGTCCGCTCATTAAGCGAGTTGTCAGCTACTTCGCGGACCTGATTTTCTTTGACAATGTTCACTATGTGGACGAAGCCACGGACATTGGTCCCCGGACGCTTACCTTTACTCTGTATGATCCCGTTTACGGCGGAACGAAGTTCTCTCCCGCCATTATTGGCAACGGTACCATGCACAAATATCTGCTTTACTTCGACAATTCTTTCCCCTTTATCCATCAGAACTTTGCCACATTGCATCTGGGCGAAAGCTACACGGTGAACCGGGGAATTGACGTGTTCGAGACCATGACCACCTCTCAGGGCTCGTACATTCTGAAGGATGTGATCTTCCCCACGGGCCACTCCGAGAAGAGCGCGGATGACCTGCATACAGCTACCTATGTGGCCGGTTCTCTGGAACAGAGCGCTATGTACGCCACAAGGTTTGTGGACGACTACACCAATACCATTACCCATAAGAACAATATGTCCAAGATGGGCTTCTCCTTTGTCATTGGCGTCATTGCCACCATCCTCAGTTATGTCCTGGGTCTGCCCCTGGGCCTGCTGATGGCCCGCTATAAGGACGGCCTGCTGGATAAAATCGGCACGTTCTATATCATGTTCATTATCGCCGTGCCCAGCCTTGCCTATATCTTCCTGTTCAAGGCCATTGGCGGCAGCGTCTTCAAGCTGCCCACCTCCTTCGATATGGATACCAACAGCAAGGCCATGTATGTGCTGCCCATCATCTCTCTGGCGCTTCCCAGCATTGCCAACCTGATGAAGTGGATGCGCCGCTACATGATCGACCAGATGAACAGCGACTATGTCAAGTTCGCCCGGTCCGGCGGCCTCAGTGAAAACGAGATCTTCACCAAGCACATCTGGAAGAACGCCGCCATTCCCATTGTCCACGGCATTCCCAGCAGTTTGCTGTTTGCCATGACCGGCGCCATCATTACCGAGCGTATTTATTCCGTCCCCGGCGCAGGCAACCTGCTGACCCAGGCCATCAACAAGTACGACAATGGCGTGATCGTCGGCGTGACGCTGTTCTACGCCGTGCTGACGGTGATCTCCAACATCCTGGGCGATATCCTCATTTCTCTGGTGGATCCCAGAATTTCCTTTACTTCCAAGGGTAGGTGAGCAATATGCATGAAGATTTGAATCAGTATACCGACGAAGAGCTGTTTGCTCCCGTATCCCATTCCGACGCGGAGTCTGAGAAGATCGCTGCGCCCAGGTATTCCTATTGGAAGTCCGTGTTTCGGGTGTTCTTCCGGAAAAAGGTGAACATCATCGCCCTGTGTCTTCTGCTGTTCGTGGTCCTGTTTGCCTACATTTATCCCTCTGTTACAAGCTACGACCCCTACGCAAACCTGCTGGATCCCAACGCCAAGCATCTGGGACCTGCCCAGGCTTTGAATTACTTCGGCCATGAGCTGAAATGGATCCTGGGTTCCGGCGCTTCCGGCGAGTCCACCTTCGATGCCGTGTGGAACGGCTCCCGTATCTCCATCTCCCTGGCGTTCATCTGCGCCGCCATCAATATGACCATCGGCGTCATGCTGGGCGCCGTGTGGGGCTTCTCCAAGAAGGTGGATATGGTCATGATGGAGGTCTATACCATCATCGGCAACGTGCCCATGATTTTGATCATCTCCGTTCTGTCCATGCTGTTCTCGCCCACCTTCTGGACCATGGTGTTCGCACTGACGGTGGTTGGCTGGCTGAGCATTGCCTATTTTATCCGTACCCAGGTGCTGATCATCCGGGATCGGGAGTACAATCTGGCTTCCCGCTGCCTGGGCACCTCTATTTTCAAGATCGCTACCAAGAACATCCTGCCCTTCATGACTTCCGTCATCGTGACCCTGCTTGCCACTGAGCTGCCCAGCTACATCTCCTATGAGGTGTTCCTGTCCTATATCGGCATGGGCATGAGCGAGATGTCTCTGGGCCGTCTGATCTACGCCGCGGAAGCCGCCATGGTCACCCCCGGCTGGCAGATGGAGTTCTGGAGCCCCGTGGCCATCGCTTCCATCATCACCGTGGTTCTGTACGTGGTGGGCCAGAATCTGGGCGACGCATCCGACCCCAGAACCCATATGTAAGGAGGACGGAACATGGAAGAGAAAAAAGTATTGCTGTCCGTTCAGGACCTGGTTGTCAAATTCAAGGTCCGCGGACGTTCCCTGACCGCCATCCGCGGCATCAGCCTGGATATCTATGATGGCGAGTCCATCGCCATCGTGGGTGAGTCCGGCTCCGGCAAGTCCGTATTCACCAAGACCTTTGCCAATATGCTGGATTCCAACGGCTATGTGGACAGCGGCAAAATCATCTTCAACGACCCGGATCTGGCGGAAGTCACCCTGGATGTGGGCCACAAGGAAGATGTGCGCATGACCTCCATCCGCCTGAAGCTGGACGCCTATTCCAAGCTGGAGCACGGCGCAGACACCTATAAGGCCATGAAGGCGCTGGAGGCCGAGAAGAAGGCCAAGGCCTCCATTTCCGACGAAGAGGACGAGACCTTCCAGGAAAAGCTCGCCGACCTGCGCTTTGAGCGGGCCGAGACCTTCAACCACAAGCAGACCCTGGATTCCCACGAGAAGGACAAGATGAAGGAGGCTTCCGCCAAGATCAGTGCCCTGGATAAGCAGATCGAGGCTGTGGAAGAGGAGCGCAAGAAGGCCCAGCAGGAAAAGGCCAAGGCCGCTGCCGCCGATACGGCCTACAATGAGGCCTATGCCAAGAAGATGGCCGATTTGAAGGAGCAGTACCGCAAGGAGATCTCCGAGGCCATCACCCTGGAGCAGCACACCCGCAATGTGAATCTTGCCAAGGAGATTTATCTGTCCGTGGGCCGCTATGACATGGTCTCCCGGAATAAGATGATCCGCAAGCTGCTGAAATGCTGCCGGGAAGCCATGCGCCAGGGCCTGGATATGGATTCCGACGAGGTGCGCAACGATGTGTTCAGCGCCGTGACCTTCCGGGTCAAGCTGGAGGACGAGGCGGAGAACCGCCTGTTCGGCCGCTGCGTGCTGGACCTGGCCAATATCAAGTACAGCAAGGACCTGACCCAGATCCGCGGCAAGAAGATCGCCACGGTTTTCCAGGACCCCATGACCTCGCTGAACCCCATTATTACCATCGGCCAGCAGATCACCTCCATCATCCTCAAGCACCAGCACTGCTCTGAGGCAGAGGCCAGGATCCGCGCCATGGAGCTGATGAAGAAGGTTGGCATCCCCAATGCCGAGAACCGGTTTGACGACTACCCCTTCCAGTATTCCGGCGGTATGCGGCAGAGAATCGTTATTGCCATTGCCCTGTCCTGCCAGCCCAAGATCCTGATCTGCGATGAGCCCACCACCGCTCTGGACGTGACCATTCAGGCCCAGATTCTGAAGCTCATCAAGGACCTGCAGAAGGAATTCGGCTATACCATCGTCTTCATCACCCACGATTTGGGCGTGGTTGCCAACATTGCGGACCGTGTGGCCGTGCTGTATGCCGGTCAGATCGTGGAGCTGGGCACCGTGGAGGACGTTTTCTACGATCCCCGGCACCCCTACACCTGGGCCATGCTCTCCAGCCTGCCCCAGCTGGCCCAGCGGAATACGGAGCTCTATTCCATTACCGGCACGCCTCCGTCTCTGTACAATAAGATCGTGGGCGACCCCTTCGCGCCCCGGAATCCCTACTGCCTGAAAATCGATACCTTGCAGGATGCGCCCATGTTCAAGGTCAGCGATACCCATTACGCCAAGACCTGGCTCCTGGATCCCAGAGCGCCCAAGATCGAAAAGCCCGAGATCATTTGCAACCTTCACGAGAAGCTCGTGGAAGCATTTAACATTTGAAAGGAGGTCATGCTGCTGTGAGTAATGAAACAACAAAGATGGATGCAACTTCCAGGCATTTCCCTGAGCATGGCCCCATTGACGAGAAGACCGGCAAGGAGGTCCTGCTGTCCGTCCGCAATGTGGACATTGAGTTCGGCAAGGGCGACAAGGCTTTCAAGGCCGTCAAGAATGCGTCTTTTGATATTTACAAGGGCGAGACCTTTTCCCTGGTGGGCGAGTCCGGTTCCGGCAAGACCACCATTGGCCGCGCCGTCATCCGGGTCAACCCCTGCGCCGCCGGTGAGATTCTCTACAAGGGTGTCCGCATTTCCGGCAAGATTCCTCACTCCCTGGACCGGGAGGTCATCCGGAACATCCAGATGGTCTTCCAGGATCCCGCAGCGTCTCTGAACGAGCGCGCCACCGTGGACTACATCGTCTCCGAAGGCCTGTACAACTTCCACCTGTACAAGAATGAGGCGGACCGCGTGCAAAAGGTGGAGAAGATGATCAACGAGGTGGGCCTGCTGCCTGAGCACCTGACCCGGTACCCCCACGAGTTCTCCGGCGGCCAGCGCCAGAGAATCGGCCTGGCCCGTGCCATGATCATGGAGCCGGAGCTGGTGGTTGCCGACGAGCCCATTTCCGCACTGGACGTTTCCATTCGTGCCCAGGTGCTGAACCTGCTGAAAAAGTTCCAGCGGGAGCAGGGCACCACCTATCTGTTCATCGCCCACGACCTGTCCATTGTCCGGTTCATCTCTGACCGCATCGGCGTTATCTACAAGGGCGATATCGTGGAGGTGGCTGAGGCGGAGGAGCTGTTCAACTACCCCATGCACCCCTATACCAAGAGCCTGATCTCCGCCATCCCCATTCCCGACCCCAAGCTGGAGAAGAACAAGGAGCTGTTCACCTACGACCCCTCCATTCATGACTACAGCGAGGATAAGCCCGAGATGGTGGACATCGGCAACAACCACTTTGTCTACGGCAACAAGAAGGAGATCGAGGAGTACAAGGCTCTGCGGGCCAAGAATGTGCCCATCAAGAGCATCACCATCCGGGATGAAAATGAGCCGCCCAAGCAGACGCCTAAGAAGGAGGCCTCTCCCGAGGAGATCCATATGGCTCCCGCCCGGGACACCGGCAGCTTCTGGTACAATTTCCTGGGCTTCCTGCTGCCCCTGCTGAGCCTGCTGGGCGCCCACATCTTCCGCACCCACAATTACATCCGCAACTACAAGGCCCTGAAGAAGGGTGCCATTGTAGGCCTGGTCTTCCGGGCAGTGCTGATCGGTATCTTCGCCCTGCTGCTGGTTCTGGCAGTCATATAGCGCAAACACAAAACAGGGGCGGCTTTTGCCGCCCCTCAGCTTGTCAAAAAAGCCTCGCAGAGTTTGGCGGCATAAGCCGCCAAATAAAATCGAAAATACATCTCAGGCTGCAAGTCTAGCGCCGCAGCGCTGTGCAGAGAGCAACCGCCGTAGGCGGCTCTTAGCGCGTCGCTGTGCGAGTTGTTCGCCGTAGGCGAACAAGGAGTGCGCGCGGCAGACTGTAAAAACTTGTCGGAAAAGCCCGTAAGGGGTTTTTCGACAGTCTGAGGGGCGGCTTTTGCCGCCCCTGTTTTGTGTCAAAGATAACCAACCTTCCCCTACGGGGAAGGGGGACCGCCGCCGTAGGCGGTGGTGGAAGAGGGGCCCTGCGGGATGGTAATTTGTATTGCATTCTCGGTTTTTCTATGGTAAAATAACCGAAAAATCCACGCGGAAAGGAAATTTTCCTATGTCAAGATATGCCCGGGGCAAGGAGCCCTATGCGCCGAAAATGGAACATGTAGAGGTGCCGGAGAGCCATGTAAAGCTGCGCGCCATTCTGTTCGTATTGGCCATTTTGTTGGCCGTGGCAGCCTTTGGCTTCGGACTCAACAGCCTTTTAACCCCCGAGACAGGCTGGAAAGCGGTGGAAGCCTCCGGATCAAACTCCGGGGAGATCACCCTGCAATATAACTACGGGGCAGGGGCGCAGGGCACCGCGGCGGAGCGGCGGCAGGTGAACGATGTGTATTCCACGGCCCTGATCCAGGCGGAGCAGCAGCTCAGCCAGGCGGGGAACGATACCGTCAGTCTGTATACCGTCAGCACCAATCCCAACCAGACCGTAACCGTGGAGCCCATCCTGTACCGCGCCCTGGAACGCTTCTGCGCCACCGGCAGCCGGGCGATTTACTATGGGCCGCTGTACAGCCGGTATTATGCCCTCTTTGCGAGCCAATACGATGAGGCGGCAGCGGAGTACGATCCCGCCCGGTCCTCTGATGCCGGGGCCTTCGCAGCGCAGATCGCTGCCTTTGCCCAAAATCCCGACCAGATCGATCTGGAGCTGCTGGGGGAGAATCAGGTGCGCCTGAATGTGGGCAAGGAATACCTTGCCTATGCCCGGGAAAACGAGCTGGATACGCTGCTGGACTTCGGCTTTGTGAAAAATGCCTTTGTCATTGATGCGGTGGCCGACGCTCTGACCGACGCGGGGCTGACCGGAGCTGTGCTCACCAGCACAGACGGCTTCTCCCGGAGCCTGTGCCAGGGCAGCTTCGGTGTGAATCTGCTGGAGGCTACGGATTCCGGCTACCGTCAGGCGGCGGCAGCGGCCTATAATGGGCCCCGGTCCGTGGCTGCGCTGCGGGCCTTCCCGGTGGACAGTGGCGACGCACTGCGGTTCTACACCTATGAGGACGGCACCGTCTGCCCGCCGGTGCTGGACGAGACCACGGGACTGCTGACGGCAGCCAATGACAATCTGGTCCTCTTTGGGGACTGCAGCGTGGGAGATCTTGCCCTGCAGGCCATGCAGGCGCTGTCCCATTGGGATTTGGAAGGCCTGAGCTGCCTTTACAGCCGGGAAAACGCAGTTTGCTGTACCGATAAAACGGTAGAGGTTTCCCAGCTCTTTGCGGGCGTGACGCTGATCAGAGAATAAAAAGGGGCTGTTAGAAAACGCTCTGTCATTGCGAACCAGCGCGCACGCTGGTGTGGC